>CBDBNN010000001.1:0-432032 GCA_965207895.1 Dehalococcoidia bacterium
TCGTCGTCGGTGATGTCGCCGATGGCCGCCTTTTGGGACGGCGTGTCAGGCAGTTTCGCGTTCGTCGCCCCCGTCAGAGTGACGATGATGTACTCGTCGTCCTCGTCCAGCATGTCCCCCTTGATCGGCACCACGATGTTGGCTGTGGTCGCACCCGCCGCGATGGTCACGCTGAGAGGGTCGGACTTGATGTAGTCGCTGCCTGGACTGGCGCTGCCGCCGAGGACGTATGTCACCGTCACGTCCTTGCCCGAGGCCGCCGTCAGGCTCACCGGGAAGCTCATGTCGGTCGTCTTGGTTGGGTCGTCGCCCTCCGGCACCGCCGCCCCCGGCGCGGCGACCGAGACGGTTGGCGCGTCGTCGTCCACCGGCGCGTCGTCGTCGTCGGTGATGGTCCCCTGGCCCTCGGCGTCGGCGATGGTGGCGTTGGCCGCCGCCGACAGCTGCACCAGGAAGGTCTCGTCCTCCTCGCCCAGGGTGTCCTGGACCGTCTGCACCTTCAGCTTCACCGTCTTGAACCCCGCCGCGATGGTCGCGTCGGTCTCCGCCACCGCCGTGTAGTCCGAAGCCCCCGCCGCGTGGGTCCCGTCTGCGTCCGCCGCCGTCTTCCACTTGAAGAAGACCGCCTTGCCCGAGGCCGCCGAGAGGGTCGCCGTGAACTCCGCCAAGCCCCCCTCGGCCACGCTCACGTCGTTCACCGACAGGGTCGGCGCGTCGTCGTCGTCGGTGATGGTTCCCGTGGCCTGGCCGTCGACAATGGTGGCGTTTCGTGGCTGCGAGAGCTTTATGAGGAAGGTCTCGTCATGCTCGTCCAGCGTGTCCCCGACGGTTCGCACTGCGAGCCGGCCGCTGGTGTTGCCCGCCTTGATTCTGACAATACCTGTGTCGTATACGAAATCCTTTTGCTGTTCAGCCGGGTGGTCCCCGGTGCTGTCTGGACTCGTCCGCCACCCGACGAACACATCCGTAGGCGCGATCCTGCTTATGCTGACTGTGAACACCATCGTCTTGCCTTCGGCCACGGTGAGGTCGGCGATCGACAGCTCTATCGTCTCGTCGTCGTCGGTGATGGTCCCCGTGGCCGTCAGGTCCGACGCGTCCTCGTCCAGCGCCGCGTTGGTCGCCCCCGTCAGGGTCACGATCACCGTCTCGTCGTCCTCGTACAGCACGTCCCCCCTGATGGGGATGACGATGTTGGCCGTGGTCGACCCCGCCGGCACGCTCACGCTCAGCGGGTCCGGTTCCGTGTAGTCGCCGGGCGCCCTCGCCGTCCCGGTCAGCGTGTAGGTGACGGTCACCACCTTGCCCGAGGCCGCCGACAGGCTCACCGGGAAGCTCATTTCGGTCGTCTTGGTTGGGTCGTCGCCCTCGATGACCGCCGCCCCCGGCGCGCCCACCGAGACCACCGCCGTGGCCGCATCGTCGTCCTTGATGGTCGCGGTGGCGGTCGCCGCGGCGTTGGGACCTCGAGCTATGCCGTCATCGTTTCCAGAGATCAACACAAAGGCCACTTCGTTGGGATGATCCTGGGAATGAACAGAACCTCGGACACTGGCTCTCAACTCGATCAGGAAGGTCTCGTTGTGCTCGTCGACTCTGTCTTCGGTGGTCTGTACCATGATCGTTTTGTTGATTTCATCGAATCCAGTGTAGTTTCCCGGCCAAGTAACGGTCCCGTTTGTCACTGCGGTAAAGTCGTTGGCGTCCGCCGGGTGGTCGCCGTCGGGATCGGTGGCGGTGTTCCATTCCAGGGTGACGGTGTCATCCAACGCTTTTATCTGCTGAATCTGCACAAGGAATTTGATGGCATCCCCTTCATCGACCGGCTTGACTGGGTTAAGCACAATACTGGCCCTGATTACGTCGGTTACCGTTACCTTCACGTTCAGTCTGGAGGCCAAGCCTGATTCGTCGGTCGCCACCAGCGTGACCTCGTAGACGTTGTCCTCGTCCTCGTCCTTGGGGTCTTCGAAGTCCTGGGCGGCCAGGGACAGTTGGGCCTTGGTCACGTCGGGGGTGGCGGTGGACGTGTTAGTCACCGTGAAGAGATCGGCATCCTCCCCGCCGAGCGTCCAGGCGATTGCGCCGGTCGGGCTGCCCTCAACCCTGAACTCGTCGCGCCACGCCAAATTCTCATCAACTTGGTGCTCTACCGCTCCACGCAGGGAAAATCTGTCGCTGATGGTGCCCACCGCCTCGGCGTCGAAAATGGTCGCGTTGGTGGGAGAAGAGAGCTGCACCAGGAAGGTTTCGTCCTGCTCGGTTTCGTCGTCCCCGGTGGTCTGCACCTCCAGGGTCGCCGTCCGGTCCCCCGCCGCGATGGTCGCCGTCGTGGCCGTCACCGCCGTGTAGTCCGTAGCCCCGGCCGGGTTGGCTCCGTCGGCGTCGTTGGCGGTCTTCCACTGGAACGTGACGTCCCTGGCGGAGACCGTCGACAGCGTCACCGTGAAGGCAGCCTTGCTCCCTTCGGACGCGCCGGCGTCGGCCACCGACAAGGTGGGCGGGGCGTCGTTGTCAACGATAGTCGCGGTCACGCTCGCCGTGGCGTTCGGACCCAGCTTAACGACATCGCGATTGCCTAAAATGGTGAATTCCACTTCGTGGGGATGAACGGGATGCTTGGCAATGGCGTTTAGTTCGATCAGGAAGGTCTCGTCGAACTCATCCAGCGCGTCCTGGGTGGTCTGCACGGTGATCGTTTCGACGACGTCTTCTAAGCCCCTGCTGCCTGGCCAGCCAATGGTCTGGACTGTCACCGGGGTATAGTCGCCGGCGTCCGCCGGATGGTCGCCGTCGGCGTCCGCGGCCGTGTTCCATTCCAGGGTGATTTTTTCCAGCGTCGAATCTTCGATGAGCGAGAAGACCCTCACCGTGAATGAGACGGCATTCCCTTCATCGACCGCCGTGCGAGGGTCAAACACAACGCCGCCAATGCTTACGTTGGTGACCGTGACTTGCACGTCAGTTGCAGCGGACAGGCCCTTCGTATCGGTGGCCACCAGCGTGACCTCGTAAACGTTGTCCCCGTCCTTGTCCTTGGGGTCTTCAAAGTCCTGGGCGGGCAGGTCTATCTGTGCCTGTACCGAAAGGCTTGATGAAATGCTGACAACGGTGAAGAGGTCGGCGTCGTCCCCGGTAAGCGTCCAGGTGACGTCGTCGTGCGGATTGCCGTAGATGACGAAACTGTCGCCAGGACTGCTCCAGGCAACATTTTCGGTCGCTTCGAAACTGGTGTCTCCGGTGATCTGGAACCCGTCGGTGATGGTGCCTTCGCCCTCGCCGTCGGAGATGGTGGCGTCGGTGGGCGAGGACAGCCGCACCAGGAACGTCTCGTCCTCCTCGTCCATCGTGTCCTGGGCGGTCTCCACCTCCAGAGTCGCGGTCGTCGACCCCGCCATGATCGTCACCGTCTGCAAAGTGGTCACCGCGGTGTAGTCCGTTCCCGCCGTGGCCGGATTGGCCCCGGTTGCGTCGTCGGACGTTCCCCACTTGAAGGTCACCGCCTGCTCCGAGGCCGCGCTCAGGGTCACCTCGAAGGCCACCTTGCTGCCCTCGGGCGCTTCGGCGTCGGCCACCGACAGGGTGGGCGGGGCATCGTCGTCGGTGATGGTGCCGGTGGCCGTCAGGTCCGCGGCCGTGGCGGACAGCTCCGCGTTGACGGCCCCGGTCAGGGTAACGGTCACCGTCTCGTCATCCTCGTCCACCACGTCGCCCTTGACCGGGATGACGATGTTGGCCGTGGTAGACCCGGCGGGGATGGTGACTTCCAGCGGGTCCGGGGTCGTGTAGTCGCTGACCTCCTCGGCCGTCCCGCCTGTGGCCGTCCCGCCCAGGGTGTAGGTTAGCGTAGCGTCGCTGTTCCTGGCCGCCGACAGGCTCACCGGGAAGTTCAGGGCAGTCGTCTTGGTTGGGTCGTCGCCCTCGGCCACCGCTGCCGCCGGGGCCGCCACCGACGCTATGGGGAAGCTGGTGACGGTTACCCGCACGGCCTGGGTATCGCTATTGCCGTCTTCGTCGGTGGCCCGGGCGGTTACCTGGTACACGTTGTCCGTGTTCTGGTCCTTCGGGTCATCGAAGTCCTGGGCCGGCAGGGAGATGACGCCGGTGTCCGCGTCAATGGTGAAGCGCGCGTCGTCGTCCCCTTCCAGGGTCCAGGTCACGTGGCCCAGGGGAGCGCCGGAAACCGTTGGGACGGGCGATTCCCAGTCCAGACCCTCCAGTCGCTCCGCGTCGCTGTAACCGCCGACGGCCACCGAACCCAGGTCATCGTTCCGGATTGTTATCCGGGGCATCCGGTACGATTGGTTACCACCGACGGGGAAATATCCCCTGTAACGAGGCTGCGGGGGATTGACGGAAGCTATATTGAACAAAACCCCCAGGTCTTCATCGGCTTCAACGCGGCTGTCCTCGGTGGTGGGGACGGGCAATTTCCAGGATTGAGTTCCCGACAATATAAGAACGGTGCGTGACGGATAACTCCCGTATCCGGTAATTCGTCTGCCCCGTTCCCAGCCGGTGTAGTCCACGTCGTCGTCGGCTGCCGGATTGCTGACCCCGGCAGTTGTCAGGTACACCAGACCCGTTACGAGACGCGTCAACGGGTTGGATGAATTGAACAAGATGTCAACCGTTTCCCCTTCGTCCACCACCCGGTCGGGGATGTAAAGATCCGTTTGGGTGGAGTCGTTGATCTCGACGGTGGCCTCGCCTTCCACGGGGTGGATGTTCAGCCCGGCGGACGCCTCTTCCAGGAAAACGGTGAAGGTCTCGGGCACGGGCTCGTTCCGGCCGTCCTCGAATATGACGACTTCGACCGTCTGCGCCGTTTCTCCGGGGGCGAAGGTGATCTTTTCGCGGACGGGCTGATAATCCTCTCCGGCGATTGCGGTGCCGTTCCTGACGTCGACGAAGACCTCCAGCGCCTGCGTGTGGGGCTTGGAAAGGCTGACGGTGAACCGGGCGCGCCCGGCGTCCTCGTTCACCGAGGCGGGGCCGCTCACGGACGCCTGGGGCCGCTCGTCGTCAATGATGGTGGTGGTGAGCACCAACCCCAGCCGGGCGTCAGGCGAGAACAGGCTCCACCCCCTCCCAACGAACGGATAGAGCCACAGGGACAGGGTTTCGTTGCCTTCTGCCAAACTGTCTCCGCGGGGCCGCACACCAAACGTAATCTCGCGGAGTGTTCCCCCAAATTGTACGGTGTGAATCTCCGCCAGCTCGCCAATGCGAGTTCGCTCATGGCATTCCACTAAACTCGCCCGGAACTCGCCGTTGGCGATTTTGCCAACTGAGACATCCGTGCTGCCGGCGGCGCCCACAGTCAGGCCCCGAGGCGTCGCTCCTCCCGGGAAATTCCGGGGGTTGGGACGCGTCAGGGCGCACACCTGAAATCCGAACTCGTCCCATGGAAAGTTCACTTCATCGGGATGCGCCGTCCGTCTGATCTTCACCTGATAGATCGTGTCGTCGTCCCAGTCGGCAGTCGTGCCCTCGGGAAGGGCCGCGGGGAGGACGCCGACGATCTCCCAGGTCAGGGCGTCGTCGTCCTCGATTTCGGCATAGCCGACGACGTTGCTGAAGTCGATGCTGGCTTCGTCGCCGCTGATGGTCACCCGGAACTCTTCGGTGTTCTCGATGAAATCGTCGTCATTGACCGTGACCGAAACCGTCTTCTCGGTTTCGCCGGCCGCGAAGGTGACGGAGCCGCTGGCGGCGGTGAAGTCATTCTCTCCCTGGTTGCCGTTGCCTCCGCTGCGGGCCGAATGGAGTGGGCCCGAGGCCCCGTCGCTCGTTGCCCACCGGACGGTCACGGCCGAGGTCTGGGCCGGCTTGAGGCTGATCACGAAATCGGCCGTGGCGCCGGGACCCTCGGTGACCGGGGCGGCGTCGGCGATGGCTACCTGCATGGTGTCGTCGTTCTTGATGGTGCCCACGGCGGTGGGGTCCCGGAACTTGGCATGGGGCGCGTGGGCCAGCTGGATCCGGAACTGCTCGTCGACCTCGGGCTCGATGTCGGGCTGGGAATCCACCACGATGGTCTTGCTCAGCTCGCCCGGCGCGAAGGTGACGGTCTGCCGCGCCGTAACGCCCACGTAGTCATTGTCCAAGACACTGGCGGTGTCGTCCTCCGTCACCCATATCACCGACACCGGCCTCTCCGAGGCGGCGTCCAGGGAGATGGTGAATTCGAGGCTGCCGCCTTCCACTGCCTCGGCGTCGCCAATGGACATCCAGGGCCGGGAGTCGTCGTCACGCACGGTCACCACCGCGTCAGCGTCGTCGGGCAGGGCGCTGGTAACGGAGACCACCGTCACGGTGAAGTACTGGTCGCCCTCGTCTATCGTGTCTTGCAGCGTCTGCACCGCGGGCAAGTCGATACTGGTCTCACCGGCGGGGATGGTGGCGGACTGCATGGTCCGCGCCGTGTAGTCCTTGCCTGCCTTGGCGGTGTGGGCGTCGTCGGCGCCGTTGCCGCCGTCCTGGGTCTTCCAGGTGAAAGTGACGTCGGTGGCCGACGGATCGCTGAGGGTGGCCCGCACGTGAGCCGGCTGCCCTTCGGTGACCTTGTCTTCCAGGACCGTCAGCGACAGGCCGGGCCGGTCCACGATGGTGATGGTGGGCATGGAGACGCTGGCCGCCAGGTCTGCATACTCGTAGTTGACCCCGAACAGTTGTTTTCGGACACGTTCATTTTCTGGCGCAACGCCCAGCAAGAAAAGGCTGGCCCCGGCTTCAAACTCCAGGGTGAAGGTTTCCAGACCCTCGCCGCTTATCCCGTCGTCATGAACTCCAATCGCCTTGCGACCAGTGGTTTGGCCTTTCGGGACATGGATCCAAAAGGCCGTGCCGCTCAGGTCTCGATAATCAACCCCTCCCGTCGCCGTAATGTCTTTGGTCTTGAAGTTGGCGGACAGATCGTAGGGCACGGGCCTGGAGAGGGTGAGACGAACCACGGCCGAGACTCCTTCCAGCACCGTGGCGTCATCCACGGCAACCGTCAGTTCCACCGGGTCGTCGTCGTTGAGGATGATGCCGCGAGAGATGAGGCCGCCGCCTCCGCAAGAAGGCACGCCGCGGAAGCAGGCGTTCACCGCGTTGGTAAAGCTAATCCACACGACTTCATCGGGTTCTTTCTCGTAATCGCCCTTGACGGTAACCTCAACCTTCTTTCGCGTTTCGCCGGGCAGGAAGGTGAGGGTGCCGGAACTCAGGGCCTCATAGTCCGTGCCCGATGTGGCCTGGTCAGGCAGTCCGGTTCCGGCCCGAGAGATTCTTGCGTAGTTCACTTTGACCGTCCGGCCGCTGGACCGGTCCAGCCGGACAACGTAGGTGAGCTTGGCGGTTTCCCCTTCGTCGGGCTCCCTCACCGTCGAACTGGTCACGGACACGATTGGCGGGTCGTCGTCATCCGTGATGGTCAGTTCCTTCAGGAAATAGCGATGTTCATTGCCGTCAGCGTCGGTCTCTACTATGGGCTGGCCGCCGTCGGCGTCGACCGCCCGCAACCCTTCGGCATTGCCATAGAGCACCAGGATGCATTCGTCGTTCTCATCCAGAACATCCCGGCGGGTATAGACCTCGAAGTGCCTGGTCTGGTCTCCTGGCCCAAAGGTGAAGCGCTGTGAATTCACTGCCCGGTAATCCACGTGCTCCACCGCTTGTTTTTCGCCGCCGGCGCAATGGCTGCCCGTTGGCTCGACGACTTCGGCGAGGATGCTGGCATGCTCGCCGGGCCGCAGCGCCCGCGCCAGGGTGACGGGCAGCCGGGCAGCCTCACCCTCCGCCACCGTGCCGCCGCGGATCGTGACGTCGACGGTGTCTTCGCTTTCGATGAAGCCGTAGGCCTTGAGGGTTGTATCCGGAGTTCCGTCGCCGTCCTGGTCGGGAAACTCCAAGTTGCCGGATGGATTGCTGAGGGTCAGGGTAAAAGCCTCCACCCCCTCAACGAGATTGTCGTCGACCGGGGTGACAACAATCTCCTGTACCTTGGTGTCCAGGAAGGAGAGTGTTCCCGATGCGCCGCCGGCGGGCGGCGTGTAGTCGCCGGCGCTGGCGGCATTACTGAAATCGGGTGGGGCGTCGGGTGTGATGGCGTAGTTGACGGTTTGAGCGGCGCCCTGTGGCGCGGTCGGCAACTCAACCCGAAAGACGACCTTGCCGTCCTTCTTGGCAGCTTCTGTGGCGCCGTCGTCCCAGTCCTCCTTGCCTCGGTCGTTTGCCACGTTGACGGGGAGCGGCCGGTTGGTGATAGTGACCGTTATCTTGTTGTTGGGAAAACTAACTTCCGGATCCGAAAAGTTGAAGGGTTGGAAATCAATTGCGAACCTTTCCGGCTTCTCCGCTATACCATCCCAGATTGCCTCCAAGGATATGGTTGCAGTGCGAGCCTCTTCCGAACTGCCGCTAAGCGTTATAGTCCCCTGCCGAACGACAGTGTTTCCCCCAACCTTCGCCGTGAAGTCTTGTCCATATATACCAGCGGACCCGTAAGTTTCGGTGATGTCGATCGAGGGAATAAAGGTATAGTAAAATTTGCGCTCTCGGGTTCCGGAATTTGCCGGTATCGTTAGCGTGATGTCTTGGGCCGGTCCGCCTTCTAGAATCGTGACGCTGGTCGGGGATACTGTCACTGGGACACGGTCTGGGCCCTGCTGGGCCGAGACGTCACTGGCGAACAGGCCGACAAGGGTGGCGCCAACGATCAGGAACAGGCCCAGCCAATGCGTGTGCCATCCAGACCGGCTTTGGCGCTCTCGCGAGGCTTCCGCCGGTGTGCTGAATTCTACGATAGATGCAATCCGTGCCCAGTCTATGGAGCGTTTCACCATATAGTTACCCATACTCATTTTACTATGCGGGGGGGGGGGGGGGGCTACCCTAAATGCAACGAGAATGAGTCCAAGATCCACTACCCAGCGGCAAGAATGCGATTTCGGGCCACTTGGTTGGGCCGGTGTCGGCGACGCCATCTTCACGGTGACGGCCAGCACGAACGGGTCTTCCCCGGCTCGCGGCGCTGCCGGCAGTTTCCCCCAGAGATTCATCCACGGATTCGCCCCGTTGTCATCGCTCCTCCCCCATGTCTTGCGCCTCCAGCAGCAAGCGAAGGGTCTGGGCCGACGTCCTCTCCTCCACCTCCGCCATGAAGACATCTGCCGATGGAAGGAAATAGTCTTCTGCGGGCCACAGGTCTCCCACAGGTGGAGGGTCGGCAAAGGTGGCAACCTTCTCCGGGTAGTGCACATAGGCTTCACGGACGCTCCGGCGCAGGGCTTGCACCAGGCTCAGCGCCTCGCTGATGCTGATTTCGTCCTCCGGGTATGACCAGGTGGTCGCACCCATGACGTCACCCACCTGCCAGTCGGTCTTGGGCGAGTTCGGGTCGCTGTTGTGGCAGACCACGCACGCCTCCGCCGAGGCGATGTCCGAGAACATGGCGGTCTGAAAGCCGATATCCGGGTCCAGGAAGAACTGCGGCTCGCCGGTGCGCCTGATGACTTGAAAGTGCTCTGTCTGCAAGCCGGTGAACTTGTTGGCGTCATTGATCGGGAAGTCCGAGCCGAGGAATAGATACAGGGGAACCGGACTACGACAGAGACCCTTGGCAGTCTCCCGCAGGAAGAGCGCCGGAAGCGGCCCGGCGTGCGTGGGGGTGATAGGGTCGTCCTCCAACGAGGTGTCCTGGTGGCAGTGGGTGCAGAAACCGATGGTGGGCTGAGTCACCCGCACCCCTTGGTGCTCGGTGTGGCAGGCGACGCACATGTGGGCCTCGATGTGCTCCCGTGCATCGGCGAAGCGCGGCTCGAGGAAGCGGGAGATCGGGTGCCGGTCGTCAGGCCTCTCGTGGCAGTCCAGACAGGCTGCGTTACCGACATCCTCGGAGCCAAAACCGATGGTGGACTCCCGCAGGCCCAGCCAGTCGTAGACGTTGGAGTTCAGTTGCTGCGCGGCGGTGCCCGCTACGGCTGAGTGGCATTCCTGGCAGCCCAATCCCTCGTGGCCAGTGTTCATGGGCCCCTTGGCAACCAGCGCGTTGCGGTCCGGGAATGTGAGAAACGCCACCAAGAGCAGGCCCAGCGCGACGACCGACTGCAACGCCGACATACCTCCAGTGCTTCAATAACGTCCTGATAGCAGCCCCGTTCCCGAGCGGGTCCTTAAGTGCCTCAAGTAGGATATGGGGCAGACTAGGGCCGGGAATGCACGGGTGTGTCAGCGCTGACCTGATGAGGACGGGGCGGAAGCGGGATTAGGATGCGGTCAGCCCGACGCAAGTTGCTACAAGCCTCGCGTCGGCTATTGACAGGCTATCGCATGGCGGATGGGGAGACGCGAGGAGAGTAGACCTCCAGTGACCAGCGCTCACGCTTCCCCGTCACTAGGCGTCACACTACAGGTATCGCAAGTCCTTGGTGCGCCGACAGGCTGCCAAGCGACATCTCGAAGATGGCGGTATCTACCGTAAGCGGTGGTGGGCTGGACTGGACGAAATCAAGAACCGAGGCCGACTCCGACATCGCATTGTCCCTCGGCATGGGGACCGTGTACGTCAGCGTCGCCTCGTCTCCCTGCACCTCGATAGCCTCAACGAAGTTGCGGATGAGCACCTTCTTCTCCGGTATCGTCCCGTCCTTCAAGAAGGCCCGGAAGTCCGCAGCATACTGGGCTATCTCCTCGGTGTCAGGCAGCTCCACTCTCCTCTGCTCAAGCTGGGTCTCGGCGTCGTCCCTGGCAGCCTCCAACTGCTCCTCTCGGTGTCTCAGAGACATGATGCGGGGCGACAAGACCTCCAGGGTCAACTCGCTGGTCTCAATGGCCTCGTAGAGCTTCCCAAGCCGCTTCCTCACGTCCGATAGCTCCGCCTCGACGACCTCCAGCGTCCCCGCAAGCTCCCCGGCCATGGCGTCGATCTCCTCCGCCACCAGCTGCACCAGCGCCACGATGGTCTCCTCGTTCAGTATCCGCTCCCTGATCTTCTCCACCACGAAGGTCTCCAGCTTCGGCGCGTTCAGGTAGCGGGCGCTGCACGTTCCCGCTCCCTCCCTGAACAGAGTGCCGCAGATGTAGTAAGCGAACTGCCCGCTCTTGGCTCCCTGGGCCGAGTAGGGCCTGCCGCACACCCCGCACTTCAGCAGTCCGCTCAGGAGGTACTGGCTTCCCACTCTCGCGGGCCTCTGCACCTTCGGCGCTCGCTCGCTCATCGCCTGCTGAACCTCATCGAACAACTCCCGTGAAATCAACGCTGGCCAGGCTCCCTCGATCCTTACCGGGTCCGCGGCCTGTCCGTCCTTGCTGGTCTTGCCCCACACGGCGGCGCCGGTGTATGCTTCGTTGCGCAGCACGTAGTGGAGACCGCCCTTGTACCAGCGCTTGCCCCGGTTGGTGACGCCCCGGTCGTTCAGTTCCCTGCACAGCTCCTTCAGGCCGTTCCCCAACAGGGACTTCTCGAATATCTCCTTCACCACGGGGGCGGTGGCAGGGTCAACCTCCAGAGAGGGGCGCTCCTTCGCCCCGTCCTGCACCTTGATCTTCCGGTAGCCGAAGGGGGCCTTAGAGCCCAGGAAGAAGCCCCGTGACGCCGCCTCCCTCATCCCCCGGACAACTTCCGTCGCCAAATTCTCGCTGTAAAATTCATCCACGGTCTCGATGATGCCCTCAAGCAGCCTGCCGGTGGCGTTGTCCTCGGCCTGCTCGGTGATGGACACCACGCGGATGCCCTTGCGCCTCAGCTGGGACTTGAAGACGACGGCGTGCTCCCGCTTGCGGGTGAAGCGGCTGAACTTCCATACGAGAATGACCTGGAAGGGGGCCTTGGGCTTGCTGCCCTCCTCGATCATCATCTTGAACTGGGGGCGGTCTGCGATGCGGCCGCTCTCCGCCTCGTCGATGTACTCGCGGGCCACGGAGTAGCCGTTGGCCTCTGCGTATTCCTTGAGCGCCCTGAGCTGGGCGGCCACGGACAGGTCCACGTCCTGGCGGTCGCTGGACACCCTGGCATACAAGGCCGCCGGCGTCAGTGGCTGTAGGTGCTTCTTCTTCATGTCGTCCTCCCTGGTTTCAGTTGGTTGTTATCGGTGTCCACACTATCCCGTCAACGTGCTCGAAGTGGCGATCCGCCGATACCAGGTCGGCGCCCGTTTCCATCGCGTGGGCCGCAATCCAGACGTCGTTTGTCGGAATGGGCCGCCCCTTAGCCTTCAATGCGGTCATCACACGTGAGTAACGGTCGGCGGTCACCGGACCCACGGGAACGAAGGACACGTAAGGACGTTCGAGGAAGGATCGAAGCTGCGCAAGGTTCCGCTCGTAGTACGCCCCTTGCCGGAATCCGAAAAGCTGCTCGCCTACAACAATAGCGGAGAACAGCACTTCCTCAGCGTCCTGTATGAGGGCTCTCACTTCCTCGTTGCCCCGCATGAACGCGGAGTAGGCGTTCGAGTCCAACAGAATCCTCATGCCCACGCTGCCTCGTCCACCGTCCCGAAGACCTCAATAGCGCGGTCGAAGCTGTCCGCTTCATCCTGACTCCACACACCGAACAGGTCGTCCAATGCAGACCCTATGGCGTTGGGGTTTCTCTTGCTATCCGTTATCCCCGCTCCCCTCCTCAGAAGCCTCAGCGCAGCTTGGTTCAGGGAGATTCCCTCCCGCCTGGCGAGGCCGTGCATAGCCGCGCTCAGTTCGTCGTCGAATCCTCTTACCGTCAATTGGTTCATGTCACACTCCCTGATGAGTCACAAATAGAGGCTCTACGAGTCATTCTATCTTTCACACATGAACGAGTCAAGACTCGTCGGTCAGATTCTCACGTGCACAGCCGCCACCTGAAAGGGTCGTTTTTGGCGGCGGAAACAAGCAGGGCTCGTCCCAGTCCCCCGGCGGTCCCTGCTCCCCAGTCGCCCGGCGAGGTGAGGAACATCCCCTGCAAGGGTATCCCTTCCAGCCGACTGCCGGATCGGGGGGCTCCCGCCAAGTGGGGGCATGTACACGAGTTTGAGTTTGTCGGGGAAGCGGCGGAATAGGCTGTACCGTAGCTGGCACGGTGCCACATCGCCCCTCTATCGGACGGAAAGAGTGAACACTTTTTTGAAAGGGCGGGTTCCGGTCGAATCCAGCGAGTTTCGTTGGATGTCGGGGGGCACGACGCCGTGCTAAATCGGCCGCTCGGTGGGAAAACGGGGCGCATAAGGCGATGGACGTGGGGGTGCAGGACGCGGCGGGAACGGCACTCTAAATCCCTCGGAAGGGGTGCTGGCGCAGGGCTGGCCGGGGGCTGCGGCACCGTGACATGTCAACAGTCCGGCGGGGTCTGCTGGCTGCGCTCCGGGGTCTCGATGCCGGTCTCCCGTGGCCTCCCGACCGCCGGGGACGGCGGCACAGGTTGGCTCATCCATTTGGCGCCGACCGACATGGCAGGGGAGTCTGCCGCTTCCCCTCGCATCCCATCAGACCTCCTCCTCGCTGCCGCCTCCTACAGCTTCGGACCGGGATGATGCTTCCGCCTTCTCTTCCATGTATGAGCGGATGGCGACACGGGCCAGGATGCGCAGCCCCTTGAGGATCGCCCTGCGGTGCTCCGGAGAATAGGACGGCATGGAGTGGGCAAGGGCGCGTTCAAGCTCCCGGCCTGCGGGTCTCTTCCGTGTTCTCTTCTCGTTGCTGTCTCTCATGGGTCACAGTCACAGCGGCTTCTCTATCGGGCCGCTGGCCTCTCGTTTACAGGTGTGGCAGTGGGACCGCCGACTCGGTGAGGGCGGACGTAACGTCAGGTTGCGTCATCGCTATTCCTCCACTCCGAAAAGGTCGTTGAAGTCGTCCACTCCGAGGGCCTTCTGCATCTGCTCCCGGATGCGACCTGATGGGGCTCTCCCTGCGTTGATCAGCATGGAGAGATAGCCAGGGCTTATCCCGACCTCCCGGGCAAGCCAGGACTGGGAGCGGTTCAGCAGGGCCAAACGCTTCCAGAGGGCCGCCGCGTCGAGCCGGACGACCACCCGAACCGGGCGCTTTAGGTGATCCCTCCGCTCGTCGGCCTTCCGTGGGTTCATCGTTCCGGCCCCTCTCGGTTCAGCGCTTCAATAGAGTTGGAAGAGAGTGTGAACGACCGAGACGCCGAAAAAGACCCCACGCATGGTGGCGCCTTCCATACCCACTTATCGGAGGCCCGTTTCGTGCAGTATTGGGGTGTACAGGCAATAGAGTTTGGTTACGAATCGGTCTGAGTCGGGGTTTCGTAGCTGAAACAGGGGTAAATCCCCCTCTACAGGAGGTGAACGGTGACCAATTTGTTGAAAGGGCGGAGTTCGGTCGGCAATGGCAGAAAGAGGCTTGAGGTGGGGGTATGTGCACGGGCGAAAATCGACGGTCCGATGACATAGGCGGCCAAAAAGCGCGTTTGAGGTGGGGGTGCGTTACGCCAGGCGAGAGGTCACGACAAACACGGATTTGACGGGCTCCGTGTCTGGAACGAGTTTCCCGTAAGGAACCCAGGGCAATCAAGACGACCGAACACGGCATCGAGGACAGCTACAGGGGATTGAGTTTCGTGGGTGGCGTATCAGCCGGTCGCGGCAAAGCTGTAATAGGCACAAAAGACCCTCTATAGGACGTAATCGGTGAACACTTCGTTGAAAGAGTGCGTCCAAGTCATCCGGCTCAAAATCCGCTCAACGGTGGGGGGCACGACAGGGCGGGAAATCGGAGGTAGCGACGGAAAACAGGACGCATAAGGCGATGGACGTGGGGGTGCAGGGCGCGGCGCGAACGGCGCTCTCGGTCACTCGGAAGGGGTGCTGACGCGGTGCTGGCCGGGACCTCTGTACGGTGACAGGTCAACCGCGCGGCGGGGTACGCTGGCGGTGGCTCGGGGTCTTGAAGCCTGTCTCCCGTGGCCTCCTGACCGCCGGGGACGGCGGCCCAGGTTGGCCCATTCATTTGGCGCCGACCGAAGTGGCAGGGGAGTACGCGAAAACGGGACCTGGGGGAGAAGCGGACATCCTACGCCACTTCAGCTATGCAAAGTGGCTGATTTCGGGGCGTGCCGGACTACTCCAGTGAACACTTCGATGAAAGGACGTGTTCCGGCGAGAAACAGGCCCTCGATGCAAAACTGGGCCACACTGCGGGGAGCGCCTCTGGCCCTACCTCAGAACAAACCACCACAGGAGGACGCAGCCGACCAGCAACACCAGCAGCACGAAGGCGATCACGCTGAAGACGTTCAGCATCCACTTCGTCGTCCTGTGGGCGGAGATCTCTTTCCGGTGCTCAATCTCAAGCTTCACGTGCGGCCCTCTGGCGGTGGCCGCCGACTCCCTGGCCTCGTTGTTAGTGCTAACTCTAAACTGACCCAGTAGCGCTAATTTGGAATTGACCCACCCCGATAGCGGACGCATCTTCGTCGGGAAACCGATTAGGAGGTGCAGCAAGTCAAATGATAGGAGGTGGGTTAGTGAGAGAGTTATACGAGTTGAAGGGCGATGGAAGCTCGATCCGAGGGATATCGAGGGAGTTGGGGATTTCCCGGAACACCGTGCGCAAGTACGTGCGCTCCGACGAGGTGCCCAAGGCCAAGCGGCGAGAGAAGCAAGGGTCGAAGCTGGACCCATACAAGGGTCACATAGATGGTCGGCTGTCGGCGGGAGTGGACAACTGCGTGGTGCTGCTGCGGGAGATCCGGGAGTTGGGCTACGACGGCAGCTATCCGACGCTGACCAACTACGTGCGGCCTCGGCGTCGGCCGCGTCAGCCCCGTGCGACGGTGCGGTTCGAGACGGCGCCAGGCGAGCAGGCACAGGTGGACTGGGGCAGCTTCGCCTATGTCGGAGAGGACGGGCGCAAGCACCGGGTCTGGGCCTTCGTGATGGTGCTGAGCTGGTCTCGGACCATCTACGTGGAGTTCGTCCGGCGCGCCGACGTGGCGACCTTCATCAGGTGCCATCTGAACGCCTTCGAGTACTTCGGTGGTGTTCCCCGCCGCTGCCTGTACGACAACGCCAAGGTGGTGGTCCTGGGGCGTGACAGGGAGGGCAGGCCGGAGTGGAACAGCCGGATGCTGGACTTCTCACTGCGAATGGGCTTCGACCTCCGTCTGTGCCGACCCTACCGAGCGCAGACGAAGGGCAAGGTGGAGAGCGGCGTGAAGTACGTCCGGGGCAACCTGTGGCCCGGTGTCCGCTTCACCGACGACGCAGACATGAACCGCCAGGCCCTGGAGTGGTGCGATGCGGTGGCCAATCGGCGAGTCCATGGGACGACGCACCGGGTCCCCCGAGAGATGCTGGCTGAGGAGCTCGCCCACCTGGGCAGCCTGCCGCCGCGTTCGGGCCTTGCGCCCTACATGCGGGAGGAGCGGAAGGTGGCCAGGGACGGCTACGTCCACTGGGAGAGGTCTCGCTACGGCGTGCCCTGGAGCTGGGCGGGTTCGACGGTCCAGGTGGGTGTGCGGGCCGGTACGGTGGAGGTCTGGTCGGGCGACGTGCGGCTGGCGGTGCATCCCCAAGCCCAGCGGACCGGTCAGCGCCTCACACTGCCGGGCCAGTGGGACGGACTGCCCGGCGGCGATGATCGTCCTCGTAAGGAAGCCGTGGCGGTGCAGATCCCTGTGGGCCAGGTGGAGCGCCGCTCCCTGGAGGTGTACGAGTTGGCAGCGGTGGGAGGTGGGCGATGATCGCGCTGGAACAGGCTCGCCAGCACCTGGAGACGCTGGGCCTCAAGCAGGCCGTCGAAGCCCTGGACAACTCCCTGGACGCTGCGGCCACCAAGAAACTGACCTACCCCGAGATGCTGGCAGAGCTACTCGGCGTGGAAGTGGCCGCCCGGAAGGAGCGGTACATGTCCACCAGGACGAAGCTGGCTCACCTCCCCTTCCACCGGACCTTGGAGCAGTTCGACTTCTCGTTCCAGCCCTCCATCGACGAGCGACAGGTGCGGGAACTGGCCGGCCTGTCCTTCGTCGCTGAAGCCACCAACCTGCTGCTCCTGGGACCGCCAGGTGTGGGCAAGACCCATCTGGCGGTGGCCCTAGCGCTCAAGGCCATCGAGAAGAGCCAGGGGGCCTACTTCGTCCGAGCCTACGACCTGATGGAGGACCTGAGGAAGGCCAGGGTGGAGAACAACCTCCAACGGCGCATGCGGGTCTACCTGTCGCCCAAGCTACTCATCGTGGACGAGTTCGGCATCTGGCCTTACGACCGGGACGCCTCCACCGCCTTCTTCACCCTGGTGTCGGCTCGCTATGAGCGGGGCAGCATCATCCTCACCTCCAACAAGGGCTTCGCCGAGTGGGGTGAGCTTCTGGGCGATACCGTCATCGCCTCGGCCATCCTGGACCGGCTGCTGCACCACAGCCACGTCCTCAACATCCGAGGCGAGAGCTACCGGCTTAAAGGCAAGAGGCAGGCCGGACTCTTCGCCTCCCATCAACTGCTATCGACATCGCCTGAAGCCGCTAGCTCCGGCGACGTCTAAATCCAACAGGCACTCTTGCTTGCCAGAAAGGAGGCGACTTAACGACAAGGTGGGTCAGTTCTAACTTAGCGGAAAAGGGTCAAATCTAACTTAGCATTGACATCGTCCCGCTCACGCTCCAGCTCGGAGGCTCTGAGCTTCCACTCCGACACGCTCTGATCCAACTCCCGCACGGTCCGCTCAAGCTCTCTCTCCCTGGCAATGGACCGATGCAGCAGCTCCTCGTCGCTCGGATACTCCGGACCGTGCATCCGCACGTAGACCCGGCGGCCCTCCCTGCTGACCTCGACCTCTCCTCGCCGGATCATCCGGTCAAGGGTAGAGAGGGATATCTCAAGTTCCTCCGCGGCCTCCGCTTTCGTCACCCACCTAACGGGTTGATCCATCGGTTTTCACCTCTAATCGGCTGATACGTCACCCCTGGACAAGGGGTGATAAGGGTGCAATGCCGCTACCCGTTATTTTAGCGCATAGTCTCATTTGTGTCTCTGACCGGTCAGGCGACACGTCAAACCCCATTTCGCAGCTGAATCAAGGGCGAATCGGCCCCTGAAATCCCCCGGAATCCCCTCGAAATCAGGCCGGATATGCCAGTTTTGTACCCCCAGACCGCATGGAGGGCAGATAGCGACGTATCGTCGCTAATCTATTCCCCTACAGGATAATCCCCCTATCGGACAGGGCGCATCGTGTGGTGCAGGGAATCCCACCGGTAGTTGCGAAGGGCTGACAGAGGCAGTCGGGGGGACTCCGGTTCCCACAGTGGACGCCAGGACTTTCCGAGTATTCCGTTGGTTGACAGGACGGACATGCAGGACACCAGGACCGGCACGGTCATCAGGGTCATGCCGGCGGCGGTGCGGGCGTAGGTTGTCTCGACCTCCTCGGTGTCAACGACGAACAGCGTGAAGGGGAACGGAGGCAGGTCGTCACCAGGCTCCTGAGAGTGGTAGTACATCGTGTAGGGTCTCAGGCGGGCACGGACTCCCGTGGGGTGGCGGGCGCGCAACTCGTACTCGAAGTAGAAGGGTATCCGAATGCCGTCTGTCGTCATCCGCCCGATTGCGTCGGGGGCGATGGCCGAATCCCCCCAGTTGTAGGTGCGGTCGGAACGGGCTGTAGGTACGGACCACAGAAGCTTGCTGTCGGGGTCGGTGCGGGCCTCCGCTGCCAGCTTCGAGAGGAACCAGGTGATGCCGTCGGCGTGCCTCGTCTGCCTCGCCCACGTCTCGATGCGGTGTCCCACGTGACGGGTGCGTCCCTCTTTGTCCGTCGTCAACTCCGTGCTCCAGATGCCTCGCGTGGTGGGAAGCTCGGCCCGGTCCCTGTGCGTGACGTAGCGAATGCCCTCGGCGGACAGGGTGTAACGCCTGTCGCTACGCTTTCCTTGCTGTTCCACGACGCCCCACGTCTTCACTAGGCTGCGCATCATTTGGCTCACCCTCCCCTCGGAGACGCTGAGCCAGAGGGCCAAGTGCTCGCGGGGGATCATCGGGTGGTCGGTGATGAGGTCCAGCGTCCGCTTCTCGGCAGGGCTGAGGCCGAAGGCCGGGGCATCCTGCGCCATCCGCTCGGGGTTGGGTATGGACGCCCGTTTGCGCTCCGGCGACTGGGCAGCAGCCCCTCCGCCGGGGCTGGCCTGAGCGATGACGCCCTCCAGCGTGTGATAGGTGAGTCCGGTCAGCCCCGATGGTTCGCACCAGAGGTGCAGGTCACGGGTCTCCAGTGTGTCCCTGGACTCCACGGCGACGTAGCAGTCATGCAGACCGTTGACGATGCAGAACCTCCCCGTCCTCCGCAGCTCCCATGCGCTGGGCACGAGGATCAGGACGGTTCCGGGGCGTCGCTCGTAGTCGTACTGCGCTATGGCCCTCAGCCGGTCGTAGAGAGACCGGCGCCGCAGGGCAAGACCCTGGCGCACGATGCCAAAGTCTCGGCCGCCGTGGAGCGCGATGGTGGCGTCAAAGCGCCCCCTGCGGTGAAACTCCACGCGGGACCGGAACCCGCTTTTTCCGGGGGACATGGTGGCGGCTAGGCGGTAGACGGTGGCCACCGCGTCCATCCGGCGAATGAGCAGCGCAAGCCACTCCCTGGACATGGGGTAGGCCCGCACGAAGTCCGAGGGCGTGTCGAAGTCCAGGAAGTCGGCGGCCTCTCTGATGCCACTGGCCGTCAGGCAGTATCTCCCGCTCGACGGCAGGTGGACGGTGCCGTGGGTGGCCTTCCCGACGATGCCGTCGTCCAGCAGCTCGGACAGTCTGCGGTGGATGGTCGCGTGCGGCTCGCCAAGGATAAGCGCCAGTTCCGTCGAATCTACGAACGGCATCCGGCTGAGGGCGTCGAGCAACTGTCGGTCGGATAAGACCATAATTCAAGCATAACCAAAGGGCGGGATCTACACTCTCGTGCGTAACGATAAGGCTAATGTTATTATATGGTCATGTCTAGGCTATCAACACTTCAATTGCAACTCCTCATGGAGCTTCAATCAGCACCGGCCAAGTCAGTGACAGAACTCGCCTCGCGCGTGGACAAGCTCCGCCCTTCCGTCAGCCGCTCCCTAGGATTGCTAGAGGAGCGTGCACTGGTGGTCCACGATGAAAGGGAGTGGCGGATCACCCAACCCGGTCTTGCTGAAGTGGATCGGGCCAAAGAGAGGTTGGCGGACATGCATGCACAGATTCAGCGCGCCTCCCGAGCACTGTCTCAGGTCGTTTCTATTCCTGTGATACCGCAGGATACTCCGCATACCGTCAGCTCCTTCTCGTCGATTATTGAGACCATAAGGCAGGATAGCAAGGGGATTGAACGTATGCTCTCGGCCCACAACGAGGCAGTGCGCCGCGCTATCGAACCGCTCACCCACGCGCAGATGCATAACGCTACCTTCATCAATACTGCGCTCGACAAAAGCCTTCTGCCGGACTTCTCGTCAATCTTGCAGACATACAACCTTAACTTGGCCAATGCGATTGATGACAGCCTTGCACTCAGGAAACTCTCCTTTCCTCGAATCGCAGAATTCCCATTGGCGGGACTGGAGACTTTCAAGCCTCTCACAATCCATTTCCCGGCAATCACGGAGGCAGTAGGCCTATTGAACCAAGAGCTTCCCTCTCGTATGGCAACCCTAGACAGGATTGCCCCTTCTGATCGTGAGAGGGCTACTGTGTTGGCACCGCCTCTAGCAACTGCTGCCTACAGCAGGTCAATGCGTCTTTGGCTTGACGAGGACTCAAGCGCTGGCCTTCCTGAGGCATACCCACTTAAAGATCCGCACACTCAAATACATCTGGGCCTGGCAACACTCAACTCCGACTTCGTTGAAAAGCATCAGGGAGCTTGGAGCGCCTTAAGGAATGGAGGGCCTGACTCCCTTCGCCATGCAGCGGTGTCAATGCGCGAGTTGATCCGCGTAGTCTTCAAACAGCTAGTTCCTGACCAAGATTTAGGTGACGAAGACTCCACTCGCCTCAAGGCTAGAGTTCGCCACTTCCTTGACGGCAGCCGAAGCGGCGCTCAATTCGCAACACACATGGCCTTAGGGGTTGATGGGTGGTTCGACCAGATGAACGCACACACGCACGGTGACAAGAAGGACAAGGCTGCGCTGCAAGCGTTAATGATCGCCGCAGAGGGGGTCTTGCTCTACATCCTCGGACACGTTCGGACTGGAGAAACTTAGTGGTCGCCCGCAGACACTCGGCCTCCGGGGCTGCGTTAAGGCGGTGCCCGCTGGAAATCGCCAGTACACGGCCCTTAGAGATGACATGGATTGCTCTATGTGTCGTTGTATGATACTATTCGGGTGCGACAGGGACTACCGGCAGAGCATCGATGAGCGGAAGGATTGCCCATGCCGACCGTAGCGATAGATGGCCAGTTCCGCTTCGTCGTCAACACCAGGGAGAACAGCTTTGAGCCGCCCCACGTCCACGTCTGGGTCGGCAACGAGGATGCGTGCCGCATAGAACTCAACGGGGGTGCCTTCATGGACACCCCTCCCCCTGGGAATTTCAGGAGCATTATGAGGGCTTATGCCAGATACGCCGAGGAAATCAGAGGGACATGGGACGCCATTCATGGAGGATAGGCGATGATGGAAGCAGTCTTGGTCAGGAACGCTAATCGGATGATGACGGCTGCCAGCCTGCTGGAGGACGGCATCGAACTCAGCTTCGCCGACGGGTCCAAGGGGGTTATACCCTACGCCGACGTTCCCGAGCTCAAGGAACGCGGGGCCGTGTCCGGCCTCGACCTGCCGACCCCGTACGAGATGGTGGTGGGGACAGGCAGCGGAGAGCAGGTGGAGATCCCCTGGGATTTCGCCCGCCATTACTGCGACGCATCCTATCGCCCGGCGATCGAAGCAATAGCTATGCAGGGACGGCAGACGCTTGGCGCGCGCATCAAGGACCTCAGGGAGTCCGCAGGGATGACGCAGGAGGCTCTCGCTCGTGCTGCGCACATCGGGCGGGTAACGCTGGTGCGGGTGGAAAAGGGAGAGCAATCGCCCCGGTTCAGGACCCTCGACGCCATCGCAAGCGCACTGGGGAGGCGGGTCTCTGAGTTGCTGGTGGAACCCGAGCGGCTTCTTCAATAGGCTACTGAACTATGGCAGAGTCCAGTTCCAAACTGAAGCAATCGGTCGAGGCATATCTTTCCGACCTGCGTCGCATCCGGGCCTCCGGGGGCGCGACGGACGAGCGTTCCTACTACCCTCCGCTCGCCAACCTGCTGAACGCCATCGGCGGCGCTCTCAAACCCAAGGTGTTCTGCGTGGGTGAGCTTGCCCAGCAGGGTGCAGGACATCCCGATTTCGGCCTGTATGCAGCCAAGCAAGTCCAGAAAGGGAGACCCTTTGCCGGCCAGCTGCCCGAGTCTGGCGTGGTCGAAGTGAAGCCTGTCGGCGATGACGCATGGCTGACCGCGTCCAGCGAACAGGTTAGCCGCTACTGGGATCGATACCGCTTGGTGCTGGTGACCAACACCCGCGACTTCGTGCTCATCGGCGAGGACGCTACGGGCAGCCCCGTGAAGCTGGAGACGTTCCGACTGGCAGACACGCCGGAAGCGTTCGAGCGACAGCTTGAGAAACCCCGCGCCTTTGCGAACGTTGTTGGAGCCGGTCTTGGGGAATACCTTGGCCGGGCACTGACTCACCGTGCAAGGCTTGTAGAGCCCAGTGACTTGGCATGGCTCTTGGCGTCCTATGCGAGAGACGGCCTTGCCCGGGTGGAGGCAGCAGGCGACGCTTCCTCGCTCGGAGCGGTGAGGTCGGCTTTGGAGGAGGCGCTTGGAGTCCGCTTCGAGGGCGAGCGCGGAACTGCCTTCTTCCGCTCCTCTCTGGTGCAGACCCTGTTCTATGGCGTCTTCTCCGCGTGGGTGCTCTGGGCACGGCAGACGCCTTCTCCTACCGGATTATTCGACTGGCGCACAGCTGTCTGGCATCTGCGAGCGCCGGTGCTTAGGGCACTCTTCCAACAGTTGTCTGACCCCGGACGTTTGCGGTCCTTGGGTCTTATTGAGGTGTTGGACTGGGCAGCGGCAGCCTTGGCCAGGGTGGATCGGGATGCCTTCTTCGCCAGCTTCAACGAGGGCGAGGCTGTCCAGTACTTCTACGAGCCGTTCCTTGAAGCGTTCGACCCCGCTCTCCGCAAGCAACTGGGAGTCTGGTACACGCCTATCGAGGTGGTGCGCTACATGGTCGCCCGCGTTGACCGAGCGTTGAAGGACGACCTGGGCATCGCTGACGGTCTTGCCGCAGAGAACGTCTATGTCCTTGATCCCTGTTGCGGCACCGGGGCTTATCTGACCGAGGTGCTGCGTCGCATCGCCGCTAACCTAATGGACAAGGGCTTGGGTGCCCTGGTCGGGGCGCGTGTGAAGAAGGCGGCGACTGAGCGAGTCTTCGGGTTCGAGATCATGCCCGCGCCCTTCGTCGTCGCTCACCTTCAGGTCGGCCTGACGATGCAGGCTCTCGACGCGCCCCTGTCCGACGATGGTGCGGAGCGGGCGGGCATCTATCTCACCAACGCTCTCACAGGGTGGGAGCCAAGCGTGCAGAAGCCGCTGCCATTCCCAGAGTTGGAAGAAGAACGAGACCGGGCCTACCGGGTGAAGCAGGACCGGCCAATCCTCGTGATACTCGGCAATCCACCCTACAATGGCTTCGCGGGCATGGCCGTGGACGAAGAGCGGGAGCTTTCGGTCGCCTACCGGACTACCAAGCGAGTGCGAAAACCAGAGGGCCAGGGACTGAACGACCTCTACGTGCGGTTCTTCCGAATGGCGGAGCGGCGAATAGCAGACAAGACGGGCCAAGGCGTGGTCTGCTTCATCTCCAACTACTCATGGCTGGACGGGCTCTCCTTTAGTGGCATGAGAGAGCGCTACCTTGATGCCTTCGACGTTATCCGCATAGACAATCTAAATGGCGACAAGTACAAAACGGGCAAGACGACTCCCGACGGTGCTCCGGACCCGAGCATCTTCTCTACGCCTGGTGATCCTGTTGGCATTCAGGTAGGAACGGCAATTGCGACGCTCGTGCGCAATGCCGACCACAAATCCCCCACAGATGTTGGGCTTCGAGATCTATGGGGCCAGACCAAGCTCGCCAAGTTGGCGGAGACTGCCGAAGCGAGGCCTAACGAGCTGTACGATAGGCTTCAGCCTAACCTATCGCTGGGCTTGCCCTTCTCGCAGATGGTGGTCAACGACTCCTGGTCCACTTGGCCGTCCCTGCCAGACCTATTGCCAGTTTCGTTTCCGGGCGTCAAGAGTGGCCGCGACCCGTTTGTAACTGATACAGACAAGGACAGACTCAGGACTCGAATCCGCGACTACTTCAATCCTAGGCTCAGTCATGATGAGATGGAGCGCCGTTACCCAACGTCCATGCGCAACCCTAGAGAATACGATTCTCGCGCTGTTCGTGATGCCCTCATGGCCAAAGGAGGCCCAGATGAGGATAGCTTTGTCCTCTATGCCTACAGACCCTTCGACACTAGATGGCTCTATTGGGAAGACCGGGAGAAACTGGTTGACCGTCCACGGCCCGAATACAAACCTCATGTGTTCGAAGGCAATCTTTGGCTCTCTGCTGTTCCAAGGTTGCGAAGGGATTCTACCGAGTCTCAGGTAGCGGTCACTCCTCACTTGGCTTCGCTACATCTGAATGAGTGGGGAGCCAGCATGTTTCCGGCCTGGCTCCGTGACGAAGGTTTGGCCCTCGGCAGCAGTGGGGATCAGCGGCGCCCTAACCTGTCGGACTCGGCGCAACGCTACCTGGATCGTCTGGGCTTAGGCGTTATAGACCTATTCCACCATGTACTAGCCGTGCTCCACGATCCAGCGTATCGGGAGTCAAACGCAGGAGCGCTCAGGATGGAATGGCCTCGCATTCCGTTACCGGGTTGGCCAGATGGCGATTCATCAGAAGCTGCGGAAGTATTGATTGCATCGGCGACGCGAGGCCGGAAGCTTGCCGCTCTATTGGACTCTGAGACTCCGGTGCTCGGTGTCACCACAGGCGAATTGAACCCGCAGATGGCTACAATTGCCGTGCCATCCACTACCGACGGCGGAAACATGACTGGAGACGACTTCTCGGTCACGGCCGGTTGGGGCCACTTCGGGCAAGGAGAGGCAGTCATGCCCGGCCAGGGCCATATTGTCGAGCGCACCTATTATGCGGACGAGAGGGCTGCTCTTGACCAGGCTATCAGCACTCTGGGCGAGACAACCATCGACATCTACCTCAACGACGGCACCTACTGGCGCAACATACCTACCTCGGTCTGGGGCTATAAGCTGGGCGGCTATCAAGTTCTCAAGAAGTGGCTGTCCTACCGGGAGCGGGTCGTGTTAGGGCGAACGCTGACCCCATATGAAGTTCAGCACTTCACGGATAGCGCTCGTCGGATAGGCTCTATCTTAACCCTCACGGCAGCAACTCAACGATAGGACATTGGGGAGGAGTAAAACCAGCATGAGCATTCAACGATATTCCGTGAACCAGTATCCAGTTGAGTCCCTTTTGACTTGGATTAAAACCGACGAAATCGCTATTCCGGAGATACAGCGTCCCTTCGTCTGGAACGCCGCAAAGGTGCGTGATTTCATTGACTCCCTCTACAGAGGATATCCTGTTGGGTATCTCATTGCTTGGAAAAACCCTGACGTTCGCCTGAAGGACGGGACCGTTTCGACAGGCAAGCGCATCTTGATCGACGGACAGCAGCGCGTGACAGCCCTACTGGCCGCCTTGCTCGGAGAGCAGGTCGTCTCCAAGGACTACAAGCGGGTACGTATTTCCATAGCCTTTCATCCGGGAGAGGGACGCTTCGAGGTGACAAACGCTGCCATACGACGTGACAGGGGATGGATTACGGATATCGCCAGTGTCTTTGCGCCCGAAGCCTGGATGACCCAGATCATCGACGAGTACTGCGATGCGAATCCGAACGCTGCAAAGCGCGAGATCGACGAGCGCATGAGGCAACTTGCCGGAATTAAGCAGAACGCACTCGGCCTGATCGAATTGAATGCCGAGTTGGATGTCGAGGCGGTTGCCGACATTTTCGTGAGGATCAACTCCCAGGGAGTCGCTCTGAGCGCAGCGGACTTCGCAATGTCCAAGATGGCTGCCAATGAACAGTACGACGGTCACTTGCTGCGAAAGTGCATCGACTACTTCTGCCACCTGGCCGTTGCACCAGAAGCGTACAGCGTTCTTGCCGAGGACCACGACTTTGCCTCGACAGACTACTTCCGCGAAATGGGGTGGCTGAGGAATGAGAGCGGCGGACTGTACGATCCATCCTACACTGACATGCTTCGCGTGGCTTTCACATCGACGTTTAAGCGTGGGCGTCTGGAAGACCTGGTCGCCCTACTCTCGGGTCGGAATTTCGCGACCCGTAGATTCGAGCAGTCAATTGCTGAGGACTCCTTCAGTAAGCTAGAAGCCGGCATTCGGAGTTTCATGAATGAGACGAACTTCAAACGGTTCGTCATGATCTTGCGGTCCGCAGGGTTCGTGGATGAATCACTGATCAGATCTCAAAACACCGTCAATTTCGCTTACATCCTCTTCTTGGCACTTCGTGCACAGGGTGAGTCTCCCCAGCGGATAGAGACTTTGGTGCGCCGGTGGTTCGTGATGTCCGTCTTGACGAGCAGATACACCAACTCTCCCGAAACCGCCTTTGGCGTAGATATCGGCAACCTCGATAGGCAGGGTGCGAGTGAGTATCTCGACGTCATTGAGCGGGCTGAGCTCTCGGACGCTTTCTGGAATGTTGGGTTACCGCAGCAGATGGACACTTCAGTGGCCAGCAGTCCTTACTTCAACGTCTTTCTCGCTAGTCAGGTGAAGGCGCATGATAGTGGATTCCTCTCGCGAGACCTGACCGTACGAGACCTTATTGAAGGCCAGTCAAACATTCACCACATCTTCCCACGCAGCTATCTGCAAAAGCACGGCATCCAACGTGGCCGCTACAATCAGATTGCCAACTATGTCATCATGCAGAGCGAGATTAACATTGCGATCGGTGCTGATCCACCCGCCACCTACTTTTCAGGTTTGTGGGAGCAATGCAGGAACGGAGCACCTCGTTACGGCGGGATAACCAACGAGGACCAATTGCAGGAAAACCTCGCTGCCCATTGCATACCTGACGGAATGGAAGCGGCAAGGATCGAGGGGTATGAGGAGTTCCTAAAGAGGCGAAGGGAACTGATGGCCACCAAGATTAGGGAGTACTATAGCGGGCTGTAGCATCCCCCCGTCACTGCTGCTACGTGCCCCCTGCCCCTATACTGTCAGCCTGATGCTCAACAGGAAGGTTCTTGACTTTGTTGGGCTAAGAGTGCGGATAGGAGGATGTTGGACAGATGCCGAATGGAGGGTCAGACTGCTGCGGCACCTGCTGGTTCAACCGGTCGAATAGCGGCGAACGTGGGTCTGCTAGCTTCAACCGCGAGATTCCTAGCTTTTGCGAGATACGTCACCTCGCCATCCCCGTTCCCTTCTACACCTATTGCGCCAATCACCCACACCATCGGCGCAACCGGGACCCCATACCCATCGGGCCGGTCTACGTTGGTGACAGCTTCGGTGTGCGAGAGCTCTGGAAACCCTCGCCAGACACCGAGGAGATACGTCAACACCTGCTGGATATCGTAAGGGCGCCGGAGGAGCACACAGATGGCTATCCCTTCTTTTCATCGCCTCCGCACATAAAGGCGATTGAGCAGTTGGTGGAATTCGGCGATCAACGGCTCGTCGGGGCGCTTGAGGATCTCGCCCAACGGGGCGAGGTGGAAGCAGCTCGGTCAGATATCCTCGAACTGATCAAGACCGTGCGTGAGAAGCTGACCATATAGCGGAAGTCCCGTGATAACTGTCGTAAGCGTTCAGGACCTGCGACCCGCTGGGTGTCCCTAGTCAATCCGCATAGCCTTCGCGCTATTGGACAGGGAGCCGCCTCATCACTCGCAGACCACGCCGTCGTTGTCGGCGTCGTTCATGTACTCGTATGCTGGATGTCCACGGCGCACAGGAGCAATGCCGTGGTTGCGCGCCTCCGCGCAGGTGATGCGGCCATTCCCGTTGTCGTCGTACATCTCAAGGGCGCTGTTGGCTGCCCCGTCTCCTTGCGCAGCAGCCGGAGTCGGCGTAGGGGCCAGGGGAGCTTCTCGCACAATCAGGTCCGTGGACGTGCAACCCGACAGGATGTCCTCCAGTGCGTCACGTTCGCGTTCGTCGATGGTCAGGTCATACTTCTGTCGAACCTCGACGACGCGATTAGCGAACCAGCACTGATTCAGGTCGGGGATCCATTCAGCGGCGTCCCTGCCACTTTTCTGGTGGCGATTCACCGAGGGACTGGCCAGTGTGAGGTTGATCAGGTCGGAGGCAAACCGTCGTCTCGTTGCGGCGTCCGCTGCGCATAGGCCGCTGTCGTGAGCCTCGGAGCGAGCGACGATGTGCTCAATGTCAGTCTCGGACGTGCTCTCGAACCACATGCCCGTGTATGGTCCGTAGACGATGCCGCCCATGTCGGCGACGATGCGTCGCTCGACAGACTGCGAATAAGGGTAGTCGTCGGAGTCGTACGGCGAACAGCGGTCCTCCGGGGCGACCACAATCCCGCGCCATACATCGGAGACAAGGGGACTTGGAAATGTAGAGGAATCAGGGGTGAGTGCGGGCGCGGGCGTCATCGTTGGCAAATCGCTGGCACTCTTGGGCGTGACTGTGACTGTGGGTGCGGAAGTGGCCGTGGGAATGATGACCGGGGTGTCAGTAACTGCGGATTCCGGTATCGGCGAAGAGGTTGGAGCAGGTGTGGAGGTCGGGACTACGGTTAGAGAGGGGTTAATGTCAGTGACGCAACCCCCCAAGAGAAGCACGACGAGAATCAGACAAAATTTCGACAGGCGCAGCACAAACTCCCTCTCAGCCACGGGAGCTAACCACCCGCGTCCGCACGATCTTGTCCCAAACACATTGGCGCTTGGCATCCCACACACACCACAGAGTTGCCAGAGTGAACACTAGGGTGTTGATGGCACCGCCCACTCCCTCACCCAGCACGGCCATCAGCACTCCATAGACCGCACCGAAGGCGACACCTCGAACTACCAAGTCCCTGATCAGCATCCAGCCCAGATCCGCTACTGCTCCATCATCGCGGATTACGCGGGTGCCCAATAGACGCTTTGCAGGGCTCTGCCCAGTCCGGGCCACGATCAAATCCCAGACGACCCAGCCGACGCCAAGCGTGAGTACAACGAGGAAGCAGTCCAAGACGAATCCGGCGAGACGGCGGCCCTGGCTGGCAAGCTCCATGTCGTTGCTGGTCACGTTGCTTCCTCCTACAGCTCCAACTTGAAGCACAAGGTGAAGGATTCTTGACCTTATCGAGTCTGTTGGCCTCTAGTTACCGTACCACCGCTCGATGATAGCTTGTACGGTGGGGCGTTCCTCCGGCGAAGCATACATGGAGAAGGCTTCTCTGACGTGGCAGATGGAGGTTCGGTCGTTGTCGCACACGGGGGTGTTGACCCGTGTGTGGAGGAACAGTCTCCTGAGTCCCATGCGGAAGTTGGTCTCGTCCATGTGGTTGTGCAGGTCCTCGAAGAGTTGCCCGCCGAGCAGGTACATGCAATCGAGGCGTTCGAATGTGTCTTCCATGCGCTCTGTTTCTGCCAGCGTATCTTTCTCGCAGGGGCTGAGGTCACCTGCGGTGTAGTAGGTGTTGAGGTCGGGGAAAGGCAGTTCGGGGTTGAGATGCTTGACGATGAGGTACGTGAGGAATACGGGTGGCCCCTCTACCACCCACTGGGCGCAACAGTCGCTGTTGCCTCCTGCGCCAGTGAAGTAATAATGGACTGCTTCGTGGGCGAGGACGACGAGTCCTGAGAATGCGCTGGCTAATGCTGCGCTTTGTCCATCTATGTGGCGGGGTTCTCCCCTGGCATAGGTGGTACCGTCCGCCTCGACGACTGTTACGGGGCTGACGGTGGAGCCGGTGTTGCGATACCGGTCTCCGTTTGCCCTCTGCATGAGTGGCTCGTGGCTCCATTGGATGATGCGCGGGTAGTGCAGTCCTTTCTCTCCCAGATAGTCGAGGGTGATTTGCACGTGAGTGCCGTAGAAGTACGAGGAGGTGACCCCGTCCTGTGGCTGGTGCATGTGGTAGATGACGTGGTCGTCAGGGAACGGCCATCCCATGAACTCCTCAATCCTGTGGAGTGATGCTTCAATCAGGCCGGTCGTGTCAGGATGCTCCTGACCTTCGCGGAGGACGGTCAGTCCTACCTCTCCGGCGTAGGGAAGGTTGATTGTGGAGGTGTGTTCGGACTGTACCGGGTGCAACTCTACGAGGTCTCCGACTCTCGTCTGCGGATGTTGGAGGGACCGGTAACTGTTGAACTCAGTAGAGGCTGGACGTAGCGGCTCCCAGAACCTAGTGTTTGAAGGAGGCGTTGGCGTGGGTACAGGTGTGGGCGTGGAGGTTGGCGTCGGTGAAGGAGTGGCCGTGGCCGTTGGGGTGGACGTGGGAGTAGGCGTAGGCGCGGGTGTGGGAGTGTCGATGGGTACAGGCGTCGGTGAAGGAGTGGCCGTGGCCGTTGGGATCGGCGTGGGAGTGTCGATGGGTACAGGCGTCGGTGAAGGAGTGGCCGTGGCCGTTGGGATCGGCGTGGGAGTCGAGGTCGGGGCAGGCCCGGGGTTATAGGTCGGTGGGACTGTCACGGTTGGCGTGGAGGTGTTGGTGGGAATCGGCGACTCGTCGCTACATGCCGACAACGAAATCACGAGAGCCGCCAACGAGACGATTAGCACGGCCCAGCGGATTCCTGCCGCAGGCAGCGAGCATAGGAGGAGCGCCACACAACGTCTCATCTCATCGTGTGCCCATCAGCCATTGCCTATGGGCTATACCTCCAGTTTAAAGGAAATTGCCGAAGGTTCTAGACGGAAGCTCACCTTACGGGTCGTACAACTCTATCGTCTCGGCGATCTGCTCGAAAACCGGGCTCACCTCATCGAAGATTTCCGACGGCGAAGTGAAGGTGATGATGAAAGCGTTTTCGCCATGCGCCAGGATGTACTGCGCGTGCGATAGCCGGATGCCGCGTGTCAGTGAGATGTTTGACAACCTCTGAACGAAAGCGTCTCCCGCTGGCAGGCTGACCTTCTCGCTCTCGATGTCCGACTCATCAATGTCCGCGAAGAAGGCGGTGTTTGCTATGTAAATCTCCGTGTACTCCTCCAAGTCGGCGTACCCATAGAACAACACGTCAATCTGGAGTTGGAACTGCGCATGGACGCCCTCGAAGTCCGGGCCGGCTGTGTCCTTGCCCGAAAGCCAGCGAGTGCTTCGCGGATTGAACCCCTCGTCTTTCGTCGTGTCCAACTCCCACGAGGGCGGCACCGAAATGGCGAACCCGAAACCCTGCTGGGTCAGGTCAACTCTGGTCCAGCCGTTCTCCAGAACCTCCGTGGTTGCCCCAGTCTGTTCGTCATCTGCCTCTGGATCGGGAGCCTGGATGTCAACAGGCTTGCCGAAATCGGACAGCGTCATGATGATCTGCACACTTAGGGTGCCTTCCTCATCTGGATCTGGCAGTTCGGCCTCGATCACCATCTTCCGGACTAGGAAATCATCGACTCCAATCCGGAATTCGACCACTCCCTCGCCAAATTCGGCCACGTCTTCGTCATCGGTATCTTCGACGATGCCTAGCAGGTCGGCCAAGGCATACCCCGATACTGGCCCCCTCAAGGTGTGGACACTCTCACCCGCAAAGACCTCGCGTATCGGCGAGTCGAAGGACGCGACTACCTCGGCGTCAAAGTCCGTGCTGAACGCGCCGAACGAGAACAGATCACTGTAAGGAGTGATGGAACCGGTGCTGATAGCCCACCTGTCGAGATCGGGCAGATTCAGGTACGTCGTGTCCTCAATGGTGATTATCTCAAACTCAGTGCTGTTGTCGTCGGCGCCGATGCTTATGTTGACCCGGCTTCGATCAGGAGCTTGAAAGTCACCTACTATCTCCATCGTTACGGTCTGCTGCGACCCGTCCCCAGCCGACAGCTTCGTCGTCGCCTCTATCTCGACATACCCGGAGTCCAGTGCCGACATGGCAGCGGTCGTTGAGTCCAGGACTTCTCTGGCTGACAAGGTCCCAGGGCTTGACTCTGACGCTGGAGTCGGGATCGCGGGTTGGTGTGCATCTGGAGCCGCAGCTGGAACAGGCGTTTCCGCCATCTCCTCGGCCTGGAACAACAGGAACACGTCGTCATCCGTCTGCATGAACAGACTGTCGCCATAGATGCCATACCGTGTAGCCCGCTGTACTAGAGAGAGGTAGCGCTTCTCCTGCTCTGTCAGACCCTCCGGCACTTCGCACAGCTTCGTCGTAGAGTAGAAGGACTGTCGATCCACCGTGACCGATCCGTTTTCGAACATTGCCGGGCCCCCGTAAGAGTTGCACCCCATGAATCCGCTGATGCCGTGGTCGTCGAACTCTATCGTTATCTTGATCCCCTGGATCACCTCGGCAGTCCGGTGGTGCCACATCCCGGAGTCGAGCATGAGCTCGACGAACGCCGTAAGGGACCAATCCGTGTCGGATATGTCCTCGGCCTGCGGCAGCGGCTCAAAGGTCAGGGTCTTGCCCTTGATGCTCCAGATTCTGAGGCGACTCGCTCCTCCCTCCTCATCAACCGAATACTCCCTCGCCCACGTCAGAAAGTCGGTGAACTCGACCTCCAGAGTCCGCTCTTGCTCTACGCACGACTGCCATGATTGCGAGGACCCTAACATTCTCTTCCCTGGAAGCCTCAGAGCACCCTCGGACGCCTGGTGCGTCGCTACGTAGCTGCGACAAGCAGTCGCTCCGGTGACCAATCGATCATCCAAGAAGACCAGGGTCGGTGCGCGAACGCCGTCCATCGCACCACCCTCGATGAGGAGCCGCCAAGCAGTGCCCTTCAGGTCAATGGGACTCCCGGGCAGCGGCGCCCGCCTGACGAAAGTCAGTCTTCTCGCTCCGCCGCCGTCGAGGATCTCCAGCCGGTCATCGGTAATGCGGAACCTCTTCCCCTGCACGAGGGCTGCCATATATGCATCGGCCTGGTCCATGACACCCTCGGGCTCGGGGCACAACATCTCAGTGACTCCGAAGGGTGGAATTGAGAACACCCCATCTGAACCGGTGACAGGCGTACGCTCCTCGGATCGCCCGCTGTAGGAGTTGCATCCATCAATACCGTCAATCCAGTTGTCACCAATCTTCAGCGTTATTACAGACGTTTCGAGGACTGGTTGACCGTCTAACGATTCGAGGGTCCATGTGGTCTCTCCAGCCAACTCTATATCGTCGCTGGGTGACTGGGACGCGTTGGTGCCGCCGATGGCAGGTGTCGAGGTGCTGGTGTCCGTTGCCTCTTGAGTAGCCCTGGGCGAGGGGGTAGAGTAGCGATCATCACAACCTGCCACGAGGAATATAAGAATGGCTATCAGTCCAATGAGGACGATACATCTCACTTGACCACCTCAAATTCCTGGGCCTCGACTATACCTCCAGCTTGAAGGAAATTGCGAAGGTTCTTGATTTTATCAAGTCTGGTGGGCCTGAGTTGACGATAGGCAGAACCATTTTCGAATTGTGGATGGGTGATCCAACTTCACTCCGGCGATCCTGACACCCACGTTAGTATATTACCTAGCCGCCCCACGGCCAGCGCAAGGGGGGCCTGCGACATTGCCGCAGGCCCCCCTTGCATCCTCTTGCCGGTCCGGCCGGGCCGGACTAGTCGTCGTCTATGATCGTCATGGTTCCCACGGCGTCGGGCGGGTAGAGGGTCCCGGGCAGGTACGCCTCCACCACGAAGTACTCGTCCGGCTCCTCATCGTCGTCGTACTCCAGCCACACCTCCGCCGTCAGCTCCGTCACCCCCGGCGCGAACACCAGCTCACCCTCCGTGTACTGATAGTCGGTCATGTGCGCCCGGTCGTCCAGCAGGTGGTACGCAGGCGCGGTGTTCCATCTGATCCTGATCTCCTCGGTGGACGCCTCGGACAGCCGCACCCGGAACTCCAGCACGTCGCCCTCCACCGCCGACGCGGCCTCGACGGTGACGGTTATCTCCACCTCCGGCGCAGCATCGTCGTTGTCGGCCACGCCGACCGTGGCCGCGCCCTGGGACGAGGACACCGTGTAGCCGCTGCCCGCGTTCACCGTCGCCGTCACCGACCCGTCGGTCTCGTCAGTAGTATCGTCCGTGGTGCCGACGGTGAGGGTGACGCTGCCCGTGGTGGGGACGGTCACCGTGCGCTTCCCCGTGGCCGCGCCGTAGTCGCCGCTCTGGGACACCGTGACGCTCACGTCCAGGTTGGCCGCAGGGGCCGGGCTGGCCGTCACCGTGAAGGTGGCGTCGCCGCCCTCGGTGATGCCGCTGCCAGCGGTGACGCTCACCACCGGCGTGGGGGCGTCGTCGTTGTCGGACACGGCCACCGTGGCCGCGCCCTGCGATGAGGACACCGTGTAGCCGCTGCCCGCGTTCACCGTTGCCGTCACCGACCCGTCGGTCTCGTCAGTAGTGTCGTCCGTGGTGCCCACGGTGAAGGTGACGCTGCCCGTGGTGGGAATGGTCACCGTGCGCTGGCCCGTGGTGGCGCCGTAGTCGCCGCTCTGGGACACCGTGACGCTCACCACCAGGCTGGACGCCGGGGCCGGGCTGGCCGTCACCGTGAAGACGGCGTCGCCGCCCTCGGTCACCCCGCTGCCCGCGCTGACGCTCACCACCGGCGTGGGGGCGTCGTCGTTGTCGGCCACGCCGACCGTGGCCGCGCCCTGGGTCGAGGACACCGTGTAGCCGCTGCCCGCGTTCACCGTGGCCGTCACCGACCCGTCGGTCTCGTCGGCGCTGTCGTCGGTGGTGCCGACTGTGATGGTGACGCTGCCCGTGGTGGGGACGGTCACCGTGCGCTTCCCCGTGGTGGCGCCGTAGTCGCCGCTCTGGGAGACCGTGAGGCTCACCGCCAGGTTGGACGCCGGGGCCGGGCTGGCCGTCACCGTGAAGGTTGCGTCGCCGCCCTCGGTCACCCCGCTGCCCGCGCTGACGCTCACCACCGGCGTGGGGGCGTCGTCGTTGTCGGACACGGCCACCGTGGCCGCGCCCTGGGACGAGGACACCGTGTAGCCGCTGCCCGCGTTCACCGTTGCGGTCACCGAGCCGTCGGTCTCGTCGGTAGTATCGTCGGTGGTGCCCACGGTGATGGTGACGCTGCCCGTGGTGGGTATGGTCACCGTGCGCTGGCCCGTGGCCGCGCCGTAGTCGCCGCTCTGGGAGACCGTGACGCTCACCGCCAGGTTGGCCGCCGGGGCCGGGCTGGCCGTCACCGTGAAGGTGGCGTCCCCGCCCTCGGTGATGCCGCTGCCCGCAGTGACGCTTACCTCAGGCGTGGGCGGCGGCGGCGGCGTTTGCGCTGACGCCGCCTCCAGGGCCGTCAGCTCGGCAACCACCTCGTCCCACACCGGGCTGCTGTGCCTGTCCGCCATGTCCTGGGCCTCGGACGCCGTCATCGGGCCGCCCGTGACGCCGGCGCCGTCGTGCTCGCCGAAGGCCAGCAGCACCCGGTTCCAGCGGTTCACGTGGGCCGTGCCGTGCTGCGTCTGCGACGCCAGCTCCCTGACCTTCGCGATCACGTCCGGGTCCACCGTGTAGCCCGTCTGCTCCTCGACGACCGGGTCGTCGTTGTCTGCGACGCCGACCGTGGCCGCGCCCTGGGACGAGGACACCGTGTAGCCGCTGCCCGCGTTCACCGTCAGCGTGACCGAGCCGTCCGGCTCGTCCACGTCGTCGTCCGTGGTGCCGACGGTGAGGGTGACGCTGCCCGTGGTGGGTATCGTCACCGTGCGCTGGCCCGTGGTCGCGCCGTAGTCGCCGCTCTGCGAGACCGTGAGGCTCACCGCCAGGTTGGACGCCGGGGCCGGGCTGGCCGTCACCGTGAAGGTGACGTCGCCGCCCTCGGTGATGCCGCCGCCGCCGGTGACGCTCACCACCGGCGTGGAGGCGTCGTCGTTGTCGGACACGGCCACCGTGGCCGCGCCCTGGGACGAGGACACCGTGTAGCCGCTGCCGGCGTTCACCGTGGCCGTCACCGAGCCGTCGGTCTCGTCGGTAGTATCGTCCGTGGTGCCCACGGTGATGGTGACGCTGCCCGTGGTGGGTATGGTCACCGTCCGCTGGCCCGTGGTCGCGCCGTAGTCGCCGCTCTGCGACACCGTGACGCTCACGTCGAGATTCGCGGTCGGGGCCGGGCTGGCCGTCACCGTGAAGACGGCGTCGCCGCCCTCGGTCACCCCGCTTCCAGCGGTGACGCTCACCTCGGGCGTGGGCGGCGGCGGCGTCTGTGCCGCCGCCGCTTCCAGGGCCGTCAGCTCGACGACCACCAGGTCCCACACCGGGCTGCTGTGATTGTCGGCCATGTCCTGCGCCTCGGCCGCCGTCATCGGGCCGCCGGTGACGCCGGTCCCGTCGTGCTCGCCGAAGGCCAGCAGCACCCGGTTCCAGCGGTTCACGTGGGCCGCGCCGTGCTGGGTCTGCGACGCCAGCTCCTTGACCCTGGCGATCGTTCCCTGGTTGACCGTGTAGCCGCCGTCGTCGTCGGACACGACCACGACGGCCGTCCCCTGGGACGAGGACACCCGGTAGTCGAGGTTGGCGCTGGCGTCGACGGTGACCGTGACCGATCCGTCGGGCTCGTCCACCTCGTCGTTGGTGGTGGCCACCGTCAGCGTGGCGTAGCCCGCTGCCGGGATGGTCACCGTCTGATGTTCCATGGATATCCCGGAGTCGTCGCTCTGCGACACCGTGACGCTCACGTCCAGGTCCGCAGCCGGGGCCGGGTTGGCGCTGACCGTGAAGGTCGCGTCCCCGCCCTCGGTCACGTTGCCGTCGGCGGTCACGCTGATCAGCGGCACGGACGTGTTGGGCGCGGGCGTCTCGAAGTCCACCGTGAAGGTCTTCGGCGTCGCGCCGGCGGCCAGGGTCCGCACGGTGATCTTGTCCAGCTGGGTCGTCCCATGAAGGACGGAGACCACGTAGTGCGACTGCGGATTAAGGCCGGTGAGCTGGTGCTCGGTGGCGGTGGTCGTGACTTCCGTCAGGACCGGGACGCCCGTGAAGCTCTCGTGCCAGACGACCAGGTAGGACGCGCCGTCCCCCTGCGGCTTCCAGGCGACGGTCGCCGTGGTGTCGGAGACGCGCTTGAGCTGCACCGGCGGAGGCGGCGGGAGGTCGTTGTTGGCGATATAGACCGAGGCGTAGCTCCTGAACCTGTTCAGCCGGTAGCCCTCGCCGAACTGCACCGTCGCGCCGAGCATCCCGTTGGAGCCCCAACCGGTGTCGTCGACGGTGGGGATGGTGAACGAGACGCTGCCGCCGGTGGGCACGTTGACCGTGCGCTCGCCCAGGTGCTGGGCGGCGACCACGGAGCCGGGGCCGGCCACGCCCACCCTGACGTCCAGCGGCGCGTCGGGCGCGGGGTTCACGGTGACCGTGTAGACCGCGTCCTCGCCCTCGGTGATGGTGCCGCCGGCGGCGCTGATCGACACCTCGGGCACCCGCTCCACGATCACCGACGTGGGCTCCGCCTCCACGGGCGAGCCCGCCGCAAGCGTGGTGAAGCGGATCACCGGGCTGGCGGTGCTCAGCTGCGTCGCGCCGTGGTCCTGGTAGTAGACCACCGCCCGGTACTCGGTGTCCGGCTCCAGGTGGCGGATGTTCCAGGCCGGGTCGTTGGGCTCGGCCCCGAACCAGGCCTCGTCGGCCGGGACGCCGGGGAAGGGCGAGGTGGTGGACCAGTAGCGCACCTCGTAGCCCTCGGCGCCGACCACCTGCGGCCAGCTCAGGTCGATGCCCGTGTCGGACAGGTTGGCGTAGGTCAAATCGCCCACGCGCTCCACCACCGGGTCGGGCAGGTCGCCCAGCAGCCGCTGGCAGCCCACGCAGGAGCCCAGCGTGCGGTGGAAGCTGAAGCTGTCGGTGCGCACCGTCTTCGGCGGCGTCTCCGTGGAGATCTGGTTGTCGCTGCGCTCGTACAGCTTGTAGCCCTCGACCTGGAAGGTCACGTTGCCGACCACGTTGGCGCCGACGTGGATGTCGACCTGGACCGGCGTGCGGCCGACCGTGACCGAGCCGGCGCTGACGGCAGAGTCAGTTCTGAAGGTGTGCAGGTGCGAGGCGGCGGGGCTGGTGAACCAGACCCGGTGGGACCGGAAGTACTCCGACGTGCCGCTCCGCAACAGCGGCTTGGCGAAGTCGGCGCTGATGGAGAAGCGCTTGTCCTGGTCCGCCGGCGGGTCGTTCTTCGTCCGCACCCAGAAGTAGTGCGCCTTGCGCCCCGTGTTCAGCGAGGCCGGGAAGGCCAGATTGAGCCCGCCGTCCTCGATGGACGTCCAGGTGGTCCCGTCGTCGATGGAGAACTCCAGGGTCTGCTCCCACTCGTCGTCGTCCCTGATGATGAGCGGCACCTGCACCTCGGGGTAGTCGAAGCCTTCCACCTGGTACAGCACGCCATTTTCATAGAAGTTGTGGCCGACGGCGTGGGGCCGGTGGATCAGGAACGTCCCGTGGTCGAAGGCGTCGCTGTCCTGGCCCGCGGCGAGGCTCACCGGACGCCACTTGTTGGCGTCGCTCTCGTAGACGGACTGCGACGAGAAGGGGCAGCCGTCGTGCCGGTCCAGCAGCGGGCCGGCGGTGCTGCCGTAGCCGAAATGAATCCCATCCCGGCCAAGCCCTTCGACGATGGGGTCGCCCAGGTTGTAGGGGCTTCTACTCCCGGTGTGGCACATCAGCCGGTCCCGGTCCGGTTTGCCCGGCCCGATGTAGCCGCCGTGGTGGCTGAGCGGCTCACCCACCTGGCTGGCGACGTAGAAGTGCCGGCGCTCGTGGGGGTCCACCGCCTGCCACTGGTAGGTCACCGCCGGGCCGCCCTCCGTCAGCGTGATGGTGGGCGGCGGGTCGTGCCTGTTGTAGTTGGCGATCACCCAGCCCGTGTCGCAGTCGTTGCCCGAGATCGTGCCCGCGCAGGTGCGGAACTGCACGAAGGCGTCGGCGGCCCCCAGGTTCAGGCCGATCTTGAGCGCCTCGGAGTGGGTGCTCCAGGAGACGGCGGGGTTGGGGTAGAGCGACCAGGAACTGTGGCCGTCGCCGATGCTCCAGCCCTCGGGCAGGCGCAGGCCCCGCAGGCGCTCGGAGTTCGACGCGGTGGCGCGAAGGGTGTACGTGCTGTTGGGCTGCACGGACGCGTCGTATACGTACACCCAGTAGGTGGTGTTCGGCTCCAGCCGCAGCCCCGAACCGTCGTCGCCCTGGTAGGTGAAGGTGAAGGTCCGGTCGGCGCTGCCCACCGGCATGGAGGGGCGCGCCAGATCGGCCAGGACGTCGGCGGCGGTACTGCCCGGCGAGCCGCCGGAGCCGGCCCAGATCTGTACCCTCAGATCACGGGCGGCGTCGGAGTCGCCGATCTCGGCAAACTCGACGTCGACGCTGTTGAGGCGGTAGTGGCCGCCGTTCCTGCCCGTCGTGAACGACTGCGCGCGGTCACGTACGGTACTGGCAGTCGTCACGGTCAACGCCGCGCCGTCCGCCTGGCCCAGGTTGCTCATCACCGCCGGCTCACCGGGCGGCGCGTTCACCGGCGTGGGCTCCACCCGGAACAGGGGCGAGATGCCGTAGAAGGCGTGGTCCTGGGTGCTGGCGATGGTGTTGTAGCTGATGGGGCCGGTGTCCGCGTCGGTGGTCGAGAACCGTCCCCGCCGGGCGTTGCTGGCGCCCAGAGGGTTCGCCTCCTTCGCACCGTCGGTGCGGGTGCCCGTCCACGGCCAGTCGTTCGAGGTGCTCCTCTCGCCGCTCTCGAAGCGCCGGTCCGCCATCGCCCAGTTCTCCCAGGTGTCGGACCAGAAGCCGGCGTTGTTCGCCGCGACGCGCTCGCCGTTCAGCCACCAGACCTCCGCGTCCGTGTGCCCGGCGTCGTTGGGGTTGGTCCGGGTGTGGTCCCGGGCGTCCACCGCGGCGGTGGAGCCCACCACCCGGAAGTGGTCGGCGTAGCGCCGGACGGCGGCGTGCCCGTCGCGGGCCGCCTCCCGCACGTGGGCGTCGTAGACGCCGATGTCGGCGGCGGTGGCGTCGCGGTGGTCTTCGGTCATGAACAGCAGCCGGAACGTCTCGCCCGCGCCCAGACCGAGCGGCTTCAGCGGCCAGTCCAGGGGCACGGTGTAGGAACCGTCCGCGTGGGGCAGCAGCCGGCCGTTGACTCCCATCGACAGAGTGGAGCCGCCGACCAGGGTGATCCAGTTGCCGCCCCCCTGCGCGCGGATGCGAGCGTCGTTGTTGATGCTCCAGCCGGGCGCGGCGCCCTCGTCCTCGGAGTTGCTCTGCGTGAACTTCACCTGGCTGTTGCCTTCCGTGAGCCCGGCTGCGTCCAGCACGACCCAGTAGCGGGTGTCCGCCTCGAGCGCGACGCCCGGGTGCGTGAAGCGGTACGTGCCGGCCTGCCGGTTCACGAAGGCGGGATTGGTCAGGGTCCCCACGACCGTGCCGGGAGCCCCGTTGGCACCTTTGTGGACGGTGACCGTCAGCTTGGAGCCGAAGTCCTCGGTGGACCGCCTGAAGGCCACGTCCACGCTGGTCAGGGTGTACCCCGAGGGGTTGCCGCCGGTGTCGAAACCCTGCGCCAGGTCCACGTGCAGGCCCTGCACCAGGCCGCTCGACTGGCCGGTGTTCTTCACCAGCGCCGGGTCGTCGTCCCGCACCCGGACCGTCGCCGTCCCCAGCGACGTGGCCAGGTCGTAGTCCGACCCGTCCACCAGCGTCACCGTGACCGAGCCGTGGGCTTCGTCCACGTCGTCGCCGGTGGTGGGGATCTCCAGCGTCGCCGACCCGCTGGCCGGGATGGTGACGCTGGTGGGCAGCGCGCCGTACCCGAAGTCGCCGGTCGTGGTCACCGTCACGCTCACCGGCAGGTCCGCCGGGGGCGCCGGGACCGCCCTCAGCGTGAAGCTGGCGCTGACGCCCTCGGTGACGGCGCCGCCGCCAAGGATGCTCACCCGCGGCGGCCGCGGCTTGCTGACGCCGTCGAGGCTGATCTTCAGTGATGATACGTTGGGGGTCCACGCGCCCGTCGAGGAAGCCGTTCTCGTCCCGGCGCCGTCGGCGATGCTCCAGCCGGCCAGGCCCCCGCCGTCCTCGGCGTCCGAACCCGTCAGGCGTACCCTCGAAGAACTCTGGCCGGCGTCCATGTCGATCACGAGGAAGTAGGTGGCGCTCCCCTCAAGGTCGATGCCCGCGCTGCTGGTGAAGGTCAGCGTCTGGTCCGAGGTGGAGGCGGGGAAGCTGGCGGGGTTGGTCAGGGTCCCCAGCGAGCTGCCCGGAGACCCTCCGGAGGCGGCGTGGATGCTGGCGGTCAGCGCCGAGGAGCTGAAGCCGCTGTGGATGGTGGAGAACTCCACGTCGACGCTGTGCAGGGTGTAGCCGAAGCTGTTGGAGCCGGTGGTGAACGCCTGGTGGAAGTCATTGCCCAGAAACGAGGTGCCTCCGTCCGCCTGGCCGGTGTTGGCGACGAAGGTCTCCGTCTCGACCGTCTCGACGGCCGTGCCGTGGATGGTCATCTTGCGGGACTGGCTGAAGGAGGTCCAGCCGCCCGAGGTGTTCCAGGTCCGGTAGTGGCCATCGTCGGCGATGGTCCAGCCGTCCGCGCCGCCGGCGTCCTCGGCGTCCGACGCGGTGTTCTGGATGGTGTTGGCGCCGGGCAACAGGACCAGGGTGACGTCCAGCACCGCCCAGTACGTGGTGTTCGACGCGAGCGCCACGCCCGAGTGCGTGAAGCTGTTCGTGCCGGCGGCAATCGTGCCGGGCTTGGTCAGGGTGGCGACCACCGCGCCCGGCGCTCCGCTGCTGTCGCTTCTGATCTCGGCAGTCAGCTTCCCCGCCAGCCCGCCGTCGTTGATTTGCGGAAACGAGAAGTCGACGCCCGTCAGGGTGTACCCGCCGGCGTTGGCGCCCGTCGTGAACGCCTGCGCGTGGTCGTGCTGTACGAAGTTGCCGGTGCCGCCGTTCGCCTGCCCGAAGTTCGAAACCAGCGCCGTCTTGCTGACGCCGTCGAGGCTGATTTTCAGTGACGGCGTGTTGGTGTTCCATGCGCCCGTTGTGTTCCATGTTCTGCTCAAAGTGCCGTCGCTGATGCTCCAACCAGCCAGGGCTCCGCTGTCCTCGGCGTCCGAAGTCGTCAAGCGCAGATTCGAAAAGGGACCATCACTGCTAATGTCAATCACTAGGAAGTAGGTGGTACTCGCCGCAAGGTCAATGCCCGCGCTGGTGAAGGTCAGCGTCTGGTCCGAGCTGGAGACGGGAAAGCTGGCGGGCTTGGTCAGGGTCCCGAGCGAGCTGCCCGGCGACCCGCTGGAGTCGGTGTGGATGCTGGCGGTGAGGGACGAAGAGCTGAAGCCGCTGTGGATAGAGGCGAATTCCACGGCGACGCTGGTCAGGGAGTACCCACCCGGGTTGCTGCCGGTGGTGAAGGCGTGGGCGTAGTCATTGGACAGAGATGCAGCAGCGCCGTCTGCCTGGCCGGTGTTGGCGACGAAGGTCTGCGGTGTCTGCGCGTTAGCCTGCTCCGCCGGCGTCGCCGCGAACACCACCGCCAGCAGCGCGAGGGCGAGAAGCGCAATCCCAGGGCGCCTCATGAGAGAGAACCCCCACGAAATGCGGGGGGGGGGGAGGGTAGAAGGCGTTTACGATGCGACCTGGTGAGGTCGCACCTCTCAACGGTGATATATTCTCCCTGTCCTTAGTCATCTCTGTGCCCCCCTGGTTTTACTGTATTTTCTCAATCGTCAGGCCAGCCGGAGGTTTACCCTCCCTGGCCGCGAAGCCGCTCCTCCAACTCCCGTATACGGGCTTCGGCGGCCTCGGCGCGGGCTTGCTCTGTGTCGGCGCGGGACTCGGCGGCCGCTCGCGCCTGCCGCTCGTCTTCCAGGCTGGCGATGGGACGTCCCGTGGTAGGATCGTAGAACAGCAGTTCACCATCCGACCATCGCAGATTCAGGCCCAACACGGCACTGTATCCCTGGAGGACTCCATCGGACACGGTCTCTATCGGTATGGGTTCGTATCGGCCCTCCACCAGCCGGTCACCGGCCAACCTCGCCCCGTGATACTCTCCCGTCTCGTCGAAGCGCCAGTACTCGGGTATGCCCAAACGGGCATAGTCCACCCGTTTGGCCCCCACGTCCATTGCTCCGGTGCTCTCCGACGCCACCTCAAGCACGAAGTCCGGCGGCTTCCCCTGCTCCGAGACGATGTACCCGTTGCTCCGGCGATACACCTCGGGATCAACACCAAAGGCCACCAAGAGGTCGGGGCGCCGGGCGCGGGCCTTGTTGTACTCCGGCCTGGCGACTATCCAGCGGTCCGCCTCCACCAAGGTGGTCTCCGGGTTGCCCAGATGCACTGCCAAGGCGTGGGAGTAGCCGTACTTGAAGAGCTGGTCGTACTGCGTCATCTCATCCGGTTCCCGCTGCGGCGGGTCGGGCAGCCGGAAGCCGCCTTGCACTTCTGCGGTTTTGGTGAATGTGTCTGGCGTCGTCATATCTCACCCGACAATCGGCCCGGAGCCTGCGCCATCTCCAACCGACACCGGCGCATCCACTCCGAGGCTCCTCCAACAGAGCGTTCTTCTACGAGTTGCATTCTACCACCTCCGTCCATCGCTTGGAAAGAGCCGAGTCCACCGCGGACTGTCCGCGGACTGTCCGATCTGCTGGCCGACGGCGAAGGGCGCCTTGAGCTACTTCAGTCGGCTACCCCCATCGCAGACCCAGGGTGAGTGCTCGCCTCAGCCAGCGCAGCCGCCTTGCTTTCGCCAAGGCCGCTGCCAGCGCCTCCTTCCGCCACCGCAGGTGGTCTTCCCTGCGCGATGCGTCCAGGGGTTCGGTCTCCGGCGGCAGCGTCAGGCCGTAGTCGCTGAGCATGGCGATCTCCAGCTCCCACCGGCGCACCGCAGCCTTCGCCCGTTCAACCCGGCCGCCCGAAGCCTCACCGACACTCCTCAGCCCTCGCCATTCCGCCACCAACGGGGCAGCCGCCCCGAAGGCGTGCCCTTCGTCCGGCTGTTCCTCCAACGTGACCACACCGGCGTCGGGAAGGCCGTGCTCCCGTCTGGGAGGCCGCCACTCCCTGCGCCGACCATCGCCATCACCGACCGGATCAGGCTTGCTCCGCTCCCGTTTCTCTTCCTCCGCCCCGTCCTCCGATCCTCCAACATTGCGTTGCAACTCTGTCAGCTGCTTCGCCTGGGCCTCGACGGTCTCCACCAGTGCTCCATACGCTTCCTCCATCGCCGCCACCCGTTCTTCCAGCGCCGTTATCCTCGCTACAATGTCACCGGCAATGTCACCGGTGTCACCGTGCTGCTTAACGCCGCAGACATCCAAAGTCCACGTCCGATACCTACTTCTGCCCTGCGCATCCGCCGCGATACGTGACGAGACTCATGGCAGGTCACCATCGTGCGGTAGTTCACTCCCAGGGCCTCCGCAGCAGCCACCTTGCCCCGGTCATTCACCAGAGCGTCCAGCAGGTCCGGTAGGGACTCTCCGGTAGGGCTCTTCACGCCGTCGCCTGAACCCTTCGCAGCATCCCACGAACCGGCTCATCGTGGTCAACCACGTGGGCGAGACCACATGGGAAACCACAATGAAGTGCAATACAATCAGTACAATAGACTTAGCACCGACCCGCAGTAAAACTGCTCGATGGATTCCCTTCGCTTCGCCCTGGTTCCCCTTCATTCAGATACGAATGTCACCCAGATTGTATTCTGCAATGTACTCCGACTCTCCTTATAGCCCTCCCAGGGCGAAAACCTCCCATGGGCGATTGTAGTCTGACGCATCAGCCCATGAACGACGGCCCGCCGATTCTCCGTTGCCGCCGCCGACTCGAGGGCTCCGGTCCCGCCTCGCAATACGCTCGCAGGCCCTGATGCATCAGGCTGCGCAATGACCGCCGTTTCCGTTCCGAACCCTTCCAATAGGGGTTGTCCCAGCAGCCTTGCTGGGACAACTTGCAGACGCGACCGGTCACGCATCTCCGCTTCCGCCCTCCAATGTACAATCCGTTGCAGAACTGACCCATCAGGCCGTTTTCGCCGCCGGGTCACACACCCCGGCTCCACTCGTCTCTCAGCTACGATTCCCACCTACAGCCGCCCGGCCACTACGTCCCACACACGGACGCTGAAGACTGCGCAACATGCTGCAACTTGTCCCACCGAGCCGTCCCCAGGACTTCCTAATAGGGGACAAAAGGGCATTCCCACTACTTATTGTGTCAGCCCCCAACAGCTCCCAAAAGTACAATTCGTTGCAGAACCGGCGGGATGACGGAGACCTCGCCGATCACCACCTCTTCGACTCCTTCGACTCCTTCGACGCTCTCGACGGGTTGACCGGTCACCACATCACGACCTGGACAAGGGATGCGCCAGCGTCTTCAGGGAGACGAAAACGCGCCTCCACAGGCCGATCCACTCGACGTCACGCACCCCCACCTCAAGCGCACTTTTTGTCCGCTTTTGTCGTCGGACCGCCGATTTGGGCCGCGTCATGCACCCTCACCGCAAGCCTCTTTTTGTCATCGGAGACCGAACTGGGGACTTTCATCAAAGTGTTCACTGATTATTCCGATAGGGAGCCGATTTTCGCCTGTTTCAGCTTTGCCAAGACCCGTTTGATGCGTCACCGACAAAACTCAAACTCCTGTACACCCCTCGGACTGCGCCGACGCCCTCGATTTTTGCAGACCCCGGAAGGGGTCCCCATGCGTGCCCCCGCCTCGGTCCTTGCGTAGGGGTCACTAACTCACTATAATGCATATGGACATTCAGCCCCGACTCAGGGGGCGGCCGGGACGAAGGAGACGCGACATGGCCCTAGACCGCAGGGACAGGCAGCTGGAGATGGTGCTCAGGGGCAAGTACCAGCGGCTGTACACCTACCTCAGCAGCCTTCAGCACCAGGAGTGGAGGACCACCTTCGGCGAGGTCGAGGCGGTCATGGGATTCGAGCTTCCTCCGTCGGCGCGGCTGCACCGGCCCTGGTGGGGCAACCAGCGGGGTGGCAACGGCCACAGCCACGCCCTCGCCTGGAGCGTCGCCGGATGGGAGACGGCGGAGGTGGACATGGAGGCCGAGACGCTAGTGTTCCGGCGAACGCAGCCCACGTCCGTGCCCCGGCTGCCCTTAGACGTGGCGTGGCCCGTCCACCCCACCGCCGTGTGGCCGGAGGGCCTGAGTCTCAGGCGCGAAGACCTGTACGAGGAGCGGGTGTAGAACCGGCCATGTTCATCGACACCAACGTGCTGGTGAAGGCCCGCATCCCCGCCGCGCCGGACCACGACGCGGCCAGGGCAGGCCTGGAACGGGCCTTTGCAGAGCCTGGGCCGCTGCGGGTCAGCCGACAGGTGATAAGGGAGTACCTGGCCGTCATCACCCGTCCGCAGACGTGGACGGCGGGCATCAGCCGCGCGGAAGCCTTCGACGACGTGAGCAGGCTGCTGGGCAGCTTCGAGATACTGGAGGACGGCCCCTCGGTCACCGCCGCGCTGGTGGGGCTGTGCAACGAGGTCATGGTGGGCGGACGACAGATTCACGACGCCAACATCGTGGCGACCATGCTGGCCCACGGCGAGCGTCGCCTGTTGACGTTCAACAGGGCGGACTTTCGCCGGTACGGCGACCGCATCGAGCTGGTGGACGGCTAGCGGAATCTACTTGAGCACAACCGAATCAAGGAGGACGAGCATGAATAACCACACAGAGGCCCCGACCCCCGTGGCCCTGTACGCCAGGGTCTCCAGTGATCGGCAGGACGTGGACCTGTCCGTCGCCGCCCAGCTGCGGGCTTTGCGCGACCACGCCGAAAAGAACGGCTACGTCGTGGCGAGGGAGTACATCGATGAGGCCGAGAGCGGACGCATCGCCGACAGGCCGGAGTTCCGCAAGATGCTGGACGAGGCCAGCAAGCCGGAGGCCCCGTTTGCGGAGATTCTCGTTTGGAAATTTAGTCGCTTCACCCGCAAGCGGGAGCACGCCGTTGCCTTCAAGTCAATGCTCAGGCGCAAGGGCGTCCGCGTCGTCTCCATCACCGAGCACGCCGACGACTCCGCCACCGGCAGGCTCATGGAGGCCATCATCGAGTCGGTGGACGAGTTCTACAGCGAAAATCTTGCCGAAGAGGTTCGGCGTGGAATGCGGGAGGCGGCCTCACGCGGCTTCTGGGTCGCCAGCCGCGTGCCCTACGGCTACCAGAAGCGCATGGTGCAGGACGGGGCCAAGAAGCGCCCAACCCTGGAACCCGATCCCGCCACCGCTCCGGTGGTGGAGCGCATCTTCGACATGGCCGAGTCGGGAAGGGGCATCCTGGACATCGCCCAGACCCTCAACACAGAGGGCATCGCCAACCCCACGGGCAGGCTCTGGTCCAAGAACGGCGTCCACATCATCCTCCGCAACGAAGCCTACACGGGAACCCTTCTCTGGGGCGTAGGTGGGAAGGGCAAGGATGAGCCGGTAAGGGTGGACAAGGCGTTTCCCGGAATCATCTCCAAGGCCCAGTTCAAGAGAGTGAACAGGCGGATGCGCTCCCGCGCTCCCAGGAAGACCCATCCCCGCCGTGTGGGGAGTTCCTACCTGCTCAGCGGGATGGTCAGATGCAGGACGTGCGACGGGGCGCTCTCAGGCCAGGACGCCAAGAGCGGGAAGTACGCCTACTACGTCTGCCAGTCCATCATGAAGCGGGGCAGGCACGCCTGCGAGACTCCCAGGCTAAACGCACGGCGCTTCGAGGAGATGGTGGTGGGGAAGATACGGGAGAACGTGCTCACCGAGTCCAACATCCGGGAGCTGGTGAAGCTGGTGGACGAGGAGATGGACGGCATCGCCAAAGAGCAGCGCCAGAAACTGGAGACCGTCGAGGCAGAGCTAGAGGACGTGAAGCGCAGGCTGGGACGGCTCTACGACCTGGCCGAGACCACGGACCTGGACATCGAGGACTTCAAGCCCCGCATCAGAGACCACAGGGAGCGGCAGGAGAAGCTGGAGGCGTCGGCGACAGAGGCCAGGGCCATGCTCTCCCAGCGCAGGGAGGTGCTGGACGACGTGGAGACCATCACGGCCTACGCCCTTGACCTGAGCGTGTTCCTCAAGGAGAGCGAGTTGACGGAGCGCAGGGCCTTCATCGAGTCCTTCGTGAAGGAGATCGTGGTGATGCCGGGGAACGCGCTGCTGCGCTACTCCATACCTATGCCGGAGGATGCTCCTATAGGGGGAAGAGACGCCGAGGAGGTGGCTCTCCACACCCCGGTTCTGTCTACCGTCAAGTATGGTGGGCGGCGAGGGGCTCGAACCCCCGGCCTTCTGCGTGTAAAGCAGACGCTCTAACCAGCTGAGCTAGCCGCCCTCATTTCAAGGGTACTCCATCTGCGGTGGGTGGATGCTTTGCTCCACTCAGAATGACAACGGCCCGGGTGGATTCCGGCTTTTGCCGGAATGAGGGGGAAAGAGCGAGGGAAAGTGGCGCGCTTGGCGGGACTCGAACCCACGGCCTCAGCCTCCGCAGGGCTGCGCTCTATCCAGACTGAGCTACAAGCGCGTGTCACTCGTGGCCATCTCCGGCCACATCTGTCCAACCTGTCGTATGGTGCCGAGGGAGAGATTTGAACTCTCACGCCCGCTAGGGGCACTGCGCCCTGAACGCAGCGCGTCTGCCGTTCCGCCACCTCGGCCCGAATATGACGACTGGGTTATCCATTATGGCACGGGATACCGCCACGTGGGGAACACGGCTTCAGGTAGCGGCCAAGTTTGACGGCTATTCTGCCAGTTCCTCGAACAGAGACTCCAGTCGCTCCAGCCCGGCCCGCGCGTCCGGCCCAACGTTTACGCGCAGCACCCGCCGCCCGCGCTGAATCAGCGCGCCGGCATCACCTGCAGATTGCGCAGTAATCAGCTGCCCGAATGTGTAGTCGGTTTCCGGCACGGCAACGTCGTTTGCTGTCGCATCATCCACAATCTGCAGGAACAGGGCGTTGTTCGCGCCGCCCTTGTGGAGTTGGCCCGTGGAATGGAGGAACCGAGGGCCGTATCCGGCAGTCGTCGCGACGCGTGCCTTGCTTCCCAAAGTCCTTCGCAAGCTCCGAATACTCTCCCAGGTCTCATCGTTTGGAGCGAGGTAGACATGCAAGCCGATGTAGTCGCCCGACGATGCCGACTCCAGCCAACTAGATGCCGCAGATTTCAGATTGGCATCGTCAATGGAGATGATGCGACCTGAATCCTGCGATGAATCCCCGCCTGCCATCGCCGCACGAGCAAGATCCTTGGCCAACTGGACATCCGGCTGGTCGAATGGGTTGATGCCAAGGACGGCTCCCGCGGCGGCGGTGGCGATCTCCCACCGCATCATGAGCCTGCTAATCTCGTGCGTGTCTTCGATGATCTGGGACACGTGCGCCCACTCAGGAACAAGGTCACGCACAGCCTGCCGCTTCTCCGACTCCGGCTCGGTGCGCAGCCCGATGTAGACCATCACCCGATCATGTCCGTAGTCGGGGTAATCCCAGACACCTTCCCGGTCGACAGGGACAATACCGACGTCAAGCTTGCCAGTGCTCTCGGCAATCAACTGCTCGATCCACGTTGGCAGGCTGCGCAGGCTCGGCGATGTCACGAATGTCAACTTGTCACGGCCGGCCAGCGCGCATTCGCCGATCTTCGCCCCCAGGTGAAGTGCGAATTCCATCTGTTCAGCGGACATGTCTCGGGCAGCATTGACCGTCGCCAGCAGCTCGCCTATGTCAACGCCGAGGAGGGCGGCAGGAAGAAGGCCGAATTCGCAGAGTGCCGAATAGCGGCCGCCAACGTCCGTCGGCGCGGAGAACACGCGACGGAATCCACGCTCCTGTGCCAGTCGTTCAAGCGGCGTGCCGGGATCCGTGACGGCAACAAAGTGTGGGCCGGGTTCAATTCCCGCTTCGGTTAGCATCGCCCAGAAATAATAGAAGAACGAAAGCATCTCCGTCGTGGTGCCCGACTTGCTGGACACGACAAACAACGTCCGTGGCAGGTCAATCGCATCTGCCAGCGCGGTTACGGCGGCCGGATGGGTGCTGTCCAGCACGGTCAGGCGGGGATGCCGCTCGGCGTTGCCGAATGTGGCCTGAAAGACCTCCGGCGCTAGGCTTGAGCCGCCCATGCCGAGGACGACAACGTCGGTGAAACCCTCGCTTGCAACGTCACGACCAAATTGCGTCAGATCCCCGATCTTGGGCGCCATGGTCAAGGGAAGGTCAAGCCATCCAAGCCGATTTTCGATCTCAGGCGTGCCGCGTGGCGCCCACAGCGTCGGGTCACGCTCCAGCATCCGCCTGACGAATCCGTCCGCCTCCCACTGCCGCAGCCGCGCCTCAATGCGATCGGGAATGCTTGTCTCGTTTCCCATCAGTTACCCCGTCAAACGTGTGAGTCCCCTAGTGCGTATCAAATATCTCCTGATAGCGGCCAATCTCGGCCAACAGTCGCTCGCGTTCCTGCGGCGCCGGATTATCCCAGTCCCCGAACGGCGTCAACGGCCCCAGAGTCCGAATCGCCAAGGTAAGCAGAAGCCGCGCCTTAACGCCCGAGAGGTTGTCCCCCGTGATGAATGTATCCTGCGTCGGTTCTTTTGGAATACGCCCGCGCTGCCCCCGACTCGTCAGGACGACAGGGATGCCAAATCTCCGGACGGCCTCCTCAAGTGCGGGCCGCTGGAATCGATGAGGCACGCCGCTGTAGGCAAAGCCCTCAATCACGATGCCGTGGCCGGGATGGGATGAGTCCCCCCGGCGTTCGGAAACGGCGCGGTCTATTAGCGCCCGAACCTGTACGTCGTCCGCGCCTGCGTATGTCTTCACGATGTCCACCGTAGGCAGGGCCAAGGGCAGGGGGCCGTCGCCACGCACCCGCGACTCTGCCGTGTGGAGCTGTGTCGGCGCGAAATAGAAGGACACCTGGTCCGCCTCAATGGAGCCGATGGCGGAAGCGGAACCGCCGAGCGACGCGAATCCACCCGGCCTCTGATTCGTCTTGGTGACCTCACGCGCCGGAAAGATCTGCTCGTCCAGCACAACCATGACGCCCTTGCCAACAGCCTCCGGCGACGCCGCAACGCGCACCGCGTCCCACAGATTCCAGTCGCCGTCATTCCCGATGCTGCCGTGTCTGCGCTGTGAGGCGGCCACGACGACCGGTTTATGGGAGTTCACGGTGTAGTTAAGGAAGGCTGCGGTTTCTTCCGTCGTGAATGTGCCGTGCGTGACGATGCAGGCGTCCACGTCCGGCTGCGAAATTGCCTCGTTGACGGTGTTGGAGATGAGAACCAGTTCCCGCATTCCGAATGTTTCGCCGCCGCGGCGCAGCTCGCCGCCGGTGTCCGGATCAATGACCATCTCCACGCGCAAATCCGCGACATCAGACAACAGTCCGTTGCGTCCATTCGTGTCCACGCTGAAACGGTCGATTTCCTCGATCACACGCTTGGCGGTGAGATGGAACTGAGAATACGTCTGCGGAGGCTCATGTCCGGGTTCCATGTAGGGCAGGAGATAGAGGCCGTCTTCCGGCGTCAGTGTCACCTCGTGGAACTCACTGTTGCCGTCGTCCACCCGGTTGCCGTCACGGTCCTCGCGACGAATCCGCACGGTGACCGGTTCATGCAGCCGCTGAGCGCGCAGCACGTTGAGCGGCCCGCCCGCCTTGCTCGATGTTACGAACGGCAGGCCGTTCTGAATGGTCCCGCCCGTCGGGACAATGGCAATTGTCGGCTTGGTGGTCATCGGCGCTCCCGGGTGAGGGTTATCCGCCCTCAATCCCGAACAGCCGCGCCGCGTTGCCACCCAGGATGGCGGCGCGATCGTCCTCAGGCAGATCGAGCTCCGTCACGTCGGCCTTCATCGGCGGGATCGTCGTGTACGGATAGTCCGTGCCGAACATGATCATCTCATTGCCCATCAGTTCGCGGGCGAACATGATCGCCGGCCTCAGCCGCGAGACGGTGTCAATGTGGACCTTCTTAAAATATTCCCACGGTCCCTTGTCGTTCTCGCCCCAGTGACCGGCGCGGGGCCCCCCTGTGCGGTTCAGCCGTCCCATGAGGAAGGGCAGGGTGCTGCCGAGGTGGCACAGGACGAACTGCAGGTTCGGATACTTCTCCATGACGCCGCTCAGGATAATGCGCATCATGGCGGTTGATGAGTCGAAGAGGAAGCCCATGTTGACGGCCATCGTCCAGCCCTCCATGTGGTGAGCCATCACGGGCCAGCTGGGGTGGATCATCATCACCACACCTAACTCCTCCGCCCGCTCATAGACAGGCCATAGATCCTCTTCATGCAGCTGCTTGCCGGCCACGTTTGAGGTCAGCATCATGCTGCGCAGGCCGAGGTTATTCACGGCGCGATCCAGCTCCTTCACCGCCGCATCCGGATTCAGGAGTGGCAGCGTGCCCATGCCGACAAATCGGTCCGGGCTGTTCTTCTGGATCTGCGCGATGCCCTCATTCGCTGCCGCCGCAAGCTCCACGTTCAGCACCGGATCATCCGCCACCTCGCCTGCGGGAACAATGCAGCTCATTACGTGCATGTCCACGCCCGCCTCATCCATGTCATTGACGCGCGTCTCCAACCGGAACATGCCGGCGGGCATGGTGTAGGTGTCCATGTCGCTGACGTGGAAGAGGATGTCATCGCCGCTGCGTTCCATATAAGGAAAGGTGTTTCGATTCAGCAGCAGGTTGATGTATTCAGGAACGGCGAAATGATTGTGCGTATCGATGTGCATCGGCGAAAACTCCCCAATCCCCAATTGTGGCCGGTCAATCAATCGTTATTGTAGCGCTCGCGAGCGCGCGGGCGCGGCTTGGCGAATCCGAGATATCAATTATTCATCAATCGAGTGAATCAACTGGCGGATCACTGAAACAGGAGTCACGATCACCACGCGAAAATGTTCCCACACGCCGACCATGATGCCCACCAAATGGCCGTATTCATCGACAAAAGGCGAGCCTGAGTCGCCTGCGAGAACGTTGGTCCTGTAGAAACTCCACGTTGTATCTTCCTGGGCGCACCAATAGCACGCGAGATCAACCGTTTCGTCGTCAAGCTGGAACTCCACCATTGCTCTGCTGCCGTCCAGGTAGGTACGTCCGTCTACCCTTGTGGCGAGTGCGTAAGAGACATGAGCGCCGCGTCTGTAGACGAAGGGTTGAGCCGTGTCGCCAAGCTCATCAGTTTGCGCCAAAGGTATGCCGCCCGCTAAGGCTTGAACATCACTCTCTCGGCGCGGAATTAGTATCGCTACGTCATTTGCCCGGTTGCGTGCCACACACTGCACGCTGATGGACTCTGTTGGCCAGTCAGGGCGCTCTAAATGGATCGTTTGCTTTGGCGTGCAGGGTTCCACGACGTGGTACGCGGTGACGACGAATCGGAACTCCCCGCTGACCACGATAATTCCTGTGCCGTAATGGATGTAGTTGCCAACGCGGGTGGTAACCGTCACAAGCGATGACCTTATCTGTTGGTCAGACACTGGCTCCGGTGTAGGCGTCGGGGGCTCTGGCGTGGGCGTTGGCGGCACCTGTGTGGGTGTTGGCGGCACTGGCGTGGGCGTCGGCGTGAGAGTGGCTGTCGGAACGGGTGCCGAAGTCGGTGGAATCGATGTCGCCGTCGGTATCGGGATAGGCGTCGCAGTATTCGTGGGTGTTGGTGTATGGGTTGGTACCGGTGTCGGGGTGGCCGTCGAATCAGGGATAGGTGTGGAGGTGGGATCGGGGATTGCGGTGGACGAAGCAACGGTCTGCGTCGGATCTTCCTCTACGCAAGACATCGCAAGCAGCACGAATAGCAGGGTGCTTGATAGTAGGAAGGCGAGTCGTTTCATTAGTTGGGGAGTTCTTTGAGTGTGCCTCGTTGTTACGTCGATATTCTAGTACCCGGACCTGTTCAAGCGCCGCTTCCCGAATCTAGTACCATTAACGGGACGCTGATGGCGCAATTGGGATAGGCAGCGCGGAAAGGAGATTCACACGTGGCGACTTTGAGCCGGTCGATTGGCCTGTCGCGTGAGCAGCGCATCACGGAGCTTGGCCGTGATCTGCTCAGCGCCGCCTATCTGCGCGGCAGTTTCGTTCTCCGCTCCGGCCGCACCAGCAACTACTATTTCGACAAGTACCTCTTTGAGACGAAGCCCAGCATCCTGCGCCGCCTGGCCGCGTTCATGGCGGAGCTTGTGCCGCCCGGCACAGATCGGATCGCCGGGCCGGAACTCGGCGCGGTGGCGCTCGCGACGGCCCTCTCACTTGAGATGGGCCTGCCGTTCGTCATCGTCAAGAAAGCGCAGAAGTCCTACGCGACGGGCAATGTGGTGGAGGGGGAACTCTTTGCCGGGGAGCGCGTGTTACTCGTGGAGGATGTCGTGACGACGGGCAGCCAGGCTATCGAGGCGGGCATCGCTCTCAGAGCCGCCGGCGCGAGCGTTTCCGATGTCCTGGTCGTGATTGATCGCGAGGAGGGCGCGCAGCAAATGCTCGCCGCCGCGGGCTACCAACTCCGCGCGCTTTTCAGGCGGAGCGACCTCGGCATCTAGTTTTCTTCAACCTCACAGCACGCTCCCATGTACAATCGGACGCTGAAACAAGTAGTCGAGTAAACGCGTTACAGTAGTCCCATGAATGAATCGCAGATAGTCAACCTATTGAAGTCCACCGGCTGCCTCGTTGAGGGGCAGATGGAGGATGCTGACGGGCAGAGCGCCTGGGTTGCCGGGGCCATGGAGCCGCTGGCGAACCCCACGGCTGTCTCCGAGCTGGCCGGATGCCTGTCGGAGGCCTTGCCGTCCCCCGCGCCTGATATCATCGCCGCGTGGCCGGGGCTGGACAATATCGTGCTGGCGTTCTCTGTTGGCGTGCAGGTGGACAAGCCTGTCGTCCTGCTGTCTGATGCAGAAGGGCTGGTCACGGCCTCCGGCAATGTTGAACCAGGGCAGGGAGTCGCCCTCGTCGGCGTGACCGTGAGTGAGCGAGACGCCAATCTCGCGAGGGCATTCGTCGAGAACAGGGGCGGCAGCCTGGCGGTCACCGCGTCTCTGGTTGGGGTGGGGGCGGTCGCAGGGGAACTATCCCTTGTAAAGATAGAGGCAGCGATCGATGGCAACGACTGAGCAGGAACGGAATGTGGAATCGGTGGACACGGCGGAAGAATCCGAGGCCGTTACTTCGGAGTTGCGCGCGGATCCTGGCCGTATTGCCGCCGACTTTGAACTCCTATCCGCGATAGGGGCGGAGCCGGGAGGCGGCGTCTCTCGCATTCCCTTCTCGCAGGAAGAGCGAGAGGCCCACAGCCTCGTCTCGGGATGGATGGTGGACCTGGGCCTCTCTGTCCACACGGATAGTTTCGGCAACACCATCGGAACAATGGCCGGAACTGATCCGAAACGTCCCGCCATTGGCTTTGGCTCGCACCTGGACTCTGTGCCGCACGGCGGGCGATTCGACGGCGCTATCGGAGTTCTTACCGCTTTGGAAGTCATCCGCATGTTCGCTGAGGCGGACATCAAGACGGCTCATCCACTCATGGTGGTCGCCTTTGCATCTGAGGAGGGCGCGCGATTCGGCGAGCCGTGTCTTGGCAGCAAGGCCATTGCCGGCGTGCTGCAAGACGCGGATATGGAACGGCTTCGGGACGCAAACGGTATCACGTTGGCGCAAGCCATGAGAGCCGTGAATTTCGATCCGCTCGCTCTGGCGCAGGCTCGATGGGCGCCGAACACCCTTGCCGCGTTTCTCGAACTGCACATTGAGCAGGCGCGATCACTGGAAGAAGGTGGAGAACGCATCGGTCTTGTGGACGCCATTGCCGGGAACACCCGCATCCGTCTTGCGATAAAGGGCCGGCAGGATCACTCCGGCGGCACGCCCATGTCCCAGCGTCGAGACGCATTAGCTGCCGCTGCTGAAGTCATTCTTGCTGCGGAATCCATCGCCAATGAGCCGCGCCGCCGCGCCACCGTCGCCACTGTCGGACGCCTCCACGTCTTCCCCAATAGCATCACAACCATCCCCGGCGACGTAGAGTTCTATCTTGACGTTCGCGATGTTGACAGCGATCGCCAACGACTGACGACGAATGACATTGTCACCCGTGCAGAGGAAACCGCCGCTCGACGAGGGTTGCGCTGCGAGTGGGAGGTTGTGTCCGACACATCACCCGTGGTCCTGCCCAAGTGGCTGCGCGATCTAACGACCGGAGCCGCCGACCGCCTCGGTGTGCCGCACCGCGTGACAACAAGCGGAGCGGGCCATGACGCGGGCATCCTTTCGCGTGCTATCCCCGCAGCGATGCTCTTCGTGCCCAGCCGTGACGGCCTGAGCCACTGCCCTGAAGAGTGGACGAGCATGGATGACATTGCCATCGGCGCGCAGGCGCTGGCGGAGAGCATCCGGGACATCGATACCTTCCTGACGAAAGAGGTTGCCGAATGACAGCAGAACTCCTGGACGCCAATGGGATGATTCCCGTTTTTGCGGGCACGCACGTCCCGCAACTCCGCCTGCCCTCAAGTGTGCGGCTTGAGGTGATGCAGACGAACGGCCATCAAGCGCCCGCTGCAACGTTCGTCGAAACCGAGATCATCTCCAATGACGAGATTGCGCCGGAACACTATCTGATGCGTGTGCGCTCCGAGGCGCTAGCAAACGGCGAGCCAGGTCAGTTCGGTGTGATCCGTCCCGGCTCAGCCACGGACGTTCACCCCATCCTTCCCCGTCCCATGGCCGTGTATCGCTATGACAAGGCCGCAGGGACTGCCGACTTCGTCTACCGCGTTGTGGGGTATGGCACGGCTGCGATGGCTCAGCGGCGCGCAGGCGATATTGTCGAAATTGTCGGCCCTGTCGGGCGGCCTTTCCCTGTTGCTGATGATGCCAACGGCATCCTGATTGTTGGTCGCGGGATCGGTGTCTGTTCGTTGACGACTCTGGTGGACGCGGCACGATTGCGAAACACGGAGGTATATGCCGTGTTCAGCGCGCGCAACAAGGATGTCGTGCTTGGGAAGGACATCATCAAGAAGGCGCGCGGCAACGCCCTCTACGTCGATGACGTGGATGGCAGCAGCGACGTCAGAAACGTGGAGCCGTGGATCAGCGAGATTATCGACTCTGGCCGCGTGCAGCAGGCGTACGTCTGCGGCTCCAACCGCCTGATTGAACTGACAACCCGGCTGGGCGCTCCCGCAGACGTTGAAACCTACGTCTCCCTTGAGGCCCACATGGCCTGTGGCCTGGGCTACTGCCATTCCTGCGCGACGGGCGCGTTTGGAGAGTCGGCGGAATCCCCGCTGGTGTGCCGCGACGGCCCAGTCTTTCGCTGTCACCCGGCAGGCGTTACTGTATAGGCGATGGCCGTACAGGATACTGAGACCGATAGCAGACTAGCGGTTGACCTCGGCGCCGGGCTGACCCTCAAGAACCCGGTTATGCCGGCATCCGGCTGTTTCGGGCCGGAGATGGGAACCCTGTTCGATCTTGGTCAACTCGGCGCGCTCGTTCCCAAGACCATCTTCTACGGCGAGCGCGCGGGCAATCCGGCCCCCCGCACCGCCGAATCCCCCGCCGGAATGCTCAACTCCATCGGCATACCGTCGCGTGGCGTCGAGCATTTTCTCACCGAGCTCCTGCCTGAGTACACGAAGTACGATTCACCCGTCATTGTGAGCATCGGCGGACTCGGAATCGAGGAATACGACCGCCTTGCCGAACGGCTGAACGGAGAGCCCGGCGTTGCGGGTCTTGAGGTAAACATCTCCTGCCCAAACCTTGAAGCTGGCGGCATGGAGATCGGCGCGAGCCCGGCAAATGTTGAGCGCGTTGTACGTGGCGTGTCGGATCGCTTCGACGGTCCCGTCATTGCCAAGCTGACGCCGAACATCACCAACATCGCTGACATTGCGCAGGCATCAGAGCAGGGCGGCGCAACGGCCATCTCCGCCATCAACACGCTGTCCGGCATGGTTATTGACGTGGACAACCAACGAACCGTCACCGGCACGATGACGGGCGGCGTCTCAGGCCCCGCCATTCGCCCCATCGCCGTCCGCATGGTATGGCAGGTGTGCACCGCCGTGTCACTGCCGGTCATCGGCATCGGCGGCATCACGTCCACCAAAGATGCGCTGGAGTTCATCCTGGCGGGCGCAGCGGCCATTGCCGTCGGCACCGCCAATTTCACCCGCCCCACAACCATGCTGGACGTCATCGAGGGCCTCAATACCTACGTGGAGACGCATCGCCTGAGCAGCATCAACGATATACGCGGCCAGCTTGAAGAAGGGATGCGCGTGGCGATTGAACCGCCGCGCCCGGCCACCCCTGTCGCAGGCCGTTCCGAGTAATCGGTATGAATATCACCGGCAGCCACACTGTCCCTGCGTCGCGTGAGCGCGTGTGGGAACTGCTGCATGACCCGGACGCGCTGCAGCGAATGGTTCCCGGCTGCCAGACCCTGGACGCCGAAACACCAACAAAGTTTTCCGCCACGTTGGCGGTTGGCGTTGGGCCGATACGGGGACGGTTCAGCGGCTCGGTTGAAATCGAGGACGTGGCCGTGCCGGAATCCTACAAGATGACGTTGAGCGGTCAGGGCCCGACCGGCTTTGTCTCAGGCGAAGGGAAGATCAACCTCAGCGAGGACGGCTACAGCACTCTTGTTGAAGTTGAGGCGGACGCGCAGGTGGGGGGAACGCTGGCGCAGATCGGTTCTCGTATGATCCAGACCGCCGTCCGAATGCTGATGGGTCAGTTCTTTGACGCCCTCTCACGGGAGGCCGCGGCGTCTCAATAGCCCCTCCGTTCACCCTGCATCTTGCATAAGGGAGACATGGCCGCTCATCCTGAGCCTGTCGAAGGGTGAGCGCAGTGAGAGGCGTTCTTGTTCGTGGTTCGACAAGCTCACCACGAACGGGCGCAAATAGTTGACCGCCCGCGCCGCGTGGGAATAGCATCGCGACAGGTGCGATTAGGAGGGGAGACTTACCGCGCTATGGCTGAATCAGTGTCAATCACGCTAACCGTCAACAATTCCGAGCATTCCATAGAGGTTGAACCACGCTTATTGCTTGTCCACGCCATCCGGGATGTCATCGGCCTGACCGGAACGCACGTCGGCTGTGATACATCGCAGTGCGGCTCATGCACCGTTCTACTCAATGGAGAAGCGGTCAAGTCATGCTCCATGCTTGCTGCGCAGGCGGACGGACAACAGATTGAGACCGTGGAGGGCCTCGCCGCCGTAGACGGCGATTTGCATCCCATCCAGCAGGCGTTCGCCGAGAAGCACGGTCTCCAATGTGGCTTTTGCACACCCGGCATGCTGATGATGTCCAAGGCGCTTCTCAACGAGAACCCGAACCCCAGCCGTGATGAAATCCGCCACGCGCTTGCCGGCAATATGTGCCGATGCACGGGATATCAAAACATCGTCCTTGCGATTGAGTTCGCGGCCGAGCAAATGGCGAGGTAGGTGAGAGCCATGACCACAAGCAGCCCGCCCCGCCAGGTCGGCCAGTCGCCACGGCGCAAGGAGGATGATCGCCTCCTGCGAGGGCAGGGAGCGTTCTCGGACGACATCAACATCCCCGGAACCGTGTGGGCGCATTTCGTCCGCAGCCCGCATGCCCATGCCCACATTCTCAACATCGATTCCTCGGCCACGATGGCCCATCCCGGTGTGCTGCGCGTTATCACCGGGGAAGACGTCCATCCCCGCTATAACCCCATCCCTCCGGTTCTCGCCGTGCGAGACGCGGAGAACCCGGACAGCACGGCCGGCGCGCCAGCATTCACGCTCATCGCCAGGAGCAAGGCCAAGTATGCCGGGGAAATCGTCGCCATCGTGGTTGCGGAAACGCGGGAGGCGGCTCGTGATGCTGCTGATCTGCTAATGGTTGAATATCGGCCGCTGCAGGTGGCAAACACGCCGGAGCAGGCGATGGAACCCGATGCGCCGCAAGTGCATGACGACCGCTCCAATGAACAGGTTCGTTGGCTCAAGAGCACGGAGAACGTGTCGAGCACCTTCGAGGATTCCGAGATTATCCTGCGGCACGACTTCGTGAACCAGCGGATCCATGCCGTGCCCATGGAGCCCCGCGCTGGCATCGCTCACTGGGATCCCGCCACACAATTCCTCACCATCTGGGCATCCATTCAGGGAGCGCATGAGTTGCGGACTCAGATGGCGGAAGTCCTGGGCATTTCTCCTGATCAGATTCGCTCCGTCGCGCCGGACGTGGGCGGCGGATTCGGAGCCAAGCACGGCGGGGAAGTGGAGTATTTCCTCCTGGCCATCGCGTCCATGGAGCTCGGGCTGCCTGTCAAATGGGCCGCCTCGCGCACGGAGGAATTTCTTTCCCTCAGCCATGCCCGCGGCAAGACCTCCGAGTTCGAAGTAGCCGCTGATCGCGACGGCCGCGTCAAGGCGTTGCGCCTCCGCCACACCACGGACCTGGGCGCGTTCCCCAAGGGAGCAACCCCAATCGTCGCGCAAACATCCGCGATCATCGCCACCGGCGTCTATGGGATTCGAGAGGCCTCGTTTGAGGTGCATTCCGTCTATACCAACCACACGCCGGAGGGAGCATACCGCGGGTACGGCCGGCCCGAAGGAATCTACCTGATCGAACGCGCCATGGACATGCTGGCGCGTGACCTGGATATCGACCCCGCGGAAATCCGCCGCCGGAACATGATCCAGCCGGAGGAGTTTCCGTACTACCGCACCCCCGGCGGGGATATCTACGACAGCGGAAACTACCCCGAGGCGCTCGAACGTGCTCTGGAGGTCAGCGACTACGACGGCCTGCGGGCGCGTCAGCGGGAGATGCGTGAGAACGGCAAATATATGGGGATCGGGCTCGCGTCATGGGTCAAGACCGGCGGGTTTGGCCCGTCGTCCCTTGACCCTTCTTCCTCCATGCCGGAGTGGGCGCGCGTGAAGGTCTCTCCCACGGGGATGGTCACCATCTACACCGGCTCCTCGCCGCACGGGCAGGGCAACTACACCACGTACGCGCAGGTAGCGGCAGACACGCTCCACGTGCCGTTGGATGATATCTCTGTGACGCACGGCGACACGGCGACGGTCACATACGGCTCGGGCACGTTCGCCAGCCGCAACATGGTCGTGGGGGGCACAGCGGTGCTACAGGCATCCCAGAAGATTCTCGACAAGATGACCCGCTTCGCCGCCCACGCGCTCGGCACGGAGGCGGACGCGATTGAGTACGCGGGCGGCGTGTTCAGTGCTAACGGCTCGTCAATCACATTCCGTGAGGTTGCAGCCAACGTCAATCGGGTATTGGAACGCCCCCCGGGCATGGAGATGGGTCTGGACGAGTCATCGTTCTATCAGCCGACCCACCTCACCTTCAATTACGGCACGTATGTGGCTGTGGTGGAGGTTGATCCGGAAACGGGCGACGTTGATCTGCAGCAGCTGTTCTGCGTGGATGATCAGGGCGTCGTCGTCCATCCGGTTATCGTGGAAGGGCAGGTTCACGGCGGCGCAGCGCAGGGAATCGGTCAGGCGCTCTATGAGGACATCATCTACGACGAGAACGGCCAGCTGCTCAGCGGTTCCCTGATGGACTATGCGCTGCCGACGGCGGAGATGATGCCGGAGTTCATCTCCGAATTCATCGAGACGCCGTCGCCCACCAATCCACTCGGTGTGAAGGGCATGGGAGAGGGCCCGACGACGGGCGCGCCGCCCGCGGTGGTCAACGCGGTTGTTGACGCGCTCGCCCCGTTCAACGTTCGTGATATCGCAATGCCGCTAACGCCGGAGCGCGTGTGGCGCGCCATCCAGGACGCGCAGAATGGAGATCAGTCATGATTCCCGGAGCATTCGACTACGCCGCCCCCGATTCTGTGGCGGAGGCGATAACACTCCTCCAGCAGAGGCCCGGCGAGGGCAAGGTCATTGCGGGCGGACAGAGCCTCCTGCCGATGATGAAGCTCCGTGTTGCCATGCCCGGCCTCGTGGTTGATCTGCGCAAGACGCGCAGTGAGTTGTCTCACATCAGCACCGACGGCAACAATCTGCGAATCGGCTCGATGACGAGCCATGCCCATGTCGCCGGCTCAGACGTTGTGCAGGATACGCTTCCAGTGCTGGCCGAAACGGCGGCGGAGATTGCGGACGTTCAGGTGAGGAATCTCGGCACCATCGGCGGCAGTATCGCTCACGCCGACCCCGTGGCGGACTACCCGGCGACGCTCCTTGCCCTGGATGCGCAGGCGGAAATCGCGGGGCCGAACGGCGTACGCGTCGTATCGGTTGATGAACTCATCCTGGATGCTTTCATCAGCACGCTCGCCGAGGATGAAATCATCACCGAGATTGTCATCCCAATCCCGGAAGGACGCACGGGCGCGGCTTACATCAAGTTCGCGAACAAGGCCTCCCACTTCGCCATCGTCGGCGTGGCCGCAAACGTCGTGTTGGATGACAGCGGCTATCTGTCACGCGTTGCCGTCGGCATCACAGGCGCGGCGTCCCGGGCAGCCCGGGCAACGGCGGTTGAAGACACGTTGAGAGGGCAGGTACCGACACCGGATTCCATCGCTGCCGCAGCCGCCATGGCGGCTGACGGCCTTGATTGCATTGCAGATTTGCACGGCTCGCCGGAGTACCGGCAGAACCTGTGCCGCGTGCTGACGCGGCGCGCGCTGACAAAGGCGGTGGAGCGCGCCCGGGAATAGTCGCGAGAAAGGACGGAGGGTTTGTTGCATTTCGGGGGAAGGAATGACTGAGCGAAAGATGCCCTTTGAGCGAGTCGGTGATGATTGGTGGGACGTACCGCTCGCACAAGGCAATTCAGGGCAAGCGGACGATGTCAGACGAGCGGCATGGGAAGCAGCTGAGAAGATACAACATTCGATGGAGAAGCATGGCCGTTCTAGTGAAGAGGCCGAGCGTGACGCGATACGTTGGGTTGAGGGGAACTTGCCTATAGGCAATCTCATTTGGGATGAGGGGATGGCCACCCTCTGGTGGAACGACATTAACGACCAAGTATGTATGTCGTTCCCAAAGGACTGGTCATTCGATTTCGAGACCTCGGACGGTACAGAGGTAATCGCTATAAGCATCGCCCCACATACAATCCGCAACCTCGCCGCTGCCCTACTATCAGTCGCACAAGAGGTGGAAGAAGCGGGGGAGAAGGGATGGTAGCCCCCCCGAATGCAACAGAACTGGATGGAGCCATGGCTATGGACACCAAACTCGTTGGTCAATCAGTCGCTCGCCGCGAAGACGACAAGCTGCTGCGTGGCCGCGGCGCGTTCGTTGAGGACATCAAGGTTCCCGGCACCCAGTGGGTAAGCCTTGTCCGCAGCCCACATGCCCACGCGCGCATCCGAAGCATCGACACGTCCGCAGCCTCGCAAGCCCCCGGCGTAACCGCTGTTTTCACCGGCAAGGATATCCACCCTCGCTTCGGCACCAATCCGACCGTCCCCTTGAGGTTTTATGGCGCGGAATCGGCTCCGTATGACCTGATTGCAGTCGATAAGGCGAGGCACGTCGGTGAGGTTGTGGCTGTGGTCGTCGCGGATACCCGTTATGGCGCCCGTGATGCGGCGGACTTGATCTTTGTGGACTATGAGCCGCTGGAGGCTGCGATCGACGTGGAGAAGGCGCTTAGAGATGACGCCCCTCGCGTCCATGACGATCGTCCAAACGGCATCATCCACTGGCGGCATCAGCTCGGCAACGTCTCCCAAGCCTTTGAGGAAGCCGCGGTTATCGTCCGTGAGCGGATAGTGAACCAGAAGATCCATGGCGTGCCGATGGAACCCCGCGCCGGCCTCGCGCATTGGGACCCCGTCCAGGAGACCATGAGCCTGTGGGCGACGGTTCAGACGCCGCATGCGCTGCGTGATCACCTTGCCGAAATTCTGCACCTGTCCTCCGACAGCGTCCGCGTGGTTGCGCCGGATGTTGGCGGCGGTTTTGGTGTGAAGCACGAGGATCCCGAGTATGCGCTCCTCTGCATCGCCTCCATGCACCTTGGCGTGCCCGTCAAGTGGGTTGCCACGCGCACCGAGGACTTTTTGGCGATGCACCAGGCGCGTGGCAAGACATCCTATCTGGAGGTTTCCGCGGACGCCGACGGCAAGCTGACCGGCCTCCGGGTGCGCCACCTGCATGATCTCGGCGCGTACGCCAAGGGCCCTGAACCGTCACTGTCCGCCTCATCCGCCATGATCTCAACCGGCGTGTACGACATTCCGAATGTTGAGTTCGAGGTCCGAAACGGCTACACAAATACGACGCCGCAGGGACCGTATCGTGGTGCGGGCAGACCGGAAGGCATCCACCTCATCGAGCGCGGACTTGACCGGCTTGCCAGTGAGCTTGGCCTTGATCCGACGGAGATTCGACGGCGCAACTACCTGCCGCCGTTCGATCAACCAATGCGAACTGGCGGCGGCGACGTCTTTGACAGCGGTAACTACGAGGCGTCGCTCGACCAGGTCATAGAACTCAGCAGCTACCAGGAACTGCGCGAACAGCAGCGACAAGCGCGTTCAGAGGGACGGCACATGGGCGTTGGCGTCGCGTCGTGGGTCAAGACGGGCGGCTCCGGTCCCAGCCCCGTTGATCCCAGCAGTAGCCGCTACGAATGGGGCAGGGTGCGTGTCGACCGCGGCGGAAAGGTCACCGTGTTTACCGGCTCGTCCCCGCATGGGCAGGGCGGCGAGACCGTCTTTGCGCAGATCGTCGCCGACGTTTTCGGCATTTCTGATGATGACGTAACCGTTCTTCACGGTGACACGGCAACCGTTGCGCACGGAGTAGGAACATACGGCAGCCGGGCGCTTGTGACGGGCGGCATGTCCGCCAAAATTGCTGCTGAGAAGGTGCGCAGCAAGATGCTGAGACTCTCCGCACACATGATGGGCTGCCAACCCGACCATATGACGCTGGAGGGCGGCGAATTCATATGCTCCTCGAATAGGGAGCGCCGATTCTCGTTCGCTGAGGTGGCGGATGCATCTTTCCAGGTCCTCGCGCGCCCGGCGGACATGGAATTCGGCCTGGATGAGGACTCCTTCTACCAGCCCAGCGGCCTGACCTACAACTTCGGCACGTATATCGCCGTCGTTGAGGTGGACACGGAGACCGGGGACGTTGACCTCCAGCGCCTCTACACCGTTGATGATCAGGGCGTCATCGTGAACCCGATGACGGTGGTGGGGCAGGTGCATGGCGGCGCAACGCAGGGCATCGGCCAGGCGCTGTATGAGATATCCGAATACGATCAGGCGGGACAGCTCCTGAACGCCTCGCTGATGGACTATGCGATACCGACCGCGGAAATGACGCCGGAGTTTGTGGTGGCGTTCTCGGAGACGCCGTCCCCGCTCAACTCCCTCGGAGTGAAGGGAATGGGTGAAGGCCCGACGACGGGCGCGCCGTCAGCCGTGGTGAACGCCGTCGTCGATGCGCTTTCGCCGCTCGGCGTCAGCCACATTGAGATGCCGCTAACGCCGGAACGCGTTTGGCGTGCCATCCAGGACGCGCAGGGCTAGCCCGCCCCCGTCATTCACGCGAAAGCCGGAATCCATCCGCGTTTATCGTCCTGACACATTGAACAGGAACGTCACAACGTCGCCGTCCTGGATGAGGTAGGTCTTGCCCTCCTGCCGGAGGGTGCCATGGCGGCGCGCCTCGGCAAATTTGCCCTCCACCGCGATGAAGTCGTTATAGGACGTGACTTCGGCACGGATGAAGCCGCGCTCCATATCCGTGTGAATCTTTCTACCCGCAGCCTGCGGCGCAGGCGTGTTCATCTCAAGCTGCCATGCCCGCGTCTCGTTCGGCCCAACCGTGTAGAACGTGATCAGGCCCGCCACGTTCTGGGCAATTCGTGACAACTCGCCAATCGCATCTGCGGGCGCGCCCATCTCTTCTCTGAACGCCGCGCCTTCATCCGGCTCAAGCTGGGAAAGTTCTTCTTCCAGGCGAGCGGAGAGTGCGATGCAGCCCGTTGTGGGGCCGCCATGCTGAGCGTTCCAGTCAGCCGATAGTTCAACACTGCGAGCCAGATCATCTTCCGCAATGTTCAGCACGATGATCAGCGGCTTGGTCGTCAGGAACGTGAAGCCGGAGATCATCCGCTCCTCTTCCGGTGTCATATCGACGCTTCGGATAGCATCACTATTTTCGAGCGCGGCGTGGAGTCGGCGCAACAGATCAGCCTCGGCCAACAGGCCTTCTCGCTCTGAGGCGCGTGCCCCTTTCAGTGAATCCTCGATGCGCTCAAGCCGCCGCGTGACGATGGCCATGTCCGCGAACACCATCTCCATGAGCATCGTTTCGATGTCGGTCTCCGGTGTGGGATCGGGCAAGGACGGTGACCGAAAAGCGCGAACGACAAGAAGCAGCGCGTCGGTCTGGCTTACCTCCAAGAGGTATTGCCCCTGGATGCCGCGCGACTTGCCCATCTCCGGCGGCTGTCCAGGAATATCGATGAACGAAAGCTCTGCCTGCACGATGCGCTTCGGCTGGACAAGCCCGGAGATACGGTTCAGCCGAGGGTCAGGGATACGGACGACTCCCAAGTTGGGCTGCGTGGCGGCGCTGAATGCGCCCGTCTCCGCGTGGGCATGTGTGAGCGCGTTGAGCAGGGTGGTCTTGCCGCTTGAGGGCAGGCCAATAATGCCAACGTCCATAGTGGGACTACTCGAAAGCGTAGAGCGCGCCGTTGTCGGTCAGCACAAAGAGGCTGCCGTCCGTATAGGCCGGCGCCGAGGAAATGGAGTCCCCGAGGTCAACACTCCATGACTGGTCGCCTGTGACGGTGTCAAGAGCATAGAGCCGCCCGTTCTCTGATCCGATGTATAGCACGTCATTTACGACTGTAGGGGAGCCGGTCCAGGCTGATTGTTCGCCCAGCGCCGTATTCCATAATTCCTGACCGCTGCCGAGGCTGAAGGCGTAGACATTGCCCTCTCGTGTTGCAAAGAAGGCGCGATTGCCAGAGATGGCTGCGTCCGCCCAGACCTCTTCCCCGATAGTCCGAGTCCACACTGTGCCGCTCTGCGCGGGTGGGAAGGGCGCGAGACCCCAGATATAGAACTGTGACCAGAATCGGAGCACTGTCTTTTCAAGTGGAAGATTCTGTGATCGGATATTGATGGCTCGGACGAATCCGCGCGAATCGCCAAGCACCGCCGTGCCGTGGCTTATCGCAGCGGCTCCGTCTACATTGCCGGGAACAACGTAGCTGAGCCGCGTCTGCCCCGTCTCGCCGACGAGAACAAGGACCTGGTTGCCCCGCGTTGGGATGATGACCAGTCCTTCACTGATGGACGGCGGCGCGAACAAACCGTCCCCGGTGTCTATCTCCCAGCGCTTCTCGCCTGTTCCCGCGTCAAACGCCTGGATCACGCCGTCCTGGCAGGTAACGTAAACGCTGCCGTCAGCGACGTTGACCCAGGAAAACTGCGGATTGGAGATCACGGATTCCCAGATTGTTTCCCCGGTGTCTGCCTCAAGCGCGGCCAACCGCGAATTCCTGAATGTGATGTAGAGTCGGTCGTCCGCGATTATTGGTGATGCGTCCATTGGGCCGGGTCCTTGACGTTCCCAGAGGAGCGATCCGTCTTCGGTTGAATATGCGAGGATTCGGGAATCGAGAGTCGTGACGTATACACGGCCATCAACGATCGTTGGCGACGAAGTTATCCCCGCCCCACTTTCCGCGCGCCATCGTTCAGTTCCCTGCGGCAGCGCGTCCACATTATTGGCGCTGCCTATGCTGGCAGCGCCGCCTCGTGGGGTTGTCCAGAGGCCGCTGCCGACCTGAGCCGTGAGGGTAGTTGTTGGGGGACCGGTCAGCAGGCCGGGTGGCGCGCCGCGGTCATAGATGAACAGCGCGAACAGGGCGAGGACGGCAAAGGCAATCGCCCCGCGGCGTAGCCATTTTCGTTGTGTCCGCCTGCGCTGTGTGTGCTGCGCATACTGCTCCGCCTCAACGCGACTGTGAATCGGGGCGTCTCGAATATCCCGCCAGCACACTGCGCAGCGCGTCACGCTGGCAAGGTTGACGGCCAAACACTCGTTACAAACCCGGAACTTTCCAGTTCCGTCTCCCTCCGCTCTCAGGCGAGACGGTTCGAATTGAGCGATGTCGTCCAGGATTTCCTGTCGCGCAGCCTCGTCCGGCACCACAATCTGCGCGTCCGGCATGGAGAGGTTGTTCCGAAACTCCAACAGCGTTTCACGCATCTCCTGGGCCGACGCGAAGCGCTCATTCGGATCCCATGCAAGCGCCTTGTCGGCAATGGCGTCTAGCGCAGCGGGCAGTGAAGGGTTCAGCGAGGTGAGCGGCGCGATGCGTCCTTCCTGTTGCTTCACGCGCACGGTGTCCCGGTTGTTGCCAGTGAAGGGCAGGTGGCCGGTCAGCGTCTCATAGAGCACCATTCCGAGCGAGAAGATATCCGACTTTGGCCCTGGCTCGGAACCGCGCAGTACCTCCGGCGCCATGAATGCCGGCAGGGGAATCTGTAGAGACGACTGCAGGCCGCTCATACTGATGGACAACTCGGAAAGCCCGGCGTTCCGTAGTTGCGCGCCTGACACAGGGGTTACAAAGACATCGCGAGAATTAACGTCGCCGTGAATGAGGCCTGCATCATGGAGCGCCTGCAGTCCTGACGCCGCCTGGGCTATCAGTTGCAGCGCCTCGTCAAGCTGCAGGCCTCGGGTCAGCCACCCCCGGAGTTGCTCGCCGCGAGCGGGCTCATAGACCATCCAGAATGTCTCGCCATCCGGGTGGATTTCCAGCAGTCTGCCGAGATGCGCATGATGGACATCCAAATGCTGCTCCATGAGCGAGCGAAATGGTCCAAGGGTCTCTGTGTTCTCAAGGGCGCGAACGCGCGGTTCGCGGATTTCTACCGCATCACTGCTTTCACGTTCGATGGCGGAATAGACTGAATACAGGGATGTCCCGGGCAGGGCGGCAATAATGTCGTATCGCTCTTGCAGCGACGCGGGCGATGATGTCATGGGTATTGCGGCATATTGTACGGAGACGTGTGCCGCACGGCAACAGGAAGAAGCAGGGAATCGTCATGCTGGAGATCTACTACGGGGAGGATGACTATTCCCGTAAGCGCGCCATTGATGCGCTCCGGGAACAGCTGGGTGACCCGGAAATGGCGTCCCTTAACACCGTGACGCTAAGCGCATCCGACACGACTCCGGCGGAGGTTGCGGCACAGGCGGGCGCGGTTCCGTTTCTGGCCAACGGCCGGCTTGTGGTTGTTGAAGGTCTGCTGGCAATGTTCGCTCGCTCGCAGGGCGGCCGAGGCGGGCGATCTCCGCGTAGTCGACAGGCCGCGCTCGACGACAATCAGCCAGGATCAGACGATTCGTTCCGCGGGTGGGGGCAACTGAAAGACATCGCTCCCGGCCTGCCGGAATCGAATATCCTCGTGTTGTCCGATGAGGCTGCTGCTGACTCCAACCCGCTTCTCCGGCATCTCGCGCCCGTTGCCAATGTCCGCGTGTTTGCGCCCCTGCGGGGCAACGACCTGACCGGGTGGATTGGCCAAACCGTCCACGACCGGGGAGGACGGATTGAAAATGCCGCCCAACGCGCGCTCGCGGACGCGCACGGCAGCAACCTCTGGGCGCTGTCCAACGAGATCGACAAGCTGTTGCTCTATGCGGGACCCGACCGGCCGATCACTGTTGAGGATGTCAGCTCCATGACCGGCGCCACTCGCGAGGAAAATATCTTTGCGATGGTCGATGACGTGATTGAGCGCCGCTATCCCCGCGCCAGGGAGCGCATTGAGAGGCTGAGATCAGATACGGGCGCAGCTGTGCCGCAGATCATGGCCATGCTCGGCACGCAGCTGAGGAGGCTACTTGCTGCTAAGGACGCGACTGAGCGCCGTGTCTCTCAGTCCGAACTCCAGGACGCTATCGGCTCGCGCTCAGATTTCGCCATCCGCAAGACCGTGAACCAGAGCCGCAGTTTCACGATGCCCCGACTCCGAGAGATGCACCGTGCCATTCTGGACTATGACATCGCGCTCAAGACAGGCCAACTCAACGAGGACACCGCGCTGGAACTCCTCATCGCAGACCTCTGTGGCATCGGAACATCCCGGCGGCGCTAAGCAAAGATGTCATTCTGAGCGTAGCGAAGAATCTAAAGCACTAGGGAGCAACCAAACCCCGAAGCGCCCCTCCCCTCATTCTTGCGAAAGCAGAAATCCATCCGGGTTATCGCTCCGTGAGAGGGTTGTAGCAAGCGAGGGTGTGACCCTCATCAATCGTCACGAGCGGCGGCATGGGATTTGTACGGCAGACGACGGTTGCCTTGTTGCAGCGGGGCAGGAACGGGCACTCGTCAGGCGGATCGAGGAGATCAGGCGGCGCGCCCGGCACGCCGCGCAGGGGTCTTGTATCCCTGTCAAGCCGGGGCATGGCATTCAACAACGCTGAAGTGTAGGGATGCTTCGGGTTGTGGAAAAGTGTCACAGTGTCTGCTGATTCCACGATGCGGCCGCCATACATCACGAGCACCTTGTCCGCCGCCCGAGCGATGACTCCCATGTCATGGGTGATCAGGATGACCGCGGTGCCGGACTACTTCGCCAGCCCCATGATTCGTTCCAGAATCTCGGCCTGCAGCGTCACATCCAGCGCGGAGGTCGGCTCATCCGCGATGAGCAACTCCGGTTCCAGCACCAGCATCATGGCCAGCATAACCCGCTGGCACATGCCCCCGCTCATCTCCCACGGATAGCTCTGCATCACATACTCGGGATCCGGCAGACCGAGCGACGCAAGAGCGACCAGCGTCTCCTCACGCACCTCTTCGGCGTCGATACGCCCGTGAGCGTTGAAAATCTCTGCAATCTGGTCGCCGACTGTAATCAGGGGATTCAGCGCGGCCTGCGGGTCCTGGAAAATCATGGCCATCGCCTCGCCCCGCAGGATGCGACGATCGTCCTCATCCATCTCATCGAGGTCGGCTCCCCGGAAGTTGATGCGCCCGTCCACCACGCGGCCGGGGTAGGGCACGAGTCCCATCACCGAGAGTCCGGCCGTTGTCTTGCCGCAGCCGCTCTCGCCGACGATGCCGAGAATCTCACCACGTTTGACGGCAAAGCTTGTCTCCTGCACGGCCTTGACCGTGCCGTCCTGGGTGAAGAAGGACGTGTGCAGATTCTCAACGCTCAGAAGCGGATCGACTGTTGTGGACATAGGTAAAGGTTACGGCAACAGGTTGGCGTCCGCCATTTGGGTAAGTTGACATGTGCGCGCGCGCGTACATAGAGTGAGCTATGGCGGCAAGCGGAACCCAACCTGCCTAGGGGAGCCTCGACTGTGGTTGAGAGTGGCAAGTATTGGATTATCGCGGCTATGGGTGTCGCCGCTGTTCTCGTTCCCCTGAGCCTCATGATTTTCTCCGGGATGCTCCAGCGCATTCGCATCCGCCCTTCCACACCCGCCGACCAGGAGCCTCGCTTCATGCGTATGACGTACGAGTCCGGCATGGTTCCGACAGGCGAGGCGAACGTCCAATTCAACTTCCGCTTCTATCTCTTTGCCCTGCTATTTGTCATCTTTGATGTTGAGGTGATTTTCCTGCTGCCATGGGCGGCGAGGTTCCTCTCTCTGGGGTGGGTGGCATTTATTGGCATGGCGATTTTCCTCATACTTGTACTTGTTGGATTCCTCTATGAGTGGAAAAAGGAGGCGCTTGAGTGGCAGAAATGACCCCCACTCCACCCGGGCCTGAGCAACTGCCGTCGCCGTACGGCATCCCCCTCACCGTCACGACAAACCAGTTGGACAACGAAGAGGGAGAGGTTATCGAACGGCTGCGTGCCCTCGCAACGGAGCAGCACGTTGATGAGCCGATTGAGGTCACCGAGGAGCTAAAGCGATCCGTCCTTGTCACGTCACTTGACGCGCTGCTGGATTGGGGACGCTCCAACTCCGTGTGGCCCGTGACGCTCGGCCTCGCCTGCTGCGCCTTTGAAATGATCGCCGCTGTGATGCCGCGCTTCGACCAGGCGCGATTCGGCATGGAGATCTTCCGGGCCTCGCCACGGCAGGCTGATCTGATGATCGTCTCCGGCACCGTCACCTGGAAGATGGCGCCCGTTGTCCGCCGCATCTATGAGCAGATGCCGAATCCCAAGTGGGTCATCTCCATGGGCGTGTGTGCGACAAGCGGCGGCCCGTATTACCAGGGCTACAGCGTCGTCCCGGGCGTCAACAGGCTCGTGCCCGTTGACGTCTATGTGCCCGGTTGCCCACCGCGGCCAGATGCTCTGCTCCATGGATTGCTCAAACTCCAGGAAAAGATCAAGCGCGACTCCCTCGTGCGTGAGCGGGAACCGCGCCTGAGAAAACTCATCTCCTGAAGCCGCATGACAACCACCCTTTCAGGTCACGAGATCGCCGAGAAACTCCGCGCCGCGCTACCGGACGCAGTTGAAGAGGAGCGCGAAGAGTGGGTAGTCGTCTCCCCTGAGTCCATCGCCGATGTCTGTCGCTTTCTCCGCGACGATGATGAGACCGATTTCCGGATGCTCCGTTCCATCGATGCCGTCGATTTCATCGACCGTTTCGAGCTTCGCTACGGCCTGCTTTCCATTCGCCGCAACCAGGAGGCGACACTCAAGGTCCGTGTGTGGGGCAGGGACGAACTCAGCCTGCCGTCCGTGACGCCGGTATGGGAGGGCGCAAACCTCCAGGAACGTGAGATTTACGACCTATTCGGCATCGAGTTTGACGGCCACCCGAACATGAAGCGGATTTTGCTATGGGAGGGCTTTCCCGGGCATCCCCTCCGCAAGGACTTTGCGTAGGACTCCCATGCAGTCGCCACAGCAACCCAATACGGTCGATTCGGCCAACTATGATATCGAGCCGGTACTGCTCAACCTTGGTCCGCAGCACCCATCGACTCACGGCGTGTTCCGCATCCGGACGTTGCTGGACGGCGAGGAAGTCGTAGACGTTGAGCCGGTGTTCGGCTACCTGCACCGCGGCAGTTCCAAGTTGGCGGAGGAGCGCAGCTACACGCAGGTCATTACCCTGACAGACCGCCTTGACTATCTCTCCGGCATGACCAACAACCTCGCCTACGTCCGCGCCGTCGAGGCGCTGGCGGGCGTGGAAGTGCCGGAGCGGGCGCAATACCTCCGTGTGATGACCGCGGAGCTCATGCGCATCGCCAGCCATCTCATGGCGATGGGGTTCCTCATCAACGACCTTGGGGCGTGGGTCACACCTCTCATGCACATGTTCCGCGAGCGCGAGAAGGTGCTCGATCTCTTTGAAATGATTTGCGGCGCGCGCATCACGTTCAGCTACATGCGAATCGGCGGCGTCTCGCACGACCTGCCGCCCGGATTCGACGCCGCCGTCAACGGATTCCTGGATGATTTCGAGGAGCGTGTGGCTGAGTACGAGAAGCTGCTGCTGGAGAATGAGATTCTCGTCTCCCGCATGAAAGGCATCGCCCCGCTGACCGGTGAGCGCGCCATCGAGTGCTCCGTCACCGGCCCCAATCTCCGTGCCTCCGGCGTGAATTTCGATCTCCGTAAGCAGGACCCGTACGAGGTCTACGACCGCATGAATTTCGATGTGCCCGTCACGCAGAACGGAGACAACTGGGATCGGATGTGGGTACGGCTGCAGGAAATGAAAGAGTCCGCGAAGATGGTGCGGCAGTGCGTGGCCGAGCTTCCTGACGGCATAACACGCACCGAGGCGGACTTCTTCATCCGCCCGCCCGTTGGCGAAGTCTACAGCGCCATCGAGGCCACCAAGGGCGAGCTTGGCTTCTACCTCGTGAGCGACGGCACCATCGCGCCGTACCGCTGCGGAATCCGCGCCCCGTCCTTCATCAACCTCACCGTCCTGCGCGAACTCTGCATCGGCTGGAAGCTCGCTGACCTCATTGTCAATTTCGGCACGCTCGACATCAACGTGGGCGAGGTTGACCGATGATTGCCGAGCTCACCCGCGAGACCCTCGAGAATTACTTGTCGACCGATCTGGTCGATATACTGATGCCGCTGCTTGGCCTCTTCATCGTTGTCAACGTGCTGCTTGGCAGTGCCGTCATGCTCACGTACGCCGAGCGCCGTCTCGTCGCCCGGATGCAAAACCGCATCGGCCCCAACCGCGTTGGCCCGTTTGGCATGCTGCAAGGAGTGGCCGATCTCATGAAGCTGGTGCTCAAGGAGGACCTGACGCCGCGTTCCGCAGATCGCCTCGTCTTCCTTATCGCCCCCATCCTCTTCTTCGCCCCCGCCATCGCGCTTTTTGCAGTCGTGCCGTTCTTTGACGGCTGGACGGTCGCTGACCTCGACGCGGGCATCGTCTATATCATCGCCGTCACGTCCATATCGTCGCTGGCCGCGTTCGCCGCGGGGTGGGCATCCAACAACAAATACTCGCTGTACGGCGCGGTGCGCGGCGTCGCACAGCTGGTCAGCTATGAAGTCCCGCTGATCCTGGCCGTCACGTCCGTCGTAGTGTTGGCCGGTTCCCTGAACCTCCAGGAGATCGTCGAGGCACAGGGCATCCCGTTTGTCCTCGTTCAGCCGCTCGGGTTCCTCATCATGCTGATTGCCGTCACCGCGGAGCTGAACCGCACGCCGTTCGACATCAACGAGGCTGAATCGGAGATCGTGGCGGGATTCCACACGGAATACACGGGCACCAAGTTTGCGCTCATCTACGGCGCGGAGTACGTCGCCGCGCTCGGATGGTCGGCCGTCATCGTCACCCTGTTTTTCGCGGGCTGGAAGCCCGACCTCGGCGGGATTATCTGGTTCGGCCTCAAGACATCCGCGATTGTCTTCCTCTTCTTCTGGTTCCGGGGCACGTGGCCGCGCGTTCGCATCGACCAGATGCTTGCGCTGGCATGGAAGGTGCTGTTCCCGCTCGCAACGGTCAACATCCTTGTCACGGCAGGCGAGGTGTTGGCCATGCAGGCGTTGTTCTCACTGGAACCGGGCGAGGCCTTGCCGACTGCCGCGCTGGCCGTCATCGCTGTTATCAACATCGGCCTGACTGTCGTGACACTGGCGCTGCTGGGGCGCGTGCCCGGCCTTGCGAAATTCGACCAACAGTTGGCAGTCCCCGCCGAGGCGCGGGCATAGGAGGCGCTCATGGCTCTATTTGGCACCGGAGCGATCAAGGGGCTGATGGTCACGCTCGGCTACATTCGCCGCAAGCCGTTCACCACCCAGTACCCGGAAGACAAGCTGGAGCAGTCGCCGCGATTCCGTGGAAACACCTTCGTCTGGTATGAGGAGCGGTGCACCGGCTGCGCCACGTGCGCCAAGGGCTGCCCGCTCGGCATCATTCGCATCGTCACACATCCTGAACCTCACTCGCAAGTCGGCAGCGACTACCACGTTGACGTCTTCGACATCGACACGGGCCGCTGCATGTTCTGCGCGCTCTGCGTGGAGGTCTGCCCCTACGATGCGCTCCACATGGGCGGCGACTTCGAGCAGGCGTCGTATGGTCGCGAGGACATGGTTATCAGCGTCGAGGACCTCAAGGTGATGCCCAAGAAGCCGCGCACCCAATTCCGCCCGCAGATGGAGATGATCGGCCACGACGGCAAGGATGAGCTTGAGGAGCACGAGGCAGGGCGTTGGTCACTCTAGCGTTTTTCTTTCTCGCCACCGCCGCCATGATCGGCGCGCTCGCCGTGGTGACCGCGCGCAATCTCTTCTACGCCGCACTCGGCCTGCTCGTTAGCCTCGCTGCCGTGGCGGGCATCTATGTCACGCTTGACGCCGACTTTCTCGCGCTCGCGCAATTCCTCATCTACGTTGGCGGTATCGCCGTCCTCATCGTCTTTGCGGTGATGATGACTGCTCAGATCAACCGCGCCAGCAGCTCTCACCGACTCTGGCCGCTTGGCCTGCTGACCGGAGCCGCAACGCTGGCCGGGCTGGCCTACGTCATGATCAACACGGAATGGCGCAGCGAGAGCAGGGGCGAGACGATTTCGCCAATGGTGGGCGACGCCTCCTCGGCAGGCATCCACCTGCCGGACCTGTTGTTCAGCACGTATCTCCTGCCGTTCGAGTTGGCGGGACTTCTGTTGCTTGTGGCGACGATCGGCGCGCTTGTGATTGCGCGGCAGCGGTAGGGCGGGCAGGGAACATGGACGCGCTCGCCCTCGAACACTACCTTCTGCTTTCTGCCGGACTCTTTGCCGTTGGGTTGATCGGCGTTCTCGCCAAGCGCAACGTCGTCGTGATTCTCATGTCCATCGAGCTGATGCTCAACGGCGTCAACGTCGCGCTCGTGGCCTTTTCCCGGTACTCCCCGGTGGATGAGCTTGCCGGCCATATCTTCGCGATCTTCATCATCACGGTTGCGGCGGCGGAAGTCGCTATCGGACTCGCCATCCTGCTGACGATTTTCGCGCGGCGCAACACGGTGGATGCTGCGGAAATCAATCTCTTGAAGTGACAAAGAGGAAAAGGAAATGTGGGTTGAATTCAAACGTGTGAAGGGCCTGAAAGCCGCAGAGATGTGGAAGACCCTCTACGAGGGTGAGGGCCTCCCCACGCGCATCATGCCCGACCGCGTGGAGCAGTGGGGCGACGAGTTCGCCGAATTCAAGGTCTGCATTCCGCGCGCCCGCGAGCACGTCGCCGAAGAGATCGAGCGAAAAGTCTAGTTAATATCACAACGGAATCTTCACCGCCAAACAATGAAACTACTGCGAGAGGGCCAAGTTTAAGAAATGCCAGAAATACTAGTCTGGCTGATTATTGCCGCGCCGCTCGCGGCGGCCGTTTTCAACGGCCTGGTCATCCGTCCTCTGTTCGGCCCGGTGTCGCGTGTCGCTTTCGACGCGACCGCCGGCTCCATTGCTATATCGTTCATCCTCTCGCTCTGGGCGTTGTCTACTGTCTGGACCGACCAGGAGGTCGTCCTGCCCCTGCACGAGATTATTCGTGTTGATGAGTTTTCGCTTCGAATAGGGTTACTGCTCGACGGCCTGACGGCCATCATGCTGGTTGTCGTCACGTCCGTGAGCCTGCTTGTGCAGATCTACTCGCACGGCTATATGCGGGACGACAGGAGCTACGTTCGCTACTACACGTTCATGGCTCTGTTCACTGCAGCGATGCTGACGCTGGTGCTGGCCAACAACCTGATTCTGCTGTTCGTCGGGTGGGAGCTTGTCGGCCTGTGCTCTTACTTGCTGATCGGCTTCTGGTTCACTCGGCCCAGCGCAGCGGCAGCGGCCAAGAAGGCGTTTATCATCACCCGATTCGGCGACCTCTTTTTCTTGCTCGCGATTCTGGGAATCTTCCTGCTCTGGCCTGATGACCAGCCCGTCACGTTTGCCCTCAGCGACCCCGAAGCCTCCATGGACCTGCTCAGCGCGGGCGGGGCGGCATTGACGGGGACGGGACTGACGCTGATCTGCCTGGGAATCATGGCGGGCGCGGCGGGCAAGAGTGCCCAATTCCCGCTCCACACGTGGCTGCCGGACGCGATGGAAGGCCCCACGCCCGTCAGCGCGCTCATCCACGCCGCCACGATGGTCGCCGCAGGCGTTTTCCTCGTGGCGCGATTCCTGCCGCTGTTCGAGGAAGCAGAAACCGCTCGGACCATCGTTGCACTCATTGGAGGATTCACCGTCGTCTTTGCGGCGTCGATGGGCCTTGTCATGAACGACATCAAGCGCGTTCTCGCCTATTCCACCGTGAGCCAGTTGGGCTATATGTTCCTCGCGCTCGGACTTGGCGCGCTCGGCCCCGCACTGTTCCACCTGTTCAACCACGCCTTCTTCAAGGCGCTGCTATTCCTCGGCTCCGGCTCCGTCAACCACGCCACTGGCACTTTTGACATGCGGCTGATGGGCGGGCTGCGCCGTGTCATGCCGTGGACCTACGGCGTCTTTCTGATCGGGTCGCTCAGCCTTGCCGGCATCCCGCCGTTCTCCGGCTTCTGGAGCAAGGACGAGATACTCGGCGTCGCGTGGTCGCATGGCGGCGCGCTTGGCACGATCCTGTTCTTGCTCGCGCTCGTGGGCGCTTTCATGACCGCCGCCTACATCTTCCGCGCACTGTTTATGACATTCCACGGCCAATACCGCGGAGGCGAGGCGCAGGAGCCTCACGACTCGGCCGATGCCCATGAGGCACACGATGAAGGTCACGGATCAACGCCGCATGAATCGCCGTGGGTCATGGTGATTCCAATGGCGATCCTTGCGGTGCTGGCAATTGGCTCCTGGTTCATCAACTTCCCTGTAACGCACTGGTTTACCGATCTGCTGAAACCGCTGGGCGCGCACGTCGAAGAAATCCAGATTGTGCCCGCTGCAATTGGACTTGTCGCCGGATTGCTGGGCATTGGCGTGGCAACGGCACTTTACCGTGGTGGCAAGACGAGCGCCCCGTCTATAAGCAGCCCGCTCGGCCCAATCACAAACCTGCTCACCCGCAAGTACTACATGGATGAGCTGTACGAGAACCTCTTTGTCGGCAAGGCGCTGTACGGCTGGATGTGGCGATTCCTTGCATGGTTCGACAGCGACAAGGGAGTTGTGGACAGGGCGGTCAACACCCTGGGTCTTTTCGGGCGCAACGTGGGCAAGGGCATCCGCGTCGTGGAGAACGGCCAGCTGCAGATGTCCATCACAGTGCTGTCCATCGGCGCGGTAATCATCGTTGCCGCCTATATCGTGTGGGGAGGCGTGGGCTAGGACATGCAAGCCTTCGACGGCCTCATAACCCTCATTGTCTTCCTGCCCGTCATTGGCGCGGCGGCGGTCGCTATAGCGGGTCGCGAGCAGATGCTGGTACGCCGCATCGCGCTCGGGGCGATGATTCTCGATCTTCTCCTCGCAACCTATGCGTGGCTCTCCTATAACGCCAACGGCCCGATAGTCGAACAGCTAGGCGATTACGCATCGAATCCGTGGATCCCGGGCGCCAACGCTTCTTATCTGTTGACCATCGACGGCCTCTCGATGCCGCTCGTCTTCCTCACGGCGCTGCTTGGCGTCGTGGCAGTGCTGGGCTCGTGGCACGTCAAGGAGCGCGTCCGTGAATACCACGTCTGGCTGCTTCTGTTGCTGACCGGTGTGCAGGGTGTGTTCGTGGCAGGCGATTTGCTCCTCTTCTTCCTGTTCTGGGAGGTGGAGCTGGTGCCCATGTATTTCCTGATTGCCATGTGGGGCACCGGCCACCGCGAATACTCCGCGATGAAATTCGTTCTCTACACGCTTTTCGGGAGCGCCTTCATGTTGGTGGGCGTGCTTGCGCTTCGATTCGCCATCGGCTCGTTTGATATGAGCGCGATGACGCTGGCCGGGCAGGAGGACACTCTGCGTGTCGCCTTCCTTGGGTTGGACGCCATCTTCTTCATGTTCCTGGCCGCGTTCGCCATCAAGCTCCCCGTCTGGCCGCTCCATACATGGCTGCCGGACGCGCACACGGACGCGCCGACCGCCGTCAGCGTCCTCCTTGCAGGCGTGCTGCTAAAGATGGGTGGCTACGGCCTCATCCGCATCAACGTCGGCATGTTCCCCGGCGAGATGGAGCAGTGGGCGCCATTCCTCGTCATCCTCTCCGTCATCAGCATCCTTTACGGCGCGGCGGTGGTATTTAGACAAACCGATCTCAAACGACTTGTGGCGTATTCAAGCGTGAGCCACATGGGACTGGTGCTATTGGGGGTGGCATCGCTTGGGGCAGTCAGTGTGACGGGCGCGGCGCTCCAGATGTTCGCGCATGGCACCATCACCGGCCTGCTGTTCCTTGTCGTCGGCATCATCTACGAAAGCGCCCACACGCGCCATATCCCGGATCTCGGGGGACTCATCTCGCGGATGCCGATTGTCGGTGCTGTATTCGTCTTTGCCGGACTCGCGAGCCTCGGCCTGCCGTTGTTGAGCGGATTCGCGGCAGAGCTGATGGTCTTCCTCGGCAGCTTTGACGCCTACCCGTGGCAGACAGGATTCGCCGTGCTGGGCATCGTCCTGACTGCGGGCTACATCCTCTGGACGGTGGAGCGCGTTCTGCTTGGTCCGTTGAAGGAGCGCTGGCAGTCCGTCAAAGACGCTTCTCTCGCCGATTTCGTAGCAATGGCGTTGCTTGTACTGCCGATCATCATTGTCGGGGTCTATCCCGCGCTTGTGGCTGACGTGTTTCGGGACACTGTGACCCTGCTGGTGGGCGGAGGGTAGGCGGCCATGCCGACACAGATTGACGCCTCCTCCCTGGGCATCGATTTTGCCCATCTCGCGCCGGAGATTATCCTGACGCTTGCGGCCATCACCGTTGTCGTGGTTGACCTGATTGCGCGGGATAAGCGGGTTCTGGCATGGCTGAGCGCGCTGGGTGTGGCCATGTCGGGCGGTGCCGCCGTCTGGCTGTGGACGTCTGACGCCTCCGGAGCAAGCTACTCCGGCATCGTCATCACTGATCTCTTTGGCACGATGTTCAAGCTCATTGTGCTTGGCGGAACGCTGCTGGCCATCCTCTTCTCGCCCGCCTACGTTGAGCGCCGCCTTTCCCGTTTCCACGGCGAATACTACGGCCTCCTTCTGCTGGCGACAGTCGGCATGATGCTGCTTGTCTCGATGGGCGAGTTGATCTCCATTGTGCTTGCTTTGGAGATTCAGACGTTCGCGCTCGTCGCGCTAATCGCACTGCTCAAGGATGAGAAATCGACGGAATCCGCACTAAAATTCCTGCTTCTCAGCGCCGTGGCAACTGCAGTGATGCTGTACGGCATGGCCATCCTGTTCGGCCTCACCGGCACCACGTTCATTGCGGACATGCCGGGTGTGTTGGCGGAGACCGTCGCGGAGGGCGGCACTGCCAACAGCCTCGCGCTAATCCTGGCTGGAGTGCTGATCATCGTCGGGTTCGGCTTCAAGATTTCCAGCGTGCCGTTCCAGATGTGGGTTCCAGCAGTCTATGAGGGAGCGCCCACGCCCATCGTCGGCTATCTTTCTGTTGCCTCCAAGGCCGCCGGATTCGCCGTTCTCCTGCGCCTGTTCATTGTGGCGTTTGAGCAGGCCGGGCTGGATGCGCTCGACTGGCCGCTACTGATCGGTGGGCTTGCCGTCGCCTCCATGACCATCGGCAACGTTGTTGCAGTTATTCAAACGAACATCAAGAGACTGCTGGCGTACAGCACGATAGCGCAGGCCGGGTACATCCTGATTGGCGTCGCGGTGATGGGCAACGGAGAGTCCAGTGTTTATGAACTGGCGACAAGCGGCGTCATCTTCTACCTCGCCGCCTACACCTTTTCCAACCTGGCCGCATTCGGAGCCCTCATCGCCCTCAGCCCGCCGGGGGGCAACGACTCCATCGAGGAGTTGACCGGCGGATTCTCTCGATCGCCGTTCGCCGCCGTCGTGCTGACCGTAGCGCTCATATCCCTTGTCGGCCTGCCGCCCACCGGCCTGTTTGTCGGCAAGATCTATCTCTTCTATGGGGCGGTGCAGGGCGATCTGTGGTGGTTGGCACTGGCAGGCGCGCTCAACAGCTTCGTCTCCGCCTACTACTACCTCCGCCCCGTGCGTCGACTCTGGCAATCCGGCGGCCCCGCCGCGGCAAGTGAGTCCGCCCGCTCCCTCTCGCTGCGAGCATCCATGGCCGTCAGCCTCATCGGCGTCATCATCCTTGGTATCGTTCCCTTCTGGCTCATCTCTCGCGCTACGGAAGCCGCTGCCTCCTTCACTCCGTAATACAGGTCTCCGTATCACGGTGTCGCCGCGATACGCTATGCTTTCCTAAGGGAATTATAAAGAAAGGTTGACAATTGCCGCCTAACCATGTAGTCTGAATGTAGACCGATTGGAGGTACAGAAACATGGCAGGCAAGTCATTCCGCAAGGGTCTCGGAATCATCGAGTTGATGGAGATGTTCCCCGACGAGGATGCCGCCCGAACGTGGTTTGAGGCAACGCGCTGGCCGAACGGGCGCACATGCGCCCACTGTGGCAGTGAGCGAACGTCCGAGGCATCCCACGCCAAGATGCCGTACTGGTGCGCCGATTGCCGCTCCTACTTCAGCGTCAAGACGGGTACGGTCATGGAGTCCTCCAAAATCAAGTTGCACAAGTGGGCGATTGCCTTCTACCAGATGGTCACGAATCTCAAGGGTGTCAGCTCCATGAAGCTGCATCGTGACATTGGCGTGTCCTACCCAACCGCGCTGTTTCTGAGTCACAGAATCCGCAAGGCGATGCAGGGCGGCGATCCGTTGTTCAGTGGGCCGGTTGAGGCCGACGAAACCTACATCGGCGGCAAGGAAGCCAACAAGCACGAGGCCAAGAAGCTCCATGCCGGACGCGGCGCGGTTGGCAAGTCAGCCGTCGCGGGCATCAAGGACCGCAACACGAACCAGATAACCGCCATGCCCGTTGAGGCCACGGATGCCCGCACCTTGCAGGGATTCGTTCACGGCCACACGTACTCCCAGACCGTCGTCTTCACTGACGATGCCCGGGCATACGTCGGCTTGCGCCGCCCGCACGGAGCGGTCAGCCATTCGACACGGGAGTTTGTTGACGGCATGGCGCATACTAACGGCATCGAGTCGTTCTGGGCGATGCTCAAGCGCGGCTACAATGGCGTGTATCACAAGATGAGTGCCAAGCACCTCAACCGCTACGTCACAGAATTTGAGTGGCGGCACAACGTGCGGATGCAGGACACCCTCGCGCAGATGTCTGACCTCATGCGCGGGACAATCGGCAAGCGGCTTAGCTACAGGGAGATGGTGGCGTGAAGAGAGATATGAGGCTCATCAAAAGTCTATTGGAGCATGCTGAAGAACACGGCAACGGTGAAGAGATACCGTTGCCGACGCTGACGAGCTGGGACACGAAGGCCATTGAGTATCACTGGGAGCTCTGCCAAGAGGCGGGATTCATAAATGGCTCTCATCTCACATGGGAAGGGCATGAGCGCTTGGCTGTACTCCGAAAGCACCCGTTGTTCCCACCACGTTAGGCTGCAAGCTGGAGCTTTGCCCGTAGGTAGTCCATTCCCCTATCACCCTTCACGCGATTGCAGGCGCTGCACAGTAGTTGCAGATTCTCGATGTGGTCAGTCCCGCCCTTCGCTTGCGGAACGATGTGGTCTACGTCGAAGTGCCGCGCCTCAAAGTGGTGACCGCATCCCGCACAGTTGCCCGATTGCAAGCCGTAGAGCGTCGCCTTGTGCGAGCGGTAGGGCGGCAACGCGCCGAGGTCTGTGCGTTGCGGAATGTCCGTGCGATTTGTGACTAGTCGCTTGTGGAATAGTGGTCCGATGCCCAGGGGCGGCTTTTTTGCCAGCCTGGTATTGACAAGCTCAACCGCCTTTGACGATAGGTCGATGCCTATCCAATGCCTCCCTAGTCGTTCAGCCGCCACACACGCCGTCGCACACCCCGCGAACGGATCGAGAACAACATCCCCCTCATTCGACGATGCCGCGATGATTCGCTCCAACAGGGCAAGCGGTTTCTGCGTGGGATAGCCTACACGCTCCTTCGCGGTCGAACCTAGGTAGGGGATAATCCATACGTCATTGAGTTTGACACCCCGCTCCTCGTCTTCGAGGTAGACCTTATACCTCTTGCCCTTCACCGTATGCCAACGCCAACGCTTTCCGGTGTCCTCATCGACGTAGCGATAATCCTTCTTGACCCAATCGCCATAAGGCTCATATTGCACGTTGAATTTGAATTCCTTCGATTTGGCATAGCGTAGAATCACGTCGTGCATTCGCTGAAAGTGCTTCTGCCCTGCCGTCCAGCGACGATAGTGCCAGACAACCTCATTGAGATACTGCCCCCCCCCCGAAAATGGCATCCATGATGAGCTTGAGGTAGTGGCTCATCGTCGGATCGCAATGCAGGTAGATGCTACCCGTCGGCTTGAGGACGCGCCGCATCTCCAATATCCGCGCCGCCATGTAGACGAGATAGGACTTGTCGCTGTCCGTCATGGCGGCCAGCAGGACGCGGTGAAGGGCCGGATGCTTAGACTCGATGAGGTTCACCCATTCGACATCCACGTCGCTCAATGTCCACGTGTCTTTGAAGGCCGCCCCAGCCGCCTCACTGCCTACAGGCGCGGCGTAGTTGGCATTGGAGTTGAAGGGCGGGTCAAGATAGATGAGGTCTACCGTCTCGCTGTCCATGCCCCTAAGAACGTAGAGGCAATCACCCGTCCAAATCGTTCTGTTTGCAAAGTTGGCGGCCATGCCGTCATACTAAGCACGGTTGACGGACTTGTCAACTATTCTTTATAATTCCCTTTCCTAACAAGTGACGGCGCCCGTGCCGCAATGCCGGGAGCCTGAACACAAACCCATTGGAGGTATACAACTATGTTGGACCGCGTTCACCACGCAGGTATTGCCGTCGGTGATATTCAGAGCGCGACGGATTTGTTCGCTGATGCCCTTGGGCTTCGCGTGGACGGGATTCGGTCCCCGCGGCCCCAGGGTCGAGCGCAGCGGGGGGCGGACCCCACGGATATCATCGACATTCCCATCGGCCATTCGGAACTGGAACTGAACGCCCCGGCGGCGGAGGGCACGGGCGTCCATCGCTTCGTCGAATCTCGCGGCGGCGTTGGCGCGCTCCATCACGTTTGCTTGCACACTACCAACATGGCAGACGATGTTGGACACCTGCGAGCGTCCGGCCTCCAGCAGATTGCCGCCCCGCCGGATGTCCTTGCAGAGAACGAACCGTGGACCGATGTCGCATTCTTCCATCCGCGTGACTGCATGGGCATTCTCTTTGAGATATGGCCGACCGAGAATCACCGTGTTGATATGCGCTATCAGGGCGAAGGCTTGTTCACTCGCATGGCGCACATCGGCGTCGTCGCCTCGGACATCGAGAAGTCGCGCCACTTCTGGACGAATATCATTGGCTTCCGTGTCGATATGTTCAAATCCAACGTCCTCAAGGGCGGCCGTCATGTGGACTCTGACAACGTGACCGTCCTGGATCTGCCAATGGGCGACTCCGGTATCACGTGCGTTCATCCCAACGACAGCGAGAGCGGAACGGCGCGTTTCCTTGAGAAGTACGGCGCGCGGGCAGGCGGTACGATGCACCACATTGCGTTGGCCACTGCGGATGTCAAGACTGCCGCAGACATCGTGCAGTCGCGAGGCCTGCAGCTCATTGGGCCGGCGACCGATGACAGCGCATGGATTCACCCAAAGAGCGCGGCAGGCGTGCTCATCGAGATCGTCAAGGATGACTTGGGCAAGCCCAGGCCGCTGAGCCCCTCCGAGCGCGCTCGTGCAATCCGGCAGGGGAAACTGGTAGGCCGAACGAATCAGGAGCTTGCGAGCGAATATGGCGTGAGTGAAGCTGAAGTCGCCGAGGTCCTGGGCGAGTAGGGCAGGCGGAGCTGACGATAACAGACACGACCCAGGCAAACATGTACTGACGGCTCTCGCCGTTACAGACAACTAATAAGGAAGTACTACATTGTTTGACAGAATTCACCATGCAGGTATCGCCATCGCCGACATCCCGACAGCCAAAGACGTCTTTGCCGACGGTCTTGGTTTGAACGTCGATCAAACGCGCTCACCGCTGCCGGAGGGGAGCAAGCAGCGCGGGCCTGATCCCACGGACATCCTCGATATTCCCATTGGTAACGCCGAGCTTGAGATGAACGCCCCGCCCGTGGACGGCACGCCGCCCGGCGGCACACACACGTTTATCGAACGGCGTGGCGGCGTAGGAGCGCTCCACCACGTGTGCCTGCACTCCACGAACGTGCCGGATGATGTCGCGCACCTCCGCGCCTCCGGCATCCAGCAGATAGCCGCGTCCCCTGAAGAGCTTGCGAAGAACGAGCCGTTTGACAGCGTCGCCTTCTTCCATCCTCGCGACTGCATGGGCATCCTTTTGGAGATCTGGTTCACTGACGACCATCATGTCGGGCAGCGCTATCAGGGCAAAGGCGTGTTCACGCGCATGAGCCACATCGGCGTGGTTGCTGCGGACATGGAGAAAGCCCGCCATTTCTGGTGCAACGTTATTGGGATGCGGGCTGCCATGCTCCAGACGAACGTTCTCAAAGGCGGCAAGAAGATTGAGTCAGACAATGTTCGCGTCCTGAGCATCCCCGTGGGCGACAACGGCGGCGGGATCCTCGCTGTCTCCCCGGATGACAGCACGAGTGGCACGGCCCGCTTTCTTGAGAAGTACGGCGGAAGCGCTGGCGGAACCATGCACCACGTCGCTTTCGCGACCAAGGACGTCAAAGCCGCTGCCGATTTCGTGCAGGGCAACGGCATGAAACTGATCGGCAAGCCGAATGATGAGTTCGCATGGATTCACCCCAAGAGCGCGGCGGGCGTGCTTATTCAGATAGTGAAGGACGAGGCATAGCGGCGGGGCAGGGGCGCGAGACGGTTTCCGCCTGAGGAGATCGAGCCGACCGTCTGACGCCGCCGCGCAATCTCGGCATAATGGCGTTCCAATGAAACGAGTCGGCATCCTCTACCAGACACGAACGTCGGAACCGGAAACGGTTGCGTCTATGCTGGCCGACCAGGCTCGGGCGTTGGGCATGGATGTCTGGCTTCAGTCGTCCTGGGATGACGGCATCGATCAAGGTAATGGCGATACCGATCTCATTATCAGCGTCGGAGGCGATGGAACCCTCCTGCGGGTTGCCCGCGTCGTTGCTCCCTATGGCCTCCCCATCCTCGGTGTCAATGCCGGCAGGCTTGGTTTCCTCACGGAGGTTGACGCCTCCTCCGCGTCTGAACTGCTTCCACGAGCCCTGGACGGTGGGGGCCGCATTGAAGAAAGGACGATGTTGGCAGTCAATCATGATGACGCACCGTCCTACGCTCTCAATGACGCCATCATCAGTCGTGGCGGTCCAGCACGCACTGTGCAGGTCGGTGTTACCGTGAACGGCGTTGAACTGCTCGCCTTTCGCGGCGACGGCGTCGTTGTCGCGACCGCCACGGGCAGTACTGCCTACAACCTTTCTGCCAGTGGCCCGGTGCTGCCGCCCACGACGGCCGAGCTGATCATCAATCCCGTTTCCGCGCACCCCGCGTCGGAATCTCCCGTCCTCGTGGAGCCCGATGCAGAGATTGTCATTCGCATCAGGACGGATCACGGGGCGATCCTCAGCCTCGATGGACAGGACGATTTCGACGTTAGTGATGATGCAGTGATCACCGTCCGCCGGAGTCCTCATCGCGCGCGCCTCTTACGATTCCGTGATTCCGGCTACTTCTACCGCAGCCTCAGCGATCTGCTGAATCGCCGCCGCCGTCACCCGGACCTGCCGGACGTAGACGGCGCCATTGATGATGTTCCCGCGCCACAGGGAGTAACGGTGCCATGACCACCCTTGCAGAAGCGCTTGCTGTTAGGGAAGCCGCGCTCGCGCAACGCGGATTCCGTGTGCGGTCCGCACGCCTCAGTGATGTCCCCCGGATGGCTGAACTGATTAACAACTTTGCCAGCCAGGGTGAGATGCTGCCGCGCAGCGCGTCCGAACTCTATGAGAACATCCGCGACTTTCTCATCATCGCGGACGAGAAGGATGAGGTTGCGGCCACTGCCTCACTCCACATCCTCTGGGACGACCTGGCCGAGATAAAGTCCGTCGCCGTTAGCGAGGCGCTGCACGGGCAGGGCATTGGCGCGTACCTCGTGGAGAAGTGTGTAGAGGAAGCGGCGCGGATGGAGTTGCCGACCGTCTTTGTCCTGACGCACAAGCCAGGCTTTTACGAGAAACTGCAATTCGAGCGTGCCGATGTTCTCGCGTTTCCACGCAAGGTCTGGTCGGAGTGCATCCGCTGCCCCAAATTCTCCAACTGCAACGAGATTGCGATGAGCAGGCCGGTGGCGCGGGAGTTCACGGCTGATCTCCCTGACGATGACGACCTTCTAGACCCTATTCCAACACGCGCCTAGACATTCCTTCCGTCAATCCCGCGAAAGCGGGAACCCAGCCGGTCGAAACAAAGAATTGTGGGAGAACACCATGGAACGCCTGTCACGCCGCGCCGTCTATGAGGGCCGCATCGTCAAAGTCTATGAAGACCACATGCGACTGGACGGCGGACGGGAGCAGGTGTGGACCACAATTCAGCATCCGGGAGCCGTCGTCATGGTGCCCGTCGATCCAGACGGCAACATTCTCCTGGTCAGGCAGCCCCGCCCTTCGGCGCGTGATGTCCTGCTTGAACTACCCGCCGGAACGCGAGAGGAAGGCGAAGAGCCCATCGTCACCGCGCGACGCGAACTGCAGGAGGAGATCGCACACGATCCCGGAACGATGTCACCCCTGGGAGGCTTTTTCAGCGCCCCCGGCTTCTGCGACGAGTTTCTGCATCTCTTTCTCGCCACGGACTTGAGTCCTATCGAGGGGGTGGAACCGGACGCCGACGAGGAGATAACCGTCGTGCCCACTCCTCCCGCCGCCATCCCGGACCTTATTCGCAGCGGCGAGATTCGGGACGCCAAGTCCATCGCCGGCCTCCTCCGTTACCTCTACATGGAGGGCGGGCTGGCCTAGAGGCGAAAAGGGCGGTCACCCTGTACGCTTGTTTCGTTAGCTTCACCCGAATACACTTTTGCCATATGACGGTTGGCGCAATTGCGAAAGGCTGAACGCCATGGCGATCTCCGTGCGACTCGATCCGGATACGGAAGAACGACTGAAGTGCCTCGCCGAGGAGACAGGGCGCAGTGTCTCTTTCTATATCCGTGAACTGATTGAACGCGGATTGGAGGACGTCGAGGACTATTACCTGGCGGAAGCCATCCTCAAGCGCGTGGACAGCGGCGAGGAGAAGACGATCCCTGCCAGCGAAGTGTGGGCGAAACTTGGACTGGACGATTGAGTTTACGGTCAATGGCGCAAGAGACGTCCAGCAACTTGATCGGGTTACTGCAAGGCAAGTCCAAAGATATCTTCATGGACGTGTCGTAGCGTCAGGGAATCCTAGGTCATATGGTAGGGCAATGCGCGGTCGACTCCGCGGTCTATGGCGTTACCGGGTTGGTGACTACCGAATCGTCTGTCGCATACAGGACGACATCCTGACCGTTCTGGTTGTTCGCGTCGGCCATCGTAGTACCATTTACCGCGGACTCTGATCGCCCCTTTCTTGCGGCACACAATCCCCCTATTCGTTGCGCTACTATATCTGTGACCAATACGGAGGGTGGGATGCTCTACATATATCTGTGTACCGTCACGGAAGAGGGCCAGCAGGCGATGCTGCGCGACCCTGAGATGTTCACCCACGTCGCCGATGAAGTGCATGTAGATGGCACCCAGATACTGGCCCGCTATGCCGTCCTGGGGCAGTACGACTACGTTGCCATGGTTGAAGCCCGCACGCATGAGGACGCTGCCCGTTTGTCGCTTGAACTCGGTGCCCGCGCCCATGTTCACATAGAGACGCTTGTCACCATTGCCGTGCGCCAATTGGCTGACGGGTCCGACGAGGCTCTAGAGACGCTGACATCCGTGCAGCGACCCGTCCTTGCAACTGACGATAGCGATGATCCTCCGGACTTTGCGGGGCCGATTTCTACCGGATAACGAAGAGGCCCTCCACTCAGATCGCTCTCGCGACGCAGAGGGCAAGATGCATTCACGCTTTCGCGGCAATAACCGTATAACCTATACTTTGTTACAGGAATCACACAGTCGTGAGAGGCCGGACGGCCTCCCTTTTGATACCGCAAGCGAGTAGGGGAGAAACACACAATGGCAACAGCGCAGCAGCCTGCCGTCGGAGCGCCAATCGGACGCAATGACGGTCCGGACAAGGTCACCGGACTCGGTCAGTATTCGCTTGATGTGACGTTGCCGGGGACGCTGTGGTGCAAGGTTCTTCGCTCACCGTATCCTCACGCACGTGTGAAGTCCATCGACACGTCCGCCGCGCTTGCGCTACCGGGAGTCCAGGCGGTTCTCACGCCGGAGGATGTTCAGGGTCTGCGTTTCGGCAAGCGGATTATGGATGAGCATGTGTTGGCGTATGACGCGGCACGCTATATTGGCGACGCTGTTGCCGCCGTTGCCGCTGAGGACGAGGACATCGCTGAGCGTGCGCTGGAGCTCCTTGACGTTGAGTACGAGGAGTTGCCCGCTGCGGTCACGATGGACGAAGCGCGGTCGGATGACGCTCCAATTCTCCACCCGGAATTCAATTCGTATTTCGGCATCCCCGGCGAACAGGAAAAGCCCTCCAACATCTTTGCGAAAGGCACGTGGGGCAAGGGCGACGTTGCCGAAGGTTTCGCTGAGGCCGACCTTATCGTCGAGCACGAGTACACAACACCCCGCACTCACCAGGGTTACCTGGAGGTGCACAACACGATTGTCTGGGTGGATGAAACCGGGCACGTCCAGGTCTGGCTGGGATCAAAGTCACCGTTCGCCAACAAGCGTGCGCTTGCCTTGGTTCTCGGCGAAGAGGAAGACAACATCACCGTCAACTACGCCTACGTAGGCGGCGATTTCGGCGGCAAAGGCGATATCAACGGCGCTCCTATTTGCTATTTCCTGGCCAAGAAGACCGGCAGGCCCGTCAAGCTCGCGTTCGACTACTCGGAAGAGTTCTCCGCCATGAATCCCCGCCATGAGAGCACCATGCGCGTGAAGGCGGGCGTCAAGCGCGACGGCGCCATCACGGCGTGGGAAGCCGAGGTCTATTTCAACTCCGGCGCGTACGGCAGCTACAAGCCCGTGCCCGGCTCCAACCTCCCCGGCATCGCTGAGATCGCGGGCCCGTACGTCATCCCTCACGTTCAGATCGACGCCTACCAGGTCTATACCAACACGGTTCCGTGCGGATTCCATCGCTCCCCCGGCGAGGTGCAGGGCATCTTTGCGGGCGAGTCACATATGGACCTCATCGCGCAGGAACTCGGCATGGATCCGTTGGAGCTGCGAATCAGGAACGTCGTTCATGATGGCGATGAAACTCCTGTCGGCCGCGTCTTCCTCGACGTTAAGGCTGAAGAGGTTCTGCGTGAGGCCGGCAGGTTGTCCGGCTGGGACACGCCCAAGGCCGACAACGTCGGACGAGGCATAGCATTCGGTCATCGCACGCAGGGTGGCGGCCAGACTACCATCGCCGTCACCGTTAACGCGGACGGCAGCGTACTCGCCGCCAGTTCCATCTACGATCCCGGTATGGGCAACCACACGATGATGCAGCAGGTCACGGCGGATGAGCTGGGCATTGACATTTCCCGCGTCACCGTCGTGCCGCTCAACACGGATCAGGCGGATTTCGACACCGGCGTTGGTGGCAGTCGTGGCAGCTTCATCATCACGGAGTCGGCTTTCATGGCTGCAGATGACGTCCGCGGCAAGCTCAAGCGCCTCGCGGCGGAGTTCAACGGCTGGGACGAGGAGATAGTTGAGTTCGAGTCGGGCGCGCTGGTCAACACCCGCACCGGCGAGTCCGTTGCCATGGAGCGCATCGCCGAGAGGTCCGGCGAACCCGTGTCCGGTCTCGGAAGGCTGGAGGAGGCCGCGCAGAGCCCCTACACGTCCTTCGTGGCGCAGGTGGCAGAGGTTGAGGTCGACCGCGAGACGGGCGAGCCTCATGTCAAGGTCATCACCGCTGTCCATGACACCTCCCGCATCATCAACCCCATCGGGTTCTACGGGCAGATCGAGGGCGGAATGATCAACGCCTACGGCTTCGCCATGATGGAGGAGCTGACCGTCGATGAGGGCGGCCGTGTCACAAACCCCTCGTTCGCCGACTTCAAGATGCCCACCGAACCGGACATCCCCGAACTCCGCATTGGGCTTGTCGAGACGAGCGAGGGCAGGGGCGCGTACCGCGTCAAGGCCGTCGGTGAGCACTCCAACATCACGACCCTTCCCGCCATCGCCAATGCTATTGATGACGCCGTCGGCATCAGGCTGAACAGCGCGCCGTTCACCGCGGAGAAGATCCATCGCGCCCTGAGCGAGTAACACCATTACGACTCTCGGTTCGGGGAGATTGGGCGGCGTTAGCGGAGTGTGACTGATGCCGGTCAGCGTTGAGTCGATTCTGGCGTCGTTGCAGCAAGCAGAGCAGCCGCTCCGCACGCCCGCAATGAGAGCCATCGCCATGGCTGCTGCTAAAGAACTGCGGCAGAGCCGCGCGGACGCCGAATCAGTTTTCGCTCTGTGCGACGGGTTGATTGAGTTGGACGAACTCCATGATCCGGCCCGAACCGTCGCGTTCGAGATCGCCTATCGCCATCGTGGCATGCGTGACGCGCTCGACGTGCAGAAACTTGAACGCCTCGGGCGCACACTGGACGGCTGGGCATCCGTCGATCACTTTGCTCGCAAGCTGAGCGGTCCCGCGTGGCAAAGAAATCAAATCTCTAATGAGCACGTGTTGATGTGGGCAAAGTCGAAAAAATTCTGGTGGCAGAGGGCAGGGCTGGTTTCAACCATTGCGCTGAATGAGCGGCATCTTGGCAAGGGCGACGCCGCGCGGACGCTCACAATCTGCAAGCTGTTCATCGATGAGCGGGCAGACCTCCATGTGAAGGCGCTGAGCTGGGCGCTGCGTGAACTCGGCCGGCGCGACCCCACGCCCGTGCAGGCATTCATTGAACAGCACAGGGCCAGGCTCGCCCCCAGGATTATCCGCGAAGTTCAGAACAAGCTCACCACCGGCCACAAGATGGCCAAACCCTCGGAGGCGATGCGACAACGGATGAGGTAGCTGAGCTAGGGCTCTCGGTTCGCGAAGGAATTGATGGCCTCTCAGGGTTGGCTGTCGCGTTCCGGCTTTGGTTGTGCAAGAGAGTTGGAGTACGTGACACAATACCGGCATGACGGAGCCTACAGAGGATCGTTTAGTCGCGCCGGGACCACAGAACGAGGAAACCGCGCTTGAGAGCGGCCTGCGACCGCGCCGCCTGCCGGACTATGTTGGCCAGGGCCGCGTTATAGACAACCTCAAGGTCTCCATTCAGGCCGCCCTGCAGCGAAGTGAGCCACTGGATCACGTTCTCCTGCATGGCCCGCCCGGCCTCGGCAAGACGACGCTCGCGTTCATCATCGCAGCAGAGATGGGCGTCAGCGTCCGCGTCACCGCCGGGCCGTCATTCACCCGCGCCGGCGACCTCGCCCAGATGCTCACGCAACTCCAGCCGAACGACGTCCTCTTCGTGGACGAGTTCCACCGCCTCCCCCGCTCCGTGGAAGAAGTCCTCTATCCCGTCATGGAGGATCACGTGCTGGACATCATGATTGGCAAGGGGCCGGGCGCTCATTCCGTTCGTGTAAGCCTGCCGCCGTTCACCCTCGTTGGCGCAACCACGCGTTACGCTCTCCTCAGCAATCCCCTCCGCGACCGTTTCGGCGCGACGTACAGGCTGGACTTCTACACTCCCGAGGAGATCGGCCGGATCCTCGTTCGCTCCGCAAGTGTGTTGAACGTGGATGCGAGGGAGGATGGGTTGACCGAAATTGCGGGACGGTCACGGGGAACGCCGCGTGTCGCCAATAGACTGCTGCGCCGCGTCCGCGACTATGCCCAGGTCAAGGGCGACGGCACAGTCACCGGCGAGGCCGCCCGTGAGGCACTGGACAGCCTCGGCATCGACTCTCTCGGGCTTGACGACACGGACCACCGCGTTCTGGACAGCCTTATCAATACGTTCAGTGGCGGACCGGTGGGCCTGGAGACGTTGGCATCGTCCATCGCGGAGGAACCGGACACCGTTATGGACGTGTACGAGCCGTTCCTGCTGCAATTGGGCTTCCTTGACCGCACGCCACGCGGCCGCCGCGCCACACGCCGAGCTTACGAGCACTTGGGAGTCGAGCCGCCCCCACAGAATGGCGCCCCCGACCCGAGCCGTCCGCAGCTGCTATAGCTGAGCCCCCACTCACACCCACACTTCCGCCTGCCGTATAATTTGAACTGCGCTTATGAGTGTCATTCCGGTTCGTCACATACCTGATCCCGTTCTGCGCGAAAAGACGAAGCGCGTGCCAAACATCACAACCGCGCTGCGTTCGCTTGTCGATGACATGATTGAGACCATGTATAAGGAGCACGGCGTCGGCATCGCCGCCAACCAGGTGGGGCGTAGTTTGCGTATCACCTATATCGAGATACCGGAGGAGCGCGACGAGGAGGGCAATGTCGTTCAGGAGCACTCGTCACACGTCCTGATCAACCCGGAGATCATCCGCCGCGTCGGCGAGCGCGAGGTTGATGAGGGCTGCCTGAGCATCCCGGGCTGGCGCGGCAAGCTGATCCGCTCCGAGCGCGTCACGGTCAAGGCGCTTGACCTGGACGGGCGGGAGATCAGGTTCAAGGCGGACGGACTGTTGGCTCAGGCTCTGGAGCATGAGACCGACCACCTCAACGGCATCGTCTACATCGACCGCATGGAGAATATCGAGGACTTGTGTCCTCTCGATTTGAGGGCCCCTGAGAACGTAGAGGGGCAGACCACCGCCGACGGAGAACCCAAGCCGCCGCCCGATCCAAATCTCATCTGGCGACTGCGTCAGCCCGTCGCGCCGGTGGTGCGCCGACGATGACCGGGATGATGTCTCCCGCCGACGTTCGCGGGACAGCAATTGGGGAGATCCTCGAGCGCGCTCGTGTCTTTCTTGCCGCGCAGCAGGTGGGTGCGTGGGTGGTTGGAGGCTCCGTTCGCGATATGCTTCTGGGCGTCGAGACCGCGGACGCAGACTTGGTGGTGGATGCGCCAAACCTCCCGGAATTAGGTAGACAGTTCGCGGACGAGATTGGTGGAGCGTTCTATCACCTTGATCAGGACCGGAACTATGTCCGTGTGCTCTCTGAGCCGGATGGGGCAGGAGAGCGTGCCCGTTTAGACATCACGCCGCTTGGCGATCAGGACATTGCCTCTGAACTTGAGCGGCGTGATTTCACCGTCAACGCGATAGCCCTGCCGCTGGAAAACTGGCACACACCGGACAAGCTCATCGATCCGCTCGACGGCTGTGCCGATCTCAGGGAACGCGTCCTTCGCGCCGTCAAACCCACCATCTACGTTGATGACGGCATTCGACTCGTGCGCCTGGCGAGGCTGGCAGGGCAGTTGGGCTTTACTGTTGAAGAAGAGACGATGGCACTCGCAAAACGCGACACTGCTCACATTGCGGACGTGTCACCGGATCGGCTGCGTGATGAATTGTGCAAGGTACTGGGGCTGGGCGATGCGAAATCCGCTCTGCGCCTGCTTGATGACATCGGCGTTCTCAGCCGAATCATGCCGGAACTTGATGCTACGCGCGGCGTGACGCAACCGGTGGAGCACTACTGGGACGTGTTCGACCATCTCGTCGAGACCGTCGGATTCATGGACGGCCTGCTTGATGGAGACAGGCGATCGGCTGACTCCACCCTTTCGCAGATGCCGTGGAGCGAACACGTTGCCGGCTACTTCTCCGAGGAAGTATCCGGCGGCGTTGAACGCGCCACACTCACCAGGCTAGCCTGCCTGCTGCACGACATTTCCAAGCCGCAGACAAAGACCGTGGAGGAGTCCGGCAGGACCCGCTTTCTCGGCCATCCGGAGCAGGGTGCCGAGGTGACAGAGGAGGTGATGGAGAGGCTGCGATTCAGTCGCCGAGCCAACGCATACGTCACGCTTCTTGTACGGCAGCATCTGCGCCCCATGCAGTTGAGCAACAATCTTGAGACTCCAACGCGGCGCGCGCTCTATCGCTTCAAGCGCGATCTCGGCGATGCTGCAATCGGGGCCGTGTGGCTGAGCATGGCCGATTTTCTGGCCGCAAAAGGCCCTATGCTGGACCCCAATGAGTGGCGAAGGCGGGTCAGCCACTGTAGCCTAGTGATGGAGTCTATACTCGCTGAGCCTGCTAGTGACATGGCCGCGCCAATGGTGGTGAATGGCCACATGATTATGGAATCGCTTGGCGTTGGCCCCGGCCCGCAGCTAGGGCACATACTTGAAGCTGTCAGGGAAGCGTTGGCTGCGGACGAAGTGTCGACTCCGGAGGAGGCGCTTGAGTTTGCCCGCCGGGAATGGGAAGCGCGATTCGGCCCCCTGGCAGGTGAGCGCGGGGAGACAAGGCAGTGAGGAGAGGAAACTGAGTTGGAGCGAGTGAGCGGCTTACTCGGTGCAGTCGCGCGTCAACTGCAGAGATGGATCATTCCCGGTTTCATCGTCCTTTTCGTCTTGTTCGCGGCGCTCAGCCTCGTGCGCGATGAATGGCGCATTCCGTTTACGGACATCGAGCGCGGCCAGCAGGACACTCCGCTTGGCCTCACGCTTGGTCTCGACCTCCAGGGCGGCGTCCATCTCGTCTATGAAACCGTCGACCCGAATCCCACCCCTGAGCAGCTGCAAGGCGTCGTGCAGATCATTCGCACGCGCGTCGACCAATTCGGTGTCGCTGAGCCTCTGATTCAGACGCTTGGGTCTAATCGAATCGTTGTTCAATTGCCGGGCGTGCAGGACGTGCAAGCCGCCAAGGACCTCATCGGCGCGCCCGCCGTTCTCGATTTCCGTGAGCTAATCACCATCCCCATTGAGCCCGGAGAAGAAACGGGCGCCGTAACCGAAGTGCAGACGGATGACACGACCATCTCCGGGGTTACTCCCGAAGCGGAGCCGACTCCGGAGCCGGAATCAACGCCTGACACATCGGGCGAATCCTCCTCCGAGACCGCGGAGTCAACCGCAGGGCCGTCGGATGGAACCACCGCAGCGCCCAAGATTGCGAACGTCTCGCAATCGATAGCGGCCCAGACCACCCCGGAGACCACTCCCGACCCAACTGCCGCTGCCGAAACGACCCCGGAAACGACTGAAACGGCAGACCAAACCGAAGCGGTAGTTGAAACACCTACGCCTGAGCCTGAGCCACAGTTCCGCCTCGACTGGCAGATTGCGACTGAGGTGGTTGATGGCGAAGAAGTCGAACTGACGGGTGACCGGCTGGAGCCGGGCTCTGCTCAGGTGGGATTCAACCCGACAACTGGCGCGCCGGAAGTCTATTTCCAGATGGACAGCCAGGGCCGGGAGGCTTTCAGGCTGCTGTCCAGACGCCTTATTGGCCAGCCGCTGGGCATCTTCCTTGATGGTGAAGCGATTCTGTCGCCGACAATTCAGGCTGAAATTCCCACAAGCCCCCGCATCACCGGACTCGATCTTGAAGAGGCCCAGATCCTCGCCATCCAGCTCAATGCAGGCGCGTTTCCCATCCCGCTGGAAAAGGAGCCAATCCTGGAGCGGGACGTGGACGCATTCCTCGGGGCGGACGCCCTTGAGCGCGGACTGCGCGCCGGCATGGTTGGTATCCTGCTCGTCGCGCTGTTCATGGTGCTCTACTACCGCATGAACGGCGGCGTGGCGGCGGTCGCGCTGATTATTTATGCGATTCTCGTGCTCGGTGTGTTCAAGTCGATCCCTGTCGTGCTCACCCTCTCCGGCCTGGCGGCATTCGTCCTGTCATTCGGTCTTGCCGTCGATGCCAATGTCCTGATATTTGAGCGGATGAAAGAAGAATTGCGCGCAGGCCGCAGCATGGGTTCGGCAATCGATATCGGATTCAACCGCGCATGGCCTGCCATCAGGGACGGCAATTTCACGACGCTTATCATCGCCGCCATCCTCTTCTGGTTCGGCGAACGGCTGGGCGCAAGCCTCGTGCAGGGCTTTGCGCTCACACTGGCCATTGGTGTCGTGCTCAGCATGTTCAGCGCCCTGGTCATCACGCGCCGTCTATTGCGCCTCGTGACCAGCTTCGAGCCGCTCCGCAAGACCAGGCTCTATGTTCCGTAAGGGGAATCCAGGAATATGATCAACTTTGCCAAATACCGTGCCACGTACTTCCTCTTCTCCCTCGGCTTGATTGCCGCTGGGTTGGCCGCGCTGTTCCTCGGCCCCGGCCTGAGCTTCAGCATTGAGTTCAGCAGCGGCGCCGCCGTTGACGCCACATTTATGAGTCCAACTCCGCAGGAGCATGTCGACGAAGCCATTGATTCGCTTGGGTATGAGGGCGCGGTAGTGCAGGGGTTCGGCGACCGTGAGTATTTCCTGCGACTGCCGCTGGCTGATGCATCGGAGCGGCAGCAGTTGGACGTGCGCAACGCGTTGGAGGAATACGCAGGGCCGCTTCAGGGTTACAGCTTTGACCTCGTCTCGCCTGCCGTGGCCCGTGAGACTGTGCGCAACGGATTGATCGCTGTCCTGATTGCCGTCGTCGGCATCCTCGGCTACATCGTCTACGCCTTCCGCAGCATCCGGCACCCATTCCGCTACGGCATCGCGGCAATCATCGCCCTTGTCCATGACATCGCCGTTGCCTTTGCCGTTGCAGGCCTGTTCATGCTCGTTGGCTCGCAGTGGCTCCACCTGGAAATCAGCAGCATGTTCCTCGTCGGCGTGCTGACCCTGCTCGGCTACAGCATCAACGACACCATCGTCGTCTTCGACCGCATCCGTGAGAACATCCTGCGGGACACCAACCGCGATATCGTCGCCACCGCCAACTACTCGATCATGGAAAGCATGGGGCGCTCCATCAACACGAGCTTCACGACTCTCGTCGTCTTGCTGGCGCTATTCCTGCTTGGGCCGGTAACGATCCGCGATTTCCTCTTCGTCATGATCATCGGTGTTGTATCCGGAACCTACAGCTCAATCTTCACCGCCTCTCAAGTCATCGTGTCATGGGAGACGCGGAGCTTCGGCAATATCCCGTTTATCGGCGGCGGACGCGGCGGCTCGACTCACTCAGCAGCTCCATCGACGAGCACGCCCTAGCGTGTAGACGAGAGCAAGGGTAGGGCGCTCACGGAGACGATTCCATGCCCGTTACGACTGAACGCATCACCATCGACAGCGACGGCATCGAGCTTGTCGGAGCTATTTCTATCCCGGAGGGGCAGGGCCCGCATCCGGTCGTCGTGATCTGCCACGGCCTCCCCGCCGCCCGCCCCACGCCAACGGCGGATATCACACTGTCTGCCCCGACGGATGAGGGCCTCACCTACGCTGAAATTGCCGAGCTATGCGCCCATCGCGGCCTTGCTGCCGTCATTTTCAACTTCCGCGGCACGGGCGAGAGCGGGGGCAATTTCCATCCGCTTGGATGGGCGCAGGACCTGGAGGCCGTGCTGTCATGGGTGTGGGAGCGGCCCGAAGTCGATATCGACCGCATCGGTGTGCTTGGCTCAAGCATGGGCGCGCGTGTGGCAATTCACGTCGCGGCGCGCAGACCTGAGGTTGCAGCCGTCCTGTCCTTCGCCTCACCCGCCCGCTCGCGATGGAGCCGCTCACCGGAAGAGATGGTACAGAACGCGCGAGATGTTGGCATCATCCGTGATCCTGACTTCCCGCAGTCCGCTGAGAAATGGTCTGACGAATATAGAGAGATGGACGTGACCCAATCCGTTGCGCGTGTCTCTCCGCGTCCATTGCTGTTGATGCACGGCGATGCGGATGACGTTGTGCCGCCTGAGGATGCTCACACGCTTTTGGCGGCCTCTGATCAATCGACAACTGAATTGATGATGCTGCCCGGGGCGGGGCATCGATTCCGTAGCAACGTGGAGGCCGTGGACCTCGCTGTCAATTGGCTGGTGGAGACTCTCAAGGCGTAAGCCGTGACCGGCATCATTGAGACCCTGGGCGGCTGGATTCAGGAAGTCATCCTTGCCATCGGCTACCCCGGGATCGTCATTCTTATGGCTGCCGAGAACATCTTTCCGCCAGTGCCGTCCGAGTTTGTCCTTCCATTCGCCGGCGCGCTCTCTGCCAGAGATGAGCTGAACTTCTGGGGAGTTGTTGCCGCTGGCACGGCGGGCTCCGTCATTGGCGCACTGGTTCTCTACGCTGTTGGGTATTTCGCCCGGGAAGCCGGTGTGCGCCGCATTGTCGTCAACTATGGAAAATATGCCTTTATCTCTGAGAACGACCTTGACCGCGCTACTGCCTGGTTCGAACGCTACGGCGAATTCGCCATCGTCTTCGGACGGCTCATTCCCATCGTCCGCAGCATCATCTCAATCCCGGCGGGCTATACCCGCATGAACCTCATCAAATTTCTACTCTATACGACACTCGGAACATTCATCTGGAGCCTCATCCAGGTCTATATGGGCTGGTTTCTTGGTGAGAACTGGGAGAGAATCACCGAGATTACCGAGCCCTATCAAAACGCTACGCTGATACTACTGGTGGCAGCTGTAGTGGGCTTCTTCGGCTGGCGAGCCTACAAGTGGAGAAAACACAGAAGTGATTAGACAGGTCCTCATCCTCATCTTCGGCATGCTCATCGGCATTGTGCTGGCGTCGTCGATGTGGCCCAAAAACCGCAGCCCTCTCATCCAGTTCAACGCCCGTGGGTTAGTGCGGATCGTCATCAATCGACCGGAGCAGGAAGAGTGAGAAAACTGGCAATCATCATGTTGATTGCCGCCGCAGCGCTGGCTGCCATGGCCTGCGGCTCAGATGAGCCCACTACGCCTTGCGCTGATGGCGACCTGTGGACTGAGTACCAGGTCTTCATGGGACGCAACAGCGGCGATACGGAAATCGTGACAGATGAGGCATGGAGAGAATTCCTTGCTACGGAAGTCACGCCCCGATTCCCGGACGGGCTGACGGTGCTGGACGCGAACGGGCAGTGGCGGGGTAACGATGATGTGATTCTCCGCGAGCGGAGCAAGGTGCTGCTGATTCTTGCGCCGCCGGACGGAGACGCCCGCGCGGGGATCGATGAGGTCGTCGACGCCTACACGTCCCGATTCCGCCAGGACTCCGTGCTAATCACAACGAAAGAGTCCTGCGTCACATTCTCCTAACAGCGCGAGCTAAATCCAGTGCCGTTTATTCAGTGCGCCAGCGGCGAAAGGTCGGGCATGTGCTCCCCGTGGTGGATGCGTGAGCGCCGTGCAACTCCGGTCCGAAGCGCCGCCTTACTTACGGCGCGAGAAACCGTCGTTACCACGCGTGAATTGAAGAGGCTCGGGATGATATTCTCCTCGCTCAGTTCGCGGTTGGATACGACGGCTGCGAGCGCTTGTGCTGCTGCCATCTTCATGTCCTCATTGATGCCGCGTGCGCGGACATCAAGTACTCCACGAAACAGCCCGGGGAAGCAGAGGGCGTTGTTGATCTGATTCGGGTAGTCCGAACGACCCGTCGCCACCACACGCACGTACCGATGCGCCTCTTCGGGCGATACTTCAGGGTCGGGGTTGGCCAGTGCAAAGACGATGCCGTCGCTGTTCATGCGGGCCAGATCTTCCGGCTCGATGACTCCCGGCCCGGAGAGGCCGATGAAGAGGTCTGAGTCGTTTAGACCCGTGCGGATATCCCCCGCGAAGTTGCGCGGATTCGTGTTCTCAGCAAGCCACATCTTTCCTGCATTGCCCTCGATGTCGCCGCGGTCGCGGTGAATCGCTCCCTGCCGGTCGAAAACAATGATGTCCCGGAGGCCCGCAGCAACAAGCATCCGCGTCGTCGCGACGCCGCTCGCGCCTGCCCCGGTCATGACGGCGCGAAGCTGGCCGATGTCTTTGTTGACAATCTTGAGCGCGTTGATCAGCGCTGCCGTTACGACGACAGCCGTCCCATGTTGGTCGTCATGGAACACAGGAATATCCAGCTCCTCCTTTAGCCGCTCCTCAATCTCGAAGCAGCGCGGCGCTGAAATATCCTCCAGGTTGATGCCGCCGAACCCGACGGCCAGCGCCTTGACGGTGTCGACAATCTGATCGGTGTCACGGGTGTCCAGGCAGATCGGCCATGCGTCCACGTCAGCGAGTTCCTTGAAAAGGATTGCTTTGCCTTCCATGACGGGTAGGGCGGCCTCAGGTCCAATGTCGCCAAGACCCAGTACGGCCGTCCCATCCGACACAACCGCAACCGTGTTGGCCTTGGACGTCAGCGACCACACGGACTCCGGGTTCTCGCCGATGTAGGAGGCCACTCGGCCAACACCCGGCGTGTATACCTGCGAAAGATCGCGATGATTTTCAACGGGCGTCCTCGTGTGCATCTCGATCTTGCCGCCCGTGTGGACGAGGAACGATGGATCGGTAAATGCGACGATCCGTGCGCCTGTCTTGCGCAGTGCCCGTGCCACACGCTGGCCGTGCTCCATATTCATCACGCCGATCGTGAGATCACGTACGATGCGCTTGCCGCGTGTGCGAACCAGATCGACGGCAGTGATGTCGGCCTCGTGCTCGCCAACGGTTGTTGTAATCATCCCGAGCATGCCGATCTTGTTCGGATACTCGAGTCGTATGGTGACGGTGTAGCCGTACTCGGGATAGTCGGATGAGACCACTGGCACCTCCCCCAGGCGGGTTGCGCTTGAGCAGTCAGTATAGCCGCCGCTGCCAATGATGTGCTATGCCTGTGTCACAGTGACACTGGTATGCTGACAAGGAGCTTGGATGGGAACCACTATGAACTGGCAGGACTATATCTCAGTTGATCCGCAGATTTGCCATGGGCGGGCGTGCATCGCCGGCACGCGCGTGATGGTGACCGTTATCCTTGACAACCTTGCGGAAGGCAACAGCGTGGATGAGATTCTTGCGAACTATCCCACTGTGTCTCGAGAGGGGATAAAGGCGTCACTCCTATATGCTTCTGCCTTGGCCAAAGAAAGTGTCGTATCAATATATGACCAGGCTTCCGTGTGAAGCTTAAGCTCGATGAGAATCTGCCTAGAGCGCTGTTGGCGCTCTTTAGGGAATCCGGTTACGACGCTCTCTCCGTAGAAGATCAGGGGCTTGCAGGGAAGTCCGACGGCGAAATTGCCGAAGCATGCCGAAACGAGGATCGCATCCTGGTCACTTTCGACACGGACTTTACTGACGTGCGGACATTTCCACCCTCAGAGTACAGTGGCATCGCGGTTCTTAGGCCAAGAGGGCAGGGCTCGCGTGCCACGGTACGCCTTGGGAGGCGACTACTGGACAGAATGGAATCCCACTCGATTGGCGGACAACTGTGGATTGTTGAGGACTCGCGAATCCGAACCAGGGCGTGAAACTGACCGGGCCTCACTCCCCAATCGTCACCGTCTGTGCCGCGTCCGCGCTCATCCTGACCAACTCATCCACGTCCAGCGCCTCTTCCATCCTCTCGGCATCACTCAGCGAAGACCGCAGAACCGGATGTTTCGGCACGAAGAGGGAGCAGCAGTCCTCATCCGGCAAGATCGAAATATCAAACGTTTCGAGTTTCCGGGCCTCAGCGATGATTTCCTGCTTGTCCATGCCGACCAGCGGCCGCAGCACGGGCATAGTCGCCACCGAGTCAATCGTGGCGATATTCTCCACAGTCTGGCTGGCCACTTGCCCGATGCTCTCGCCGGTTACGAGCGCCAGCGCGCCACCGCGCCGCGCCAACTCCTCCGCCACGCGCACCATGAATCGCCTGTAAGCGACCACACGATATGCCGGGTTGACCGCTGCGACAATCTGCCGTTGCGCGTCGGCGAATGGTACAAGGTGAAGCCGTGATCCGAACTGTGATTCGTCCAAAACGCGTACGAGGTCTCGTGCCTTGTCCCGCGATGAGCCGTCCACGAGCGGAAAACTGTGGAAGTGAACAAAGTCCACTGTGCATCCCCGCCGGAACATGCGCGCCGCTGCAACCGGTGAATCGATGCCTCCTGACAATAGCGCCATCACGTGGGCGGAACTGCCAACCGGCAGCCCGCCTGCGCCGGGAACCGACTCCACGTAGACGAACGCATCCTTCTCCCGAACATCCACGCGTAGATCGATGTCCCCTCCTCGCAGCTTGACCACTGCGCCGGTTTCTTTCTCGACGAGAGTGCCGATCTGCATGTTTAGTTCAACGGATGTCAGCGGATAGCGCTTGTCGGAACGTGAAGCCGAAACGCGAAAGGTCTCGGCGCTGTTCCATTCCGTGCGGATGATATCCCTGACGCCGTCGACAATCTCCTCAAACTCCAGGCCCGTACGGAGAGCCGGCGCAATGCGGGCGATACCATAGACACGCGAAAGGACGCTTAGGGCAGGGGAGGCGTTGGACCCGTCAGGGAGGTCGACGCGAATCTGGCTACGTTCCTGTCGAACGGGATGATCCAGCCCCGCCCGTGCCAGCGCCTTGCGCACGTTGTTAGCCAGCACGCCGATGAACACGCCGCGGTTCTTCCCCTTGAGCGCCACCTCGTGGTAGCGGATCAGCAGGTGTCTTGACATTCTTCCTGCGCCATTCCCCGTTCGATGACCGCCCATCAATACTAACCCCACCCTCTGTGGATCGCCCTGAGGCTGTCGAAAGGCGCTCCTTGACACATAATTGGGCAGCGGCGTACAGTCGGCATGACTTTATTGCCTTGAACACGTAGAAAGTGGGGGAGTGGGGATGGCTGAAACTGATCCTGTTACCGGGTACGAGTTCTCCGACAGCGAAGTTACGGAAATCGACAACGGCAACAACCGCGTCGGAACCAAGTTCCGGCACGATGGCAGGTGGTACTACTTCAGGAGCCTGTCCGAGCGGCAGAAGTTCATTGGCAACCCCGAGGCGTATCTCGGCGGCGGCGAGGATTCTGACAGCAACGACTAGGCGCGCTCACACTGCGGGCGCAGGCGCAATCTCGTCAACAAGATCCCAATAGGCCGTCGACAGCGATGGATCTCGATCGTTTAGGTAATCGCCGATTGTGGGAACAATCAGCACATTGGGGATGATTCCCGTGTCCTGAATCTGACGCCCTGACGGGGTGTGCCATTTGGAGACGGTCACATACAGAGCGGAGCCGTCACTCAACTCCTGGAACGCCTGCACGCTGCCCTTGCCGAATGTACGTGTTCCATAGACTGTAGCGCGATCATGATCCTGCAGAGCGCCTGCCACGACCTCAGACGCGCTGGCTGAGAATCCGTTGACGAGCACGGCCAGAGGGATTTCATAGGCTTGTCCGTCGTCGTCGACTTCCCATTCGATGCGGCGGCCCTCGCGCGTCTCCTCGTACATCGCAAGTCCCTCCGGCACGAATTCCCCAACGATGCTGACAGCCCCGGACAATGACCCGCCCGGATTTGAGCGAACGTCCAGGATGAGCCCCTCTATGTCCCGCTCGAGCAGCGTGCCCAGTGCCTCCTTGAAATCATCGTCTGTCTCGCGGTGGAAGCGTTCGACCCGTATGTAGCCGATCACTGGTCGCCCGGTGTCCTCGCCAAAGATCCGTGTCTCAATTGACGTCGGAACCACTCCGCGCAAGACCGTAACGCTCATCTGCGAACCTGGATCGTCCCACGGCCGCCGTATCTCAAGCACAACCTCAGTGCCGCTCTCGCCCTTGACGATTTCCACCAGCTCGTCCACGGGCATTCCGGTCACATCGATGCCGTTTACGGACACGATGCCGTCGCCTGCCTGCAGGCCGGCAGCCTCAGCCGGGCCACCCAGGAAGACGTTCGAAATCACGTTGATGTCATCTGTGCGGCCAACCCGCGCTCCAATGCCCTCGTAAGAACTCTCTGCGAAGAACTCCTGCGCGTTCTCATACTGTCCGGCATCCAGAAACGTCAGGGCAGGGTCCTCGCCGCCCACGAACAGGCCCCGCCGCGCAGCCTCTGTGACTGCCTCAAGCGGCGCGTCAGGGTAATCTCGCTGGAGGATCTGCATCGCCCGCCAAATGTCCTCAAGGCCGGGCGGCACACCGGACGGCACTTGCTCACTGGAATTATCCACTTCGGAAAGGATGCGGTCTGCCGTATTGAAGCCCCGCTCGCCGGATGCCGCAATGGTCATGAAGTAGATTGTGCGGTCGATGTCGTCCTGGTCGGGACGGAGTGGAATGCCTGTCGTTTCTTCGAAGACGCGTATCGCCTCCATGAGAATTCCGAAGTTTCCCGGACCACCGAACGATATCCGCTCCGTGTCCGGCGCGACGAACGTCTCACGCACGCCGGCCACCAAAATTATGAATGTCAGGAGTAGGGTCAGCCCAACCGTGAACGACAGCGCACGGCCAGGGTTCCGCCGGGGTTCAGGGTGATGTTTGGGCTCAGGTTGATACAGATTCATAACCTGACTTCATTCTACGCATGCCGCATAGTCACACCCACGAGATGGGTTCGGAGAGTTTGCATCGTATACTTGAACGCACAACGACCCTTGACGATACACGTCTTGAGCGAAATAGACGGAGGCAGATGAGCAAGCGACGCAACAGTGACAGACACGGATCGAACGGACATTACACCGTTCGGCCTGAGGTCACTGCGCGCCCTCCGGAGCGAGCGCTGCTCATCGGCGCGGCGGTCAAGAGTAGAGGAGCGTCCGGGTCGCTCGATGAGTCTCTTGAAGAACTCAGCGCCCTCGCTCAGAGCGCCGGCGCCACAGTCGTAGCGGTTGAGCGCCAGCGACTCGATCGATTTACGCCTCACTACATGGGCAGGGGCAAGCTCGACGAAATGCTTCTTCTCGCGCGGGACGAGAATATCTCCACAGTCATTCTCGATGACGAACTAACGCCAACCCAGCAGCGCAACCTCGAAGAGTCCTTCAAGGTCAAGGTACTGGACAGAACGGCGCTGATCCTGGACATCTTCGCCCAACGCGCGCAATCCATGGAGGGGCGACTGCAGGTTGAATTGGCGCAGCATGAATACCTTTTGCCGCGCATTCGAGGGCAGTGGAGCCACCTTGAGCGCCTTGGCGGCGGTATCGGGACACGAGGCCCGGGCGAATCCCAGCTGGAAACGGACCGTCGCCTTGTCCGCAACCGCATCCATCGCCTTAAGGGCCAGTTAGAGGACGTGCGCCGCCGCCGTGCCCAACACCGTGAATCCCGCAAGAATAAGGGCCTGCCCACCGTCTCCCTCATCGGCTACACGAACGCCGGCAAGAGCACGCTCATGAACGCTCTAACACGTGCCGACGTGCTTGCCGAGGACAAGCCGTTCGCAACACTTGACCCCGTTACGCGCATGATGCGCCTTCCGGCCGGCGGCGAAGGTCTGCTCACAGACACGGTCGGTTTCATCCAGAAACTCCCGCACAGCCTTGTTGCCGCTTTCCGCGCAACGCTTGAGGAACTACAGGACGCCAACCTTCTCCTCCACGTGGCGGACGCCAACGCACCTGCCGCCTCAATGCACTACAAGTCGGTGCTCTCGTTGCTGGACGAGCTTGAGGTGGCGGGCAAGCCGCGCATTCTCGTCATGAACAAGATGGATCTGGTTGACGCGGAGTCGTCGCCTGAATACCGCGCCCTCGTTGATCAGGCCCTGAACAAGACACCTGACCTCTCCATCATCCCTGTATCCGCGCTTTCAGGTCGCGGCCTGGACGAACTCCGCACCGCAATAGAATTCAACCTCGCCTCCGCCGTCCGGGTCTAACCGCTCAGCCACTCAAGGTAGAGTCGCGTACACAACGACCCGCGCGTCGCCGCCTCGCGCAACTCCTCCGGCGTGGCCCAACGCCAATCGTCGTAGAGCGTGACCGTCTCGCCGGAATCAGCGGATCGCGCAGGCAATGAGATCGGCAGGGGAGAAATTTCATCCCAATCGAGTGCGTAGACCATCATCGACTGGGAATTCACGCTTTCATCCCGCCGCCCCTCATTGATCCGCGTAAGGCCCCTTGCCGGAACCCGAAGCCCCAACTTGTCCTTCAAGACGCGCGCTGCGGCCTCGTCTTCCGATTCACCGTCTCGTGCAGTCGCTGCGGGTAAACCCCACAGCCCGCCGAGCGGATCATCAGGAACCCGTGGCCGCAAGACGGTGACAACTCGCTCAGCGCCGTCCGGCTGCGCGGTGCGAATCGCCACCGACACGGAACGCTTCACGATTCACGCCTTTTCTTGTGATTCATGTCAAAAACTGTCGGGCAGTGGACTAACGGCCGCTTCCTGCGCCCCATATCTTACTTCGCACAATAGATATTATGTTGTTTTCAAATAAGGAGCGAACAGGCTCAAGCCAATCTGATCCGGGATTCATGTCGTTGACATCCCCCAACCCCCGACTCCACGATAATCATCATGAACAAAGTCTACCGAAACTACATCATCGGCCTCGTGGCCGTGGGCTTTATTGTCTTGAACCCGCTCCACTTGCCGTGGTCGATGCAATGGGTCATTGAAAACCAGGCCGGCACACCACTGGGCGATTTTGTCGCCACGTATGAGTCACAGATCATTGTCGGCGCGACAGTCTACTTCACTGCGGTGATGATTCCCGTCTACATTTGGCTGTGGCGTCGGAGGCGCAACGCCGGACAAACTCCTCGGAGAGAGGCCCCGGCACCCGTTGAAAACCCGGAGCCCGGCGAACCGACCTACCGTGGTCCCGGCGGCGGCAAGCGCCTTCCCCCCAACATGAGGCCCAACGCCAACCGAAGACGCCGCCGCAGGCGCTAGGAAAATCGCCCGTCATGAGGCGTTACGAACCCGAAACCGTCAAGGATGTCGTTCTAAGCTACCTTGGACGTGGCGGCTACATGCTGCCAACCAATGAGTCCGGCGAAGAGCCGCCCGTGGGTGATCTCGTCATTCTCCATGGTCGCGGCCATCGCGCCGTCGCGCGATTCGAGTTCGGAGTATCGCCTGAGAAGCTGGCCCCGTCCGTTGTGGAGGAGTTCAGCAACCAAAAGGAGTCACTTCAGGCGACGGCTGCCTTTCTGATCACTGACGGCGAGCTGTCGAACGCTGCTCGGGAGCGTGTGGAAGAAGCCCGCGTCACTGTCATCGCCGGCAAATCACTGGAAAACCTGGTTCTGGCCTATCGCGGCTCGACGTGGCCCCCGCTGAGGCGACCGGAAGAGCCGCTGCCGTTCCAGAAGTACATACCGTGGTTTGTCGGAAGCTCGCTGGTGCTGATCGTGGTCATCGTGCTAGCGCTAATCGCCCTGGAAATGACACTGAGGCCGCCAAACCTTGGCGGCTAGCCGCGTCTCGCCCACTGTCTGTCCTCACTGTCGATGATGATCGTCACCGGGCCGTCGTTGACCAGCTCCACGTCCATCATCGCCCCGAACCGCCCCGTCTCGACGCTCATCCCCTGCCCGCGCAGTTCGCTGACCAGCAGTTCATAGAGCCGCTCAGCCTTCGCAGGCTGCGCCGCCTCCAGGAAACTCGGCCTGCGCCCCTTGCGCGTATCCGCGTACAGCGTGAACTGGCTAACGACAAGCACTGAGCCGCCGGTGTCCGTAATGGAGTTCTCGAAATGCTTCTCGCCGTCGGCAAAGATGCGCAGATTTGGGATCTTCCCGGCGATGTAACGTACTTCGTCCTCTGTATCGCCGTCCTTCACACCGGCCAGGATCAGCGCCCCCTGCCCGATCTGCCCGACAATCTCGCCGTCGACACGTACGCTTGCCCGTGAAACTCGCTGAATGACGACTCTCATTGTGAGAGCTTGCCGTATGATATTCGGCTAATGCGGATGGGGATGCGGGTGTGGATGGGAGTGCTCAGAAGCGCCGTTGGATGCGTGGTCGTGATCATCGCCGCCGGAGCCGTCTCCGCCGGAATCACCGCCGCTGTCTGAGTCCCTGGCAGGCGGCTGTCCGGTCTTCCTGCCGCCGTAATCGTTCACATAGAAACCGCTTCCCTTGAAAACGACGGCGGGCATGGAGATGCGCTGCTTCCCTTTGCCGCCACACGTCGGGCACGTCGCTACTCGAGGGTCGTGATACCCCTGCCGCACGGTAAATTCATGCGGGCAGTCTTCGCACACGTAGTCATACATCGGCATAGCTGGTATTCCCGTTGACTGGTAGTTGAATCAAAAAGGCCTGTGATCCGAAGGGCCTTACAACCTAGTAAGCACCGACTCCTGTGTCCGGATCCATCTTGCCCTGGTCCTCGGCCTCCGCCTTGCGGTTCCAATAGCTGCCGAAGCCGGTCTTCTTCTGCTCGCTCGTATAGAATCCGTCTGCGTTATAGACAACCTGGGGAACGTGCAGCACCCGCTTGCTCTCCGCCTGGCACGTCGGACACGGTGCGACAGGTTCGGCATCGAAACTCTGTCGAAGCTCAAAGCGCAGATCGCATTCCGGGCAATCGTAATCGTATCGTGGCGCCATTATTTCCCCGTTCTCTCGTGGCCGCGCTGACTCGTTTTCATGTCAACCGCCGTCGGCCATGCGGGCAATTTATGTGTTTTTTTTCCCTGCTGGCGGCACATAAGATTGTATGTGTGGTCGTATCTGAGGTCAACCTGAGCATCTCGTGCCCTGCATGCTATACTGACCCAGATATAACATTGCGGATCCATAAGAGGTGGCTCTTGACGACTGACGGTGGGACAACAACGACCAGCGAGGAAACGACGACGATTCAGGCCGCGGCGGACACGCCGCCGACTTCGGAAAACGGTGATAAGCCTGAAATCACGATGAAGACCCTGCTGGAGGCCGGAGTCCATTTTGGACACCCCACCCGCCGCTGGCACCCCAAGATGAAGCCGTTCGTGTTCACGCAGCGCAACGGCATCCACATCATTGATCTCCAGAAGACTCTCAACCGCCTCGAGGCGGCCGCCGATTTCGTTCGTGAGGTCGCCATGTCCGGCAAGAAGGTGCTCTTTGTCGGCACCAAGAAACAGGCGCAGGACGCTATCTCTTCAGAGGCCACCCGCGCAGAGCAGCCGTGGGTCAATCAGCGTTGGCTGGGCGGCACTCTTACCAACTTCCGCACCATCCAGTCCCGCATCGATTATCTCGTTCGACAGGAAGATCGCCGCTCCAAGGGAGAGTTCGCCTTTCTGCCCAAGAAAGAGGCGGGACGACTTGAGGACCGCATCGCCAAGCTGAATCGTTATCTCGGTGGCATCAAGGAGATGACGGAGATGCCCGGAGCAATCTTCGTTATCGATGCCGCCCGCGAAAAGATCGCCATCGCCGAGGGGCGCAAGATGGGGATTCCCATCGTCGCTATCGCGGACACAGACTGCAACGTTGACCTCGTTGACTACCCGATCCCAGGCAATGATGATGCCATCCGGGCGCTCCGCCTGATGACCGGTCACATCGCCGACGCTATCATCGAGGGTGTTACCGAGGGGCAGAACATGAGACAGGAGGGCGAGGCCGCCGCTGCGACCGCCTGACGCCCCCTGCCCTCGCCAACGGAATCAAGCATATGCAGGCCTGCAATCGCGCAGGCTCAGGCAAGAAGCAGGAACTAACCGCGCCGCCCGAGATGGACGGCGCGCTAACGATAACGACAGGAGTGTGGAGTGACAACAATCTCGGCTGATGCCATCAAGGAACTGCGAGAGCGCACCGGCGCAGGCATCATGGACTGCAAACGCGCCCTCGAGGACGCGCAGGGCAACATGGACAAGGCAAGCGAGCTGCTCAAGGAACGCGGCATCGCCACCGTTGCCAAGAAGGCCTCACGCGCGGCAAACGAGGGCCTGATAGAGACCTACGTCCACGCAGGCGGGCGCATCGGTGTAATCGTAGAGCTCAACTGCGAGACGGATTTTGTCGCCCGAACCGAGGATTTCAGGGAGCTCGCCCACAATATTGCCCTCCAGATCGCCGCGATGAATCCGCAGGCCATCGATGACGAAATCCCGCTCGATGACCTTGACACGGCCTCAGGTGAACCTCGTCTCCTCCACCAACCGTTTGTCAAGGACGCAAGCCAAACGATTGCCAATCTTCTGACTGATACCGTCGCCAAGGTGGGCGAAAATATCGTCATCAGGCGATTCGCCCGCTACGGCATCGGCGAGGAATAAACGCGGACTCGGAGACACAGAGAAAAGAGGCTGCCACGCTGGACGGCGACAAACCGCGGCGAGTCCTCCTCAAGCTCAGCGGCGAGGCGCTCATGGGCCCTCGCGCGTCCGGCATTGACGTCGATACTGTCCGTGTCGTTGCATCCGAGATCTCTGACGTTCTGCAGACCGGCGTGCAGATGGGCATCGTGGTTGGCGGCGGCAATATCTGGCGCGGCAGAATCGCCGAAGAATCCGGCATGGACCGGGCAACGGCCGACTACTCGGGCATGTTGGCGACAGTCATCAACGCCCTTGCTCTCCAGACCACTCTCGAAAGCCTCGGCGCGGATGTCCGCACCCTCTCAGCCATCGCCATCCAGGCCGTCGCGGAGCCGTACATCCGCCGCCGCGCCATCCGGCACATGGAGAAAGACCGCGTGGTCATCTTCGCCGCCGGCACCGGCAACCCGTATATGACGACCGATACAGCGGCCTCATTGCGCGCCGTGGAAGTTGGCGCAGACGTGCTACTCATGTCCAAGAACAAAGTGGACGGCATCTATGACGCCGATCCCAACGAACAGCCTGACGCAAAGCGGTATTCCGCCATCAGCTACATGGAGGCCCTTAACCTGCGGCTTGGGGTCATGGACAGCACGGCGCTGACACTCTGCATGGACAACAGCCTGCCCATCGTCGTATTCGATATCTTTGAAAAGGGAAGTGTTGGCAGAATACTGAACGGGGAAACGGTCGGCACGCTCGTCAACTCAGACGGTAAACGCTGAACCCGCCCACCCGGGGAGGACAAGCCATGACGCAGCAGATTCTCGACGATGCTGAGCATCGAATGCAGGTCACCTGCGATGTTCTCAACCGCGAGTTGGCAGGCATCCGCACCGGCCGCGCCTCCCCTACCCTGGTCGAGGAACTTCGGATCGATTACTACGGCACACCCACCCCGCTCAAGCAGCTGGCGACCATCACCGCGCCGGAGCCGCGCCTCCTCGTTGTTCAGCCATACGACCGTTCTGCCATAACGGCTATCGAGCGCGCCATCCTTCAGACAGACCTTGGGTTGTCGCCCGCTGTAGACGGCCAGCTGCTCCGCATCCCCATCCCGCAGATGACTGAGGAACGCCGCAAGGAAATGAGCCGTCTGGTTCGCTCCAAGGCCGAGGATGAGCGCGTGGCCATCCGCAACGTCCGCCGCGACGCCATGGACCACCTGCGCCGCCTGCAACGCGATAAGGAAATCTCAGAGGATGACGAGCGCCGGGCTGAAGACCAGCTCCAGAAGATCACCGACCGCTACACCGGCCAGGTTGACGAGATGGGGGCGGCCAAGGAAGCGGCCGTCATGGAAGTCTAGCGCTGAATTAGCCCGCGTATGACGCCGCCGGAACACGCAGATAACGCCGCCCCGCAACACGTCGCCATCGTCATGGATGGCAACGGTCGATGGGCGCGGGAACGGGAACTTCCACGCGAACAGGGACATCAGCATGGCCGCATCAAGCTGCATGACGTTGTCCGCGCATTTTCTGAGCGAGGCGTCCGCTACCTGACGCTCTATGCCTTTTCAACCGAGAACTGGCGGCGACCATCCGATGAAGTCCAGGGACTGATGACGCTTGCTGCCGAGGCCATCAGGCAGGACGCCCCACGCTTGCACCAGGAGGGCGCGCGACTCGTTCACCTTGGACGCAAGGATCGAATCAGCCAGGACATCGCCGCCGCCATCGACCGCGTCGTTGACATGACGAAGGGTAACACCGGCATCACCCTCAGCGTCGCGTTCGACTACGGAGGCCGTGAGGAAATCCTTGAAGCGGCCAGAACACTATTGCAGGACGATGTTGCTCCCGACGACCTGACCGAATCCGCATTCGCGAGTCGCCTGTTCACCAACGGCCTGCCGGATCCGGACCTGATCATCCGAACCGGCGGAGAACTGCGAATCAGCAACTTCCTGCTGTGGCAGGCCGCCTACGCCGAGCTCTATTTCACGCCGACTTTGTGGCCGGATTTCGGCCCTGAAGAAGTCACCAAAGCCCTCGACGCCTATACCGCTCGCAAACGCCGCTTCGGCACCATAGACGGCGAATAGACTCCACCCTCTCGCTCCCTCCCCCATAATCTCCTTATGGGTACAGATCAAGAGGACACGGCAAACAGTCGGGATTCTCTCCCGCTCCGCCTCGCCACCGCCGTTGTCGGCATCCCGATCCTGGCCCTTGCCATTTGGCTTGGCGGGATTCCCTTGCTGCTTGTGGCGCTGGTTGCGGCGACTTTGGCCTTCTGGGAGCTGCGTGGTTTGCTGCGTCCTTCCGGCTACGTTCCGTGGCTCCTTGCATCTCTCGTCGTCGCCGCCTTTCTCGCCTCCGGCCTCGCCCTCCGCGAATCTGCCGATGGCCTCGCCTGGCTTGGATATGCCATCCTCATCGCATTCGCCTCTGACACAGCCGCCTATGCCGTCGGCAGCATCTTCGGCCGCCACCGACTCGCCCCCACAATCAGCCCAAGCAAGACGTGGGAAGGCGCAGTTGGTGGAGTCATCGGCGCGGCGACAGTGAGCGCCTCGTTTGCCATGTTTGTCGACCTGGACGCCCTGCCGCTTGCAGCGGCCATCGCACTTGGCGCGGCGCTCTCCGTGCTTGGTCAACTGGGAGATCTGGCCGAGTCCTGGCTCAAGCGAACAGCAGGCGTCAAGGATTCCGGCAACCTCCTCCCCGGCCACGGCGGCATCCTCGACCGGCTCGATTCCCTGTTGCCGATTCTTCCTGCCGTTCTTGTCTATGTGACCATCGTCACTACTATGGAATGACATGAACCAGTCGCAGAAACGCATCGCCGTCCTTGGATCAACGGGCTCCATTGGCACGCAAACGTTGGACGTTGTCCGCCGTAATGCCGACCGATTTCTCGTGGTCGCGCTTGCGGCAGGCCACGATAGCGATGCTTTTCAGGCGCAATTGGCAGAGTTTCGCCCCGCCCTCTCGGCAACGGGCGACGCCGCTACCCCGGAGGGCCTCGCCAACATTGCAAGCAGCCCGGACGTGGACACCGTCGTCCTCGCCATACCCGGTCTAGCCGCCCTCGCCCCTGCCCTTGCCGCGATCAAGGAGGGCAAGACGCTCGCCTTTGCCAGCAAGGAAATCCTCGTCGTGGCGGGCGAACTCGTGATGAGTGAGGTGGCCCGAACCGGCGCAACTCTCCTCCCCGTAGACAGCGAGCACAGCGCCTTGTGGCAATGCCTGGCCGGGGAGCCGAAGGAAGCGATAAGCCGCCTTATCCTCACCGCTTCCGGCGGGCCGTTCTTTGCCCGCAGCGATACGGAGCTCGAATCCGTCACGCCCGAAGAGGCGCTGGCGCATCCCACGTGGCGCATGGGCCCCAAGGTCACCATCGACTCCGCCACCCTGATGAACAAGGCGCTTGAAGTCATAGAGGCGCGCTGGCTCTACGACATTGATTACGACCGCATCGACGTCATGATTCACCGGCAAAGCATCAACCACTCCATGGTTGAGTTCACCAACGGCACGCTCAAGGCGCAGCTCTCCATGCCGGACATGCGCCTCCCCATCCAATACGCGCTGGCATACCCGGAGCGCATTGAGCGCCCCTCCGACTGGCGAGAAATGGACTACTCGATTGATCAGACCTTCGAGGCGCTGGATCGTGGTCGTTTCCCGTGCTTCTGGCTTGCCGTCGATGCTGCTCGAAGCGGGAAAACGTACCCCGCCGTCCTCAACGCCGCCGACGAAATCGCGGTGGAACTCTTTCTCTCCGGCGCAATCTCATTCACCTCAATACCGTCACTGATCATGGTCGCGCTTGATGCCCACACTCCCGTGAATCAGCCAACCCTTGATGACCTGCTTACGGTTGACGCGTGGGCACGTGACTACGTCAGGAACTCGGCAAAGGCGCGCTGACAATGTCCATCCTCGTTACCATCGCCGCTTTTGCCGTCGTGCTGAGCTTCCTGGTGCTCATCCATGAACTTGGCCACTTCTGGGCGGCGCGCATACTCGGCATCCGCGTCCGCGAACTCGGCATCGGCTTCCCGCCCCGGCTCAAAGGCATCTGGCGCAACGGCATTGTCTACTCTCTCAACTGGATACCGGTCGGCGGATTCGTCCGACTTGAGGGCGAAAGCGATCCAACCATTCCGGACGGCTACGCGGGCAAACCCGTTTGGGCGCGCTTCACCGTGCTCGTGGCCGGCTCCGCCATGAACATCCTGCTCGCGTGGTTCATCTTCAGTGCCCTTGCCTCCCTGCCCGTCGAGCGGCTCGTTGACAGCGAAATCGTGGTTGAAGAAGTCGTGCCCGGCTCCCCCGCTGAGGAGGCCAACCTGCGTGTGGGTGATGTCATACGCGGCGTGGACGGCCAGGACGTGCTGACGCTGGGACAGCTCTCCGACCGCATCGACCGTGCCGAAGGCGAGGAAGTGGAGCTGCGCGTCCTGCGTGGGAGCGTCCCACTCGCCGTCTACCTTGCCCCACGCGCGAATCCCCCACCCGGCGAAGGACCGATGGGCGTGTCGATTCGCCTCCTCAACCCCGTCTTTGAACGTCGAGCCGCTCCTGTCTGGCAGGCGCCATGGAACGGCATCGTGCTCATGGGCAACGTCGTCACGGGCACTGCCACGGAGATCCGACGCGCTATAAGCTCCTCCACCAATCCCGGCATCGCGGGCCCGGTAGGCATCGCTCAGGCGACGGGCGAGGCAGCGCAGGATGGCCCGATTTCTTTGCTGATCATCGTCGCCCTGCTGAGCCTCAACCTGGGCATCCTGAACCTTCTGCCCATCCCTGCCCTGGACGGTGGACGCATCCCGTTCCTCATCCTGGAGGTGGTCCGACGCGGACGACGCCTCTCACCGGAGCGCGAGAATGTCGTTCACCTCGTCGGCTTCGTCTTCCTGCTCTCCATGGTTCTCTTCGTCACCGTCGGTATAGACCTCCCCCGCCTCCTCCAGGGAGACTCCATCCTGCCGTAAGCCACCCCACCGTCATTCTGAGCGCATCGACGAATCCAAGGACATGCTCGATATTCAGATTGAATTACTGACAGACGTTCAATAGGATTGAATCATCCGGAGGGCCATATCGCGGTTAGCAATTAACACGGCACCGAGAGAGCCTATGAAGTACAAGTCCGAGTTCGATGCGCTGGTACAGCATGCTCACCTCCTACGTAGTTCCATGAATCTTGCGCATGATCGAAGTCAGCAACTTGAACGAACGATGCGTGACCTAGATTTTTCGAGCATCCCAGGCGAAATTGAGCAGCTTACGCTTTTGCAAATTCAAGCGGCGAAAGAGATCGGTGGCATCAACACAAGAATGCTCCTTGATGCCTCGGAGGAAGTGCAGAAATACCATTTCGGGCCCTTACAGATCGCGTTGTCGTTGTTATTTGCAATAATCGAGAAGTATAGGCAACTGTCTAGGGCCCATGCGGTCTTCCGGGATGACGCCATTGACCAGTACTGCTATGAGAACCATCAGTTTGTGGAAAGCCTAGAAGCTCTCAGAAACTCCATAGTACGTCAGAGGTACGACAATGTAGACAAACAGGAAATGTTCGTAAAGGAGTTTTCCGGAGACAAGAACGAGCATCTAATCTCTCTGCTAATCGACGGGGCAAATGTCTATGAAGGCTATCTGAGGCGCTTGTGGTATTTGCTGAATAAAGGTAAATAAAGTGACTATTGATCCTGATGTCTTGACCGTCACGTTCAAGGCACTGCCGGTCTTCCGTACCATGAGATCCAATTTGGCGATGGTAGATGCCTTTTTGCGCCGCTCGAGGGTAGAGGAACACAGCTACAATGGCGAGGACTTGGGTTTCTTAGGCGTTGAACCTGGCGAAGAGCAGCTGGACATCCATAATCGCTCAGTTATGTTGATCGTTGTCGCGTTATTGCATCAATGTATCGAGAATTACTTGGCCCTCAGGAGAATAGATTCTCGACTAGAAGACCCGGTGCTGGAAGCCTTTTTCAAGAGCCTAGGCAGCAGGCGTCAATTCTTTGGGGGTATGAAGGCAGTACGCAACGGAGTGTTTCACGTCAAAAGCGTAAGGTCTTGGCGTAATCGCAATGTAAGGTTCTTTGATGAAGTCTGCGATAAGCGAGGAGGGATACTCGCTGTAATGTCAGAGTTACGAAGCCTGTTCTACGATTTCACTGAGAAGGTGTTCTTGGGCGAATTGAGGATCTGGCCTGATTCTATCTATGAAGATATAGCAAAGCGGGCGAAGCAACATCCCGAATTGCAGCAGAGGCTGGATAGTGGAGAAATCACGATTTCAGAATACCTAGACGCCACACTATTCACCCAGAATGAGACATCAGAAGGCAGATAGGGCATAACCAACCTGACGGATGCAAATAGCCCATAGCATGCTGCCCCTGCCCTCACCCCACAGGCCGCCAACCCGGACTATACTGGTCTACTATCCCACTTATGGAGGTCCCATGACTGTTCACCAATCCAGTTCCGAGCGCGTCTGGACCGTTGCCGAGGCTAAGGCGCGTCTGTCGGAGATTCTGCGACTGGCCGAGGAAGAGGGGCCGCAGCGCATCGGCGCCCGAAAATCCTTCGTCATCGTACCTGCGGCAATGTGGGATGAAAAGGCGAAGCCGGAACCTCGCATGCCTTTGGGCAGGTGGTTGGTCGAGAATGCGCCGCGCGGTACCAATCTTGAAATCCCGCCCCGCAGCCGAGAGTCCCATCGGGAGATTCCTTTCCAGGACATCGAAGAGGACGAAGGCTGCGCCTGATGACCCCCTACCCTCCCCCCCTGATACCCCCTCTCAACTACCAGCCATTCTGGCCCGCTGTGGTATTGTGTAGGTAGATTTCAGTCGCCTTGTCAGTAGGAGAAAAGGCCATGCCTGAGCGACGTGTTTCTCGACAAATCCATGTTGGTGACGTCCCCATCGGCGGGGATGCTCCCATCGCCATCCAGTCCATGACCAAGACGGACACGCGCGATGCCGAAGCCACGATCATGCAGATATATGAGGTTGCCGCCGCCGGATGTGACATCATCCGCAGCGCCGTCCCCAATATGGACGCCGCCAAGGCCCTCAAGGAGATCTGCAGCCGCGCCCCCATCCCCGTCATAGCGGACATCCATTTCCATCACCTGCTCGCGCTTGAGGCCATCAAGAGCGGCGTCAGCGGCATCCGACTCAACCCCGGCAACATCCGCGACGCAGACAAGGTCCGTGAAGTCGTCACGCTTGCCAAGGAATACGAAATCCCCATCCGCATCGGTGTCAACTTCGGCTCCCTGCCGCCCATTGGAGGCATTGGCAAGACCGGCGATTTCCACCGCCTAGCGGACGGCGTCAACAAGCTCGCGAAGGCCAGCCAGGAGGGCGAGGGCGACTACACTGTCGTCGACCACATGGTGGCAACGGCCCTCTGGGAAGTCGGAATCCTCGAGGATATGGGCTTCGACCAGATCAAGATCTCCGTCAAGGGCTTCGATGTTCCCATGACAATCCAGGCCTACCAGCGCGTCGCCCAAGAGGTCGACTACCCGTTGCACCTCGGAATCACGGAGGCGGGCACCCCGTTCGGCGGCTCGATCCGCAGCGCCATCGGGCTGGGCCACCTCCTCTACGAGGGCATCGGTGACACCATCCGCGTCTCGCTGGCGGGTGATCCCGTCAAGGAAGTGGAGGCCGGCTGGGAGATTCTCAAGTCGCTCAACATGCGCAACAAGGGAGTCACGCTCATCGCCTGCCCGTCTTGCGGCCGCGCCGACGTGGACATCATCAAGTACTCCGAGATGGTGGACGAGGCGCTCAAGCAGGTGGACAAGCCGGTGCGTGTCGCCGTCATGGGTTGCGAGGTCAACGGCCCCGGCGAGGCCAAGGATGCTGACGTTGGCATCGCGGCGGGCAATGGCCGCGGCATCATCTTCCGCAAGGGCCAGAAGGTCCGCGTCGTCCCAGAGGACGAGTTTGTCTCCGCCCTCATGGAGGAGATTGAGCAGATCGAACTCGACCCGGAAGCCGCCACCACCTAGCGCCATATCCCCTCCCCCTTGATGGGGGAGGGCTAGGGTTGGGGTAACTCCCCTCATTCCGGCGAAAGCCGGAATCCATCGCGCTGTCCTTCGCCATTCCCGCGAAAGCATGTCCCGCGCTCCGACACGGGGCGGGAATCTAGTACGGCGTCCAGCGCCGTCTTCCCTCCGCATTCTCGCCAAAGCCGGAACGCGGCGGACCAACTCCAAGTACCAATCAACACTGATCGCGAACTTTGGCTGTAGGCACTGCCTACCCTTCCCCTAACTAGCGTGCCGTTTACGCGGGCTGTATCCTATTGCGAGTACAGTTGCGGCGCGGCTGCGCTAACAATGCGCCCGTCGACATGATCATGGTGGGGAGGATGAGCCCGTGACAAACGGTTCAGACATGTCCAAGCACGATTGGTTGGAAAAGGTCTATGGCCCCGCCGTTGCCCGCAACAAGGAGCGGCAGGAGCGATTCGAGACAACCTCTGAAATCGAGATCGAGCCGCTCTATGACGCCAGCGATGTTTCAGACTCGGAGTACGCGAGCAAGGTTGGCTACCCCGCCCGCTACCCCTTCACCCGCGGCGTCCAGCCCACCATGTACCGCGGACGCTTGTGGACGATGCGGCAATACGCGGGATTCGCATCCGCGGAGGAGACCAATCGCCGCTACCAGTACCTGCTTGAGCAGGGACAGACCGGCCTCTCCATGGCATTCGACCTGCCCACGCAGACGGGCTACGACTCCGATGCCCCGCTCGCCCTCGGTGAAGTCGGCAAGGTCGGCGTCCCTGTCTCCCATGTTGAGGACATGGCCATCGTCTTTGACGGCATCGACCTGGCCAAGGTCTCAACGTCCATGACAATCAACGCCACGGCCAGCATCCTTCTCGCCTACTACATCGCCGTCGCTCGCCGTGAGGGCGTCCCCACCAAGGAACTCCGTGGCACCGTCCAGAACGACATCCTCAAGGAATACATCGCGCGCGGCACGTACATCTATCCCCCTGCCCCGTCCATGCGCCTCATCACGGACCTCTTTGAGTACTGCGCCAAGGAGACCCCCGCGTGGAACACCATCTCCATCAGCGGCTACCACATGCGCGAGGCCGGCTGCACCGCGGCGCAGGAGATTGCATTCACCATCGCTGATGCCATCGCCTATGTCGATGCCGCCATCGAGGCAGGTCTCAAGGTCGATGACTTCGGTCCGCAGCTCTCATTCTTCTTTGTCGCCCAATCCAACCTCCTTGAAGAAGTCGCCAAGTACCGCGCCGCACGACGGTTGTGGGCGAAGATCATGGTTGAGCGTTTCGGTTCGGAGAACCCCCGCTCCCAGATGCTCCGATTCCACACCCAGACGGCCGGGGTCACACTCACAGCCCAGCAGCCTGACAACAACGTTGTTCGCTCCACACTGCAGGCTCTGGCCGCTGTTCTCGGCGGAACCCAGTCCCTGCACGTGAACTCCAAAGACGAGGCCCTTGCCCTTCCCTCGGAGGACGCGGTAACACTTTCGCTCCGCACACAGCAGGTGCTGGCATACGAGTCGGGTGTCACGGACACCGTTGACCCGCTCGCCGGTTCCTACTTCGTGGAGGCTATGACCGACAAATTGGAAGAAGAGGCACGCGCCTACATAGAGCAGATCGACAAGGCGGGCGGCGCCGTGCGCGCCATCGAGAACGGTTTCCAGCAGCAGGAGATCGGTGACGCGTCATACAAGTACCAGACGCAGGTCGAAAGCCGCGAGCGCACTGTCGTCGGCGTCAACTCCTTCACCTCCGGCGACGAAACACCCATGGAGATCCTCCGCATCAACCCGGAGGAGACGAAGCGCCAGGTCGACCGACTCAATCAGGTTCGCCGCGAACGTGACGGTCACAAAGCCCAGGCAGCCCTTGAGAACCTTGAGAAGGTCGCGAAGAGCAACGAAAATACCATGCCGGCAATCATCGACTGTGTTGAGGCCAGCGCCACAACCGGCGAGATTTGCGACGTGCTCCGCGGCGTCTTCGGAATGCACAAGGAGCTCCTCGTCGTCTAACCCTTCTGCCATTTCCAATTCCCTCTGTCATTCCGAGCGCAGCCCAGGAATCTGGAACGAAGCGAACCACCGCAAACGCGTAGCGCAAAACCAGGGAGGCCAATTTTAAAGATGTTCAAGCGAATCGACCACATCGGTGTCGTAGTCAGCGACCTCAAGGCCGCCACGGACGCCTATGAGAACCTGTTTGGCCTGAAGGTCGCTGCCCAGGAGACGATTGAGGAACGCGGCCTCATCGCCGCCCTCGTCCCAACCTCCAACGTCCGGTTCGAGCTGATGCAGCCCATCAACCCGGAGAGCGCAGTCGGCCGCTTCATTGAGCGCCGCGGCGAGGGCATCCAGCATATCTGCTTCGAGGTTGAGGACATTCGCGCAACCATCGCCACCCTCAAGGAGCGCGAAGTCCAGCTCATCCAGGGCGAGCCGGAGGGAGGCTTCGTCGGTGAGGTGGAGTTCATCCATCCACGCGCAGCCAACAGCGTCCTCACGGAAATCGCGCAGGTCACCCGCCGCACTCCCACTGAACACGATCTCCGCGTCGACCACATCCCCGTCGCCACAGAAGACCGAGATGCCGCGATTGAGAACTGGTCGAAGAATTTTGACATGAAGGTCAACCGCATGGTGGAACGAGAATCCGCCGGGATGATCACCGGCTGGCTGGACGCGGGCGACGCCGAATTTGAATTCGTTCAGCAGACCAGCGAGGACGGCCCCATCGCGCGCGCAATCGCGTCCCGGGGTCAGGGTGTCTATGGCGTTGTCCTTGAGTCAAGCGACGCCGAAGGGCTCGCTGAGCACATCAAGTCGCAGGGCCTCCGCGTCATTGAAGAGCGTGACGGTGACAGCGTCCTCCGCGTCGTGCACCCCAAGGACTTCTTCGGCACCCTCATCATGCTCAACCAACGCGACTAGAGGATCATTAGACGGAAAGAGGGCCTTCAATCTCAGCAGAATGCCGGTTGTACATCGAGAAGGTCCATATAGGTTTTTCTTCTACATGGGTGACGGAATCGAACCACCTCACATTCACGTGGAACGCGATAACTTTGAAGCAAAGTTCTGGTTGAGTCCGGTAGCGCTGGCTGATGGCGGACGTTTCAGGACTGTAGAGATCAATAGAATCGCGCGTATCATAGAGGAGCGACAGGAACAGTTCTTGGGAGCGTGGAATGACCGATTCGGCAGTTGATGCGGCTGTCGCGCGTGCAACAGCGGTCTCCTTCGTTGACGATCAACTGACTCTCCAGTTGGTTGATGGCCGTACGCTGTCAGTTCCAATCGCTTGGTCTCCCAGGCTGGCCAACGCTACCCCCGAAGAGAGGAACCATTGGCGCTTCATTGCCGATGGTGAAGGCATCAACTGGCCGGACCTCGACGAGGACATTAGCGTTCGCCACCTGTTGGAAGGCCGACGCTCTGCTGAGAACGAAAAGTCACTGAAGCAATGGCTTGACAATCGCAAGGCATCGCGCCACTAAGATGGATTTCTTCAAAGAAAGGCAATCTAAAGTAATGACAGACCAAAATGATCTCCTCCTTAAACGCTTTGACCAGGTTGGACTTCTCGTCCGCGATATCGATGAAGCCGCCCAGAAGATCGAGGACGTCCTTGGCCTGACCGCCACCGTCAAACGGGATGCCTACGACGAAGGCTACCGCGCCGCAATCATCCCACTTCGCGTTGGCCGCCTCTTGCTGCTCCAACCCACAACCGACGACAGCCCGCTGGCCAAACAGCTTGAAGCGCGCGGCGAAGGCATGCATCACGTCAGCTTCCACGTTGAGGACGTAGAGCAGGCCACCGAGGAGATCAAGAGCCGCGGCGCCGATTTCATAGTCCATGAAGCCCAACAGGGTATCACTGGCAAGAACACCATCATCAGCCCCGCCAGCACCGGCGGCGTCCCCGTAGAAATCAAGGAAACCACTCTCTTCACGCCCGGCACGTCGCGGGACATCGGCCTGCACCACGTCACAATCCGCACAGCAGACGTCGGCACGGCATCCGCCACCTGGCAGCACCTGTTCCGGATGCCGCTCAAGCGACGCGCCGTCTCTGAGGGATTCGGCATGGACACCGCATGGCTCGACGCCGGCGATGCCGAGGTGGAATTCGCGCAGGACCTCAATGAGAACGGCCCGGTTGCCCGCGCGCTCAAGCTCATGGGCGAAGGCCTGCACGCAGTCGTCCTTGAAACCGACGATCCTGAGGCCGTTGAGGAGAGAGTCCGTGCAGCAGGTGTCCGTATGATTGTGGATGACGGCGAGCCTACGAATGTCTTGCGAGCCGTCCATCCCCTTGATTTCCTCGGTACTCTGGTATTGATAGCGCAGCGTGATGCGGCACATGCGGGTATGAATCGTACACAGCCCGCAGACGGCGCAGCGCACTAAGGGCCGCGCATCAAAGAGCGTCTGGCCTACGGAGAGGAGCGGTAACTATGACAACGGCAACGGCACCTGCGCGAGTTCTTATCGCCAAGCCCGGCCTTGACGGCCACGACCGCGGCGCAAAAGTCGTCGCCCGAGCGCTGCGCGATGCCGGCTTTGAGGTCATCTACACCGGCATCCGTCAGACACCAGAAATGATCGTCCAGGCCGCCGTACAGGAAGACGTGGACGCCATCGGCCTCAGCATCCTCTCTGGCGCCCACCTTGATCTTCTGCCAGCCATTGTGAACGGCTTGCGCGAGAACGGCCTTGAGATTCCCGTCTTTTCCGGTGGCATCATCCCCAAGGAGGACTATGATGCCCTCACGGATATGGGCATCGCGGGAATCTTCGGCCCCGGCACCAGCCTGAAGGAAATTGTCGACTTCACACGCGAAGTGACAGGAACCCCTGTCCCCGAAGAAGACTGAATCACCCGCTCGTCCTGAGCGTGTCGAAGGGCGAAACTGCCTCGGAATGCACCACGACAACGAAATCGAAATCACTTTGATGGATGAGGGGCTGCTCATCAAGAAACCGGGCGGCGCCACTCACCCTGTCGACCAGGTATACGGCATCCTCGGGAAGGACGCGCTGGGCGAAGACGTCACCGTTGATGACTACATTGAAGAGATTCGAGGCAGATGATTACCGCTGTCGACACGAATATTCTCTTGGCTTAACCCCACCCTGCCCCACCCTTGTCATTCCGAGCGCAGTCGAGGAATCTAAAGAAGTCTCCATAGCCGCCGAAGTCCGAAAGCGGATAGCTAACTCAACAGGCCAGCCAAAATTGAGCGTGAACGACGAAGATGTTAGTGAACGTCAGTGGTCTCATGCAGGAACCGATTGGCGCGCGCCGATCATTCGGCTTCATTGGTGAAGATGTGGATACCGCCCTCGTCAACTGCGAGGCCGAACTCATGCGTACAGATGCAGGGATCCTCGTCTCCGCCAATTGCGACGCCGAGAATCAGCAGGCTTGCTCGCTCTGCCTCAAGCCCTACCCTCACAAACTCCAATTCTCCTTTGAAGAAGAGTTCTTTCCCGTCATTGACATCGCGACCGGCCACAAGATGCCGGAGCGCGACACATTCGAGGATTTGCAGATCAACGAGCAGCAGCATCTTGATATCGCCGATGCCGTTCGGCAGTACCTGATCATGCATGAGCCGCAGAACCCCGTTTGCAAGTCCGACTGCCTTGGCCTCTGCCCGCAGTGCGGAGCCGACCGCAATACGGTATCCTGCAAGTGCCCGCCCATTCCCGCTCGCAGTGAGTGGGCCAAGCTCCAGGAGCTGTGGGCAAACAAATCTGACGATTAACCTGATCGAGGAAAAAACCAGAGATCACTAGGCCCTCAAAGCCGGAAAGGTCCTTGAAAATATGCCTCCATTGCCTAAACGGCGACGCTCGCGTGCCCGCCAGAACAAGCGAATGGCGCACACTGCCCGCTCGCGGATCCTCACTATCCAGTGCCCCTCATGCCCTAGCCAGATGATTCCCCATCGCGTCTGCCCGACTTGCGGCATCTACAACGGCAGGCAAGTTACACAGCCCCGCCGCGCCACTGAGTAATTCTCAGACAAGGTTGAGTGGCCTGCTCCACCGCGCCCCGGGCATGCCATCACACCCAGCAGAGAGGGCGCACAGCGCGAGGACAAAGAACACAGAGGGAGTAGCCGAAAATGACAGTCGCATATCTCTTTCCCGGGCAGGGCGCACAGGCAGTGGGCATGGGTAAGGACCTCTATGACGCCGTCCCTGCTGCGAAAGCCATATTTGACGAGGCCGACCAGGCCCTCGGATTCTCACTCTCCCAGCTCTGCTTCGAAGGTCCCATGGAGGACCTCACGCAGACCATTAACACCCAACCCGCCATCCTGACCGCATCCGTCGCCACGCTTGAAGCAGCGCGCGAGATTCTTGGCGACAAGGGACTCACACCCTCCCACACCGCTGGTCACAGCCTCGGCGAGTATTCATCACTCGTTGCCGCCGGCTCCATGACATTCAGCGACGCCGTCAAGCTCGTCCGTGAGCGTGGACGCCTCATGCAGGCTGCAGGCGATGAACAGGAAGGCACCATGAGCGCCATCATCGGCATGGGAGAGGACGATCTCAGGGCAATCTGCGAAGAGACCGGTGTGGACATGGCTAATCTGAATGCCGTGGGACAGATCGCGATTAGCGGCTCCGTCTCAGGTATCGAGGCGGCGGAGAAACTGGCGGAGGAACGAGGCGCCCGGCGCGTCGTTCGACTCAATGTCAGCGCCGCTTTCCACTCCTCGCTCATGGATCCTGCGGTTCCCGGCATGCGCACAGCCCTTGAGGGCGCGTCCATCTCAGCCCCAACTTTCCCCGTCGTCGGCAACGTCACCGCGCAGCCGCTTGAGACGGCGGACGAGGTTGTGGATGAGCTTGCCAGCCAGATCCGCAGCTCAGTCCAGTGGTTCCGAACCGTGGAGTACCTGCGCGACAATGGCGTCACCACGTTCATTGAGCTCGGCCCCGGCAAGGTTCTCACCGGCTTGGTCAAGCGAGCCTTTGAGGAAGCGGAGACCATCAACGTCAGCAACCTTGAAGAGCTTGAGGCTCTCCGAGGCTAAGCGGCAGACAGTCGTGCCCCAAGCGTCTGCGGACGGCGCCGACCACTCTGTCGCTGACAGCAACGTGGCCTCCGTCGCCAACTCCATGCGTGACGCCGGGGAGAGCAACTCCAGAAAATTTGTGGAATCACGCCGCAGCGCCCGCGCTATCGCGCTGCAGGCGCTCTATGAGTGGGACGCGGTCAAGCACTCCCCTGCCGACTCGGTAGGACGGATCGCCGACGATTTCATTGATGACGCGGTTCGTGAGCCCATCCTCTCGTACGCCGCCGCACTCGTCGCAGACGTGCAGCATGACGAGGCCCGTCTTGACCGGCTCATACAGGAGCACGCCACTGCCTATCCTGTCAGCCAGCTCGCCACCGTTGACCGCAATGCCCTACGCCTTGCGCTGTCAGAAATCACAAACGAACGCATACCTGCAGCGATCGCAATCGACGAGGCCGTGGAGCTTGCGCGGACGTACGGCGCGGAATCCTCTGCACGTTTCGTTCACGGCGTCCTGGGCAGCGTGCTTGCGGAACTCTCGATTGACCCCTAATGTGTAATCAAAGGAAGAAATAGTCAGCGCAGGGAGGGAATGTCACGTGGCTACCGTTGAAGAGAGAGTCAAAGAGGTCATCGTCGCGCAGCTTGGCGTCGAAGCGGAAAACGTCACACCCGGAGCGTCCTTCACAGAAGATCTCAACGTCGATTCGCTCGATATGGTTGAACTCGTGATGGCATTCGAAGAGGAATTTGAGAAGAGTGCCGAGTTCTCCATCTCGGACGAAGACGCGGAAAAAATTCTCACTGTCCAGGACGCGATCAATTACTTCAAGGATGAGGTTGGAATCGCTGACGAGTAGACTCGGAAATCAGCGCAAGGTCTTGGGGGCGGGGTTCATGACTGTTAACGAACTCGCCCCGGTTTCTGGTCGCCATGGTCTCGTCGGCTGCTGACGCGGCAGAGGCCCTTCGGGCCATCGCTGGCGAAATTGCGGTCTGTGTTGAGTGCCGGCTCTCCGAAGGCCGCACGACTGCCGTCCCCGGTGAGGGCGCGCCGGATGCCGATGTCATGTTCATCGGCGAAGGGCCGGGTTTCTACGAGGATCAGCAAGGTCGCCCCTTCGTTGGAGCTGCAGGAAAGTTCCTTGATGAACTACTGGCCTCCATCGGCTGGGCACGCAAGGATGTCTATATCACCAACACCGTCAAGTGCCGCCCCCCTGACAACCGCGACCCTCGGGATGATGAACTTGACACGTGTGAGTCCCTCTATCTCAGGCGGCAGCTCCAGCTCGTCAACCCAACCCTGCTCGTCACCCTTGGGCGTTTCTCGCTGACCCGTCTCTTTCCCCGCCAGGCCATCTCACGCGCTCGCGGCCAACTGCTATACAAGGACGGGCTCGCCGTCTACCCCATCTATCACCCTGCCGCTGCCCTGCACCAACAACGTCTGCGAGATGTGATCTTGGAAGATTTCCGAAACCTCCCCACCGCCCTTGAGACTGCCCGCCGCCGTCTAGCAGGCGCTGTTGCGGACCAGCAGGCCTCCTATGGCTCCGAAGAAACAGGCACCGACGATAGCTCCGGCGAGCAATTGAGCCTCCTCTAAGCACCATAGCCCACCATGTCCACTTCAAATCCACCACTTCGCATCATCCCGCTTGGCGGGCTTGGTGAAATCGGCAAGAACATGATGGCCATCGAATATGGCGAGGACATCCTGATCATTGACTGCGGTCTCATGTTCCCGGATGAAGCCCATCACGGCGTCGATATCATTCTGCCGGACGCCCAATATGTCATCGACCGTGCCGAGAACGTCGTCGGCGTCGTCATTACCCACGGCCATGAGGATCACATCGGCGGCCTGCCCCACATCCTTCCTGAACTCGGCGTCCCCGTTTATGGCAGTGCCCTCACCATCGGCCTCGTCTCCGTCAAACTTCGGGAATCCCGCCGACTCCGCGGTACAACGCTGGAAACGGTGGAACCGGGTGACACGTTCAATCTCGGCGTGTTTAGTGTCACGCTGTTCCGCGTCAACCACTCCATTCCGGATGCCACCGGCATCATCATCGATACCCCGGTCGGCACAATTATCCACACCGGAGATTTCAAGCTGGACCACACCCCCGTGGATGGCAAACCCACGGATTTTCATCGCCTGGCGCAGGCAGGAGAAGATGGCGTCCTGTTACTGCTGTCGGATTCCACATATGCGGATGTCTCCGGCTACACGCCGTCCGAGGCCGTTGTCGGAAAGGCCCTGCATCGCTTGATCGGAGAGGCGGATGGGCGAGTGATTGTCGCCAGCTTCGCCTCCCTCATCTCACGCATCCAGCAGGTGGCGGACGCGGCGGCTGCGCACGGCCGCCGGCTCGCAGTCATCGGCCGCAGCATGGTCGATAACGTCCGCATCGCCACTGAACTCGGCTATCTCCGTATACCGGACGGCATGCTAATTCCCGCCAACCAGATCGAGTCGAGCCTTCCCGAAGAGACCGTGATTATGGCGACTGGCTCACAAGGCGAGCCGACGTCCGCGTTGGCGCTCATGGCGCGCGGCGTCCATCAACAGGTGAGCATTCAACCGGGTGACACCGTTATCATTTCCGCCAATCCGATACCGGGCAATGAGACGCTCGTCGCGCAGACGATTGATAGCCTGTTCCGTTTGGGCGCGGATGTTCTCTATAGCCGGACGGAAGAGGTTCATGTCCGCGGCCACGCCAGCCAGGAAGAGCTAAGGCTCATCTTGCGCCTGACCAAGCCGCGCTATTTCGTGCCGGTCCAGGGCGAATATCGGCATCTTGTTCACCACACACGATTGGCTGAATCGGTTGGCATCCCGGATGACAGTATCTTTCTCCTGACCGACGGCGAAGTGCTCGAAATCGATGACGCAGGCGATGCCCGGATCGCCGAGAAACTCGACCTGCGAGACCGATTCGTCTCCGGCATCCACGTCGGCAGCGTTGACAACGAGGTTCTGCGCGAGCGCGCCGCCCTCTCGCGTGACGGCGTCGTCTCAGTCTCCCTGCCGATCGATTCTGAGACCTACGACCTCGTCGGTGATCCCGTCATCTCAATGATCGGTTTCCTTGATCAGGAACGCGCCGATGACCTCTGTGCCCGTCTGGTGGAAGTTCTGGAAGACGCCGTAGCCAAGGCCCAGGACGCCGCCGTCTCCAGTCGAGCCGCAGGCCTCAGCACGATAGAAGCTGCCGTCCGTGAAGAACTCAACAACGTCATTTACAAAGACACCCGCCGCCGCCCCCGTCTCCTCATCCAAACCACCCCGCTCTAAACTCTACTCACCCGCCCTAATACGCTCCTCCGCCTCCTCAACGGCATCTCGCAAGTAACGGAGATTGGAATCCGTGATCTCACCGCCAATCTGTGGGTGGCTCAGAACCTCATTTAGAAGCGGTTCTCCCTCTTCCCACCTCGCATACTCCGAGTCAACGAGTGCATGCAGAGGCTCAGTTTCTTCCCCTGAAATGTCATCCAGGAACTGCATATCAAGCAGCCGCGCTGCGACGTTTGGCGGATGAAATACTGACAGGTGTGAGATCACAGATCGTTCACTCTCCGTTATCTCATCGTCTGAAAACCAGGCCGTTTCTGCGAACTTGTCAAAGAGTGCGGTCCTCTCGGGAAAAGCCTCCCGAAACATGTAATGAACCACCCACCCCTCATCCGTTCTCTCCTCAAACTCTCGCTGTCCAGTGTCGAGGTTCCTTTCCGTTGCACGAACCTCAGGAATCCCGTCCCGGTACCAGTCAAGGCCATTCAGTGTTTCCGTGAACCAGGGTGCAACCATGGGCATCAATTGCAGCGTCAGGTGGGGAAGCTCCGGAAACCACACCATGTCGAACGCGTTATAGAGGTCCAGAATTTCGTTGACCGCTGCAGTGTCCATGCGCGTTGCGGCAATCACCAGATCCCACGTTCGTCCCGAGTAAGCCATCAAAGGCATACTCGCCGAGCGCTTCGCCGTCTCCACGTCGATCGACGCATGCTCGATCGCCATTTCTGATACGGTTGGATAGATACGACTGTCCTGGAAATTCTCGGTCAATGCCCAGAAAACCTCGGGATACAGAACGCCCAGCTGAGCGAGGTAGCTGACGTGCCATTCGGGAGGGCTTTCACGCTCCGTGTAGTTGTCCAGCCACTCCTTGATCTCAGGCTCATTTACCTTGACGTACGGGTGGAACACCTTCCTGAGGTCGAAACTATTTTCAACAACTACCCCATCCGCCATTAGCTGATCAAAGAACGTCAGCATTCGCTCCTCTCCGCCTTGCGCCATGATCCTGTACGCTTCGACAACCTCAAGATCATCGTCATCCAGGTTTCGCAGGAATGGCATCGAGAGAACCTGCAGCGCAACCGTATCGCTCGCGTATGACCTTGTGGTCTCCGTCATGAATCCCAGGACTGCGGCAAAAACCTCCATGTCCGTGGCAAGGTGGCTTGACGCAGTCCAATGCCTTTCAAGCAGCGCGTCAAAGAGTTGCGGGAACTCAACAGCCAGGTAGCAGAGCTCCTCGGTCAGGCTGTCCTTAAACGCCTGGTCCACCTCAGTGCTGCGGTGCCAATCGAACTGGCTGATCATGGCCAGTTTCGATTCCTCAGCCGATGGTGTAGGAGTCGGAATAGCAGTGGGAACAGGCGTGAATGTTGGAAGCGGTATGGGAGTCGGTGGCACGGGCGTCAATGTGGGCGCGGGGACTGGCGTAAACGTGGATAGAGGCGTCGCAGCCGGCGATTCGGCTGTCGGCGCAGGCGATGATGATGGCGACGGAGATACGGCAACTGTCGCGGTTGGCTGTTGCTCTCCGCAGCCCGCTGCCATCGTCATCAACAACCCTAGGACAAATGCAATCGCGGCCCAACGCCCACGCATCCTTGGCATCACCGGTCGTATCCTCCCTCACCCGGCACCCAACACAGCGAGAACACAAAGCGCGTCATCTCAGGCTCGCTATGGAATCGCCCAGCGCAGCGGCAACCACTAGAGATCTTCCGACAAATCATCGATCACGGATTCGACGAGGTGCCGGTTCGCGTCGGTAATCTCCCCATCGATCCTGCTGTCGCTGAGCAAATCAGACAGTCGAGATTCTTGTGAAGCCTCGCCCTCCTCGAGCAGGAAATTCCCGATTGGTACAAGTAGCATTCTGTCTTCCCGATCAACTTCATCCAGGAACTGCATGCCGAGAAGTGCCTGTGTGACCGCATCTTCAAATTGAGTGACTCTATTGACTGCAACGTCCTCATCTGACGTTAGATCGTCTCGAATCCACTCCTTCTCCAATAGTGTTTCAAGCCAGATCTCACCTCGCCAGGCTGCCATCAGAATGGTCAGAACAGTTTCTTCTTCATCACTCGGGAGTGCCCGTCTTCCCCTGTCGTCTTCTCGGAAATCCGGTGCATCCAGACCGTCTGCAACCCACTCAAAGGATCGGACAGTTTCGACAGTGTCTGGAGAAAAAACGGAGGTTATGTCCATCGCATATGTGGCCAGGTCAGTGTGCTCCATTCCTCCGCCCGTTTCGTAAGTCTCGAGAATGCGTGACGCCGCCTCCAGGTTCTCCTCTGCGGCCCTTCTTGTGAGGGTCCATGCGTTGCCGCTAATCCCTCCCCGTATCCCATTGAATGGCATTTGCGCCAATCGATGTGCCAGTTCCTCGTCAATGGCGGCAAGTCTGCTGGCATGTCTAGCCAGCCCGTGGTATTGAAAGTTCTTGGCAGAATGCACAGATACAGCAGAATACAGAATTGGGTAGTCCCAGTAGAGCTGGACCAAATCCTCGAACATGTGAATATCGCTTGGCTCCGGCAACCGCCCCTCAAATAGTCGCTCCATTCCCGCCGGGTCTTGGGCCTCCATGTACGCGTACAAGACATCGACCCGCCTTTCGCTGCCGGTCAGCCCGCCATTCGCTATGACGTGATCCAGGAACGTATTGAAGCCGCCGGCGCCGCCTCTTGCCAGATTGGCAAGTTCCTCAAGCAGGTCCACCTCTTCGCCGTCGATGACGTCGAGGAAGGGCATATGCACCACCTTCACTGCCGCCGTCTCATCGTCCGCCGTCCTTGTGACAAAAGCGATTGCATCCACCACATCGACGACTGGCTCGAGAGTCTCCGGCACATCCGGCGGATTGATCCAGGCCTGCTGGATCAACGCATCAAAGAGCAATGGATACTCCTCGGAGATTCTCAAGAGCAACCCGATGAGCTGAGACTTGGCCGCAAAATTGGTCTCCTCGTTTGCGTACCAACTAAACCGTGAGACTGTCTGTTCGCCATAGGTCGGCGTCGGTGTCGGCTTTGGCGGCACCGGAGTGCGCGTAGGACGTGGGGTTGGGGCTTTAGTTTGCGCCTCCGTCGGCGCTTGGGTTGGAATCACGGTTGGCTGTTCGGCAGTCGGCGAAAATTCGGGGGGAACGATGGGCGTTGCTGTAGCCGTACTTTCGCCACATCCTGTTGCCAACAGCAACGTGAGAATTATCGCGACTGGGGTGATCCCTACCAACGCCTTTAGATTCAACTACCCATCCCTAGCATCACAGGTCGTATCCTCCTTCACCACGTAACCACGGCAGTGGAAGCGCGTAGCGGCTGCTAGTCGTCGTCTGTCGCAAGGCCGTGCCTCTCCAGCAGATCGTCCATCACAGACTGCACGAGGTGCCGGTTCGTGTCAGTTATCTCGCCATTAATTTTGCTGTCTTTCAGCACATCGGAAAACGAAAGTCCGGGCACGTCCCGAATGCCAGCCAGAAAATTGGCTATTGGAACAAGAAGCAAGCTGTCTTCTCGATCGACATCATCAAGGAACTCCATATCGAGCAACAGACCTGCTATCGGCTTGACAGTTCCTCGGAGCCTGTTGGCAACACTGGATTCATCGGAGGATAGCTCATCCCTGACCCAGTCCTTTGTTAGTAGTTTTTCGATCCAAGCCTCATTCCGATGCCCCGCCCACAGGATGATCCTTATCGTATATTCTTCATCACTCGGATTTGCGCTCGTTCCCCAGTCCTCTTCCCGCAATCGTGGTCCGTCTACACCGTCTTTCACCCAATCGAATGTTCGGACAGATTCCACAATGTCCGGCGAGAAAATGTAGGCCACATCTAGCAGGAAAAGAGCCATCATTGAGTGATCTGCGCCCCCTCGCATCTCATATGTCTCGAGGACGGCGCTGGTGGCGTCGCTGTCCTCCTGCACGGCTCGTGTCACAAAGACCCAGGCTGTATGTTCCAGTCCACCGTCAATGGAATTAAATGGCATTTGCGCAAGGCGCCGTGCCGACTGCTCGTCTATCTGAGCAAGTTCAAGCACATTGTCCACATAATTCGGGGTCGTAAAGGCCGCATTCAAATGGACGGATGCGGTGGAATAAACTTCCGGATACCGTTGGTACAACTTAATCATGCCCTCGATTATCCTGTTGTCTCCCTCCTCTGGCACAGTGCCGCTGAATACTCTATTCATTCCTGCCGCATCATGGGCTTCCATGTAGAGGTAGTTGATATCTACTTCCCTGGCGCTATCAGTCAAGCCGCCTTTCGCGATCGCGTGATCCAGAAATATGTTGAAGCCACTGGCGCCACTTCTCGCCAGATTGGCGAGGTCCTTGAGTTGGGCCACCTCTTCTCCTTCAATGACCTCGAGGAAGGGCATATTCAGCACCTTCACTGCCGCAGTCAGATAGTCTGCCGACCTGGTGACCAAAGCGATTGCTTCTACAACCTCGACGACTGGCTCGAGAGTTTCCGGCACATCCGCCGGATTGATCCAGGCTTTCTGGATCAACGCATCAAAGAGCTGCGGATAATCCTCGGAGATTCTCAAGAGCAACCCGATGAGCTGAGACTTGGCCGCAAAATTGGTCTCCTCGTTTGCGTACCAACTAAACCGTGAGACTGTCTGTTCGCCATAGGTCGGCGTCGGTGTCGGCGTTGGCGGCACGCGAGTAGGAGTAGCTACCGGCATCGGAGTCTGCGTTGGCGCCTCCGCCTCCGTCGGAGCCGTTGGGATCTCCGTGACTGATGGAGACGGACCAGTCGTAGCCTGTTCAGTAATCGGCGAAGGCTCGGGGGAACCGACGGGTGTCACTGTGGCTGCTCTTTCGCCACACCCCGCTGCCAATAACAACAATGAAATGATCCCAACAGCGCCGAATACCAACCAAGCCTTGATTCTCAATGACCTCACCTCTTCGCTCACAAGCACATCCCCGCGCATCGTCACACACAATCATAACGGCTGAAGACATATGACATGACAGTCCGCTCGTCCTGAGCCTGCCGAAGGGTGCGCGCCTACCACCCCCCGCCCCAAACCCCGTACAATCACACACAGAAACACCGGGTGAGGGGATGAACAATGACGGGTCCCAATAGCAACGGCAATTCCGGCGGTGATCAGCAGGCCGCGCTCAGCCACCTGCGCATCGTCGAATACGGTGATATTCCCGCCTCATATGCCGCTCGATGGCTTGGCGACCTCGGCGCGGACGTCATCAAGGTGGAGCCTCCCGGCGGCGATCCCAATCGCCACCTGCCCCCCTTCGCCGGTAATGTTCAGGACCCTGAGCGAAGCCTCACCTTCATCAACGCCAACCTCAACAAGCGCTCCATCGTCCTCGACATCATGGGTTCCGAAACTGACCGCCAGACATTTGTCGACCTCCTCGCGGGATCGGATGCCCTCATTGAAGCCACCCCGCCCGGAACCCTTGAATCCATCGGCCTCACGCAAGAATCCCTGCTTGAACGCAACCCCTACCTCGTCACCACCTCCATGACCCCGTTCGGCCAATGGGGCCCCTACTCCGACTACAAGGGCGGCCACGCCGTCATTGAGGCCCTATCAGGATTCATGAGCGCGCAGGGCGATGACACGATGCCTCCGGTGGTCACGCCCGCCCACCAGACTTACCAGGTTGCATCCGTCCACGCCGCCTATCTCACATTGGCTGGCATTCGCCACGCCCGACTCACCGGCACGGGTCAGCGCATCGATCTCTCCATCGCGGAGGCCACAACGTACATGGGCTCCAGTGCCATCGCCCGCTACACGCAGCGCAGCGAGATTGTGGAGCGCAATGGCGCCAAGCCGCAGGGCGGCGCGTCCAACATCTTCCGCTCCAGGGACGGCCGCTACGTCTATCTCGCTATCTACATCCTCCCCCACTGGCATCTCCTGACTCGTGAATGGATGGAGGACGCCGTCCTCTCCGCGCCCGAGTGGGACGACCAGGAGTACCGCATGGCGAACGAGGACGTGATCAACGCCCTCTTCCAGGCGTTTATTGAGCAATTCGATGCTGATGAGTTCGTCGAGGAATGCCAGCGCCGCGGCCTCCCCTGCGCCCCTGTCAACACGCCCGGCGATTTCCTCACCAGCCCTCAGCTCACCCACCGCCAATGGATCCAGGAGCTTGAACACCCCGTCATCGGCAAGTACCGCGCCCCCGGGTTCCTCTTCAAGATGTATGAGACGCCGATGCGCGCGTGGCGACACTCTCCCAGGTTGGGACAGCATCAGAAGGAAATCCTGACCGAAGCGCAAAACGGACGGCAGCCCATCGCAGCTTCCACATCCCGCAACGGCCATGCGCAGGACGACTCCATGCTCTCCGGTGTCCGCGTCGCCGACCTCACCCGCTTCTTTGCAGGCCCCATTGGCACCATGTTCCTCGGCTTCTACGGCGCGGAGGTCATCAAGGTCGAGTCGGAGCTGCTCGTCGCCAACCGCGACGCCAACAGCCCCCTCTACCCGGACATGAACCGCAACAAGCTCAGCGCCACCATCGACTTGCGGCATGAGGATGGCAAGAAGCTAATGGACAGGCTGCTCAAAGAGAGCGATGTCTTCGTGGATAATTTCTCTCCGCGCGTCATCGACCGCCTCGGCTTCGGGTGGGAGCACAACAGTGAGATTAATCCCGGGGTCATCCAGATCACCGCGCCCGGCATGGGGCTTGACGGTCCCCTCACCTCATGGGTCACGTGGGGCAACCAGCTTGTCGCCTACACCGGCCTGTGCTCCATGTGGGGATTCAAGGAATCCGAGATGGCCGCGCACGGCAAGCTCGTCATCCCGGACTACCTCGGCGCGAGCCTCGTCGCGCTCTCATCCATCGCCGCGCTCGAATACCGCGATCTGACTGGCAAGGGTCAGTTCATCGAGCTCGCGCAGGTGGAGGCGCAGGGCGCGATTATGGGCCCTGCCATCCTTGACTCCACCGTCAACGGCCATGAATGGGAGGCGATGGGCTACGGCGAAATCCTGGGCAGCCACTACGCTCCATACGGCGCGTACCCATGCAAAGGTGACGACGAATGGGTCGTTCTCTCCGTCGAGACGGACGAGGAGTGGCAGGGATTCGTGAGGGGGATGGGTTCGCCGACGTGGGCCCAAGATCCCGCCTATTCCACGCATTCCGGCCGAGTTGCCGCCAAGGATGAGCTCGATGCCCGGATCGGGGAATGGACAAGTGGCTATACCAAGCGCCAAGTCATGCGCATCCTCCAGAACAACGGCGTTCCCGCCGGAGCCAAATACACCGGCGAAGATCTCTACTCAGACGTCCACTTCCGGCAGCGCGGCCACATCGTCGATGTGCATGAGCCGCCGTGGGGTGATCTCTCTCACCAGGGCCTGCCTGGCATCCCGTCCCTCGCTGAGGCGCACGGCGACGGCCCCCCGCCCTGGATTGGCGTCCACAACGACTACGTCTTCAAAACGATCCTGGGCCTCACCGACGAGGACTACGCCGCAGGCCAGGAGTCCGGCGCAATCCGGTAACTGCGTTACGGCGTAGAGACGCGTTCCGGCTCTGTCTGCCCAACAACCAAGGTTGCCGCGTTCCGGCGGGTTCGTCATTCCCGAGAAATGGGAGTCCAGCGTCGCCCGCAGGACGGTCTTCACGTCATTCTGAGCGCAGCGAATAATCTAAGGACTCAAGAGACCGCCATAGCCGGATCGCGGCCAACCACTAATTCAGGAATCGAAATTGGATCGCGATTGTGGGAGGTAGCGCAGCTACCCCCGCAGCTCCCCGTCCAAATGCCGCAGATACTGGAACGTGAATATCCCCGTCTCATGGGCGTCCGACCACAGAAACTGCACTGCGTATCGCCCCACCTGCATCCAGTCCAGCGCAATCACATCCTCCGGCACGTCCTTCTCAAACACGACGCGCTGATTCGTCCCCTCAAGCACGCACATCGCGCACGGGCAGTTGCCGCGCAGGAATCGATATGGATAATGGCTCCCGTGCCCGTCCTCCCACACTGCGTGGATGCCGTCCGGCTCCAGCCGCAGAAGGGTGATGCCGGGAACGCGCTCCGGATTCTGCCTCACCGTCATGCGCTCAGTGTACGTCACGCCGTACAATTGACGCATCGACGAAGAGACCCGCATAGCGCGGGCACGGGGAGGGAAAGACGGTGACCACAGGAGCCAGACCAATAGATGAGCCGAGCATCACGGAACTGCCGGAGCAGCGTATTGCCTACATCAACATGCGCGGCCCCTATGAGCAGTATCCGGAAGCGATTGGGAAACTCCTCGCGTGGATAGAATCCGTGGGCGCGGAGATTGTCGCGCCGCCCGGCGGCACTTATAAGGACGACCCCTCAACCACCCCGCCCGACCAGCTCGATTGGGACGCATGGGCGCCGATTGCGCCGTCAACACCTGAACAGGACAAGAACGACGACGGCATCGGCGTCATCAACGTCCCCGCCGGCCGCTACGCCAGCGTCCTCCACAAGGGTCCCTATGAAGGTATCCCCGCCTCGTACGGCCTGCTCTTCACATGGCTCGCCCAGCAACAGATCCAACCCGCCGCCCCGCCCATGGAGGTCTATCTCTCAGACCCCGCCGAAACCGCTGAGGCAGACCTCATCACAGAAGTCCGCGTCCTCATCGCGTAGCTTCTCGCGCCCTGTCATTCTGAGCGCAGCGAAGAATCTAAGGTCTCCAGAGGCCGGAACGCGGCAAGCCTACCTATTCAGGATTCGAAACTGGATCGCGAACTGAGAGCTGTAGCGCAGCTACAGCGCCGGCGCCAACGACGGCGCCCTGCGGTGATGCGTTCCCTGCTCAAAGGCATAGGCATAGTTGAGAAGCGTCGCCTCGGTCCATGGCGTTGAAATCATCTCCAGCCCGACCGGGTGGCCGTCCACCGTATACCCCGCCGGCACAGTGATGGCAGGATAGCCGCTCCATGCCGAGAGGTGACAATTGCTCCCTGTTTGGGGCTGCCCAATCGGTGCGGGCGGCAGGCTGAGCGTTGGATAGACCAGCGCATCCAGATTGTGCTCTGTCATGGCAGTCTGTACCGCCGTTTGCGTGAATTCCGTGCTCTCCGCCAGAGCTTTCCGGTACTCCGGTGTGTCCATCCCTCCTGTCGGCGTGTACGGCAAGATGAGCGGCGCGCCCGAACCCATGTCCCGCAACTCTTCATACGTCACCGGCGCGAGATCGCCAAGACCCTTGAGGTACGCATCAAGGGCATCGCCATTCTCATAGAGCCAGCGTCCCCACGTATTGTTCCCCTGCGACACGATGTCCTCCGCATGCAGGATCTCGACGGGGTCGATAACTGTCGCCCCAAGACGACGAAGGTCAGCGATCGCGGCATTCATCACCGCCGTCACCTTGTCGGCCTCCGCTCCTGTTCCAAAGAACGACCGGATCACTCCGAGCCGAACACCTCGCAGACCTTCGGAACTCAGACCCTCCGTATAAGACCTAGGAACGTGACCTTCTGCCTGTGCAGTGACCGGGTCCCTGGGATCAGGCCCTGCGATCACCTCGAGAACAGTGGCAGCATCTCGAACAGTACGCGTCATCGGCCCAACCGTATCGGATGTTGGGGCATCGGGCATGATCCCCGCGTTGCTGTTCAGCCCGTACGTTGGCCGAATCCCGACGAGTGACCCATACGCCGATGGGTTCCTGATGGAGCCTCAAGTGTCCGTGCCGATGCCGACCACCCCGAAGTTGGCCGCGATGCTCGTTCCCGAGCCCGCACTCGACCCTGATGGATTCACGCTCGTGTCATACGCGTTGCGAGTCTGCCCGCCCAGCCCGCTCGCGCCGTTGATGCCCCGCGCCATCTCATCAAGATTCGATTTCGCCAGGATGATTGCCCCTGCATCGCGCATCCGCGCAACTATCGTCGCGTCATCCGGTGTAATCATCCCGTTCAGCGCCAGGTTGCCGCCCGTTGTCGGCATGCGATCCGCGGTATGCATCAGGTCCTTGATGATGACGGGAATGCCGTGCAGGGGTCCCCACTCGCTGCGAGGAAGATTTTTGCTGTCCAGCTCCTCGGCCAGCCTCAGCGCATCCGGGTTGATTGAGATGATGGAATTGAACGCCGGGCCGGACTTGTCATACGTGCTGATGCGCATGATGTAGGTCTTCGCCAGTTCGCGGCAGGTGATGTCGCCCCTTTCCAGCGCGTCGTGGATATCGGCAATCGTCGCCTCCATCACATCGAAACCGCCAGCCGTCTGAGTATCCGCGCTCATCACGAAAGCTCCCCTTGCATTCCTCTCTAGGCGTATGATAGAGGAAATTGGGAGCTAACCATGGCAACGACTCAAAAGGCGCAGAGGACGGTTCTCGGAACGGAGCCCGTCACCGCAGACCAACTGCTGGAGATGTACGGCAAAGGTATGCGCGGGGAACTGATTCGGGGGGTGTTCTGTCCGACTATGGCTGCGGGAATGAAACACGGCGAAATCGTAACCAATCTGGTGATGCTCCTTGGGGCTGAAATCAAACCAAATCGACTTGGCAGGATGATGGCGTCCGATTCCGGCGTCAAAATCGAGTCCGACCCCGACACCGTCCGCGAACCTGACATTGCCTATTTCTCCAGGGAACGCCTGCCACTGGACGTGGACGTGCCTGGCTACGCTGAAACAGCTCCTGATCTCGTCGTCGAAGTTGTATCACCCAGCGACTCTGTTCGAGAAATCGCCGGCAAAGCCAACATGTGGCTCAACGCCGGCGTCCAACTCGTATGGGTCATCTGGCCCGAAACCCAAATGATCGAAATCTACCGTACTGGCCAACTCATAGTGACTCTCGCCGAAAACGACACGCTAACTGCGGAAGATGTCATCCCTCAATTCAGCGTCCCCGTCTCAGACATCTTCAACACATAACCCCTAATACGTCACCGCCCCCCGCGACGCCGAAGATACCAGGCGCGCGTACTTGGCCAGGGCACCGGTGGAATGCTTCGGCGGTGGCGCTTGCCAGCGTGCTTGCCTCTCGGCCAACTCGGCCTCTGAAAGCTCAACGTTAATCTCGCGACTCTCCACGTCCAACACGATGATGTCGCCGTCCTCAAGCAAGCCCATCGGCCCGCCCGTCATTGCCTCCGGCGCAACGTGTCCAACGGCCAGCCCGTGCGTCCCGCCGGAGAATCGCCCATCCGTGAGCAGCGCGACCTTCTCGCCGAGCCCCTGCCCTGTGATAGCCGCCGTCACCGCCAGCATCTCCCGCATTCCTGGCCCGCCCTGAGGACCCTCATACCGGATCACGACAACGTCGCCCTCAACAATCTCGCGCGCCTGCACGGCATCAAAGGCGTCCTCCTCACGGTCGAAGACACGTGCCGGCCCGCGATGATGCCTGATTGGCGTCCCCGCAATCTTGATAACCGCACCCTCCGGCGCAAGGTTTCCCTTGAGAATCGCGATGCCGCCTGTCGGTCCTAGAGGTTCAGTGAGTTCATGCAGGATGCCCGATCCACCCCCGGGTTTCACCGGCTCAAGCGTCTCGGCCAGGGTCTTGCCCGTTACCGTCACGCAATCACCGTGCAGGTAGCCCGAGTCAAGCAGCCGCTTCAGCACCACCGGCACGCCGCCCGCCTTGTCCAGGTCGGACATCACATACTGCCCGCCCGGCTTCATGTCTGTGATATACGGCGTCTTGTCGCTGATCTCACCGAAGTCCTCGATGTCCAGCTCAACGCCCGCCTCATGCGCAATGGCCAGCAGGTGCAGCACGACGTTCGTCGATCCGCCCATCGCCATCGCCGCCGTGATGCCGTTCTCCAGAGACTCACGTGTAATGATGTCTCGTGGTCGGCGATTATCTCGCACCATATTGACGACCTGCTCGCCGCTGCGGAATGCAAGCTGTTCCCGCCGTGCGTCAACGGCGGGAACAGACGCCCCGCCCGGCAGACAAACGCCCATCGCCTCGAAGACAGACGCCATCGTGTTAGCCGTGAACAGCCCGCCGCAGGAACCCTCGCCCGGGCACGCGCACTCCTCCAACGCCGTCACTGCCTCAAGCGGAATCGTTCCGGCGGCGTATGCGCCCACGGCCTCAAATACATCAACAATCGTCACGTCCTGCCCCTCATAGTTCCCGGGCAGGATCGTGCCTCCATACAGAAAGATAGACGGGATATTGGTCCGCGCCATCGCCATCACGGAGCCGGGCAGCGACTTATCGCACCCCGCCAACGTGACCATTCCGTCCAGCGCCTCCGCCATCGCCACCAATTCAAAAGAATCTGCGATAACATCTCGGCTGACCAGTGACGCCTTCATGCCTTCATGGCCCATGGCGATAGCATCCGACACGGCAATCGCCGTGAACTCGATGGGCGTCCCACCCGCCGCACGGATACCCTGCTTGACGTTCTCAGCCAGCCGGCCGAGCGACAGGTTGCACGGCGTCACCTCATTCGCCGTGCTCGCAACGCCGATAAGCGGCTTACGCAAGTCCTCCGGCGTGAACCCCATCGCGTAGAACATGGAGCGATGTGGCGCGCGTTCCACCCCATCCGTCACCTGCCATGAATTCGGCTTAGGCGCAGGTCCCTGTGTCATAGTTCCTCCCCCGAATCCCCCCGCGAAGGCGGAGGCTGACGCCGCCCGACGAGCGGCCTACACGCTAGTCTCAAATAACCCGTCCGTCTTTGCCGCCATGATGAAATCATTGACGTGCAGACCCTTGATCTTGTGTGTCCACCACCAGACCGTCGCCCTGCCCCATTCTGTGGACAACAAGGGGTGATGCCCTTCATCCTCCGCAATCTCGGCCACGCGATTCGTAAAGGCGAGCGCTCCGGCGAAGTCCTTGAAGCGATACACTCGCCTCAGCTTGAGAACGCCGCCGTCATCCAGCAGTTCCCACTCAGGCACCTGTGGCTTGAACGAGGTGATCTGCTCCTCTGTTACGCGCGGAGAATCTGCGCGGCATGCCACGCACTTCTGCCCCGTCAATTCAACTGCCTGCGCCATCAGCCTGACTCCCATTCCTCTACACCGTCATTCTGGCCGGATGGCCAGAATCTGGCGCGCATTTGCCAACCGGACTCCATAACGCAGTTACCCAGGCTGCTGCATTAACTGCAGTGTATTCCCGTCCGGATCCTTGAACGTCGCCACCCACCCGCCCCATGCCTCCTGCTCCGGCGGGCGGATGAACTCCGCACCATTATCGACCATTCGCGCATGAACGGCATTGATGTCATCCACTCCCAGATTGATCATTATCCGAAACGGATCGAGAGCCTCCTCCGTCCATATCTGGCTGTGCCGACCGATATTCAACCGAAGTCCCGGCCGCACGTCGAACGTGATCAGATCGCCATGGTCGGAATGCTGCTCCAGCCCCACCACATTCCGGTAGAACGCCGCCATTTCCTGTAGCCGCGTCGTAAAGATATTCACGCCGATAATGTCCTGAATCACGATCGGGCCCCCTCCATGAAGGCCTGCATAGCCCGCCCCGCCAAACTCGCAAAGTTCGTCGCGATATACCGGAAGCCCCGCTCCTGCCACTCCACGGCCTGTTCTGGAGTCCCAACGATAGTCCCTGCAACAAGCCCCGCGCCCATCACGGCTTCGCCCGCCTCCGCAATCGCGTTCACCACGCGCTCGTCCCGTGTCTGCCCCGGAATCCCCATTGACGACGACAGATCAGTCGCGCCAAAGAAAACCACGTCTATGCCCGGCACACCGAGGATGGCGTCTCGATTCACAAGTGCCTCCATGGTCTCAATCTGTACGATGACGAGCATCTCGTCGTTTGCCGAGGCTGCGTAGTCCGCCACCGACTCCCGCAGCCCAAACCCGGCGGCACGCACCCCGGCGAGACCGCGCCTGCCATGGGGCGGATACAGCGCAGCCGCCACGCCACGCTGCGCGTCCGTCGGCCCATTCACCATCGGAACTTGCAGGCCCTGCGCGCCGGTATCCAGGTATCTGAGGATGTTCTGCGGTTCGTTAGTCGCGACGCGAACGAGAGGGGTTGTCCCTGACGCTTCGGCTCCCCTCACCATATTCGCAACGGCTTCTGGAGACTGCGGCCCATGCTCTGCATCGATGATGACGAAATCGAATCCCGCCCAGCCCAGCAGCTCCACCGCCTCAGGGCTTGGTAGATTGCAGAACGACCCAACGATGGCTTCCCCAGCCTTCAGTTGCCGCTTGACCTCATTCATCCGTGCCATGAATCCCCGCCCGCGCCGGAACGCGTCTGCCAGTTCCTTCTACTACTCAACCTGGATCGCGAACCGAGAGCAGTAACGCAGCTACTCACCGTCTAACTTCAGCAGTGCCAGGAACGCCTCCTGCGGCACCTCCACACGCCCCACACGCTTCATTCGGCGCTTCCCTTCCGCCTGTTTCTCCAACAGCTTGCGTTTCCGGGTTACGTCGCCGCCGTAGCACTTGGCCAGCACGTTCTTCCGTAGTGCCCGCACCGTCTCGCGGGAGACTATTCGACCCCCAATCGCCGCCTGTATCGGCACGTCGAACATCTGGCGCGGAATGGTCTCCCGCAATCGTGAAACCAAGGCCCGACCCCTGTGATATGCCGCTTCACGCGGGTAGATCGCGCTTAGCGCATCCACCGGCTCCTCATTGACGAGGATGTCCAGTTTCACGAGGTTCGCCTCGCGCGGATCGATAATCTCGTAGTCCAGTGACGCATATCCCTGCGTGCGAGACTTCAATTGGTCAAAGAAATCAATCAGCATTTCGGCCAGCGGCATCTTGTACCGCATAGAGACCCGCGCCTGCCCGCTCAGTGACCCCGCGCCGGACTGGATGTACTCCATCTCCTCGTACTCGGCGCGCCTCTCTGACATCAGCTCCATGACCGGCCCGACAACCTCGTTCGGACACAGGATCGTCGCCCGGATCCACGGCTCGTACATCGTGTCGATTGTCGTCGCATTCGGTAGTTCGGCCGGGTTGTGGATCGTTAGTGTGGAGCCGTCCGTCAGCAGAAGGTCGTACGCGACGCTCGGCGCAGTAATCAGGATCTCCAGCCCGTACTCTCGCTCCAGACGTTCTTGCACAATCTCCATATGGAGCAGTCCGAGAAAACCGCATCGGAAGCCGAAGCCAAGCGCCATGCTGTTCTCCGGCTCATACGAAAGCGCCGCGTCGTTCAGCTGCAGCTTTGCCAGCGCGTCCCGCAGGTCCCCGTATTCTGAGTCCCCTGCCGGATACAGCCCCGCGAAGATCATCGGCTTCAACGGGCGATATCCCGGCAACGGCTCAGACGCGGGCCTTTCGGCCAGAGTGATCGTGTCACCGACTCGGCACTCCCGCACGTCCTTGAGCCCTGTGGCGATATACCCCACCTCGCCCATAGAAAGCCCGTCACGGGTCGATATCAGCCATGGTGTGAAGACACCAACATCCAGCGGCTCGACCTCCGTGCCATTCGACATCAGTTGGAGACGCGAGCTCGGCGTTATCGTCCCGTCGTACACGCGCACATATGCGACGACGCCGCGATAGGAGTCGTATTTGGAGTCAAAAACGAGGGCCCGCAGCGGCGCACTGGGATTCCCGCTCGGCGCCGGAATCCCATGCACGATGGACTCCAGCACCTCGTCCATACCGACGCCCTCTTTCGCCGATGCGAGTACAACCTCCTCACCGGGAATCGCCAGCATGTCCTCCAGCTCGGCCGTCACCTCATCGGGCCGCGCCCCCGGCAGATCGATTTTGTTCAGCACCGGTGAAAGGCTCAGTCCCAACTGCATGGACAGCATCGCGTGCGCCAACGTCTGTGCCTGAATCCCTTGCGATGCGTCAACAACCAGCAACGCGCCCTCGCACGCAGACAGGCTCCGCGATACTTCATAGCTGAAATCCACATGGCCGGGCGTGTCGATGAGATTCAGCTGGTACGTATTGCCGTCCTTCGCCTCATACATCATCCGGACGGCTTGCGACTTTATCGTGATTCCCCGCTCGCGCTCAAGATCGAGCTGATCGAGCAGCTGGTCCTGCATCTCCCGCTGGGAAATCGTCCGCGTCCGCTCCAGCAAACGATCGGCAAGCGTCGACTTCCCATGATCGATATGGGCAATGATAGAAAAGTTGCGAATCATCTGAGGGTCGGTGCCAGCCATCCCCCGTATTATAGAGTCCTTGCAGGCGCGTCATCCGACGGACCTCCCCATCCTTGACGTACACGCTTGTACGACAAATACTGTACGTACACAACCTGCCGTACAGGAGACATCATGGCAAACCGACTCGAAGTGCGTCTCGACCCCGAGCGCCGGTCGCACCTGGAAGAAATCGCCCGCGAACGTGGCGCGCCCATCTCAGAAGTAGTCCGCCAACTCATCGATGACGCCTACGAAGAGATTGATCGCGCCCGCCGCAAGCGAGCCGTCGAAATAATGAAGTCCATGAACCTTGACGTTCCGGATGATCCTCAAGAACTCTTTCGGATCATAAACGAAGCTCGTGACATTGGCCCACTTTATTGATGTCAACATACCGATCTATGCGATCGGCCGGGAGAATCCACATAAAGGTCCGGCAGGGCGAATTCTGGATATGGTCGTGGACAACAGACAGGCATTCGTGACGAGCGCCGAGGTCTTGCAAGAGATTATTCACTATTACATTGTCAGGCGTCGCTGGGCAGAAGGAAGAGTCGCCCTGATGCAATTCACCGAAACCATGCTCAGCCGCATAGAGCCCGTCTACCCAGAGGATGTATTGCTCGCGGGAGTATTGGCGGATCGGTACTCGGGTATAGCCGCCCGCGACCTCGTCCACACTGCCGTCATGCGACGCCTCGGCATAACCCGAATCATCTCAGCCGACGCCGGCTTCGATAGAATCGAAGGCGTCGAACGGCTCGACCCCGCCAACCTGGATGAATGGGAATCCTCTTTAGAACTATGAGCGCTTCAACCGGCCCTGGTTCCGCCCCCCGCGTCCTCGTCCTCCAGCACGCCGACCCCGAACACCCCGGCCTGATTACCGACGCCGTTCGCAACGTCGGTGGCACGCTCGAAACCGTACGAGGCGACCTCGGCCAGGCTATCCCGTCATCCCTTGACGGCTACGCCGGCCTCATCATCATGGGCGGGCCCCAGTCCGTCTACGAAGAAGACAGGTTCACCTATCTCCGTGCAGAAAAGCAACTGGCGCGTGAGGCCATCGACAACAACATCCCCTTAATCGGCGTCTGCCTCGGCTCTCAGATAATCGCGGACGTTCTTGGCTCGGAGGTACACCCGAGCGGCGGCGTGGAGATCGGCTGGAGACAAATAACTCGCTCCCCGGACATCGCCGCCAACCCCATCCTCTCCGCTCTCCCGGAATCGTTCACCCCTCTGCACTGGCATGGCGACATCTACGACTTGCCAGACGGCGCGACACCTATCGGCTCATCTGAAATGACTCCTGTCCAAGGCTTCATCTACGGCGAGACAACGTATGCCCCGCTCTTCCATCTCGAGATGACGGAACAGCAGATCACGGAAATGGCCACCCTCTTCCCCGACGATGTCCGTCGCGGCGGCCTCGAACCCGAAGAACTGCTCTCACAAACCTCCGCCCACGCCGCCGCCATCAAACCCATCGCCACCGAGATCTTCAACCGCTGGGCAAACCTGCTCACCCAGTGAACACCCGCACTCCTTCCTCTCCGACCCCATCTCGCAGTTCCGCGATGGTCCGCCCTAACACCGGATGAATCAGATCCGCCGCAATCTCCCCAAGCGGAACCAACACAAACCCCCGTTCATGCATCCGAGGATGTGGAATCGTCAGTCGCTCCGATTCCATAACCACGTGCTCCCCGGCATCATCTACATACAACAGGATGTCGATATCCAGCGGCCGCGGCGCGTCTTTAAAACTCTCAACTCGCCCCGCCCGCGCCTCCATTCCCTTAACGAATTCCAGCAACTCCTCAGGCCCAAGCCCCGTCTGCAAGACCACGCATGCGTTAAGGAAAGCCGGTTGATCCACATAACCCACCGGGTCCGTCTCATACAGCGATGAAAATGCCACAACGCCCCCCAGCGTCGCCAGTTCGGTCACGGCCCCGCGCAGGATCCACTCCCGGCCTCCCAGGTTCCCCCCCAAGCCGAGATATGCGGTTGCCATTAAACCGCCCTCGCCGGAACGCGGAAGACCAATTTCGTACTCATATCAACCCTGATCGCGAACCGAAAGCCGTAACGCAGTCGCCATAACATCGCCCATGCCGGAACGCGGGATGCCAACTCAATTTTCCATTCAACCTTGATCGCGAACCGAAAGCCGTAACGCAGTTACTGCGTCCGTCATCCGCGCCACCCGCGCCATTTCTTTCACGTCATGCACGCGGACAATGTCCGCCCCGTTCGCGATTCCCAGAGCAATCGTCGCCGCCGTCCCCTCCACCCGTTCATTAACGGGCAGGTCCAACACGCGCCCAATCGTCGATTTCCGACTCGTCCCCAGCAGCAGCGGCAGCCCCAGTGCCGTCTTGATCTCGCCCAGCCGTCGCAGAACCTCCAGGTTGTGGGATACCGTCTTCCCGAACCCAAACCCCGGATCGATGATGATCCGATCCCGCTCAACGCCAGAGTCCGTCGCAGTTGCCACGCTTCTCCGCAGACTCGCCGCTATGTCAGGTATCAGCCGTGTATATCCCGGCTCTGGTTGGTTGTGCATCAAAATAAGCGGCGTGCTGTACTTTGCTGCCACTCCTGCGAGCGCCGCGTCCTTCTTCAAGCCCCACACGTCGTTGATGATTCGCGCGCCTGCCTCAATGGCGGCCTCCGCAACGGCAACTTTGTAGGTATCAATGCTGATTGGAACATCACAGACCCTCGCGATGCCCTTGATGACCGGCAGCACGCGCTCAAGTTCTTCCTCAACGGAAAGCTCCTCGTATTCCCGTGCCGCTCCACCTGCCTCCACGCTCGCTGAATAGCGCGGCCGTGTCGACTGCCCCCCTACATCAAGGATATCCGCGCCGTCCTCCACAAAACGAAGGGCCTGCATGACGGCCTCATGTACGTCCGTCACACCGTCCCCGGAAAACGACTCCGGCGAGACGTTCACAATCCCCATCACAAACGTCCGCAGCCCCCATTCAAACACCTGTCAAATAACCTCCCTCCTCACCCGCCAAAGCCGGAACGCGACCAGCCAACCACATACACCAATCAATCCTGATCGCGAGCTTTGGCTGTAGGCACTGCCCACCCACTCTGTACGTACTAGACTAGCTCTGCTAGCATAAACCGCACGCTGAATTGGAATTCGGGGGTGGATTCACACAGCCCATGACCTCTCAGGAGAAGCCCGCTGACCTTGCAGAAGGCAGCGAAGAACCTCGTGCCGACTCAGGCTCGATGGACCAAAAACTTGAAGAGCTTGCCCAGCTCCATGAGGCCTCGCGCGCCGGTGGCGGAGCGGCAGCCGTTGAGCGGCAGCACGCGCGTAACAAACTCACGGCGCATGAGCGCATCGAACGCCTCTTTGATCCGGATTCGTTTGTTGAGCTTGATGCCCTCGCCACACACAACGTCCTCGAATTTGGCCTTGCAAGTCGACGTGTTCCCGGCGACTCCGTTGTCACCGGTTACGGCACGGTTGATGGCCGAACGGTCTTCATCTACGCCTTTGACTTCACCGTTCTCGGCGGAACACTCTCTCTCACTGCCGCACGCAAGATCAACAAAGTGCAGGACATGGCGACCAAGACCGGAGCGCCGATTATCGGCGTCATGGACTCCGGCGGCGCTCGTATCCAGGAGGGAGTGGACAGCCTCGCGGGCTACGGAAACGTATTCGTTCGCAACGTCCTGGCCTCCGGCGTGATTCCGCAGATCAGCCTCGTTATGGGGCCATCCGCGGGTGGCGCGGTCTACAGCCCAGCCATCACGGACTTCATCATCATGGAGGAAGGCGTCGGCCAGATGTACATCACCGGGCCGGACGTCATCCGCGCCGTGACCGGTGAGGTCGTTACACATGAGCAGCTCGGCGGCGCGACTCCCCACACAACTCAAAGCGGTGTCGCTCATTTCGCCGCCCCTGGCGAGGACGAATGCCTTGATCTCGCCCGCCAGATCCTGAGTTTCATGCCTTCAAATAACGAGGACGATCCACCCGAATTCGCCACCGACGATCCCCCGGACCGCCTTTGCCCGGAACTCCGTGACATGGTGCCGGTCAATCCCAACGAGCCGTACGATGTGCGAGATGTAATCCAGTGCATCGTCGACAACGGAGATTTTCTTGAGGTTCATTCCCGATGGGCCGCCAATATCGTGGTCGGTTTCGCCCGGTTCAACGGCCGCTCCGCCGGGATCGTCTCCCAGCAGCCTATGGTTCTCGCCGGTACGTTGGACATCAACGCCGCCATCAAGGCCGCCCGTTTCGTCAGATTCTGTGATGCATTCAACATCCCTATCGTCACTTTGACGGATGTCCCCGGCTACCTGCCCGGCGTCGAGCAGGAGCACAGCGGCATCATCACCCACGGCGCGAAGCTCCTCTATGCCTATGCGGAAGCCACCGTTCCCAAAGTCAGCGTCGTTACCCGCAAGTCCTACGGTGGTGCGTTCCTCGTTATGTCCTCACAGATGCTGCGGGGTGACATCGGCTATGCGTGGCCCGGCGCGGAGATGGCCGTCATGGGATCCGAAGGCGCGGCGGATATCATCTTCCGCGACCGCATCCGCAGCGCGGAAAACCCGGATGAGGAGCGCCAGAAGGCAATCGCGGAATACAACGACCAGTTCCTGAATCCCTATATCGCCGCAGCCCGTGGGTACATTGAGGACGTGATTGATCCTGCGGATACGCGCAAACTCATCATTCGCGCGCTTGATATGCTGCGCAATAAACGCGATACTATGCCACCGCGCAAGCACGGGAACATTCCCCTCTAGATGAGAGCGGCGCGGAGCGAATTAGAGAACATATGACGACGAATGGCATAAGTGAAAGCCTGCGCGCCGCAATCATCGCGGCCATCGAAGCCTACGAGCAGGACGAATCCCCCAGACACAACCTTGCGTCCTCATCCACGGACGCGTGGCGGAACCGTGGTCGCCGCATGCTGATGAACATGCGCCACGCATCCGGTAGAACCCTGCCCGCGCTGCCCTACCGTAAACGCCTTTCACCTGATACCCGTGGGAGAACATCCTGATGACATCCAACGGCGCTGGTCCGTTCGGCCCCAACGCCTCCCCCGTCCGCATCGCGGACATCACTTTGCGTGACGGCCACCAGTCCATCCTCGCCACGCGCATGAGGACGCCGGACATCCTTGAAATTATCCGAATGTTGGATGATGTCGGCTTCTATGCTTTCGAGGTCTGGGGCGGCGCAACGTTTGATGTCATGACCAGGTTCCTTAATGAGGATCCTTGGGAGCGCGTCCGCCTACTCAAGTCTGTCGCACCCAAGACCCCGTTTATGATGCTGCTCCGCGGGCAGAATCTCGTCGGCTACCGCAACTACCCGGATGACGTTGTTCATGCATTCGTTCAACAGGCTGCGGAGGTGGGCGTCGATATCTTCCGCGTCTTTGACGCTCTCAATGACACCCGCAACTTTGAGACCGCCTTTGAGGCCATCGCGAACAGCGGCAAGCACATCCAGGGAACCGTCTGCTACTCCGTCACGGAACGCCATATGGGCGGTCCCGTCTTCACCCGTGACTACTTTGTCGATAAGGCAAAAGAAATCGAGAAGTTGGGCGCCCACTCCCTCTGCGTGAAGGACATGGCCGCCCTGCTCGCCCCCTATGATGCTTATGAACTCATAAGCGCCCTCAAAGATGCCATCTCAATCCCCATCCACCTGCACACTCACTACACGTCCGGCCTTGGCCAGATGACACAGCTCAAAGCCATCGAAGCCGGAGTCGATATCGTTGATACGGATCTTTCTCCTCTTGCATTCCGCACCGCTCATCCCGCCACCGAGCCATTGGTTGTCGCGCTCGAGGGCACGCCCCGTGACCCAAGCATCGATCTCAACCGCCTCATTGAGGCCAGCGACCGGCTTGAGCAGATTCTTCAAGAGAAGTACATGCACCTGCTCGACACCAAGAAGTTCAGCATCATTGACACCAGCGTCCTGACGCACCAGGTGCCGGGCGGCATGACATCCAACCTTATGTCCCAGCTCGCAGAGGCCGATGCCCTCGACCGCCTGCCCGAGGTGTTGGAAGAGCTGCCGCAGACCCGCAAGGATCTCGGCTACCCGCCACTGGTCACCCCCACAAGCCAGATCGTCGGTATTCAAGCCGTCCAGAACGTCCTCTTCGGCCGATACGAGCTGGTCAGCCAGCAGGTCAAAGACTACGCGTTCGGCCTCTACGGCCAGCCGCCGCTCCCCATGGACAAGGCCGTCCAAAAGACCGCCCTCAAGGGCTATGAGCGCGGCTCTCGCCCCACGAAGAAACGGCCCGCCGATATCCTCGACCCTGAGATGGACGCCGCCCGCGAGGCCACAAAGGACGTGGCGAAGAACGATGGCGATGTCCTCATCTATGCCCTCTATCCCGTCACGGGTGAACGATTCCTCCGTTGGAAGTACGGCCTTGAAGAGCCCCCGCCGGAGGTCGGGCCGGACTACCGTCCGCCTGCTGAAGACGCTCCGGCCACCGCCACACCGCCCGCTGACCTCAGCGCCGCTGCGCGCACCTTCAACGTCCACGTCGGAACGGAGCGATTCCAGGTTATCGTTGATCCCGCCGACGGCCAGGCGAATCCCCGCATTCGTCCCATGGCCCCACGCCCCGGCGCAGTTCGAGCGGCCCAGCCTCCGCCGCCCGCCCCGGACACGCCTGCCCCATCAACGCAGAACGCCCCCGAGGGCGGCGCGCTACTCACGTCGCCGATGCCCGGGCTCGTCATCCGCCACGAGGTTGAAGTAGGGCAGGAAGTCAAGGCGGGCGAAACCGTCATTGTCATCGAGGCGATGAAGATGCAGAACATGCTCCCATCCCCCGTGGATGGAGTCATCCTTGAACTACCCCGCGCCGCCGGCGATCGCGTCGCTCGCGGCGACATCCTTGCTGTCATTGGCCCGCCGCAATAGTGGTGAGGATGACAAGCATAATGACCAGCTCTGGCACTATTTCTCAATGTCCCGCCAACAGGCTATGAAGATGAGTGGGAGGGGGAGAACCGACAATGTCGTATGATGTCACGTTCATTCCGGGCGATGGGATTGGGCCTGAAGTTTCAGGTGCGATGCGCCGCGTTATTGAAGCGACGGGCATCGAATTCAATTGGGATGTTCAGGAAGCCGGTGAGGCCGTTCTTGAACGCGAAGGAGAATTGATTCCAGACCGTGTTCTTGAGTCTATTCGCAAGAACGGCGTTGGAATAAAGGGCCCGCTCACCACACCTGTTGGAACGGGTTTCCGCAGTGCCAACGTTGCGCTCCGCAAGGCGCTTGACCTTTACGCCAACCTGCGCCCTTCAAAGAGCTACCCGGGCGTGCGATCCCGATACACCAACGTGGACATCGTCGTCGTTCGTGAAAACACCGAGGACCTCTACGCGGGCGTCGAATTTGAGAAAGACGCCGAAGGCACGTCTGAAGTCATAGAATTCCTCCGCAACGCATCCGGTCAACCCATCCGTGATGACTCCGCTATCTCCATCAAACCCATTTCGGTTACCGGCAGCGAGCGCATCGTCAGGTTCGCTTTCGAATACGCAAAGGCGAACGGCCGCAAACTCGTTACCGCTGTCCACAAGGCCAACATCATGAAGTTCTCGGACGGCCTCTTCCTGGAAGTCGCCCAGAACGTCGCAAAAGACTATCCGGACATTGAGTTCAATGACCGCATCGTTGACAACCTCAGCATGCAGATGGTCTCCCGACCTGAGGAGTATGACGTTCTCGTGCTGCCCAACCTCTACGGCGACATCGTTTCCGACCTGTGCGCCGGTTTGGTGGGCGGCCTCGGCCTCGCTCCCGGCGGCAACATCGGAGAGAGCGGCGCTGTGTTTGAACCCGTCCACGGTTCCGCCCCGCGCTACACCGGCCAGAACCGTGTGAATCCAACGGCTACGATTCTTACGGGCGCGCTCATGCTCCGCCACCTCGGTGAGCAGGAAGCCGCCGAACGCGTTGAAGGCGCGGTGGCTGAAGTCATACGCGAAGGCAAGGATGTCACCTACGACTTCAAGCCGGATCGCAATGATCCCTCCGCTGTCGGCACGCAGGAAATGGCGGACGCCATTATCGCGAAGATGCAGTCAGGCAAGCGTTCCTGAGCGACACTCTCAAAAGCAAACCGAACCTCAAAAGGCAACCGTGAAAGGGCAATCATGCGCAAGAAGGTAACTGTTGTTGGCGGCGGAAATGTGGGCGCGACGGCAGCCCAGCGAATCGCCGAGCGCGACTACGCAGACGTTGTGCTCGTCGATGTCGTTGAAGGGATGCCGCAGGGTAAAGCCCTCGATCTTGCGCAGAGCGGCCCGGTTCTCGGATACGATTCCGCCATCACGGGCGCGAATTCCTATGAGACGACGGCCAACTCCGATATCGTCGTCATCACTGCCGGCATCGCCCGCCGACCAGGCATGACCCGCGATGATCTCCTCCGCACAAACATGGGAATCATGGGCAGCGTGGTCAGCGAGGTTGTTGCCAGTTCGCCCGATTCAATCCTTCTTGTCGTCTCGAATCCGCTCGACGCAATGGTCTACCACGCGCACAAGCTCTCCGGCTTCCCGAAGGAGCGCGTCGTCGGTATGGCCGGCGTTCTTGACACCGCACGAATGCGGACTTTCATTGCGCAGGAACTGAACGTGTCCGTCGAGGACGTAAATGCCTACGTTCTAGGAGGCCATGGCGACACCATGGTTCCGCTGGTGCGCTACACCACCGTCGGCGGTATCCCGCTGGAGAATTGGCTGCCTCAGGACCGCGTTGAGGCCATCGTGCAGCGCACCCGCGACGGCGGCGGCGAAATCGTCAGCCTGCTCAAGACCGGTTCCGCCTACTACGCTCCCTCAGCAGCTGTCCTGCAGATGGTGGATTCGATACTGCTGGACAAGCGCCGCATCGTGCCCGCCGCCGCCTACCTCGAAGGTGAATACGGCGTCAATGGCGTCTTTATTGGCGTGCCGGTGATCCTTGGCGCGAACGGCGTCGAAAAGGTTATTGAACTTGAGCTCACCGACGAAGAGCAAGCCGGATTCCAGAAATCCCTCGACGCCGTCAACGAACTCGTGGAGGCAATGGCCAGCCTGGGCTAATTGGCTTGCGTTGACACAGTCGCGCCTCAACATTAGAGTAGGCAGCAATATGGTCCCTGGTCTCCTACCACTTCGAGTGGGGAAGGATGTCAGGACACTAACCGAAGAGCCGGGCTAACTCCCGGCTCTTTGTTTGATAATTCAAAGGAACTTTCCCATGGCCGTGTTAGCTATCCTCATCGACGGCGCTTATCTGGATAGAGTGGCGGAGGATGATTTCCACGCGAGAATCGATTATCGAAAACTGATACCCGCTATTCATAAAGCTGTCGCAGACGACACGGCAGAACCGCTATCCCTCCTGCGAACGTACTACTACAACGCTCTGCCCTTTAGGAGCAACAATCCGGCCGAAGATGAAGCAGCGCGCTATTCTAGTGTCGCCCGCTTCTTCGATTTCTTGGGAAGACTGCCTAAATTTGAAGTAAGACTTGGCAACCTCGCACTCAGAGGCAGTGATTCGAGTGGCCGTCCGATCCTCGAGCAGAAACAAGTCGATGTCTTATTGGCGCTGGATATCGTCCTTCTCAGTACAAGAAGAGTTGTGACACATCTCGCCATCATTACGGGCGACAGCGATCTACTTCCCGCTGTTAGAGTGGCCCGCGAAGAGGGTGCCTCGATTTGGATATTTCACGGGCCGTACTATTCGCAAGTTAGTGGCTATTCTAACGAGCTGTGGAATACGGCCGATATGCGCTTCGAAATCAATCAGGAGTTTGTGAACCAGGTTCAACGCCGGTGTCAGTGAGCCGCGCGTACGGCTCCCGTTCGTACACCCGCGCCTCCCACAGCCCCGCCGGGCGTTGATAGACCTTACGCAGTCCAGCGTCATGCAGTGTCTCGTCGATGAGAGTCGGCGAGTGGTCGTAGACGCGGAACCTCCTTCGGGTAATGGTCATTCCCAGATTGATGACGCGAAAGAGGGCTCGCATTACAAGTGAGCGCCGTGGCATCGTCAGCGCAAGATATTCACGAGAGTGAGAACCGGAAGCAGCCAGCAACTGCTGGACCGACGGGTAGCATCAAATAGCGCGGTCAATCGTCACGATGTCGGCTTGTGGTATGGAGTCCTGCAGGTCGACGAAATCCCCCTGCCGTTCCACTACCCTGTCCGTCAGATCCAGTTCCTCGGCCAGTTCCCGGGCGGCAGCGATATTCGTCGGAGAGGCGTCCACTCCCACTGCTCGTTCCGCCCCGGCCAGTAGCAGTTCCATGTGCAGCGCGCCGATCCCGCAGCCGATGTCCAGGACCGACTTCCCCTCCAACCCACGCGCTTGCAGAAACTCAATTACCGTCAACGCGCGCTGACCGAGCCCATCTTTCCGGTATCCCGCCAGCTGCCCTGAAGAATATCCCTTGCCGAATTGCTCGCTCAGGCCGTTCACATTGACGGGCCCGCTTCGGTCATTGCTATCTTTACCAGTCATAGACATATACTCAGTGTAGACGTGATGCCCCATATTGAGTTGAGCACACATAGTAGCGAGGTGTTTGATTTCCGAAAGGTTAGCAGATTGAATTGGAGCACTCGCTTACTATGGGGAGCGATTCTACCTGCTATTGCCGCCCTTTTTGCCATCTGGATGCTATCCAACATTCCTTCGGGAACGACATGGTCATCGATTCGTTTGGTGAGCAACTTGCGTGACTTTGCGTTGCTGCTGGCATTGGCTATGCTTGCTGTAGGTACTGTACTTAAGGTTATGGGGAAATAATTGGCTACTGCCCAATGAGATCAAGTTGGATCGGATCGAAGATATGGATGAAAACCCTATAGCAGAACTGGATGCCTTTGAGGGTCACGCCTACGCCGTCGCCTTTTCGCCGGACGGCAAACGACTGCTCGTTGGCGGCTTTGGCGGCCTCATTCGCGTTTATGATGCAAATTCATGGGATGAAGTTGCCCAACACGTCCACCATGAGAAGAGCACAAACTACATCGCCTTTGCCCCGGATAATGAGACTTTCGCTGTTTCGTCCTCCGACCGAACGATCAGCATCTGGAGAGGCGAAGCAGAACCCACCATCCTCAAGGGTCACCGAAATACGGTCATGGGCATGTCATGGTCCGCGGACGGCAAGACTCTTGTCTCCGCCGCCACCGATGGAACGATACGACTCTGGTCACCGGAAACGCCGGAAGCTAAACCCACTACTCTGAAGCCGCCGTACCGCATCACTGCCGCCGTGGAGTTCTTGCCAGGCGACGAAACACTGATTTCCGCAGGTGGCGGTGATGAGGCCCTCGTCTGGTCAGTGGAATCCCAAGAGGTTGTCGCGACACTGCCCGGTCACGGCCAATCCGCCCGACAAATGCAGCTGACTCAGGACGCCACCAAGGTAATGACGCAGACCTTTGACGGCGCTATCCACATGTGGTCAACCGCCGACTGGTCTCTCACAGATACCTACGACATCGACTCAAAGGCGCCACGTTCAGTGAGACTCTCGCCGGACGGCTCTCGATTGGCCGTCATGGAAGAGAAACGAGTTAGGGTTCTTACTCTGCCCTCGCTCGAGCAAACGGCAGAGTTCCCGCTGCCAATCAAGGGGGTTCACCTCGGCGCATTCACACCCGACGGCAACATGCTTGCCGTCACCGCCGCAGACGGCAAAGCCCGCGTTTGGAACCTCGCCTAATACTCCCCTCATTCCGGCGAAAGCCGGAATCCATCGGGTAATCTCCCTCTCTCGAGAGTGAAGGACACTCACTGTCATTCCGAGTGGAGCGCAGCGGAGTCGAGGAATCTAACGACGCGGCATCCCTGACAGCTGGATGAACGGCTCCGTCGAGACGATGTGCCGCTGCAGGCCCATATCACGGACGCTGAAGCCCAGTGCCGTCCCGATCATCTGCGGCAGATGCAGAACCGGCATATTGATGGGCTTGCCTGCGCTCTTTGCGGCCTTCGGCTGGAATTCGTCGAGATTCAGATGGCACAGCGGGCACGGCGTCACAAGCGCATGCGCGCCCATGTCTTTCGCTTCCAGCGTGTGATTGCTCACCATCTTTAGGCCGTTTGGCTCGTTGATGGTCATGATTGGGAAGCCGCAGCACCGCAGCTTGCCCTCGTAGTCGATCGGTTCCCCGCCAAGCGCTTCGATGATGTATTCCAGATACTGGTCCCGATGCGCGTGCTCCTCATTCATGCCGAGCACATAGCGCGGCCGCAGGATGTAGCAACCATAGAAAGGCGCGATCTTGAGGCCGTTGAGCGGCCTAACAACCATCTCCTTGAGGTTGCTCAGCCCAAGCTCCTCAACCACCGCCCACATCATGTGGGTCACACGGACCGTGCCCTTGTACTCCAGGCCCTCTTCGGCGAGGTTCTCGTTGATCTTGGCCAGATACTCCGGCTTCTCGCGGAGCTTGTAATTGACGCTGCTCATCACGCCCTGGCACGTGGAGCAGATCGTCAGCAGCGTATCCAGCCCCATCTGCTCTGCCAGTGCGAAGTTACGGGCGTTCAGAGTATCGACAAGTTCTTCATTGCGCTCGCCCAGAACTCCCGCGCCCGTGCAGCTGGCCTGCTCAAGCTCGATGAGTTCCATGCCGATCTTGTCGGCAACAGCTGTCGCGGCCGGATACAGTTCAGGCGTTCCGGCGCGGGAGACGCAGCCGGGCCAAAAGGCGTAGCGCATCGTTCTCTAGACCCCCAGCTTGTCGAATAGTCGGCCGATGTTCTTGGCCGTCGCAATCTTCTTGTGCATCAGCGGAGGCAGTCGGCGCTTGAACAGCCGGCGAATGCCCATCGGTGCCAGGTCAATCCCCGCTCGGATAAAGCCGAACGTCTTGAGCGCAAGGTTCAGTTCATTCAGACGCCCGCTGTGCTTCACGCTAGAGGCGAAAGCGTCGACGTGGCGCGCTCCGCGTGTGTTCGTCAGCCCGGCCTCCATCGCCATCGCGCGCACGTCCATGATGCGCTCCATCGGCGCCACATCCTTGGGGCACGCGGAAACGCACATGAAGCAGCGTGTGCAATCCCACACGCCATTCGGTTCCGTGTACAACTGGAGGCGATCCTCCTTATGGCCGTCGCGCGGATCGCCTGCAAACCGGAAAGCCTTGGCCAGCGCCGCCGGCCCAAGGAAGCCTTTGTCGACCTCAAGCACCGTGCAGTCGGATACGCACGCGCCGCACATGATGCAGTTCATGGCGACGGCGAGCTCCATCATGGAATCGTTGGAGACGAGGTACTCCTTCTCCGGCACGGGGCCTTCAGGCTGCAGGTACGGCTGCACGGCATTGACCTTGTCCCAGAACATGTCCATGTTCACGACGAGGTCCTTGATAACGGGCTGATTCCCCATCGGCTCGACGGAGATAACGTCGCCCTCCAATTCCTTGAGCTGGGAGACCATCGTCTTGCAGGCGAGCCGCGACTTGCCGTTGATCTTCATCGCGCAGGAGCCGCAGATGGCGCTCCGGCAGGAGCAACGCATGGACAGCGAGCCGTCCTGCTCATCGCGAATCGCCAGCAGTCCGTCGAGGACCGCGCCGTACTCCGGCAGATCTACCTGGTATTCCTCGAAATGCGCCGCCTCGTCCGTCTCCGGATCGTACCGCTTGACCTTCAGAGTTACATCCATCAGTAGGACCTCACCTGTGGTTCCCATTTCGTCATCGTCACCGGCAGGTAATCCAGGACGGGATCACCGTCCGTACCGCGATGCACGATGGTGTGCTTCAGATATTCCTCGTCGTTGCGATCGGGATAGTCCTCACGCGCATGCGCGCCACGGCTTTCCTTACGGTTGATCGCGCTCACCGCGATGACCTCCGCCACGTCCAGCATGTAGCCCAACTCCAGCACGGAGAGCAGGTCCGTGTTGAACACACGTCCCTTGTTCTGCACGGAAACGTTAGGGAATCGCCCCTTGATGTCATGCACCGTGTTGAGCGTCTGCGTCATACCCTCTTCAGTGCGGAACACTGCGATGCCGTCATTCATCGACTTGCCCATCTCAAACCGAAGGGCCGAAGAGCGCAGGCCGTCCGCAGGCCGATCAAATAGGGTCTTGATCTCGGATTCCTGGTCCGCAAGCGCCGCATCCTCGCTGATTGGCGCCCAGTCGGTGGCATTCGCGTACTCCGTCGCCCCCGCCCCGGACCGCTTACCGAAGACGATGGTGTCCAGCAGGGAGTTCCCGCCGAGCCTGTTTCCGCCGTGAACGCTGACGTTCGCGCACTCTCCCGCGGCGAACAGCCCCTCGACTCCTGCCCAGCGATTCTCGCCGGTGATGTCCCACGTGCGGCCGTCAACATCTGTCTTGATGCCGCCCATGATGTAATGGTGCCCGGGTTGGATCGGCACCGGCGCTTCAAGAATGTTCGTGTTCGCGTAGTCGCGAGCCAATTCATAGATCTGCGCCAGTTTGGTCATGATGAGGTCGCGCCCGAGATGCCGGAGATCGAGCAAGACGCAACCGTTGACGCCCCGTCCCTCCCGTATCTCCATCGTTTCAGCGCGGGAAACAACGTCTCGGGACGCGAGTTCCTTCATGTTCGGCGCGTACTTCTCCATGAAGCGCTCGCCGTTGGAATTCAGCAGATATGCGCCCTCGCCGCGCGCGCCCTCCGTGATGAGCACCCCGTTTGCCTGCATCGTCGTCGGATGGTGCTGCACGGACTCCATGTCCATGAGCGTTGCGCCCGCCGTATACGCCAGCGCCTGTCCGTCCGCCGTCACGACCAGGCCGTTCGTTGTCGGATTGTAGACCTGCCCGATGCCGCCTGTGGCGAGCACAATGGCCTTCGCTCGAAAGACCTCCACCCGCCCCGTGGGAATCTCCAGCGCGACGCAGCCCGCAATCTTGTTGTCCTCAACGAGAAGCTTTGTAACGAACCACTCCGAATACGTCGTCAGACCGCTCTTGAGCAGCTGTTCCCACATGACGTGCAGAAGGACCTGCCCTGTCTGGTCTGCGACAAAGCACGTCCGATTGACAGATGTGCCGCCGAACGCGCGGGCATCGATGGTGCCGTCGTCATTGCGATTGAAGATGACGCCCATGCGCTCAAGTGCGTAGATGTCGCCCGGCGCCTCCGAGCACAGGATTTCAATTGCGTCCTGGTCGCCGAGATAGTCGCTGCCCTTGACGGTGTCGTACGCGTGAGATTCCCAGGAATCGTTCTCGCTGACCGCTGCCTGCACGCCGCCCTGCGCGGCGGCTGAATGACTGCGTGTGGGATAAATCTTGGAGATCATGGCGACATCCGCGCCCATCTCCTGCGCCTTCTGCGCGGCCCGCATCCCCGCAAGACCGCCGCCAATGATGATGACCTGGTGTTGGCGCATCGCCTCCCCGCTTGCCTCCAATGCCAGTGGAATAAGTGAATCTGAGTTTAGCATGGCGGAATCGGCACGCTCAACAGCCCTGTCACGTACCGCGAGGACAGGTAGTGTCATACCATCTGTCTATGGATCAGGTGAGAATCCTCCATTCCCTGGAAGAGCAGCACGTCCGCTCGGCAATCGCCATTTTCTGGGAGGCTTTCGCCGAAAAGTTCCACATAGGCTTCAGCAATGCGGACCAGATTTATCGCCTCTTTCATGATTCACTCAACCGGGACAATTGCATCGTTGCGTTCCGTGGCGATGAGTTGCTGGGAATTCTCACCAACCACACCGCGCAGGGCGAGTTCTTCCGCCTGCGCTTAAGGGCACTATTTGGCCGATTTTGGCCATGGCGGGCATTGCGCATCGCAGTGAACCTCATATTTCTCAGCGAATCCCCAAAGCCCGATGAGTTCATTGTGTCTTCCATCTCCGTGAGCGCAGGATCGCGCGGACTGGGTGTCGGAACCGGCTTGATGAACGCGGCGGAGGAGCGTGCAAGGCAGAGTGGCAAGGACCTCATGTTTCTCGACGTTGCGGGCGCGAACAAGGATGCCCGCCGCCTCTACGAAAGACTCGGCTACCGCGTAACCGCGACCAGCCGAGGCCGCCTGATCCGCTGGGTAACACGGGACCCCGTTGTACACCACATGGAGAAGTCTCTCGCGCCGGAGGAGTGATGCGCACCCACCCGGGGTGCCTCTCTGGCAACGAATTGCCCACGCGCTATGATGACGTATGCGCATGTCCCAGATGTTCGGCAAAACCCTGCGGGATGACCCGTCTGACGCGGACACTGCAGGTCACAGACTCCTCATTCGAGCCGGCCTCGTGGCACAGGTGGCCGCCGGCGTCTATTCCTATCTACCCATGGCTCTCCGCTCCATGCGCAAGATCGAGAACATCATCCGCGAAGAGATGAACGCCGCGGGCGCGCAGGAAGTCCTGATGCCCGTCATCCAGCCAGTGGAAATCTGGCAGCAGAGCGGACGCGAGGAAGCTTTCGGCTCCACGCTGTTCCACCTGCAGGATCGCCGCGAGCGCCCCATGGTCCTTGGCCCCACACACGAGGAGGCCGTGACCGACCTCGCCCGCCGACACGTTCGCAGCTATCGTGATCTGCCCATCAACCTCTACCAGATTCAGACCAAGCTCCGAGACGAGGCACGTCCCCGCGCCGGTCTCATCCGCGTGCGCGAATTCCACATGAAGGACGCTTACTCTTTTGACGTGGATCAAGCCGGGCTCGATGTCGCCTACTCCAGGATGGTGGATGCCTACTGGAACATCTTTCGCCGCTGTGGGCTTGATGTGGTTGCCGTTGAAGCTGATAGCGGCGCGATGGGCGGCAGCGACTCTCAGGAATACATGCTCCTCGCGGACACCGGCGAGGATGAGCTGGTCAACTGCACTGGTTGCAGCTACGCGGCCAACGTAGAACGGGCCCTTTCCCGTTACGCCTCGGCCCCGGACAACGGTGAGCCGCTCGACCTTGAAACAATCGACACGCCCAACATGACCACCATCGCCGAACTCGCCGAGTTTCTCGACATTGAGGAGAGCCAGACCCTCAAGGCAGTCTTCTATGTTCACAATGGGGAATTCGTCTTTGTCGCCATTCGCGGCGACCTTGATGTGAACGAGGTGAAACTGGCAAACGCGCTGGGCGGCGGAGAACTGCGACTGGCGACCGATCAGGAGGTCAAGGCGGCAGGAATCGTGGCCGGTTCCGCCTCTCCTGTCGGCATTGAGAATGTGCGGAAGGTTGGAGACATCTCTGCGACGCAGGGCGCAAATTACGTGGCGGGCGCGAATATCGCTGACAAGCACTTGAGAAACGTCAACTACAAACGTGACTTCGATCTTGATGACGTCTTCGACATAGCCAAGGCGGAAGAAGGACATGGCTGCGTGCGCTGTGATGACGGCATGCTCAACTTCTCCCGAGGCATTGAGGTTGGCCACGTCTTCAAGCTCGGCACAAAATTCAGCGAGGCGTTTGAGGCGAACTACGTGACACAGGACGGAGAAGAAAAGCCCATGTTCATGGGCTGCTACGGCATCGGCGTGGGTCGTCTCCTCGGCGCGACAATCGAGAGCAGCCACGATGACGACGGCATCATCTTTCCCGCGAGCATCGCGCCCTACGACATTCACCTTGTCTCCCTGAATCCCGGCGATGAGGAAATTTCCGGCGCAGCCAACGAACTCTATGAGCAGCTCACGTCTGCCGGCCTGGAAGTTCTCTATGACGACCGCGATGAATCCGCCGGCATCAAGTTCAGCGACGCTGATCTGCTTGGGATGCCACTGCGCGCCACTGTCAGCCGCCGCTCCATGCGAGACGGACGCAACACTGAACTCAAGCTCCGGAGCGGCGATCGCGACTCCGCAATCGTCGTGCCAATCGAAAACGCAGCCCAGGAGGCGCGCGGCCTTCTCAACGAACTCACAGCTAACAAGCTGGAGTGATCTTCCACCTCCCCTCATTCCGGCTTTCGCCGGAATCCATCGGGAATCCCCCATTCGCCCTGAGCTTGTCGAAGGGCGCAACTCTCCATAAGATTGCCAGAGAAGTACAGTGAGGCGTCATGACGGCATCGTCTGAAACAGAGTCCAGGAGTTCCAGTTCCCCGATGTGGGGGCTCGTGCAGCCTGCCGTTCTCCTGGTGTTGTCCGAAGGGCCGCAGCACGGATATGCCCTCCTGGAGGCGTTGCAGGATCGCGGCTACCTCCCGGGCAAGGCGGACGTGGGAAATCTCTACCGCGGACTGAGGCGACTTGAGAAGTCTGGAGCGGTCACGTCTGAATGGGTGCGCCAGAGTGGCCCTGGCCCGTCACGCCGCACATACCAGATCACAGAGCAGGGCCGCCAACTTCTTTATCAAGAGGCTCTCGCCCTCGCCGACCGTGCTGGCGTGATTGCGAAACTCCTCAACGAATACCGACGCCTCTACCCCACCGGCCCGGATGGACGCTGAGCCGCATGGCCCAGCAGCCACTCCTGTTTCAAATGCCATCCCCCGCTCACCCTGAGCCACTCGAATGGGAACCTTCCTCCCCTCATTCCTGCGAAAGCAGGAATCCATCGGGACTGCCTTCCGCTCACCCTGAGCCTGTCGAAGGGCGAGCGGGTAAGAACGGCGCCGCCACCCTCCGGATCGGGTGAACTTCGTGCCGCTGCTTAGACTTCTCTTTTTCCCTCTGCGCCTTATCCCACGGCGGCTCATCGTGCTGCTGATTGCTCTTGCGATAGTTGCCTTGGCGGTTCGCTACATAGCGCGACGGCTTAAGGCCCAACAATCTGCAACAGAAGCCTCGGCCCAGATTCCCCGCCCATCCCAACCTGTGCAGCAGCTACCCCAACGGGAACAACTACAAGACGAGTCACCGTTGGGATCGCGCTACTCCGCCCCGAATCCCCGTCCTGCCGAACCTCCCGTGCCGTGGACCGTTCGGCAAGTCCTTATATCATCAGTCGCTATTGCCGTTGCGTTCCTCGTGGTCATCGGAAGCATCCTGGGCCTCGTTACAGTCATCGACCTCAACAGATGGGGCGAGCACGTTGTCCTGCTCGGCGCGACCCTTGTTCTGCAGGGAATCATGCTGCTCAGCGTCTGGCACTTTGCCATTCGGCCAATCGGAGGGCGCTGGGCCTTGCTCGGGTTTCGTCAGGTCAAGCCAATCTCGACCACGCTTATCGCCATTGCAGGGATCACCGCCTGCCAGGCGCTCGTTATTGCCTACGTGCAATTGGTGAATTGGCTCGACATCGATTTTCTCGTGCCCGGAGACCCATTTGAATCCTGGGATATCGACCCGATATCGTTCTCCATCATCGCGTTGTCCGCCGTCGTTATCGCTCCCCTCTTTGAGGAGATCTTCTTCCGCGGATTCATGTACCAGGCCTTTCGAAAGTCAATGCGCCTCTGGCCCGCCGCCATTCTGACCTCACTCGTCTTTGGAATCGCCCACATTGACCCCGCAGTCATCATCCCCATTGCGCTTGTGGGTATGATTCTGTTGGGCATATATCGCTGGACGGGCAATCTCTGGAGCAGCATCATCACACACGCGGGCTATAACACAATTGCAGTGACGGCATTGGCAGTGCAGACGTGGGGCGGATAAATCAGGCCTTTCGGCGCGCCCGTGAGGAGCGTCGTGCCGTCGTCGCTCCCTACTTCACCGTCGGATATCCGGATGTGCCCGCCACGATTGAAGGAGTCACCGCCGCCATCCGGGCAGGAGCAGACCTCATTGAACTCGGCGTCCCGTTCAGTGACCCGTTGGCGGACGGCGCGACAATCCAGAAAAGCTCAACGGCCGCCCTCAACAACGATGTCACCCTCCAAAGCTGCCTGGAAGCCACACGCGTAATCCGCGCCCAATTTCAGGACACCGCAATCTTCCTGATGGGCTACTACAACCCTTTCCTGCAATACGGAATCGATAAGCTGGCCGATGAGGCCGCCGCCGCAGGCATTGACGGCCTGATCGTCCCTGACCTGCCCCCTGAAGAGTCCGGCCCTCTGGACGACGTTATCGCCCGCCACGGCCTTGACCTGATCTACATGATTGCTCCAACAAGCCCCGACGAGCGCATCGAAGCCATTGCAAAGCGCGCCCGCGGTTTCATCTACTGCGTGAGCCTTACGGGAGTCACCGGCGAGCGCGATGCTGTCTCCGCCGGCGTCCCTGCCCTTATCCAGCGTGTGCGCGCCCATACGGACATCCCACTCGCGCTTGGGTTCGGCATCTCGCGTCCTGACCACGTCACGTCCGTGGCGCCAATCGTGGACGGCGTCGTCATCGGCAGCGCTATGGTGAACCTCATGGGAGACACCCCCGCTGCGGAACGAACGCAAGTTGTGGAAAACTATGTGCGGAGTCTTGCGGACGCCGGGCACCGCCAAGACTCGTGAATCTCGTTGCATTCGGAGGAGAAGAATGACTGCGGTACGGGGAATCAGGGGAGCGACGACGGCGGATGCCGACACGCGAGAAGCCATCCTCGAAGCCACGGAGGAACTCCTCCGGGAAATGTGCGCCGCCAACGACGTTGACCCTGCCGACATCACATCAATCTTCTTCACCACCACCCGTGACATCACTGCCGAGTTTCCGCAGGTCGCCGCTCGTGTTGGAATGGGTTGGGAGCATATGGCCCTCGTCGGCGCAACTGAAATGAACATTGCCAATGATGCCGAGCGCTGCATCCGCGTCCTCATCCACCTCAATACCGACAAGCGCCAGGATGAGATGAAATTCGTATACCAGCGAGGCGCAATTAACCTGCGCGCCCGCGGCCGAACCGACACCGACTAATCGTGGCGCCCGTACATGAAAGCCTTTGAGGAAATCGAACGAGCCCGGACAACATCCGGCTCCGTTCTCACGATCGGCACATTTGACGGCGTCCACCGTGGTCATCGTCACATCATTTCCCGCGTGGCGCAGGAAGCGAACGAGAACGGCCTGCAGGCAGGCGTCGTCACATTCACGACCACACCCCGTGAGGTGTTTCAGCCTGACGCTCCGGTCTTCCACCTCTCAAGCATTGATGAACGCATCACGCTACTGAAAGAGGCAGGCGCGGACTATGTCGTCCCCGTCACCTTTGATCGTGATCTGGCCGGCGTCGGCGCGCGTGACTTCGCCCGGAAACTCGTTGACGACCTGTCGATGCGCCGCCTCGTTGTCGGTCCCGACTTTGCAATGGGCCGGCGGCGTGAGGGAACAATACCCGTCCTGACGGAAATCGGCGCAGAACTCGGCTTTACCGTGATCCCCGTGGACGAACTGCAGGACGGCGATCAACGTATCGGCAGTTCCGTGGTCCGACGCCTGCTTATCGAGGATGGCAACGTAGCCGCAGCCAATGACATGCTCGCCCGCCCCTACGGGCTCTCAGGAACCGTTCAGGAAGGCCACAAACGCGGCAAGGACCTCGGGTTCCCCACCGCGAATATCTCAGTCCCCGCACGCCGCGCCGTTCCGGCCGATGGCATTTACGTCACCCGCGCCCACCTTGGCGATCGCGTACTTGAATCCGTCACCAACATTGGAGACAACCCAACATTCCACGATGAGCAGCGCATGATCGAGACCTGCATCCTCGACTTCGACGAAGACATCTACGGCCAGACAATCAGCGTCGATTTTCTTGAAAGACTGCGCGGTGAAGTCGAATATACAACCGTCGAGGCGCTTGTAGACCAAATGCACATCGACGTCCAACAAACCCGCGCCTACTTCGCCCAAAACACCTAACAGGGAACCTCTCATTCCCCTATAATCTAGGTACGGACGGACAACGGCGGAACGCAGAACGCCGCTACGTCAGTCACAACAGCGCATTCCATCGCCAGAGGAGCTTATACGTGAACCTACGCACACCCGGCCCCACCCCCATCCCGCAGGACATTCTCAACACGCTTTCAAGCCCCATGATCGACCATCGCGGCCCGTTCTTCCGCGACATCTATGACCGCGTCAGCGCCAACCTCAAGCAGCTATTCGAAACACAAAATGATGTACTCATGCTCACCTCCTCCGGCTCAGGAGGACTCGAGGCGGCTGTCGTCAACACCCTATCCCCCGGCGACCCCGTGCTCGCAGTCGAGATTGGCGCGTTCGGCGTCCGGCTCGGGCGAATGGCGGAGACATTCGGCGCGGATGTTCGCTGGCAGCACGTGGAATGGGGACAGGCCGCCACGTCGGATTCCGTCGCCGCTTCCCTTGATGCCAACCCGGACGTTACCTCCGTCCTCATCACCCACAACGAGACCTCAACGGGAGTCACCAACCCCATTGGGGAGATCGCGCAGATCGTCAAACAGCGCGACAAGCTGCTCATCGTGGACGCCGTGTCCAGCCTCGGTTCGCTCCCCTGTCCGGTCGACGAATGGGGCATCGATGTCGTCGTCACCGGCTCCCAAAAGGGATGGATGGCCCCGCCCGGCCTTGCCATGGTCAGCCTCAGCCCTCGCGCGTGGGAGGCAGTCGAAAAGTCCGCCATGCCGAAGTTCTATTTCGACCTGAAGCAGGCGCGTGGCTACGCCGCCCGCAGCCAGACACCGTGGACCCCCGCCATCCCCATCTTCTACGCCCTCGATGCTTCGCTTACTCAGCTGCTCGATGGTGGCCTCCCCGCCATCCATGCCCGCCATCAGGCCGCAGGCGACCGTATCCGCGCCGGTGTCAAGTCTCTGGGACTGTCCCTGTTCCCCGAGGACGAGTCAACAGCCTCAAACACCGTCACCGCCATCAAGTGCCCGGACGGGTTCGCTGTTGCTGACATTCGTAAAGCCGCCGCCGACATGGGAGTCGTCCTCGCGGGCGGGCAGGCGCGGCTGTCGGACTCCATCTTCCGCATCGGCCACCTGGGCTACATGCCGGACGAGGAGCTTGATGAGGCGCTAGACGTCCTGGGCAAGGCCCTGGAGCAGGTCGGCTACGCTCCTGCGGCGGCAACTGTCTAAATGCCTATGCGCGTTCTCATCGCAGATCCTATCGCGCCCGACGGCGCGGAGATTCTCGGCCAACGCGGAGTCGATGCCGACACGCGCATCGGCCTCAGAGAAGATGAGCTGGTCGAAGCCATTGCAGACTACGATGGCCTTATCGTCCGCAGTGAAACAAAAGTCACGCCCGGGGTTCTGGCAGCAGCCAAAAAGCTACAGGTCGTTGGCCGCGCCGGTGTGGGCTATGACAACATCGATATCGACGCCGCCACCGGCCATGGCGTCATCGTCGTCAACGCCCCCTCCTCCAACACCATCTCCGCAGCCGAGCACACACTCGCGATGATGCTTTCCGTTGCCCGTCACGTCCCACAGGCTCATTCGTCCCTGGCGGGCGGCGAGTGGAATCGCCGAAAATTCCTCGGCACTGAACTACGAGGCAAGACACTAGGCATCGTCGGGCTTGGCCGCATCGGATCTGAAGTTGCTCGTCGCGCCGCCGCCTTTGAGATGCGAATCCTCGGCTATGATCCGTTCGTTGCCGAGGAGCACGGACGCCACCTCGGCGCGGAGATCGTCAGCCTCCCTGCCCTCTTTGAACGCTCGGACATCATCACGCTTCACACTCCCATGACGGATTCCACGCGCCGCCTTATCGGTGAACCTGAACTTTCCCAGATGAAAAACGGCGCGATTCTCATCAACTGCGCTCGCGGCGGCCTTGTTGACGAGGACGCTCTGCGCGCCGCCATCGAAGACGGCCGCATCGGTGGCGCTGCCCTTGACGTATTCATCACGGAACCGCCGGAAGACAGCCCTCTGTTTCAACACCCCAACGTCGTCGTTACACCGCACCTCGGAGCATCCACCGAAGAGGCGCAGTCTAACGTTGCGCGTGAAGTCGCGGAGCAGATGATCGATGTCTTTGAGGGACGCGCGCCCCGATATGCCGTTAACGCCCCGCTCGTTCCGCCGGAGACCGCCGCCGAACTTGCACCCTACGTCCCCCTCGCGCTCGTCGTAGGCCGTCTGGCCTCGCAGCTCACAGACGGCCAGCCGGAGCGACTCTCTATATCATTCCGCGGCGCTGTCGCCGAACTCGCCACGGACATCCTCGCCGCTACCGTTCTCAGCGGTTTCCTGCAGACCGGAACGGAAACGCGGATCAACATCGTCAACGCGGGCACGGAGGCGCAAAGACGTGGCATCCACGTTCAGCAGAGCAAGGACGCCGACCAGACTCCCCCCTACACCAATCTCCTCAGCCTGGATGTGCACACAACAGGGGGAGAAATAACTGTCGGCGCGACGCTTACCGAGCGCGGCCAGACGGAGATTGTCCAGGTCAACGGCTACCAGGTTGGCATCATCCCCACCGGTGGTCACTGGATGATCATCCGGCACACGGACCGCCCCGGCATGTTGGGCAGGATCGGCACGGTCACGGGCGAGAACAACATCAATATTGCCTCCCTCCACGTCAGCCGTGAGTCCATGCGCGGACCTGCCCTAACCGTCGTCAACGTCGATGAATCCCCGGAGGAGCGGCACATCGCCGCCATTCTTGGCATTGACGGCGTCGACGCCGTCCGCGTGGTGAGCCTGTAACCCACCCCACCGTCATTCTGGCCGCAAGGCCAGAATCTGAATCCCATTACGCCAACCAAACCCGCTCATACTGTCATTCTGAACGGAGCGCCAGCGGAGTGAAGAATCTAGAGCATGCGTTACCGAGGCGAGCCTCGTCCGTACAATCAGGATTCCAGATTCTTCGCTGCGCTCAGAATGACACTCCGGCTCACTCTTACACCTCCGATTCCGAAAGGGTTACGCTAAAATCACCAGCGAGAGAATTCCCCCCTCCCTTAGGAGAGGGTTGGGGTGAGGGAGTTATGACGACACCCGACGAAGCAAGCCAACAGGCCGATAGGCTGCGCGACCTCATCCGCCATCACGACCACCTCTACTACGTCCTCGATGCCCCGGAGATCTCTGACGGCGAATACGACGGCCTGCTCCGTGAGCTCCGCCGCCTTGAGGAACTCCACCCCGCTCTGATCACGCCGGACTCCCCCACGCAGCGCGTCTCGGGTGAACCGTCCGAGCGCTTTCAGACCGTCCGCCACCCTGTGCCGCTCCTCAGCCTCGGCAACGTCTTCAATGATGAGGAACTTGAAGCGTGGGAGCGCCGCGCCATGAACCTCATCCCCGGCGAGGCCATCGACTACTACTGCGAACTGAAATATGACGGACTCGCCGTCGCCCTCACGTATGAGAACGGCCTGCTCGTCCGCGGCGCGACGCGCGGTACCGGTGTCGAAGGCGAGGATGTCACCGCCAACCTGCGTACCGTCCGCAGCATTCCCCTGCGTGTGACCGGAGAAAACATACCACCCAGCTTTGAGGTGCGCGGCGAGATCCTCTTTCCTATTGACAAGTTCGAGGAACTGAACCGCGAACGAGAGGCGCGTGGCGAGCGCACGTACGCCAACCCTCGCAACACTGCCGCAGGGTCGGTCCGACAACTCGACCCGCAGATAACCGCCTCCCGCCCGCTGGAACTATATGTCTATTCGCTGGGCTGGGCGGAGGGTGATGTGCCCGAAACCCAGTCCGCAACCCTCGAATGGCTCGGCCGCATGGGATTCAAGGTCAACCCCGGCAATCGCAGGGCCGCCACCCTTTCTGAGGCTATTCTCTTCTATCAGGACGCTCTCGAGCAGCGGGAGTCTCTCAACTACGGCACGGACGGCGTTGTCATCAAGGTCGACTCATTCCGTCTCCAGCGCTTGCTCGGCATCGTGGGACGCGAGCCGCGTTGGGCAATCGCATACAAGTACCCGGCGGAGCAAGCCACCACGCGGCTCAATGAAATCGGCATCAACGTCGGGCGTACCGGCGCGTTGAATCCCTATGCCGTCCTTGAGCCCGTGCAGGTAAGCGGCGTGACCGTAAAAATGGCAACTCTTCACAACGAGGATTACATACGCGAGCGTGATATCCGCATCGGAGACATCGTCACAGTGCAGCGCGCCGGTGAGGTCATCCCGCAGGTTCTCGGCCCGGTTGTCGAGGCCCGCACAGGTTCCGAATCAATATTCGCCATGCCAAAGACCTGCCCTGAGTGCGACGAACCGGTCATTCGGCGTGAGGGCGAGGCCATCCACCGTTGCCTTAGTCCCACCTGCCCCGCACAGAGCTATGAGCTGATCAAGCACTACGTGAGCCGCCCCGCCATGGACATTGACGGTGTCGGCGAATCCCTCGTCAAGCAGTTCTTGGAGGCCGGACTAATCCGCGATTCAGCCGACCTCTACACTCTGACCGTCGAGCAGCTCGCCAATCTTGAACGCATGGCTGAGAAGTCGGCACAGAACGCCATCGACGCCATAGCTCAATCGAAAGAACGGCCTCTGGGCAACGTGATCTTTGCGCTTGGTATTCGCCACGTCGGCGCGGAAACCGCCCGCATCCTTGCTGAGCGATACGGCGATATGGAAGCGCTGGCCTCTGCCACACAGGAAGAACTCACGGACATCTACACTATCGGCAGCGTCGTCGCTGAAAGCGTGTATAGCTGGTTCCGCGACGAGGAGAATCTTTCGCTGGTTGCGAAGCTGAGAGAGGCCGGTGTCCGCATGCGCGAGGATGTCGTCCGTCCCGCTGGCGACCTGCCGTGGACCGGGCAGGAGATTGTTCTAACCGGCCGCCTTGCCGAATTGTCACGCCCTCAAGCGGAAGAAATCGTTCGCAGCCTGGGCGGCAAAGCGGGGCGCAGCGTCACAAAGAAGACCACCCTCGTCGTCGCGGGCGCAGAGGCCGGTTCCAAGCTGGAAAAGGCCCAGCGGCTGGAAACCCCCATTATTGACGAAGACGAATTCCTGCGGCGCGTTGAAGAGGCCCTACAGTGACCGACCAGGAACGTCCCACAGGACCTCTTCTCGTTTTCGGCCTCCGGAACCCCACTGCGCGCTATGCCAACACTCGCCATAACGCGGGCGCAATGGCCGTCCAGCTGCTCGCCAAACGCCACAATATTGAGTTCCAGCAGCGTTCCAACGGCACGGTTGTCGGGCGCGGTGAACTTTCAGGACGCGATGTGCGCCTTATCCTGCCCGGCACATTTATGAACGTGAGCGGTGACGCCGTCGGCCCCATGGTTCGCCGATTCGGCAAGCGTCTCGACTCGATCCTCATCGTCATCGACGAGATGGACCTGCCGCTCGGAACTATCCGGCTGCGTCCGTACGGCAGCGCCGGTGGCCACAACGGCATGAAGTCCATCATCAACTCGCTGGGTTCTCAGGACTTTCCCCGACTCCGCATCGGCGTAGGCAGGCCGGACGATCCGGATTCTAATCCCATCAGGCACGTGCTTTCACGCTTCCGACCTGATGAGAAGAAGCCCCTCGATGCCGCGCTGGAACGCGCCGCGGACTGCATGGAGCTGCTTATCAGAGACGGCATCGATGAGGCCATGAATGAGTTCAACGGTCTTCCCTCGATTGGTAATCAGTGAAATCACTCTCCGAAATCCGCTCTCAGTTCAGCGCCGGCGCTTTCCGTTACTCAGATCACGCCTTTGAGCGGGCTATCGTGAGAGGCATCACACGGGAAGAAATCATCCAATTGAAGACTACCCGGAAGATAAGTACGGGCCAAGCTGCCTGCTGCTGGGTTTCACAGCCGATAGTCGCCCGCTTCATATTCAGGTTTCGCTTGCGGAAGAAGACGAGACGCTTATCATTACCTTGTATGAACCGGATTCGAGCGAATGGGAAGATCATAGGAGACGGCGATGACGGCCTGCCCTGTTTGCCACGCAACGAAGAGCAAGACTGAGCTGGTGAGCAAAGTCTTCGACTTTGATGGTGAGTACGTACTTGTCGAGGGCATCCCCGCGACGGTATGCCAAAGCTGTGGTGAACGTACATTCAGCAGCGAGACAGTAGAACACACGCGGCGCATTATCGGAAAGGGTGAAGCGGCCGCCAGAACTGTCCCGCTCCAAGTCTACGATTACGCCTAACCCGGTTCCTCCCCCTCTCTCTGGGCGAGGGCTGGAGCGAATGCAACTGTCATTCCAATCACGGCCAATAAGGCATGCCAACTTCCGCTAGGAAAACACCCGCCCTCTTATTGATCTTGCTTGTAGCCCTCCTCGCCGCCGCATGCGATACCAAGCCCAACACCACCCCGGCAACCGTTCCCAGCGCCACGCCTACGGCCCTCCCAACCCCTATCTCCTCGCTAGATGAGGGGGCAATCTCTTCACCGCAAGCGACCGCTTCTCCGAATCCCACACCCACCGTACACCTCACCCCCATCCACGATGGCCAGACTCTGACCTTTGACAACCTCCCTGAACCAACTTCGCTGGATGTCTACTCTCTTGCCCGCCAGTTCCTCCCGGACGCCGACCTCTCTCCACCTAACGTGCCGCGTGATGAAGTGGGTGATGCAAGATCTTTCTTCGTGTACAACCTCCGCGAAACCTCGCAGGTTGAGATTGATACCCGTCTCTGCGTCTCGACGGAACACGTGGACTTCTACTTGGGCGAGAATCTTGGCCTAACGTGCGCGGCTTTCCGAGACGACGTGACACGCCGCATTGAGGAAATAGTCCGCCCGTCGGTCATCGCCAACTTCGCCGGTGACCTGACCGCTGCAGAAGGGTTGAAGATCGCCATCGTGCACGCCAATATTCCTGGCTTCGGCGGCTATTTCGATGCCTCAGACCTCTATCCGACGGAACTCAATCCCCATGCGAGCGGGCGCTATACGCTCTACCTCAATGCGACCGGTAACCGGGCCGGCAATCCCCGGGACGCGGCCTATGCCAGTCTTGTCGCTCATGAGCTTCAGCATGCCATCCATGAACTCTTTGATCCGGATGAATCAACGTGGATCAATGAAGGCCTCTCCGTACTGGCCGAGGAGATTGCTACCACATATTCTCGAGTCGACTTCTTTGTCAGCGGCTGTCCGCCGACACAGATAAACGCGTGGCCGTCCACGCCTGGTGCGGCCGCTTGCAACTACGCCGGCGCTGGCCTTTTCATGCGCTATCTCCGTGACAACTACCCCGGCCCTGACGGCACTCTGCGCATGCTCGTCGCAGAGCCTGCCAACGGCCTCCTTGGAATCGACGCCTATCTGTCCACCATCGGCACGAACATTGATACCCTGGACTTGATGGCTGATTGGGGCGTCGCCAACTATCTTGATGGCCGTTCCAACTTCGATTTCTATATGGATTTCGATGCCCAGGCCCCTACCACATCGGCTCTAAGCCAAAGTGGCGAACTCTCAAAACCCTTCACGCAATTCGCCGCCGAATACGTCGCGCTTCCCCTCGAACCCGGCGTTTACCAGGTCAGTTTTCAGGGCGAGACGACCACTCCCTTATTCCCGGAACTTGACTACCTGCCCGGTTCGTTCTGGCACGCCGGAAGCGAGGACTCCGCAGCATACAGCCTTACGCGCGAGTTTGATCTCCGTTCCGCCATCTCTGCCGATGACGCAACCCTGACTCTCCTCCTCCGCTACGACACGGAAGAGAATTGGGATTACCTCTACGCGACCGTCTCCACGGATGATGGCCAAACGTGGCAAGTTCTCAGATCGCCTTCCATGCAGGACACCTCGGAGGTCGCGTTTGGCAACGTCATGTTCGATGCAGGATTTACAGGCATGAGCGGCAACCGCACTCAACCACAGTGGATACTCGAGGAACTTGATCTCTCCGAATTTGTCGGTCAGCAGATTCTTTTTCGGCTGCTCTATCTCACCGATCAATCCATCAGCCTCGACGGCGTTTCCCTCGCCGGCGCATGGCTGCCCGCCGCCAACTACGGCTGGGCTGCCATAAACCATCCGGTACCGATACCTCTTACCTCCGCAACAACCAATGAACAATCCGACGGCGGCTGGACACCGGATGGATTCTTCTTCACCAATAACCTCGTCCAGCAGGACTACGCCGTCCGCCTCATGACAGTCTCCCAGGACGGAGATGCAGCCATCACACCAATGCATATCGACGCCAACGGTCACGGTACCTTGGCATTCGATAACACGGACGGCGACATCACCGAAGCTGCCCTCATGGTCATGCCCTTCGCTCCCCAGACCCGCCAACCCGCCCAAGCCACACTTGCGATCCGCCCCGTTATCGAAACGTGATAGCGTTAGTGAAAAAGGGAACAAATGCCACATGGATAGAGCCAAACTGATAGCCGTTATCGGCGGCGCGGACCCGCCTCCCGCGGCCTTCGCAACTGCAGAGGAAGTCGGCAAGTTGCTGGCCGAACGCGGCATGGGTGTCGTCTGCGGGGGCCTCTCCGGCGTCATGGAAGCCGTCTGCAAGGGCGCATACAACGCGGGCGGCCTCACCGTCGGCCTCCTCCCATCCTATCGTGCAGCGGACGCCAACCAATACGTCAAAATCTCCATCCCGACAGGCATCGGCTACGTCAGGAACTCGATGGTCGTGCGCGCAGGTCGCGCCGTGATCGCTATCGACGGCTCGTACGGTACTCTGAACGAGATGTCCTTCGCCCTCGCTGAGGGCATCCCCGTTGTCGGCCTCGACAGTTGGGAATTTTCCACGGGTGGTAAGCCGGATACCGGCGTCCACCGCGCCACCACCCCACAGGAAGCCGTCGACATGGCAATCTCGCTCGCTGAACAAAGGGGCGACGCATGAGCGCCATCGAAAGCGTCCAGGCGCGCGAGATCCTTGACTCCCGCAGCAACCCTACCCTCTCCGTCACCGTCACCCTTGCGGATGGCTCGCACGGCACAGCCGCAGTTCCGTCCGGCGCGTCCACCGGCACATACGAAGCCGTCGAACTCCGTGACGGCGACGCAGCACGCTACGGCGGGCGTGGTGTGCTGCAGGCCGTCAACAACGCCAATACCGTCATCGCGGATGCCCTTCGTGGCATGGACGCCCGCGAACAAGCCAGTGTCGACCGCTCGATGATCGAACTGGACGGTACGCCCAACAAGGGACGACTCGGCGCGAATGCGATTCTTGGCGTCTCGCTTGCCATCGCCCATGCAGCCGCTGCCTCTGAAGGAGTCCCGCTCTACCGCTACCTCGGAGGCGCCGACGCCACACGCCTGCCAGTCCCTTTCTTCAATATCCTGAACGGTGGAGCGCACGCCGCGGACTCAACGGACTTCCAGGAATTCATGATCGCGCCGCTTGGTGCTCCAACGTTCGCGGAAGCTCTGCGGATGGGATCGGAGGTCTATCACCAACTCCGTGCCCTGCTCCGCGCGGAGGGCCACAACGTCAACATCGGAGATGAGGGAGGCTTTGCTCCATCTCTAGGCTCCAACCGCGCTGCGCCGGACCTCATCGTTCAAGCCATGGAAAACGCCGGCCTCACACCGGGCGTTGACTGCCATCTCGCTCTGGACGTCGCCGCAACCGAGCTTTTCCAGGATGGCGGAACGTACAACCTTGAACGTGAAGGACGTGTCGCCACGGCTCAGCAGCTGAGCGAGGCGTACGGCGAGTGGGCAGAAGCTTACCCGCTTGTCAGCATCGAAGACGGACTCGGCGAAAACGACTGGGACGGCTGGGCAACACTGACGACGTCACTAGGCGGCCGCATGCAGCTTGTCGGCGATGATCTCTTCGTCACCAACCGGGGATTCCTGGAGCGCGGCATCCGGGAAAACGTTGCCAACGCCATCCTGATCAAGGTCAACCAGATTGGCACACTCACCGAGACGCTGGAGGTCATCGAGATTGCCCGGCAAGCAGGCTACGCTGCAATGATCAGTCATCGCTCCGGTGAGACTGAAGACACCACAATTGCTGACCTTGCCGTCGCAACTGGCGCGGGCCAGATCAAGTCCGGCGCGCCCGCTCGTGGCGAGCGCACAGCCAAGTACAATCGGCTGCTCGCAATTGAGAACGAGCTTGGTGACAGAGCGTTGTATGGGGCAACTGACCTTCCGCGTGGCGAGGGCTAACATCGTGGAAAGGCAGCAATTCGCCCGCATCCTGTAGAATCAGCGAAGGGGTGTGGCAAGACACGGGGATTCGTAACGGAGGGGACATGACCACTCGCATTGGCATCAACGGCTTCGGCCGCATCGGTCGACAGGTTCTCAAGGCAACGCTGGAACGCCACCCCGAAGACCTTGAGGTCGTGGCAGTCAATGACCTGACCGATCCGGAGACCAACGCTCATCTCCTCAAGTACGACAGCACCTATGGCCGTTTCCCAGGCACAGTGGAGGCCCTTGATGACGGCCTTTCCATTGACGGCAAAGAGGTGAAGGTTGTCGCTGAGCGCGACCCCGCCCGCATCCCCTGGGGAGACCACGGCGTTGACATCGTCGTCGAGTCCACCGGCATTTTCACGGACGCCACCAAGGCCGCAGGGCACCTCGAAGGCGGCGCAAAGAAGGTCATCATCTCCGCCCCTGCAAAGAGCGAGGATCTGACCGTCGTTCTCGGTGTCAACGATGACACCTATGACCCAGGCGCGCACCGCATCGTCTCAAACGCGTCCTGTACCACTAATTGCATCGCGCCCGTTGCCAAGGTCCTCCATGACCGCTTCACCGTTGTGAAGGGACTTATGTCCACCATCCACTCCTACACCAACGACCAGAAGATCCTCGACCAGGTGCACGACGATATGCGGCGTGCACGAGCCGCGGCATCCAACATCGTCCCCACCTCCACCGGCGCCGCGCGTGCCGTCGGACTTGCCCTCCCGGAGCTCAATGGCCGCATCCACGGTCTCGCCTACCGCGTGCCGACCACGACGGTGTCAATCGTAGACTTCACGGCAGAGATTGATGGCGACGTGACGGCCGAAGAGGTCAACGACGCCTTTCGCGAGGCGGCGGCAACGTCGATGCAGGGTATTCTCGATGTCTCTGATGAGCCCTTGGTGAGTTCAGATTTCCGCGGAGACCCCCATAGCGCCATACTGGATTCGCTCTCGACCATTGTCATCGGGGGCAATATGGTGAAGGTGCTCGCGTGGTATGACAATGAATGGGGATACAGCTGCCGGGTCTCTGACCTGGCGCAATTCATGGCGAGCAAGGGACTCTAAAGCCTCAGCCCGCAGCGCAGACCGACGCGGGCCGCTGACAAGAAGTCCCGCGTCGAACATTGCCTGATATCCGTCTCCGTCAACTTGCCCCATATGCGGGGCTGATTGCGCTTGCGCTCAGCCTGCGCTGGTACGGTCTTGACTGGGGCGGCTACCACCCGGATGAATGGCCGATCAGGAGTTTCGCATACGGGCTTGGAATGCCCGGTTCCGTCAGTGAGTTCTTCTCAGCGGAAAGCCCCCTCAACCCCGGCTGGTTCAACTACGGCACCCTGCCGTTGATCCTGCTTGCGACCATAGGCTGGATTGGAGATCAGCTCCGCGAGTTTGCCTCCTTTGTACCGTCGAATGAAGTTCTCTGGCGCGGCGCGACAGGCCTCGTCGACGCAGCTACCGTCATCCTCATCACCCACATCGGCCGGGAACTGTACGGCCGCACTGCGGGCTTTCTCGCAGCCGCTCTCTACGCCCTTGCCGTCCTGCCCATCCAGCTCAGCCATTACTACGCCGTCGATCCGCTCATGACCGCCCTGCTCATGGGCAGCATGCTGGCATCCATACGATTTCTGCAATCTCGCAGCCCACGCACCGGCTTCCTCGCCGCCGCCCTCTTGGGGCTCGCTATCTCCACCAAGGCGACCGCTGTTGTCTTTGCCATCCCAGTGGTATTTGTGTGGCTGGCTTACCTGTGGATCCCGATACGGAAAAACGCCAACGCTGAGAGTGTCAGTCTTCCCCTGCGGCAAGCCATACTCGCAGTTCTCATTGCCTTTGCCGCCTTCGCTGTCGCTCAACCGTATGCGCTCATCGATTTCTCAACGTATCTGAACGACGTTCTGACGCAGGCCAACATGGCGCGCGGCGACCTCGAACTGCCTTTCACGATCCAGTACGAGCACACAACTCCCTGGCTCTATCACCTCCGCAATCTCGTCATATGGGGGCTTGGCATCCCGCTTGGAGTGGCGGCGCTGGCGGGCTCGGCACTCATTGCGTGGCGAGCGGCCCGCAATCGCAACACACTTGAAATTCTCTTCATTGCCGCGCTGCTCATTCCGTTCTTGTGGCTCGGAGCCCAGCAGGTCAAGTTCATGCGCTACCTGCTGCCTCTCTACCCCCTGCTCAGCATCGCCGCCGCATTTGCGATCCTCTCCGCCGTAGCATACCTGGAGCGATTCAGCAGAAAAGGAACGTGGGCGTGGGCATCACTCGCGGGCATCGTCATCGTTCCAACCGCTTTCTTCGCAATCGCGTTCACAACAGTCTTTGGCGGCACACACCCCGTCGACCGCATGAGTTTGTGGATCGAGGAGAATGTCCAGCACGGCTCCATCATCACGACCGAAACATGGGACCAACGATTTCACGGCGAACATCGCTACGACATTGAATCCATAGAGGTCTATTGGCCCGATAACCGGCTCAAGGCCCAAGAACTAGCCGTCCAACTCGACCGCGCCGAATACATCTACATGTTCAGCAACCGCGGCTACGGTTCTGTCACGCGCCTGCCTGAGCGATTCCCGGTCATGCGCGCCTACTACGACGCACTCTTCGATGGTCGACTCGGCTTTGAGCTGGCGCGGGTGGAGGCCACATACCCCTCCCTGCTCGGTGTCACACTAGCAGAGGACACAATCCGCTATCTGGACTTTGAACCGGCCTCGCCTGAGGTGATTCACGGCGGAGCGACCGGCCTGATCATCGACCTGGGCATGGCCGATGAGAGCTTCACCGTCTACGAACGCCCCAAGCCCATGCTCTTCCGCAAGACGACCATCCTTCCCGAATCGGAATACGAGCAGATTCTTGCAGCCAATCTTCCCGCGCTGGGAAGTCGCCTAACCACCTCCGAATCCCCTTCCCTGCTGATGTCAGCCGATCTGGCAGAAGCGCAGGACGAGGGCGGCACGTGGACGGACATCATGCCCGTCACCGGGCGCGGCTCCGGCACGGAGTTCGTGCTCTGGCTGCTGGCTGTGCAGGGCATCGCGCTGGCCGGATTCCCGCTCATGGCCCGCATATTCCGTCCGCTGCCGGACAGCGGCTACCTGCTTGGCAAGGCGTTGTCATTGCTCATCGTCGGCTACCTTGCGTGGCTCGGCGCGGCACTGCAGATCATCCCGTTCTCCCGCATGAGCGTCATCGCCACTGTACTCATCCTCGCCGCCGCGTCCGCATTCGTCGCCTACAGATCGCGACGAGAATTGCTGACCCTCATCCAACAGCGATGGCGCTGGTTCCTCACCGCGGAAGCCTTATTCATCGTGGTTTTGCTTGCCCTTGTGATCCTGCGAGCCGCCAATCCGGACCTCTGGCACCCGTTCCGCGGCGGCGAGAAACCGATGGACGTGTCTTACCTCACTGCCGTCACACGCTCATCGTTCATGCCGCCCTATGACCCATGGTTCGCGGGCGGTCATCTCAACTACTACTACTTCGGCCACTTCATGGTCGCGACAATCATTAAGTTCACCGGAACCGTGCCGGAATTCGCCGTCAACCTTGCCGTCCCAACCTTCTGGACGATGACGTTCTGCGCCGCCTTTTCCATAGGTGTGAACCTTGCCGAAACAACAATGCAACGAATCCGAACCCGTCCGTTCCCAGCCATAGGGGCACTCGTTGCCGGCTTGCTTGCTGGCCTCATGGTGGCGATTGCAGGCAATCTTGACGGCCTTATCCAGCTGGCGGGACGTATCGGCCCGGCGGCGTGGGACACGATAACGCTGTCCGGCAGCTTCAGCAATCTCCTGACTGTGTCGACCTCGGCGCTCGGCGGAGAAGGATTCGATTTCTGGCGTTCCAGCCGCATGGTTGCCGTACCCGGCACGATCAGCATCACGGAGTTCCCGTTCTTCTCCTACCTCTTTGCCGATCCTCATGCGCACATCTTTGCCATGCCGTTCACGCTGGTCGCCGTCGGCCTCAGCCTTGCCGTAGCACTCGCCCTCTATGAACGGCGCAGGCTCCTCTCAATCGTCCTGCCCTTTGGCGCCCTTTCTCTAACACTTGGCGCGCTGTTTGCGGCCCATTCATGGGACTACCCCACATTCCTGTTCATCGCTGTCGCTGCCATCACCGTTGCCCTGGTCGCGCGAGGAACCGACTTCAAAACAACAATCATGCTGACTCTCGCGGCCACTGCCCTCTTGGTCGGAATCAGCTTTGCCCTCTTCGCTCCGTACCACGCCACCAACGCCACTTTCTATACGGAAATCGTTGCCAGCAACGAACAGACCCCCATCCGCTCACTGCTTGCCATCTTTGGTCTGCCATTGCTGATCATCGGCGTCTCTCTCCGCCCGGCTGTGTCAATCGCCCTCGGGCTTTCCAGTGCCGGACTTCGCGAACTGCTCAGAGAATTGCGTTCGCGCGTCTGGCCGCCCGAAGACACTGGCACTGCATTCCTAACGCGCTTTGGCAGCATGGTCGGCGGCATCATCCTTGCAGCAGGATTCCTGACTCTTTTTATTGCAGGCTTCGGCAATGTGGCGATCACAGCCGCGCTTGCCGCTGTGATGCTGGCGATCACGTTCTCAACACATCTGCCTCTACCCGTGCGCCTGTCATATGGCGCGGCCTCTCTCGCCTTTGGCCTCATCGCCGCCGTAGATATCCTTGCCATACAGGACCACCTGGTCCGAATGAACACGATCTTCCGTGTATACCTGCAGGCGTGGCTGCTGCTCGGAATCTCGGCGGCGCTCCTTCTCTGGTGGATGCTCCACTCCGGCGGCGCGCTCAGGATGCCCGGCATCGGCCGCATCTACCGAATCTCCTTCTACGTGGTACTGGCCATTGCTGTTCTCGGTGTGGCCGTCTATCCGATTCTCGGCACAAAAGCGCGTCTTGCAGACCGCATCGATACGGACATCCCCTTGACGCTGGACGGCTCGGCGTACATGCAAGACGGAACATACATCGATGTCGACGACACCGAGATCATCCTGCGCCATGAACTGGACGCCCTCCTCTGGCTGCGGGAGAACGCCCAGGGACTTCCCGTGGTTGCCGAGGCCGGCTTGCCGCCCGTCCAGAACGACACTCCCTATTACCGCATTCAGTCCCGCGCCGCCATGTACGCGGGTCTGCCAATGATAGTCGGCTGGCCCTGGCACCAGAGACAGCAGCGCGGCATCGGCATCGCGGAGCCGGAGATCGACCGCAGGCAGGCGGACGTGAGAAGCCTCTACACGTCCGGCTCCCCGACTGTTATCAAACGCATCCTGGACGAATACGATGTCGGCTACGTCCTAGTCGGTCAGACGGAGCGGGCATACTACCCCGACGAAACCGTCACCGCGCTTGAACGGCATCCACAACTCCGGCTTGCCTACGAAAACGAAGCAGTTCGCGTGTACGAGGTGGCAGACAGCTGAACTGGGCAGGTTTGGCAATTCGGGCGCCGATGCCCAATACTAACCACAGTGGTTTCGCTAGCGAGGTACGTTTTTGGCCGACATCATCGCGATCATCCGGGATATCGTCATCATCGTCTGGGGTGTGCTTGGCATCCTGGTGTTTCTCGCCATCATCCTCATCGCGCTGGCCATCCTCCGCTCTGTGAAGCCTATTCTCGAAAACGTTCGTGGAACGACAGGGGAAGTTCGCACGGCCACGCGCCTCGTTACCGACGCCATCATCCGCCCAGCCGTCCCGGTCATCAGTTTCTACACCGGCATCCGACAGGGGTTTCGTGTCCTGCGAAGATTCGGCCGCCGTGGCAGCGGCTAAGCTCAAACCATTCTTGGGTACACCTTGAAAACTGTATAATTGTTTCGATGCGCTCGGTGAAGCGCCATTAGGAATCCAGACGAAGGGGTGGCGCAATGGTTGAACAAGATGACAGTGGCAATGCCTTGACATTCCTTTTGGGCATCGTCTCCGGTTTGATTCTTGGTGTCGTTCTCGGCGTGCTTTTCACACCGCAGTCCGGTTCCGAGTCACGGGCCGATATTCGCAACCGTACGCTCGGCCTGCGTGAGCGGGCGCGTACTGTCGGAGAAACGGGAAATGATGCGCTTCGCGACGCCATCTCCGAGGGCCGCGATGCTGCAATGCGCGCCGGCCAGGAAATGCAGGACTGGATTCGGCATAACCGCGGCGACGGTTCCGCAACCTAGAATCCCGAACTGTCACCGAGCCTGATCAAAAAGCGCCCCGCATCATAGGTGGGGCGCAGGTTTTCTCCTAAGTTGCCCTACTCAGGCGCAACGCCCGTCAATGCCTCCCTCAACGCTGCTTCCTGTTCCTCCCGCGTAACCGCAAGAACCACCTGCCCCGCCTGAAGCTGCAGTCCATTTGTCGGCGTGCTCACTGTCTGATCGGGACCCACAATCAGGATAATTCTGCTATCGCCGGGCAGCCGCAGAAAGCTGACCTCCTCCCCAAGCAGCGGCGAGTCTGCCGTTACTTCCACCTGGCACAACTCCTGTCCAGTCCCAGGCAGCGACAACACCTGCGTCAGTGGGCGTGATGGCATCTCCTGCACGATTTGCGACATGATCACATCTGTAGAGTTCACGGTTGCGTCCACGCCGAGGATCCTGAATATCTCCCTGTTCCGTGGATCATTGATGCGTGCCACCGTCCTCGGCACCCGGAATCGCGCCTTGGCCACCTGGCAGGCGATGAGGTTGTCCGCGTCATCCCCCGTCACGGCCACAAACACGTCCGCCCTGCCGGTTCCCGCATCCTCAAGCACGCTCACCTCACAGCAGTCCCCCTGGTAGCTTGCGCTGCCGAGATCCTCGGCGATCACGGCACAGCGGTGGGCATCCTTCTCGATGCACAAGACTTCATCCCCGTTGGCCAGCAAGGCTTGTGACAGCCCGAAGCCAACCTTGCCCCCGCCCGCGACAATGACGTACATATCTCTATTCGTCCTCCGGCGCTCTGTCTGACTCGTCAAAGATCATTTCCCGCACCAAACCCGTCACGAACCGCGGCGAACTGAGCGTCTGAAGACCCAGTTCACGAAAAACATCCGCGCGGTTATCGTCATAAACCCGTGCGATGACACGTGGCACTTTGAAAATGTGCTTTGCCACCTGCGCGGCCATCAGGTTGCGGTTGTCACCCTGGGTCACAGACACGAATACATCCGTGTTCTCTATTCCCGCTCGCTGCAATGCCATTGAGTCAAGACCATCGCCGATGATGGCATTCCCACGGAATTTCGCCGTGAGACGCCGAAAAGCATCCTGCCTCACGTCCATGATTGTCACGTCATGGCCTTCATCGGTCAGGCTGCGAGCCAATCCGGACCCCACTCGCCCGCAGCCCATAATCACGAATCTCATAGTCGGCTCATTCCCCGTCAGTCCGCCTGGTCAGCGAACGCCGTTCTGGTTGATGGGCGCGCGCAGAAGCCACAACGTAGATGAGACATGCTGCAGCACGTGCGCGGTAGCAGACCCCAGGCTGTAGTCTCCAAAACGCCTCTCATGGTCGATGCCCATGATAACGAGGTCCGCGCCACGCTCCACAACCTCCGTTACAATCGCCGGCCCGGCCTGCCGCGCCTGCAGCAGTTCCGTGACAACACTCGTCTTCTTATGCGGCCAATGATCCTCGATATCCTTGAGGATTCGCTCGCCGTTCCGGACTTGCTCAGCCATTGGATCATCCAACGGCACCGCCCGCGGCACCTCAATGATGTATAACACGTGTACGCGGCCGGATGACTCCCTCGCTACCTCGCCTGCCACTTTGAGGGCAGACTCATCCATTGACGATCCAACGAGCGGCACGAGAACTGTTTGCGCGGTAGGCAATTCACCTTTCCCGCCAAACAGACTCGCGAATGATCCAAGCCATGAGTCGGATCCCGTCTGCCGCCTTGCGCTCCTCATCACCGCCCCAGCTTACCCCTCCCCTCCAAGCGAACGGCCGCCAATCAGGTGCATATGGAGGTGCGGCACAGTCATGTGCGCGTCCGGGCCGCAGTTGACCGCGAGACGATACCCGGACCTGGAGATTCCCTCGGATTCGGCGAGTCGATTCGCGATGCCTGTGAGAGCCCCCATGACTGGCAGCTGCGCGTCCGTGATCTCACCAACGCTTGGAATATGTTCCGTCGGAATAATCAGGATGTGGACGGGCGCGCGAGGGCTGATGTCACGGATGGCAAATGCCTTGTCCTCCTTGTGCAGGAACTCGCTGGGTATCTCCCCGTCGCGAATCCGACAGAATATACAGTCGTCTGCCCCTGTCACCGGCCGGCCTCCACGCCTACCCTGTCAGGTTGTACGTCGCCTCGGCTTCCGCCACGCGTTCCTCTCTCTTGAGCTTGTCCAGGTGCGTGCGAACGTTCCCGGTCGCCGCTCGGCGGAGTTGCTTCTTCAGGTTCCGAGGATAGATGTCCTTGACCATCTCATCGACCTTCTCAATGCCTTTTTCAAGCGCGGAAACCACCTGATCCTCTCGCTCCTGTCGATGAGACATGTACCACGCGACAAGCCGGCGCCCTCGCGGCGGCGGCACCACTCCGCCATGCGCCGGAGCAATAGTGTCCACGCGCAGCTTGGACAGCTTACCGAGAGTCTTCATGTAGTCATACAGATCATGGACAGACGAGGACGAGGAGCCCAGGATCGTGTCCCCCGTGAACAGCACCCGCTCAGCTGCAAGGTGATAGCAGACGTGGTCGACCGCATGGCCCGGCGTGAACAGCGCCCGCACTGCGACTCCCCCGCCTGTCCGCACCATCTCCCGTGACTTGAGGGGAATAACGAGTTCATTCTTGTGTCCCAGGACGCCCCGCAGCTGCTTTGCCAGCTTCGGGTGGCAGCGCACAGGCGCTCCCGTCGCCTCCTGGACCCGATCGAGTCCGCCGGTGTGGTCGCCGTGCCCGTGGGAAATGAGAATTGCCCCGATCCTCGGTGATCCCAGCCCTTCCCAGTACTCAAGAATTTGCTTCGTCCATGAGCGATCATGTTCGCCGGTATCAAGTATCAGCATTTCCTCGGATGGATCGCCGATGAAATAGATGGTGGTTCCGCCCGGATGCATGTAGTGCGTATCCGCGATGTGGCAGGCGTAAACGTGGTCACTGATCTGTGTCATTTCTACTCCTCACGGCTGTCCGCCGCCCGGTCTACCCTTCGGGCAACGCGAACGACTGTAGCGCGGCGGACGGCGATGGTCAACGTCCATCCTTCCCTTTCGCGTCAAACTGTTCAAGGTGCAGCTCCTCAAATTCCTTGTCCAGTCCTGCCAACACAAGCACGTCACCCCCGGAAACCTTCTCAAATCTATCCGGGTGAATCAGTGCCTCATTGCGATTGCGGATAATGAGCACCACGCTTAATTCATTTGCTTGGCGAGGATGCACCAGGCCGAGTTCTTCAATAGTTCTGCCCGCCATCCCGTCATTGACCAACACGGTACTGATCCCATAGTCGCGGCTCAGTTCGAAGTAGTCCTGCACACCTCTGAATGACAGGCTGTGCGCAAGTCGCTCGGCTGTATCAAGTTCCGGAAACACCACCCGATCCGCCCCCAGCTGCATGAGCGCGTTCCCATGCAGCTCATCTCGTGCCCGGGCAACAACGTCCGTCGCGCCGAGCGTCTTCAGCAAGACCGTGGTCAACAGGCTGACCTGGATATCGCCGCCAACTGCGACAATCACTGATTCGGATTCCGGCACACCAAGCTCAATGAGCGCGCCGCGGTCACTCACGTCCGCGACCATCACGTGTTGAAGCAACGCGGCGGATTCCCTCACCCGATTGGGATCCCTATCGATGGCGAGAACGTCCACGCCCTTCAGTTGAAGATCGCGCGCCACGCGCTGGCCGAAACGGCCGAGTCCTAGAACAGCTACCTGTCCTTTTGCCACGTCAGCACTCTCCGATGGGTTGATCCTGTACTAGCCTATCCTAACTTCCGCCTCCGGGTATCGGAATCGTGTATATCGTTCCCGATTAGCCAGCTCCAGCGCAAGGAAGAACGGCGCAAAGCGGCCAACAAACATCGACAGTATGATCACGCCCTTGCCAAAGTCCGACATGCCCGGAATCGTCCCCGTCGACAACCCGACCAATCCGAACGCTGACACCTCGTCAAAGAGGATTTGCACAAAGTGCTGCCCTTCCACCAAGCTCAGCAGCAACGCCATCGAGTTCACCCAAACAAATGCGAAACTCGCAATTGTGATGGCCCGCCGCACCTGCGCGTCCGCAATCTCCCGGCCAAAGATCGCCGCATGGGCAAGGCCACGAATGCTCGACATGACGGACGTGAACATCACCATAAAGGCATTGATCTTTATGCCGCCTGTCATTGATCCTGCAGCTCCGCCGATCACCATCAGCCAAATCAGCAGAAATAGGGTGTGCTCGTATGTTGCACTCACGGCAAAAGTGCTAAACCCCGACGTTCGATTCCCCACCGCCATCACAAGGCCGTCCCAAATACGATTGACTATGGGCTGCGACCCCAGGGTTTCAGGATTGGACCACTCAGTGATCAGGATCCCGACGAAACCGGCTACCGCAACCCCCACCATGCCTCCGACCACAATCTTTGCGTCCAACGGCAGCGTCAGCCAGCGCCTTCGTCGATAGATGATTATCAGGATGGCCGCGCCCGTCGCTCCAACGAATGAGAGGAGCGTGATTGGCCCGGCGACCAGGATTGAATAGCGGTACTCAAAAAGGCTTGGCGCGCCGCCGGTGATGTCGAAACCTGCATTGTGAAAGGCAGACACCGCGTGGAACAGGGCAAACCAGCTTGCCTCGCCCAGATGATGCCCTGCTACGACGAAACCCACTATCAGGACAAGGAACCCAATGAACTGTAGAACGATGGAAATACGTATGACGTCCCTCGCCTCCTGGCTGACCCTCCCTAGCGCGCCGCCCCCCAGCGTTGCGCGCAGCGACTGCCTGTCAGAGAGAGATGCTCCCCGCTCACGTCCAAGGATGATGATTGCGAGACCGGCAACATAGCCCAGTCCCCCAACCTCGATCAGCAACAGGATGATGAGGTGACCATAGATCGACCAGTACTCGCCGGTCTCAACAACAATGAGTCCCGTGACGAAAGAAGCGGATGTCGCTGTGAAGAGTGCTGTGACAAAATCGGTCGCCGTGCCGTCCGCGCTCGCCCACGGCATCAACAGCAGGGTCGTTCCAAGAGCGATAAGCAGGCCGAAGAAGAGCGATATCCGTACGTACGGCGTGCCCAGGAATCGTGGAAGTCTCGGCGCGCTGGGCCGACTTATGGCGAGTCGACGAGATTGAGTGCCAACTGAGCGGCGCACAAGCCGCTCTCGGGGGCGCTGTCGATTATCGACCCCCACGGCAGACTAACCGCCAGCCTCAGTGAAAACTATCACGCAACGATTGTACGCCCTGCCCGCAACCCGCCCCTGTCATTCTGAGCACAGCGAAGAATCCAAAAACTAATCCGCCAGACCAATCCCGAAACGTCGCCCAAAGAAAAGAGGCGCCCCATAGGACGCCCCTAATCGTCAACGTATTAGAAGCACTAACTCTTGAATCCGGGATCCTCGCCCTCTTCCATCATCGTCAACGCGCGCTCGGCAACCTGCTTGAACACGTCATACGGCTGCGCGCCGACAAAGAAGAAGCGCCCGATAACGTATGCGGGAATCCCCGTGACGCCGATGTTCAGCGCGTCCTGGTATTGCCGCTCAACCTCTTCCTTATACGTGCGATCCTCAATGTGCTTGTGGAGTGTCGACCAATCAAGCCCGACTTCCTCTGCGATGGGCTTGAGATTCTCTACCACGCCGAGGTCAACACCGTCACCCCAATAGGCGCGGTACGCGGCCTCGTGAAACGCCTCGCCGACACCTGCCTGCTTGGCGGCCTCCGTCGCCTCCAACGCGAGCCGCGTATACGGAACACGCTCGGGCCTGTTCATCACGATGCCCGCCGCCTCCGCAGCCTGCTGCACGGGCGAGTTCGGGTTGTTGTAACGCTCTGGGCGCGGGATGCCTTCAGGCGGCAAATCCGGGCGCAGGAAGAACGCGCGATAGTCAATCTCGACGTTGAAGTCCTGCTTCAGCTTATCGACCCGATCCTGGCCGATGTAGCACCACGGTCAAATATAGTCGTACCAGACCGTGACCGGTAATATGACGCCGGATGCGGTTGCCATGTCAAACTCCCATCAGCTCAATGGAACTAACGCCACTATACTCTACACGTCGACTCATTTGACCCACATGCAAGAGCGCAAAGTAGTCTCATATTCGGGTATCCGTCTCGCGCCCTGCCCTCTATACGGGTACAATGACATGGAGTGACTGACATGATTGACGTTAGATAGGGAGAATTGAAGCTCGGCATTCTCCCAGCGAGCAGCAATTGAGGCAGGTGAGACTTAGTGACCACAGTTGACGAGACGATACAGGATGTTGCTCCTGAGTCCAATCAGGAACTCAAGAGCATCGCCAAGCAGGACTACAAGTACGGTTTCATCACCGAGATTGAGGCGGATACCGTGCCGCCCGGCCTCACGGAAGAAACCATCCGCCTCATCTCCTCCAAGAAGAATGAGCCGGAGTGGATGCTGGAATGGCGCCTGAAGGCCTTTCGGCACTGGGAGACCCTGTTGGAAAAGGAGCAACTCCCGGATTGGGCGCACATCAAATACCCGCCCATCGATTTCCAGGACATGATTTACTACTCCGCCCCCAAGCCAAAGGAGCAGCTCAGCAGCCTCGACGAGGTCGATCCGGAAGTCCTCTCGACCTTTGAAAAGTTGGGCATCCCGCTTGAGGAGCAGAAGCGGCTTGCCGGCGTCGCAGTGGACGCCGTATTTGACAGCGTCTCTGTTGCCACCACCTTCAAGGAGAAGCTTGCCGAACTCGGCATCATCTTCTCCTCGTTCTCAGAGGCAATCCAGGACCACCCGGAGCTTGTCCGCAAGTACCTGGGCTCTGTGGTCCCCTACACAGACAATTTCTATGCGGCACTGAACGCCGCCGTCTTCTCGGACGGCTCATTCTGCTACATCCCCAAGGGCGTTCGTTGCCCCATGGAGCTCACCACCTATTTCCGCATCAACACGGAAAACAGCGGACAATTCGAGCGGACGCTGATCGTCGCCGACGAAAGCTCCTACGTCAGCTACCTTGAGGGATGCAGCGCTCCCATTCGTGACACCAACCAGCTCCATGCCGCCGTCGTTGAGCTTGTTGCCATGGATGACGCGGAAATCAAGTATTCGACGATTCAGAACTGGTACCCCGGCGATGAGCAGGGCAACGGCGGCATCTACAACTTCGTCACCAAGCGCGGCAAGTGCCAGGGCGCGCGATCCAAGATCTCTTGGACGCAGGTGGAGACCGGTTCCGCCATTACGTGGAAGTATCCCAGCGTCCTTCTCCAGGGCGACGACTCCATCGGAGAGTTTTACTCCGTCGCCCTCGTCAAGGGCCGCCAGCAGGCGGACACCGGCTCCAAGATGACACACATCGGCAAGCGCACCAAGAGCACTATCATCGCCAAGGGCGTGAGCGCCGGGCAGGCAGAGAACACCTATCGCGGCCTCGTCCGCGTCAACCCCGGCGCAGACGACGCATGGAACTTCACGCAGTGTGATTCCCTGCTCATTGGCGATCAGTGCGGCGCGCACACCACTCCATACGTTGAGGTCAAGAACAAGTCGGCGCATCTTGAGCATGAAGCCTTCACCTCCCGTGTCAGTGAGGACCAGCTTTTCTACTGCAACTCACGCGGCATCTCCGTGGAAAAGGCCCACTCCATGATCATCAACGGGTTCTGCGAAGAGGTCTTCAAGAAGCTACCGTTTGAATTCGCTGTTGAGGCCACACGGCTCCTCGAGCTTAACCTTGAGGGCACAGTCGGCTAGATAGCCCCGATAACGGCAGTTCGGCCAGGACTACATGACCACTACAAACCCGCTCGAAACATACGTCACGGATTTCGCGGACGCCGCCCGGGACTACCAGGCCGCGCGCGCAGGCAGAGACCCCGAATGGATAGCAGACATCCGCGCCGAGGCGTTGGACAGCTTCCAGAAACTGGGCCTCCCCATCACCCGCCGCGGCAACGAAGAGTACAAATACACGGATATCCGTCCCCTCGTCCGACAAGGATTCTCACCGATCCAGGTCATCGACCGCGACAATGCGGTTGCGGCATCCGATGCCGACCTCGATGCGCTCCAAATCGGTCCATCGGATTGGCATCGGGTTGTTATTGTCGACGGCCGACTCGCCCCTGAGCTTTCATCAGCTCCGGACAGCTTGTCGGACGGAGTCGTCGTCAGCAGCCTTGCAGAGGGTGTGCATTCCGACGGTGATGCCGTCCGTGCCCATCTGGCCCGCCTTGCAGACTACACGGAACACGGCTTTACGGCGCTCAACACTGCCCTCGCCGCCGAAGGCGCGCTTATCCTGATCCGGCGCATGGCTACCGTTGAACAGCCCATCCAGGTTGTATACGTCTCCACGGAGCAGACGAGCGGAACGGCCTCCATGCCCCGTACCCTGGTCGTCGCCGGAGAGGACAGTTCCGCAGCAATTGTGGAAACGCATGTCTCAATGGCTGACGACGCGCACCTCACGAACGCCGTCACTGAAATCGTCGTTGGCGCCGGGGCGAATATCTCCTACTGCAAGATCCAGCAGGAGAGCGAGGCCACCTACAACGTTTCAACCACGCTGGTTGAGGTCAACGAAAACGCGAATTTCCGTTCAATGGCCATTGACATCGGCGGACGCCTTACCCGCAACAACCTGACCATCATCATGGCCGGCGAAGGAGGCAATAGCGATGTCCGAGGCGCATACGTCATCTCCCGTGATCAGCACGTGGACAATCAGGTCATCGTCGACCACGTGGTTGGTCATAACGATATGAACGAGATTTACAAGGGAATCCTGGACGGGCACGCTCGCTCCGTCTTTCACGGCAGCATCATTGTCCGTCCAAACGCCGCCAAAGTGAACGCCATGCAGGTAGACAAGAACCTGTTGCTGTCCAATGACGCGGAGGCGGACACCAAGCCTGCTTTTTGGATTTATTGCGATGACGTCCGCTGTGGACACGGCGCGGCCTGCGGCAATCTTGACGAGGATGCGATGTTCTACCTCCGGAGCCGCGGCATCGAGGAAGAAGAAGCACGGATGATGCTCATTCGAGCCTTCGTCTCCGAGGTCGTGGATGCCATCCAGGAGCCCTCCATTCACGACCACGTGGCCGCGCTCATCGCCACGAAACTGGATAATCTTTAGACAGGAATTTGTACTGTTGTGGATGATGTAGAGGGGACGGAAGCAAGCCGTCCCGCTAGAGGAGTGGAGGTGCAATGACCACAGATTCTGCGCCGCTCCGTATTGCCGTCATCGGGTCAACAGGCTCGCTCGGCCAGATTGTTCTTTCCGTCGCTCGCTCACTTGGTGACAACGTCCGCATCGTAGGCCTCGCGGCAGGCTCAAATCTTGAGCGCCTTGCCGAACAGATCCAGGAATACCACCCGACCCTGGCCGGTTTTGCACGTGGACGATGGCGCGACGATGTCCCGGAGGGCGTGGAATTCAAGTCCATCAATGACATCGTCACCTCACCGGACGTTGACATGGTAATCATCGCGAACGTGGGGCGCGCAAGCCTGGAAGCTGCGTGGGCGGCCATTGACGCGGGTAAGCGCGTCGCTATGGGCAACATCGACACACTCTATATCGCCGGCGCACTACTCACTCGCCGCGCCAAAGAGACCGGCGCAACCATCTTTCCCCTTGATGACGAACCCATCGGTGTCTGGCAAACGCTGTGGGGAGAAAGCTCAGAGTCCGTCCGGCAGGTCACCATGACGTCAACGTGGGGCACCGTGCAGGCGCGCCGCCTCCCCCGCCACGGCACGCAGATGCCGGCCGGCATGGAGGCGCCCCGGCCCGCTCGCGCAGTGGGACGAAAGCGCTCGATTGACGCCTCAACCCTCATGGTCAAGGCAACGCAGGTGGCGGTTGTCAACGCCCTTTATGACATCCCTCTGGAAAACATCAATGTCCTCTTCCATCCCCAGGGCCTCGTCCGCGCGCTGACCGAATTCAAGGACGGATCGGTCAAGTCTGCCCTCTTCATCCCGGACATGCGCGTCCCCGTCCAGCTCTCTTTGGCGTACCCAAACCGATGGGCGAACGCGGAGATCAACCGTGTGGACCTGCTCGCAGAGGGCCGCCTCTCTTTTGAGCCGCTGGAACATGAGCTTTTCCCCTGCTATCAGATCGCTATCGAGGCGGCGCGACAGGGCGACACATATCCGGCGGTTGTGGCCGCAGCCAATGACGCCGCAATCGAGCTATTCATTTCTCAGCAGATCGGCCTCACAGATATTCCCAAGATCATTGATCGCGCCGCGAACGCCCATCGCCCGCAGCCCCTCGATGACCGCGCGAGCATCATTGAAGCAATGGACTGGGCCAAGACGTACGTCGGCGGCCAGGTACAGGACTGATTGTCGAACCGCAGCCGTTTTCATCCGGAAACTATCACTGACCAAACTGCCGGAGGACGAATGAAACCTTGGCGAGCCATTACGGTCGCCCTACTCGCCGTGGCACTCGCTGCCGCGTCAATCGCGTGCGAAGACGAAGAGGAGACCCAACCCACGGTTCAGCCGGTCCCGACCCCGGTTCTCTCAATACCCACCGCCACTCCCCCAACGGCCACGCCCACTCCACCCACCGCTACTCCTGTACCGTCGCCGACGCACACGCCCGATATCATCACACCTACTCCGCAGCCTGAGCAGGAAGTCTTGACTATCCTCTATTGGCAAGCTCCAACCCTGCCGTTCCCCTACCAATCGTCAGGCAGCAAGGATCGCGACGCCGGGGCGATAGTGCTTGAGTCTCTCGCTGTCATAGACCCCGATGGCAACGTCGTCCCGAAAATCGCCGCGGAGATTCCCTCTCGTGAGAACGGGGGCATCTCGGAAGACGGCCTCACTATCACGTGGAGGTTGCGTGAGAATCTCACTTGGTCGGACGGCAGCCCGCTAACCGCCAATGACGTCGTCTTTACCTGGCGTTACTGCACAACCGACGAGATCGGCTGCCTCGCCCTCAACACATTCGAGCGGTTTATGTCCGTTACAGCACTAAATGATCGCGAAGTTCTGCTCACGCTCGATAAAGCGGAGCCTCGCCCTGAGCTGCTGCTGGCCGGCACAGACGTGCCTATCATCAGTGAGGCCCAATTCGCAGAGTGCCTCGCCGGAGACCCACCCAACTGCGATGACGAACATCTCATGCCCATCGGGTCAGGCCCCTACCGCGTCGTCGAGACTATCCCAAATGAGCGTATCGTCTATGAGCGCAATCCTCACTATTGGGGCGGCATACCGCATTTCGACCGCGTTGACCTGATAGGCGGCGGTGACGCAGAGTCAAACGCGCAAGCCGCTCTCGTCGAAGGAACGGCGGACTACGCCTGGAACCTGCAGGTAACTCCGGATGACTTGAATGAATGGCAGGCTAATGGGATCGGCGAAGTCATCACGGCCTTTGCCAGTGATGTTGAACGCATTGTCGTCAATCAAACGAATCCTCACACGGAGAATGAAGAGCATCGCTCAGAGTACCTGGGTGGCGACAATCCTCATCCATACCTGACAGTCACGGCCATTCGACAGGCCATGTCCATGGCCATCGACCGGCAACGCATCGTCGACGATTTCTACGGCTCTGCGGGCGTGGCAACGTGCAATCTCGTAGCTGCGCCGGCGCGGTTTGTCTCCGACCTCAACGACGGCTGTCTCACGCAGGACATCGAGGGCGCAAAGGCCCTGCTCGACGAGAATGGCGTCGTCGATACTGACGGTGACGGCGTCCGCGAATACAAAGGCGTGGCACTCACGCTCACCTACCAGACGACAGCCAATGCCGTTCGTGAGGGCACCTTCGCGTTGATCCAGGGCTGGTGGGCCGAAATCGGCATCGATGGCACACTGATCACGCACGATGCCAGCATCTTCTTCGGTCCGGCCGAGCACACGGAGTCATACCGTCGCTTCCTGGCGGACGTCCAGATGTACACAACCGGCTCCGGCCTTGATCCCCAGGGCTATCTGTCTTCATACCAATGCAACCATATCCAGTCTCGCGAGAATATGTGGGCCGAAGACAACAACGCCCGCGTATGCAGCCAGGCCTACGACTGGGTTTTCAGCCAACTGGAAGCTGCCGGCAGCGAAACGGAGCGGGAAGCCGCAATTCGCGCTCTCAACGATGCCATCGTGGTCAACGCCTACGAGATCCCCCTCGTGCTTCGCGGCTTTGTCTCTGCAAAGGCAATCGACTTGCACGGTGTTCGCATGAATGCGTGGGACAGTGAGCTCTGGAACATCGCAGAGTGGCATCGCTAGTCGACCGGCTGCATACCGGCAGGAATGTATTACTACGATCTCCATTCCCACTCCGTCGCCTCTGACGACTCCCGCGCAACGGTGGAACAGTACCTGAAATGGATAGGTACGCTCAGGAAGCGCGGCATGCAAGTGGACGGAATTGTCCTGACCGAGCACCGTCAATTCTCCCTTGATAAGGATTATTCGGCGTTGGCTCAGCAGTTCGGCGTCACGATTCTCAAGGGCGCGGAACTGGATACACGCCATGGGCACTTCCTCCTCTATGGCGTCTCCGAAAAACTGGCTGAGGAAGTCGACCCCTTAGACCTAAAGATGGACTCTATCCGCCTGATGGAGACCGCGGAGAAGCACGGCGCAATCGCCATTCCCGCCCATCCCGGACGCGCCGGCATCGGCCTGGTCTCATGGATGGCAGATGGCATCGAGTTCCCCCAGGTCGACATCGTCGAGCGCTTGAACGGCGGCAATCGTCCGGAGGAGGCCGAGGCGGCCGAGAAATTGGTCGCCGAAAAAGGCTACTCTGGTATTGGCGGCAGCGATGCCCACTTTGTCAGTGCGATCGCGCGCTGCCTGACCGCCTTTGGCGCGCCGATCTCTTCTGAGGCGGAGCTTGTTGAAGCGTTGCGGTCCAAAGAATTTGCTGCTGTTAGGCTTGAAGAAACACAGCAATGAACTCTTGAGGGGAACAGGGGAAAGCGGATGACAACAAACCAGGGGGACGGCGGAGATACCGCTGCCCCGCAGATCACTTTCAACGAGGCCATTCTGCACGTTGAACAGATGACGGGGGTGATTGAACTGACGCAGGAGCTGGTCGACCGCTATGTCGAACTGACCGGCATCCCGAAGATCGAAGTCGGGGATGATGGACGACAAGAGGCCCCCATGGCCATGCTCAACGTCTTTTTCACTCGCAACCAGGAACGGGGCGCGGATGTCAAGCTGGAAGGCGCAACCGTTGGCCTCAACGCCGGCCGCGCCATTGAACTCCACACCCCCATTTACGTTGGCGACAAGCTGACTCGATACGCCGTCCTTCAAGACGTTTATTCGAAGACGGGCCGATCCGGAACGATGGCCTTTGAAGTCTGGGAAATCCTCTTCCGCAATGACGCCGGCGAGCTCATCGCCCGCGCCCGTGACTCCATGGTATTTCGTGCGCCCGGCGTTCCTCCGGCGAAGGACGGGGAGGCACAATCATGACGGAGATACAGGTGCACGCGGACATTGGTGACGAGGTCCCACCCATCGAATGGACACCTCACACTTCATGGGTCAAAGAGATGATGGCCCTCTCCGGCTGGATCAATGACAACGAAGCCGAGCGAGGCTCCATGACCGGCCTCAACCGGTTCACAGACGAAGAGGCCGCCCGCAGCGAGGGCTTCAACAGCATGATCGTGCCCGGCAACCTCGGCATGACCGCTATGGAAACTGCCCTTCAACGTTGGCTGCCCACCGGACGCATCGAAAAACTTGATTGCGTCTTCCGCATGCCGGTCAACCAGGGCGAGACCTACACCGCCACCGGCGTCGTCACAGACCGCCACGACGAGCCGGATCGCGTCATCCTTGAAATCGACGTGTACCTGCTGCGTGCGGATAATCTACGTCCGCAAGGCGGCACTGCGGTCGTTACTATCGCCACAGGATGAACAGGAATCAACTGACGATCCCCTGCCCTATGTAAAGCGGATCCAACAAGGAGGAGCCAGGATGGCAATCTACTCAATAAACGGCAAGACGCCTGAGATTCACCCGACAGCCTTCATCGCGCCGTCGGCGAGCGTCATCGGCGATGTGGTGATCGGACCGAACGTCAGCGTATGGTTCAACGCCACCCTGCGTGGCGATTCCGGCCGCATCACGGTTGGTGAGAACACGAACATCCAGGACGGCGCGGTGCTCCATGAGGAAACGACCATCGGCGCAAACTGCGTCATAGCCCACATGACCCTTGTCCATCACGTGAAGACCGGCGACAACGTCCTGATTGCCAACGGCGCGAAGTGCGTCGGCGCGCCCGGCCCTGCGGAGATTGAGATTGGTGAAGGAGCAATCGTCGGCGCAGGTTCTCTGGTCACCCCCGGCACGAAGATCGAGCCAAATACTCTTGTGATGGGCAGCCCGGCCAAGCCCGCCCGTGAGGTCGATGAGCGCCTGCGCGGTGTACAGCAGGGCCCCTTGCAGGGTTACCTCAAGAGCAAGGACGACTACAAAGGCGACTCATTCCAGCAGGTGGGCTAACCTGCCCTCCTCTCCCTCAGGCAGGGGGTTGCAGAGGGTTAAGGTGAGGACTCCAGTCCCCTCCGATACAGATAATCCGTCACGGCCAGGATCGCGTTATACACATACGCGATGTACTCATGGAGCGGCAGATCGAGCGGTCGAATCTCCTCCCGACGATCCGCATACTCCTGCGCGCCCAGTGTTTCAAAGGTGGCGCGGACAACCAGCTCATAGATCTCCCCGTCCGGGCAGACGACGATAGGCCCGCGATCCGGCGACTCCATCTCGCGAGGTTCCACTTCAATGGCCTCGAGCGGTGAATCGGGAAACACCGCCGGAAATCGCTCAATCTGATCAATGGCCGCCAGCAGCGTCTCGCGCAGATCTCCCACACTCCGCTGCAAGACGGAATCGCTACGCGCCCGCAGCGTCAACGGATCGATGCGCGGCGATGGCGGAGTACCCTGCACCATTCTCCCTCCGGTTACTCGACGTCTCTCTCAATCAATACCACACTACGAGCGTAGCACTGCGGCCCCTCTCCTCGCCTCCGCCTGTATTTGATTCTATGTTCGGTACGGCCATCCATCGCACCCATTTGTTCTGAGCCGGACACCGCATGTCATTCTGAGCGCAACGAAGAATCCAAAGATTCACTTTTGCAGCCACAGCTTAAGGGGCGGCCTGTCACTCTAGCGCCTCAATCCCGCCGCCGCTCCGTTCAGGATGACAGTTTGCGGCGCACTTATGAGGGCGTATCATTGAAAGGTCAGCAGCTTGGCGCGGCAACGTAGCTCAGCGGCAGAGCGGGCGCTTCATAAGCGCTAGGTCACAGGTTCGAATCCTGTCGTTGCCACCGGCCGCATTCATAGAGCGGCGCGCGTGCCGGAGGGTGGCAAACGGGGGCGGTTAGCTCAGCTGGTTAGAGCGCTTCCTTCACACGGAAGAGGTCACAGGTTCGAGTCCTGTATCGCCCACCATTTTTGACGGTAGACAGAACCGAGCCGTTCAGGGCCATCTCCTCGGCGTTTCTCCCTCCTACCGGTCCATCCTGAGGCATGGGGATGGTGTACCGGAGGAGGGCGTTGTCGGGCATGACGACGATCTCCTTGACGAAAGACTCGATGAAGGCCCTGCGCTCGGTCAGTTCGCTCTCCTTCAGGAACTCGCTCATGTCCTGGGCATAGGTGGCGATGGTTTCCACGTCGTCCAAAACCTCCCTGCGCTGGGAGAGGATGGTCCTGGCCTCGGCCGCCGAGTCCTCAAGGCGCTGTTGACGCTCCCGGTGCTCCCTGATGCGTTCCGAGGCGTCGGCCATGTCGAGGTCGGTGTTCTCCACCAGGTGCCAGACGCGGCCCAGCTTGCGCTTGACCTCATCAAGCTCGGCCTCGATGGTCTCCAGCCGTTTGCGCTGCTCCGCTGCCACCCCGTCCATCTCCTCGTCCACGATCTTGACCAGTTCGGTGATGTTGGACTCGGTGAGGACGTTCTCCCGTATCCTCTCCACCACCATCTCCTCGAAGCGTCGTGCGTTGAGCCTGGGGGTCGTGCAAGCGTTCTTGCCCCGCTTCATGATGGACTGGCAGACGTAGTAGGCGAACTGGCCGCTCTTGGCGTCCTGGCCTGAGAGCGCCCTGTTGCAGGACTTGCACCTGACCAGCCCGCTGAGCAGGTAGGAGCTTCCCACCCTGCGAGGGTGCGTCCTCTTCGGCGCGCGGGAGCGCATGAGCCGCTTGACGCGGTTGAATTGGGCCTTGGAGACGACGGCGGGGAACGCCTTCTCTATGCGTACGGGGTCGGACTTGACCTTCCCTGTAGTGCCCCAGAGCAGCGTGCCCGTGTAGACCTCGTTTCTGAGGATGAAGTGGACGCCGTTCTTGGACCAGAGCTTGCCGGTGGCGCTGGCGATGCCCTCTGAGTTGAGTGTGCGGGTGATTTCGGTCATCCCGGTGGCCGACTCGGCCATGTCGAAGATGCGCTTGACGACGGGAGCAGTGTCAGGGTCGATCTCCAGTGTGGGCCGCTTCTTGGCTCCGTCCTGCACCATGACGCGGTTGTAGCCGTAGGGCGTCCTGCTGGCGACCCAGAAGCCTCTGGAAGCGGCCTCCCGCATCCCACGGCGAACCTCTTCCGCAAGATTTTCCGAGTAAAACTCATCGACGGACTCGATGATGCCCTCAAGGAGCCTGCCTGTGGCGGTGTCGTCGGCCTGCTCGGTGATGGAGACGACGCGGACGCCCTTTCGCCTGAGCATGGACTTGAAGGCGACGGCGTGCTCGCGCTTTCTGGTGAATCTACTAAATTTCCAGACAAGGATTTCTCTAAACGGGGCCTCGGGCTTGGCGGCCTCGTCGATCATCTTGCGGAACTCCGGGCGGTCGGCGACGCGCCCGCTCTCGGCCTCGTCCACGTACTCGCGGACGACCACGTAGTCGTTCTTATGGGCGTATTCCCTGAGCGCCCGCAGCTGTGCGGCCACGGACAGGTCCACGTCCTGTCTGTCGCTGGAGACCCTGGCGTAGAGGGCCACGGGGGTGTAGTCGCTTCTATTGTTCATCTGTGAGTCCTCCTCCTGTTTCCTGTCGTTCCCGTGGGCCACTACTAGCCTGCAACACCCGGCATCGTCGTCATCGAACCCGTGTCTTCCCCAAGCGCGCTGACCATTTCACGCGGAAGGATGCCCTCGATCTGTTCAGCCTCGGAACGCTCGGCGTGGTAGAGGTCCCAACGGAGTTGCAGGTTCATCCAAAAGCCGGGCGAAGTGCCGAAGAACCTAGAGAGCCTCAGGGCGGTGCTTGGCGTGACCCCCCGCTTCCCTCGGACGACTTCGTTGACCCTCTGATAGGGCACGTGAATGGCATTGGACAGGTCGCGCTGAGTCATTCCGAGGGGCAGCAGGAACTCCGTCAGAAGCATCTCGCCCGGATGCGTAGGCTCTCGATCGGTGGGAATGCGTACCATGCTCATTCTCCTCTTCAGTGATAGTCGGTGATTTCGACGTCGGCGGGTCCGGCAGGTGTCCACGTGAAGCAGATTCGATACCTGTCGTTGACGCGAATACTGTGTTGCCCGCTTCGATCTCCGGCCAGCCGTTCCAGGCGGTTGCCGGGAGGTATTCTGAGGTCTCCCAGAACGGAGGCGGAATCGATCTGGTCAAGCTTTCGATGAGCCACTCCCCATATCGGCATGGGACATGCCCGCAGGGCCGCTTGAGTGGATTGCCCGTTGAAGATGTCCTCTGTACCGCCGTCTCTGAATGAGACAATCATAAGTACATAATAGCACGGCTTTCGTGCTATGCCAAGATGCTAGCTTCACGCGGCCATCTCCAACGAGTCTGCCGGGGACAAGGTTGGGCGGGACGTTCACCGCCTGCCCTCGCCGTCATCCTCTGAGTGAGCCGCGTTCCTGCGCATGTGGGCGCGGACGGCGACCTTGGCCAGGATGCGCAGCCCCTTGCGTATCGTCCTCCGCTGCTGAGGAGTATAGGACTCCATCGGCCTGTCGGAGGATGACTCGGGAGCATCCCTCCCCAGCCTCTTCTTTTGCCGGTTCCTCGTATCTTCTCTATTGGTGTCTTTCATGTTGCCTAATCTCAGCGGCGGTTCGTTGGGCCGCTGGCCTCTCGTTACAGGTGTATTGGGTGGCCGCCGGGCACGGACGGATGGGTGCGAGCGCCCGGCGGCGTTGTGGTGTCCTACCCCGCCGCGCCGCCGATGCGCCGGTTAGGGCGCCGGCGGGGGGTGCCGGCTAGCTCCTGAAGTGGGTCATCCGTAGCTCCTCCCCCAGGAGGATCGGAAGGCATCCGATGCGGTTGGCGAAGATGACCAAGGTGAGCATGGAGCCTCCGCTGGGCGCCCAGCCCTTGAGCCACCTTCGCAGCAGCTTGTAGTCGATGCCGGTGACCCTGCACAGGCCGCGCCAGGAGAGGCCGCTGGCCTCCTTGAGGCGCACGAGCCGCTGGGGGAAGTCCTCGGGCATGTCGGCGCCCTGAAGGGGCTCCATCTCGCTCCATCCGTCGATGTGATCGATGTTGGTCATGTCTATCCTCCATGTCGTAAAGCTTTGGGTTGTTGTTCCCAAGGCCATGTGCATCCGGCGGCGGATGCGACCGGAGGGCGGTCGCTCCCCACGCGCCGACTTCGACATGGGACCGGGTCTGTCTGTATCGACCCCGGCGGGCCGGTTCCGGGAGGTGATCACCGAAGTGAGCCGTCTCCCAGGGCCGCCGCGTCGAGCCGGACGGCGCTCCGTCCTCCGCTCCTCCGGGGGCCTCTTGCTATATCGTTATCCGGTGAACGCATCGGCTTTCCATCTCCTATCGGGTATTGAGCGGGAGTTTTCGCGACGCTCCCTGCGTCGTTCATTTCGCTTCCGTCGGCAGGGACTGGGGCGGCTCCCAGGCGGCGTCCGGGGTGCGCCAGGCGCGTCCCAGCGGTCCCAGGGAGTCGATGGCTTCTTTGTGGGAGACCCACAGGGGGACCGTGACCCGGCTGGCCTGCATCCGCTCCCGCGCCACGCGCAGGAAGTGGGTGGCGGCGATGTCGTCGTCGAAGACGATGAGCACGTCGGGTCTGGCCCCGTGATCGTCCATGGGCCTGTGGGACGAGTAGTAGCGCAGATAGGGGGCGAGGCGCGTCGCCATCGTCGAGGGACGCACGGCGCGTCGCTCCCACTCCAGGAAGAAGGCCCACGTCTCTTCGCCCCTGCGCAGGACGCCGAAGGCGTCGGGGTAGACGGCGCGCAACCGTTCGTCGTGGCGGAAGTGGCGGGACGCCCTCCTGGGCGGGTCGAGCTGCGCTATCTCCCATCCCAGGTGCCGGGCCTGGCTCGCAAGCGCGGACAGAAAGACGTGGACGGCCTCGGTGTGCTCGATGTTCCTGAGAAGCTGGCGGCTCCTGCTGCCGGTGAGGTTGCGCCACTCGAAAGGCCCTTTGGCGTCCTCCGGGGCGACGCTCAATCTCCTCCTCGCCGCCGCCACCGAGGTCCTGTCCCTGCGGGCGAGGAGGGCCAGTCCCCGGTCGGTGAGGGCCAGCCGTCCCTCCGCTTCGCGGGGCCTGACGACGAGGCTGAAGCCCTCCAGTGGATTGATCAGCTGCGAGGCCCGCTGGGGCGATACTTCCAACAGACCGGCGAGTTCGCCGAGGGCGATCCAGGGCCAGTCGAATACCAGGTCGAGGGCGCGCTTCTCGGCGGGTCTGAGCGTCACGGGCAGCATGTGGTCGGCCATGTCGGCTACCGTTCCCATGACGGGCAGGTCTGCGGGGACCGACGCCAGTCCGGGATGCGGCTCCCCCGGAAACGCGCCGCCGGGGTCGGTCCTGTCCAGCGCATAGCGCAGGCTCACGGCTGCGTGGACCTGGGCCGGAGTCCAGATCGGGGCGTCTACGTCGGCCATGACCGTCTCGCGTTCGACGGCCAGGAGGGACGGAACGTCTGTGGTCGAGAGCATCCTGCGGGCGTGCCTGAGACGGACGGCGTCCGTCGTGAGGACGAGGACGACTCCGGGCATGGGTTCGTCCTTCAGTCGCCAGAGGCGCTGGGCGAAGACCGAGCGGTCGGCGGTGGGTCCCTGCCTCACGATGCCGACGGTCCTGCCGTCGGGAAGTTCTATACCCGCGTCCAGCTTGGATGAGCGGTACCAGCGGAAACGCAGGGGGTAGGCAACGTCGGAAGCGAGAGATGCGACGTGGTATATGGAAGCCAGGGCGTCCATGCGCTCCATCAGGCTTCGCCGCCACTCGGCGGAGACGGGGTGTGTACGCACCAGGTCGTCAAGCGACATCCCGTCCCCATCTGCAAGCCTGCGCAGCCCCGCCCCGGTGAGGTGGAACCTCCGGGAGGGTGGAAAGGGATCGACGGCGTGGAGCACGGAGTCGCAGAGGCCGTCTGCCTGAAGTCTCTCCACGGCCTCGTGGACCGCGCCCTTGGACCGGCCCGTGACCGGGACCATCTCCCGGCGATTGAGGTAGGGCATGTCGGCCAGGATGCGGATGATCTGAGCTTCCAGTCCCGCGGGTCTCATTCTCCGACCTCCTCGTCCTCTTCGTCGGTGTGGTTCTCGGTCGCCTGCTCGTCGTTCTCCTCCCGTTCGGCCTGCTCCAATGCCTCGACGCCTTTGTGAAATTCGTCCACCTTCCCGTGGCCCTCGGCGTCGGCGTAGTCTCCCTGGCGGGCCGAGACGGTGTAGCCTTGCGTAGCTGCACGTATGCGGTCGGCGACCGATGGGTCTCCTTCCTCAGGCTTGCGCACCTCCATCGAGAAGGCGGGCATCCGCTCGGTGCCCACGGTGGCGCGGACGTAGCAGTGGTGCACGGGCAGGGACACGACGTCGTCCTCGGACACCCGGTCCTTGCCAAGCTCCCACACCAGGGTCCTGGCGTCTGAGCCGGCCACCTGGAAGACGGCGAGGCAGCCGACGTTTGCGAGGATGGTGTCCCGCATGGTGCGGGAGAGGTCGTCCAGCTTGGCCAGGCTCTGTGTCGCCAGGATGAAGGACGCTCCGAACTTCCCAAGCTCCGACAACATCGACTCGTAGTCCACGCCGGGCATGGACTGCATCTCGTCCACGACGACCAGCGCGCCGCGACGTTCCCTGAGAGATAGACTTCCCTGCTCCCGTATCACGGCGTCCACCAGGTTCAGGAGCGACGCGCCCACCAGGGCGGCCACGTCCCTGCCCACCGTTCCCTGGGAGGTGGAGACCAGCAGCACGCCGCCGTCGTGGATGGTCCTTCTCAGGTCGATGGTGGAGCGGCGCTGTCCCAGGATGGCCCTGGCCCGCTTGGACGATGCGTAGTAGGAGAGACGGGTCTGGACGGGGGCCAGGGCCTCCGCCTTGTACTGGCGGCCCCACTTGCCGAAGTCCCTGGCCCACCACTCCAGCAGGTAGGGGTCGGAGACCCTCTTGCGCACCTGCTTGGCGAACTCATCGTCCGAGAGCAGCTTCAGGCCGTCGAGGATGGTGTACTGCTGTTCGGCCTCCATCTGCTCGTTGGCCTCGTGCAGCGTCTTGACGGTCTGTTCCAGGATCGACTGCATCCTCGGCCCCCACTGGTCCCAGAGGCCCTTGGCCACCCGCACCACCGAGTCGGCGGTGCGGTCCCGGTCTGCGAATACGCGGGTGTCCAGCAGATTGACGCCGGGGGAACGGCTCGCGTCCGACAGGTCTATCAGCCTCACCCTGTCGGCTATCTCCTCGGGGACGTGTTCGAGGATGCCCGCCACCAGGTCGGTGTGGGGGTCGATGACGACGATGGCGTCTTCGTCCCTGCCCGCCGCCTTCTCCCGCATCTTGTGGGCGACCACGTGGTGCATCAGCGTGGACTTGCCCATGCGGGTGCGGGCCACGTAGAGGTGGTGACGGCGCAGCAGGTCGTCGGGGAATCTGATCTCCCTCTTGGTACCCGCCGTGGTGTCGCCCACCAGCGCGCCGCCCCTGACTCCCTTCGCCGACGGGCTGAGCGCCCGTGCGCCGGACCGCTCCACCAACGGCGTCTCGTTCCCCGCTCCCGGCGGGTGCCAGAGGCAGGCGGCCTCCCGGACTCCCAACACGCTGCGCCTGCCGAACAGGCCGGGGCCTGTGGGATGCAGGTTCGTCCGGGGTCGGGAGCGACGGGCCTTACCTTGCTCACCTTGAACCTCGCCCCTGCCGGGTTGTCGAAGTGCCGGTAGGCGGCGGCAACCCTCCTCATGAGCTCCTCGGCCCGCTCGCGCCCCGTGTCGTCCGGCATGATCGCCGTGACCCGTATCTCGGCGTCGAAGGCGATGCGGGAGACCTTCTCCCTGATGAGCAGGGGGTCTTCGACCCGGTTCCTCGCCTTCTTGAAGCGGTGCCATGCCCAGCCACCGATGCCAAGCCCCAGGGCCGTTCCGATGCCAAGCAGCACCGTCTTCCACGTCTCGCCGTCCTGCACCCACAGGTAGCCCTGGAGGGCTGCGAGAGCGCCGACGCCGAGGACGGCCATGGTCACCCCGTCCATCTGGAGGGGCTTGGTTTGGTAGGTGTAGGACGGCTCCCGCTGCTCCTGGCCGGGCCGCTTGTGGGCCTTCTCCATGTGGTGCTGGGACCAGTCGGGGCCGAGGGAGTTCAGCTTGAGTTGAGCCACCACGCGCTCCCCCTCGTAGAGGGACGACAGCGCGCCCATGAGGGCAATCAGAGGGTCGGAGCCGGGGTCGAGCAGGTCGTCGTCGCGGAAGGTGCGCAGGGGGACATACTCGGGGCCGTCGGCCCTGAGCGTCATCGACCATGCCTGCTCCCCCTCCCTTAGCCACAGCGGGTCTTCCCAGGGATGCACCTCCTGTATGCGGGCCTGGGGATAGTGGGCGGCGATCTGGCCGCGTACCACCCGGTCGTCGATGCAGCGGGCCATCAGCGTCACGCCGTCCATGTCCCCGGCAAGCTCCAGGGAGAAGGGCTCAGGCACCGCGATTGACTGGAGGAGGTTCTCCACGCCCAGCAACGTCCGCTCGCCCGTCCTCGGCGGCGTCACCGCAAGCAGCGCCGGGGTCTTGTCGTCGCTTCCAAATAGTTTGCGTATCGGGTTCTGTTTCATTTCTGTTACTCCTCCCTACGTATGGGTCTCTTCTGCGTTCTCGCCTCTCTGTCGGTGTCCGCCCGGTCTCCACTCGATGACCTCCGTTTCCTCCGGGGTGGCCTCGATGCGGACGGGGAAGCGGTGTCCCTTCGCCAGCAACAGTCCGTCCCCACGGGGACACGACAGCAGCCAGCGCTGGAGGTCTTCGGGCAGGTCGAAGGCGTCGCCCACGGTGCCTATGGCAGCCGCGTCCTGCTGCAAGAGCAGCTTGAAGGCGGCGTTCTGGAGAAGCGCCCTCCCCGAATGGCCGGTGATGGTCCTCGACGAGTCCTCGGACAAAAGGTCCTGGACGTCCTGGGTGATGAACTGAAGCCCCAGCCGGTGTTTCCTGGCGCGTTTCGCCATAGACACCATGAAGGCCGCGCCCTCGGGGTGCTGCATGATGCTCCACACCTCGTCCACCACCAGCAGCCTCGGCTTGGGGTTCTGGGCGGCCGCCGCCCACACCGTCTCGGTGCAGACCATCGCCGCAGCGGGCCTAAGCTCCGGTTCGAGGAGACGCAGGTCGAAGACGGTGACGAGTGCTTCGCTCCCCAGCAGGTCGTCCCCCTCGTCGGAGAGGAGGTTGCGGAGGCTGCCGGTGGCGAAGGGCCTCAGCAGGTGGGCTATGTCCGGGGCCTGCCCTTCCAGGTATGTGTAGAAATCACGGAAGCCTGTGCGTTCGCGGTGCTGGGCGTAGTAGCCCGCCAGGGCGTGGTCCAGGGAGGCCCTGCGCTCCGCTCCGAGACTCTCACCCACCATGACTTCAATGAGCCTTCTCAGGCTCCCGATCCTCTGGAGCAGCTCCTCGTCGTCTCCCCGGTCGATGACGAAAGGGTTCATGCCCTGGCCTTCCACTCCGGGAGACAGCACCCTGCCTCCGGCGGCGCGAGCCATGTCCGCGTACTCCCCCTCCGGGTCGATGACGTAGGCGGTGACGCCGCGCGTCAATCCCCTGAGCACTCCGAGCTTGGTTGCGAAAGACTTGCCGCTGCCCGACCGTGCGAGGACTGCCGTGTTGGCGTTGAGATGGGTGCCGTCCCAGGGGTCGTAGACCACGGGGGAGCAGGCCCGCATGTCAACGCCGTAGAGGGTGCCGCTGCGGGTATCCAGGTCCGGCGGCGAGAAGGGGAAGAGCCGGGCCAGAGAAGACGTGTCCAGGGTCCTCCACTCGGCCACGGCGTTCAGGGCCAGGGGCAGCGTCGAGAGCAGCCCCTCGCGTTGGCGGAAGGCCAGGTTGTCCAGCTTGCCGAGAGTGGCGGCAAAATGGGCCTTGGCCCTCTGGGTCATCTCCTTCAGCGACGCCTCGTCCTTCGCGTGGAGGGTCACGGATAAAGAGGAGTGAAAGAGACGCTCACGTCCGCGCTGCACCTCGTCGCGGAGCCGGGTCACGTCTTCCAGGGCGATCTCCGCCTCGGGCGACATGGTGCGGCCACGCTTGAACGAGAGACTCTGCGCCGATTCGAACCTGACCTTCTGCCACTCCAATGTCCTGGCCGCCTGCTCGGCGGGGATCGGCCCCAGATGAATGGACAGGTCCATGGGCGCTCCCGCCGCCATCAGCCCTTGCAGGAACCCTGGGGCCAGCGATCTGGGCCACTTGCCCAGGTGAAGGGAGCGGATGAGATGCGTGCCAATGCGCATGTCGCGCCGGTTGACCTGCACCTCGATCTCTTCGTTCTCGTCCACGTCAACAGGCGAGCCACCCAGGGCTGCGGCTACAAGGAACATTCGAAGCTGCCTGCCCCTGAGGGGGTGGACGGAGAGTCCGGCCCTCGCCAGCAGGCCCCGCAGCTCGTCGATACGGGAGTGCTCGCAGACGGCGTAGAAGCGCCGGTCCAGGATGCCGTCCCGGGTCTCTAGGTCGGTGAGCAGGCGCCTGAGCGACTCCGATGCCGCTCTCGTCTGCGGCGGCAGGTCGTCGGGTTGGGCCTCTTGCAGCTTCTCACGCAGACCGCCAAGGCGCGGCGGGTGCTGGCGCATGAGCAGCTGCACCGGGAAGTCGAGGGCGTTGAGCGCCCCGGCGAAGGCCCCCAGCTTCGGCTCGTCGATCTCAAGCCCCATCACCTCGCACACTCCCATCTTCACCCCGTCCAGCCGCACGGGGCCGTCCTCCTCCAGGTGCGACAGCATGAAGAAGAAGGGCAGACCGGGCGGCGGCTTCGGAACCGGAGCGGTCCCTTCGGGCGGCGCGGCGTCCGCCGTCCGCTCCGTGTTTCGTCTCTTGATTCGTTCGAGCAGCTCTTTCAACTCGGTTGACTCCTTCGTGCTAGGGGGTGGGGAACGGGACGATGCCGCTGCGCAGCAGTGCGGCGACGGCCTTGGCCAGCAGCACCAGCACAAGGCCCACGACTGCCATGACCACTGCGGTCTTGGCCCTGCCGCCGCCACGCTCCTCCGCGCCCTCGGCCATCAGGACGAAGCCCGCCCAGACGACGGCGAAGACGGCGAGTCCGGCGGCGGCGTAGGCCATCGCGGTCAGCACCGCGTCGAAGGCGGCCAGCATCGCCCGCTCCTCGGCCGGGGCCGCGCCGACGGTCGCCAACGCAGCCCCGGCAAGGAGGATTGCCGTCCATGCCCGTCTCACCAGAGCCTGCCCTCAGCTTGACTGGGGGGCCACTCCCATCCCAACCGGCGGAACCAGTCGGTCAGGTCGCCGCCGGGCGTCTGCTCGGCGGGCGGGTCCTCCGGCTCAGGCTCCGGCAGAATCAGCACCGCAAAGGCGTCGTCGGATCCGATTTCGGAGGCCAGGGATAGGGACTCTTCCCTTGTCCTGGTGAGGGGTTCCCGGTCGGTCGTCTCGGCCTTGACGTGCTCGGGATGGACGATGGTGAGGGTCACGTCCCTCTGTACCGTCTCGCCGGGCACCGACAGGGTGGCGGAGACGGTGTGCTCCGTGGTCGTTCCGTCATCGCTGGTGACGGTGACCGTCTCGCTGACGGTTTGGGTCGTTCCCGGCCGGTAAAGGCTCACCGTCTCGGTGCGCTTCTCCGTCCGCTCAGGGTGGTGGGTGAGCGTGGTCAGCGGAGGGATGGGGATGCGTAGGCTCGCCTCAAGGCCCACGTCCACGCTCACGGCGTGAATCGCCTCGCCGGTGGGCACGGCGAGCCGGAAGCTCGTCTCTCCGTCGGGGACGAATGCGACGCTCGCGGTCGATGCTCCCGTCGTGGCAACGACCGTCCCCGTGATGGCAGTCACCCCGGCGTCCATGAGCGCCGTCTCGGTGACGCTCTCGTGTCCGACCACCGTCTGAAGCTCGACCGGGTGCTCGACGGCGTCAACGCAGTCGGACTCGACGACGCCGGTGACGATCCCCGGCGTCCAGCCGAGGGAGATCACGTTCAGGTTGCACAGCTCGCCCTCGACTTCGGGGAGCGGGTACGGTATCCGGTCATGCTCCCAGGTGAGCGCTCCCGCCTGTCCCAGCGCGTCCTCCCAGGAAACGGCAAAGGAGGGCATTGGTCCGTTGAGGGGCAGCGAATAGTCGATGCTCTCTCCCTCTGTCAGCGTCGCCGAGCCCCAGAAGCGGAGGGTCGTGCCCTGGCTGCCCCCGAAGGCTCTCACCCGGATGTCCAGGTCGGTGGCGGCTCTGAGCGTCACCGCGGCCCGGTCGCCGGAGACGGTAAGCGCCTCGACGAATATCCGTCGCCCCTCGACCGGGTCCGTGACCTCGAATTCGATCTCGTCCCGCCAGGGCTCGTGGCCGTCTGCAAAAACCGATTGGGGGACGGTGGCGGCGGCCGCCACTGCAACGACCGCCATGACCGCTATCCAGCCCTTCGGGCCGTGGCCCTGGCTGTCGCGGCCCGCCTTGCGGGAACGGCGCTTGCCGAACCAGCAGTGGGGTCGGAAGGGCTTTCTCTCCCCGTTGCGCTTCTGCTTCCTGCGGCGGCGCAGCCTCTTGAGGGCCTTTCCGGCCCGCCTCGCCATCAGCCGCAGGGGGCCGGGGCCGCTCTTCACCGGCTGCAACGGGGCGGGCGGCTCAGGACGCACCAACCCGGACACCGGGCCTGCATAGACCCGCGCCCCAAGCCGGTACTTGAGGAGGTCGGCGGCCACCAGCGGCAGCCGCCGGCCTCCTATCTTTCCCACGACGACGGCGATCCCAGTCAGCCCGAACAGGACGGCGATTCCCATCCGCACCTCGTTCGGCCCCACGGGGGCGTAGCGGTATGCGCCGTAGGACAGGGCGCACACCGCCACCACCGCCACGATCTGCGGGAAGGTGAACCACAGCAGCACCCTGTCCTCGGCCTGCACGTGGGTCGGTACCTCGTGTTCTCTCATTGCTTTCTCCTTCCTGCCCGCCTATTTATCGGGAACTTCTGTGGGTGCCGGGGTCGGATCGGGCACGGTGACATCCACCGGGGAACCGACGACGGCGTTCATCACCAGCTCCACGACCCCGTAGGCCACCATCGCAAGGACGATGCCCGCCAGGGCGGTCATCATGGCGCTCTTGCCGCGCTCCATCTGGTGGGGTGCTCCGCTGGCCGTCAGGTACAGGTAGGCCCCGTAGATGAAGAAGCCCACGCCCACGACTCCCACGATTCCCAGCAGGATGCCCACCAGGTTCGATATGGTCTGTGTCAGGTTTTCCATCTGTTTTCGCTCCTTTCAGTTGCCGGACACTTGCTCGGCCCGGCGCTCATTTCCTTGTCCTGTTGCTTCTACGCCTTCCTTCTATCTGCACATCTCTTCGCCTCCGTCGTGGTATCGGTCGGCGCTTGTCTCGTCCGCGCCTGTGGATTTGCTAGTCGTTACTCGTTCGCGCTCCTGGGGGCTTCGCCGCCCATGTCTCCGCCGCCCGACGGGGTCGCCATCGACGCCGCCGAGCTGAGGCCGCCAGCCGCAGCCGACAGCCCCGCGCTGGCCGCAACCGCGCCAACCGCAACGCCTCCCGGTCCTCCCGCCGCTCCCCCGGCCATCAGCCCGATGGTCTTTGCAGAGCGCACGAAGGACGCGGGCAGGTTCATGCCGAAGTAGAGCATCGAAAGCCAGCTATCGAAGGTGCCGGCGTTGCCCAGCAGCGACGGCACCCGGGTCGCCATGTAGACGAAGGCCAGGGACATCAGCAGCTTCCACACCAGGTCCTGCACCGGCTCGAAGGCGGCTATCTGCGCGACCTCGTTGAGGAACCCGAACCCCAACGCCAACGCGATGAGTTGGATCGCCTGCTGGAACACCGTCGTCATGAATAGCCTGAGCCAGTGGCGGCCCCAGCCCGCCGTGTGGGGCAGAATCCACAGCCCCAACGCGATGGGAGCCAGGGCGAGAAGAATGTCGATCAACGCAAGGCGCAGGATCATCTGCACGATGACGTAGAGGACGAAGAAGCCGTAGACGAGATAGAGCACCGCCAGCAGCAGGGCCATGCCCACGCTTCCGGCCTGAACTGCGGTGAGCAGGGTCTTGAGGGTGGACCTGAGCATGTCCCCGGCGGTGACGTTCAGAGATACCGCGACGAAGCCGGACACGGCGTCGGCAACGTCGATGACCAGGGCGCACCACCACAGGGAGGACGCGGCGGCCACAAGCCCCAGCACCAGACGGGGGACCATCTCCCGCCAACCTGTCTGAGACCTTCCGAGGTGCTCGGACACGATGAGGGACAGCCCCATCCAGCCCAGGATCACGATTAGGGCGCCCGACGTGATGGCCCAGACGACCATCCACGCCTGCTGCACCAGGTGGTGGGCGTAGGTGAGGTCGGGGGGAGTCCCGGTGAGGATGTCGCTCATGGGCTAGCTCCCCGTCCGACAGTTGTCGGCGTCCTCGCCCGAGGCCCGCTCCACCACGCCGCACAGCGTGCCGTGGACTCCCTCGATCACCCAGCCGGCGAAGGCCCTGGCCCAGCGGGAGGGGTTGAGGGCGCTCAGAATCTTGTCCCAGATGCGTCCCGGCTGGTGGATGGGGACGACGGCGTAGAAGTCTCCCTGCTTGCCGTCCTCGGCGTGAGCCAGCATGACCAGCAGGTAGGCCCGGTCCGGGTCCAGGTCGGGCTGCTCGTCGAGCTTGGGATACTCCCAGGAGTACTCCCAGCCGTCGGAGCGCCTCTTCTCACCGCCCCTGACCCGGTACATGGCGGATATCCAGTCGCCGGTGTCGGCGTCGCGAACGGCGTAGAAGAGGTCTTGGAGCTTGCGGTCGAAGAGGGGCCGTGCGACGAACTCGCCGCCCTTCTTGCGCTCGACGAATTCTCTGCCCTCGTTTACGAGGACGATCTCACTTGCGGGCGGCGACTGGGCCAGGGCGAGGTTGCTGGTGGGGACGGCGACCAGCGCCGCCAGCAGCAACGCAATCGCCAGCGGAATGAGCCGCCTGAATGACCGGAGCTTCGATTTCTGCGCCAAGACGTTCACCTCTCTGCGGTTTCGTGCGGCCTATCGGTTTGGGCCGCCGCAGGAGAGTGTGAACAAATCAAACGCCGAAAAAGACCCCACGCATGGTGGCACCATCCATGCCCTCTTATCTGAGGCCCGTTTCGTGCAGTATTGGGGGTGTACAGGAAATGGACTTTTGTGACTGAGTGGTCAAAGTCGTGATTTCGTAGCTAAATCAGGGGCAAAACCCCCTCTACAGGAGGTGAACGGTGAGCAATCTGATGAAAGGGCGGAGTCCGGTCTCCAATGACAAAAAGAGGCTTGAGGTGGGGGTGCATGACGCGGCCAAAATCGACGGCCCGATGACAAAAACGGCCGAAAAGTCCGCTTGAGGTGGGGGTGCGTTACGCGAGGCGAGAGATCGGGCGAATCACGGACTTGGCGGAATTCATAGCTGGAACGAGTTTTCGGAGAAGGAGGAAATTGCCATGAAGACGACCGAACACGGCATCGAGGACAGCAGAGACGTGGAGAACATGTACCACATGAGGCTCATGACGTTGCTGCAAGAGCTGGTGCGGGAGCGGGGATACAAGGGCGCGGCGCGGGTGTTGGAGATCGACCAGCGCACGGTGGCCGAGAGCGCCAGGACGGGGAGGCTGTCGCGGCGGATGCGGGAGTCCCTGGAGCGGGCCTTGCAGGAGGGCGTGGGTTCTGCGGCGGCCCGTCAGCGAGAGCGCAACGACGCCCTGGAGGAGCGCCTGGGGGAGTTGGAGAGCGGGATGGATTCGCTGGGCAAGGAGGCGCGCAGGCGGCTGTCCAGGGTGGAAGGCGCGGTGGAGGCTCTGGCAAAGGAGGGCACAGTGAGTCCGAAGACGACCGGGGCCGGTCACGCCGGCGCCGGTCCCTCGGAGCAGAGCGCTGATAAAGGAGAGGATGCAGGGTCAGTGAGCGAAGGAAGTCCTGCGTCAAAGTCGTCGATGCGGCGCGAGTACCCCGATCTGGTGACCCTTGAGCCCGCCGATGACGACGAGGAGGTCTTCGGAGACGCCTGGTCCCTGATCGTCCGGTGGCGGGAGTTGAAGGAGTCCCATCCCAACGAGGGGAAGGGCTTCGATTGGCTGGTGGAGCGGGAGCGGCTGCTGGAGATGGAGCTTGCATTGCTGGAGGAGCACTGGATGACGCTGCCACCGGAGAAGCAGCCCCTGCACGGCCTCGACCGCAGCGGCCAGGTCAGCTGGCGCAGGAAGGCCCTCTTCGATACAAAGAAGGCGCTGGCCAGGCGCGAGATCGTGGGACGGGTCGTGGGCTTTCTGACACTGAAGTGGTCGCGGCCTTCGCCGTGATGCTCCGCATTGCGGATGCGGGAGTGAACTTTGAAGCAATTTTCGGGGTGGGGGCATGCGTGGGGTCTTTTCGGCGTCGGAGACCTGCGATAATGACCCCACTGTTTGGCTTTCTCCAAGGTTTCCGACCACAGAAACCTGGGTGCGTGATCCCTGTTGCGCGGGCTTGGCCCAAGAGGGAATGCTGGCGATGCGGAGTTTGACGTTGGTCCTTCGCAACCAGCGCGGGCCGATTCGACGGAGTTGACGCAAGGGCCTCCGTCCCCGGCTCAGTCCGGCGGTTGAAGTTTGACGTTGGTCCCTCACCCGCAGGGCATAGGTCTGACGGCTGGGGTTGATCGCCTCTTCGTCGGGCACCGGTCTGACGGCTGGGGTTGATCGCCGTATCCGTCGGGCAAAAGGGGACGGGTGCGCGTTCAGCGTATCGCCCCCCGCAAACTGGTCGAAAGCGCGTCTGTCGCTTCGATCGGTTCAGCACGTCTGCGGCACAACCGACATGCGGTTGGGTCGCAGCTTCGACACGCGCCGGTCTGCCGTCTCAAGCAGGCTGGCCGCTTCACGTCTCGCAGCTCTTCCCCACTGACCGACTTCACCTTGGGCGAGCTGCGTCTTCTTTCACCCCGGTCTCCCCTGCGTTCGCATCGCTGGCGGCCCGGGTGCGTCTTCGGAACGGAGTCAACGGCACACAACACAGAAGGGGGTATCGCACATGGACGAATCAAGGACACAGGACAACGGAGAAGGAGGTACGAGCATGGCGGAACGGTACACCGGACCCAGCGCGGCGCGGATCGCAGACCTGCTGGCGCATCGCGTCAGCTTCGACAGAGGCTGGTTCTGGACCAGCACGGCGGTGTGCCACGGCGGGAAGTCCGACGGGCTGGCGTTTCGGCAGCGACCCGACGGCAACGGCATCGACGTACGGTGCCACACACGGGGCTGCGGTCGCGGCGTGATAGTCACCGAGCTTGAGGCCCTCACCGGTCTGCCGATCTGGACGGCCTACGAGCCGGTCAGGGACGCGGCGGTTGGGGCTGAGGCCAAGAAACCCTGGTGGAAGCGGAAGAAGGTCGTGGTGGCCGGGGTCGTCGCCCTGGTCGTCGCCGCGCCGCTGCTCACCCTCGACCTGGAGCTGTTCTTCCTGAACCTGTTCGGTCTGGGCATCGGCTGGCTGCTGCTCAGGCGGTTCATGCCCCGTCGTTCGGCGCGGAGGTTCCGTCGCTGACGGCTTCGGGCTTCTCACAACCCATCACAACACGCAGGGGTCGCTCTCTCCGAGGGCGGCCCCTACTTCTTTGCCCGAAAGCGGGCGTAACGGATTCAAGGCAACACACAGGCACGAAGGAGGTGCGAAATGACGACGGCGACATTGGCGACTCGCGGACAGACGATGGACACGGAGACAGAGCGGCCCCGGCGCAGCTTGGAGGAACTGGTGGACCGGGTGTTCGCGGCGATGGGATTCACGGGGGAGACGGAGACTCAGCCGGTTGAGCGGAGCGCAACCCGCTCCATCCACGAGGCCCGACGGCTCAGGCAGGCGGGGGACGTGGACGGGGCGCTGGCGGCGCTGGGCAGTGCGAACGTGGCGCAGGCGACGCCGAGGGAGGCTCGGTGGGCCTTCTCCGAGTGGAAGCAGATGGTCAGGCGGCGCTTCAGCGGCCGGGGCGCGGTGCTCTACAGCCAGGGCGTAGGCAGAGCCTCAGCGCTGGTTCCCCACGGCGACGGGACGCTGGAGGTCGCTGCGGTCCTGGGGATGCGCTGGCGGCCCGGCAAGGTCGTCTCGGGGCGCAGCCTCCGGGGCCTCCAGCCTCTCGTATCGAGTACGAGGCAGGCTCTAGCGAAGGCTTGCCCTTGACCCGGCTCTCCGCACCCTCCTCGGTCGCATCGGCGGCGCGGTTGTTCTTGCAACCCGGGCGAGGACGCGCTGCCTTCTTACACCTGCTTGCTTGGGCCGAGTGCGCCGCTAGCTAACGGCCCCTCGTCCCGGCTCTCCAATCCGTTTCACACGCCGGAGCCTGCCCGCTCCGCCCCCTTGCTTGCGGGACCCGGTCCCGCACCACCCATCCACTGACCCACCCAGGAGGACCTATGCCCAACGCACGGCGGGCATTGACATTGCCCGCGCACGGCTTCCCCACGTAGAGCCTGCCCAGTACAGCGACACGGAGGACGCCGCAGCCGGCCATCGGCCACAACGACAACACAAAACCCACGGAGACAGTCCCGGCCATTCGGGACAACCAATTCGAGCGGGACTGTCTCCACCCCACGGGGTGGCGGCCGTCCCGCTTCTTCATTGAAAGGAGAAGCGACATGACGACGGCAACCACGACGAGGACCAATAGGACCAAGGACACGGAACCCACGACGGATGCGGCGGCGCCCGCCGAGCGCAGGGGCAGGCCCGAGAGCGAGCTGAGGGCCGCCGCCAGGAAGCGCGGCCTCACCCTGAAGGAGCTGGCGGCCCTGATGGGCGTCAGCGCAAGCCACCTCTCCCAGGTCGGCACGGGCAAGAAGCCCTGGACCCCCAACCTGCGGGAGAAGGCGATGGCCGTGCTGGGAGAGGTCCCTGGGCAGGGGATCGTCTACCGACAGACCCGCGAGGTAGATGCAGAAAGTACCTTCATCCGGGAGCGCGCACGCGAGATAGGAATCACCATGCTGGAACTGTCCGACCGGTCGGGGGTCTCCTACGGCTACCTGACGCAGGTGGCAAGGGGACGCCGGAACATGGGACCCAAGGTGCAGGCCAGCATCGAGTCGGTCCTGAACGCTCCGGCCAGGGTCGCCCCCGCACAGTGCGCCAACCGCCAGGGTGACGTGATCGAGAGTGAGGCCAGCAGCTTCATCAGGGAGACCGCCCGCGCCCTCGGACTAACCATGAGGGAGCTGGCCGAGAAGGTCGGCGTGTCCGCCGGGTACCTCAGCCAGGTGTCCAGAGGGCACCGTAGCATGGGGGTGAAGCTCCAGGCCAGGGTCGAGGCCATGCTTGGGGGACGGGCGAAGGTCGCGTCCGCCCAGTGTCCCAACCTCGACCAACAGGCCGTCTGGGACCGGATGAAGGAGCTCGACGTCAGCCAGAACGAGGTGGCGCGTAGGGCGGGCATCAGCTCCGGCCACCTCTCCCAGATCATGAACGGCAGAAGCATCCCGTCAGCCGTGGTCCTCAGGAAGCTGCACGGAGCGCTGTTCCGGCGGAGGCAGGGGGAAGAGCGGGTGATGCCCGTCGCCATGAAGGTGTTGGGCTGGAAGAAGGGAGAGCGCAGCGGGATGGTGGTGCACGGCGCTCGCGGACGCGACGGCACGGCCAGGGGCGGCGCGGTCCGCGTCGGCGGGCGCGTGCCCTGGGGCGCGGAGGTGGAGTACGCCTTCCGCACCGGATACGACGGCGCAGGGAAGGTGTCCGTGGACCACGTGGTCGCCCCGGGCTACTCCGCACTGCTGACACAGCCCCAGGCCGGAGCCGCGTAAGGGAATCCGCAGCATGGACGGCCCAGACGGAGCCGCACACGAGACGAAGGCTTGCTGGCTGACGGAGCTTCGCACTCTCAAGCAGACATCCAGGGCGTTTGCCGGAACCCAAGCCCCCGGTGGGGCGTAGTGCGTCTTCTGTAGACCGCCCCAGGCGGGGCAGCGCAGCGCACTTGGGTTCCGGCGGCGTCCTAGGGTCACCAAGCATCAGGAGGACGACACCATGAACCTCGGAGACTTCATGGACACCTATCGCGACGCCGTCGCCCAGCGGGTGGTGGCGTCCTACCCGCCGCTGTACCGGCCCCCGCATCAAGTGCGGGACAGGCTCTCGGAGAACGGCGGCGAGTTGCCCCGCCTGCTCAGGAATCCCTGGGGGCGCAGGCCGACGCCATCAGGGGCGCGGACCTCTCCCTACAGGCCCACCCGGGGCGCCGTCCGCGGTGCGGTAGACGTGACATGCCATGGTCAGCGTGATTGACGGATTCTTGCCCACAGCCGGAGCATCCCGCCGACGCTAACCGCCGCCAGCGTGGCCACAATCAGGCCCGTCTTCACCACGGTGAACACGGCGGCCAGCCAGGTCAGCGGAGAAGGCTCACCGTCGTAGCTCAGGGCCAGCGCAGCGATGGTCGTATTCTCCAGCACATCCGCAAGGGCGAGGGCCAGCGGCAGCAGATACAGCGGCGCTCCGCCTCGAAAGAGCCGGAACAGCAGGACGGCGAACAGCAGGCCGTACGAGGCCGGAAAGAGCATGTCGACGGTGAGCGCGGTGGTCGCATAGACGACCCGTGCGCTGGCGTCGAGCCGGTCCAGGGCGTCGAAGAGGGCCGCCGCCTCTGCGGGTGTGTACCAGCCCCGACCGTCGAGCAGGTCCAGTCCTCCCAGCCGCGCCTGCCGCCAGGCGAGTCCCGCCACACAACCGACGGCGCCAACAAAGGCTGCGACCGTCATTCGCCAGGTTGCGAGTCGCTCCACCATCCTGCCCATCTGCAATGCCTTCACCTCCGGTAGACCGGGCGCCTCCTCAGGACCTGCCCATCACCCGCCCCGTGGGGCAGAGGAAGGGGGCCTGCGACATTGCCGCAGGCCCCCTTGCATCCTCTTGCCGGTCCGGCCGGGCCGGACTAGTCGTCGTCTATGATCGTCATGGTTCCCACGGCGTCGGGCGGGTAGAGGGTCCCGGGCAGGTACGCCTCCACCACGAAGTACTCGTCCGGCTCCTCATCGTCGTCGTACTCCAGCCACACCTCCGCCGTCAGCTCCGTCACCCCCGGCGCGAACACCAGCTCACCCTCCGTGTACTGATAGTCGGTCATGTGCGCCCGGTCGTCCAGCAGGTGGTACGCAGGCGCGGTGTTCCATCTGATCCTGATCTCCTCGGTGGACGCCTCGGACAGCCGCACCCGGAACTCCAGCACGTCGCCCTCCACCGCCGACGCGGCCTCGACGGTGACGGTTATCTCCACCTCCGGCGCAGCATCGTCGTTGTCGGCCACGCCGACCGTGGCCGCGCCCTGGGACGAGGACACCGTGTAGCCGCTGCCCGCGTTCACCGTGGCCGTCACCGACCCGTCGGTCTCGTCTGCGTCGTCGTCGGTGGTGCCAACGGTGAGGGTGACGCTGCCCGTGGTGGGGACGGTCACCGTGCGCTGGCCCGTGGTCGCGCCGTAGTCGCCGCTCTGGGACACCGTGACGCTCACCGCCAGGTTGGCCGCCGGGGCCGGGCTGGCGGTCACCGTGAAGATGGCGTCCCCGCCCTCGGTAACCCCGCTGCCCGCGGTGACGCTCACCACCGGCGTGGGGGCGTCGTCGTTGTCGGACACCGCCACCGTGGCCGCGCCCTGGGTCGAGGACACCGTGTAGCCGCTGCCGGCGTTCACCGTTGCCGTCACCGAGCCGTCGGTCTCGTCAGTAGTGTCGTCCGTGGTGCCGATGGTGAGGGTGACGCTGCCCGTGGTGGGTATCGTCACCGTCCGCTGGCCCGTGGTCGCGCCGTAGTCGCCGCTCTGCGATACCGTCACGCTCACCGCCAGGTTGGACGCCGGGGCCGGGCTGGCCGTCACCGTGAAGGTGGCGTCCCCGCCCTCGGTCACCCCGCTGCCAGCGGTGACGCTCACCACCGGCGTGGGGGCGTCGTCGTTGTCGGCCACGCCGACCGTGGCCGCGCCCTGGGTCGAGGACACCGTGTAGCCGCTGCCCGCGTTCACCGTGGCCGTCACCGACCCGTCGGTCTCGTCTGCGTCGTCGTCGGTGGTGCCCACGGTGAGGGTGACGCTGCCCGTGGTGGGTATCGTCACCGTGCGCCGGCCCGTGGTCGCGCCGTAGTCGCCGCTCTGGGACACCGTGACGCTCACGTCCAGGTTGGCCGTAGGGGCCGGGCTGGCCGTCACCGTGAAGGTGGCGTCGCCGCCCTCGGTGATGCCGCTGCCAGCAGTGACGCTTACCTCAGGCGTGGGGGCGGCGTCGTTGTCGGCCACGGCCACCGTGGCCGCGCCCTGGGACGAGGACACCGTGTAGCCGCTGCCCGCGTTCACCGTGGCCGTCACCGAGCCGTCGGTCTCGTCAGTAGTATCGTCCGTGGTGCCGACGGTGAGGGTGACGCTGCCCGTGGTGGGTATCGTCACCGTGCGCTTCCCCGTGGCCGCGCCGTAGTCGCCGCTCTGGGACACCGTGACGCTCACGTCCAGGTTGGACGCCGGGGCCGGGCTGGCCGTCACCGTGAAGGTGGCGTCGCCGCCCTCGGTGATGCCGCTGCCCGCAGTGACGCTTACCTCAGGCGTGGGCGGCGGCGGCGTCTGCGCTGCCGCCGCCTCCAGGGCCGTCAGCTCGGTCACCACCTCGTCCCACACCGGGCTGCTGTGCCGGTTCGCCATCTCCTGCGCCTCGGACGCCGTCATCGGGCCGCCCGTGACGCCGGCGCCGTCGTGCTCGCCGAAGGCCAGCAGCACCCGGTTCCAGCGGTTCACGTGGGCCGTGCCGTGCTGCGTCTGCGACGCCAGCTCCCTGACCTTCGCGATCACGTCCGGGTCCACCGTGTAGCCCGTCTGCTCCTCAACGACCGGGTCGTCGTTGTCTGCGACGCCGACCGTGGCAGCCCCCTGGGACGAGGACACCGTGTAGCCGCTGCCCGCGTTCACCGTCAGCGTCACCGAGCCGTCGGTCTCGTCCACGTCGTCGTCCGTGGTGGTTATGGTCACCGTGGCGCTGCCCGAAGTCGGGATGGTCACCGTGCGCTGGCCCGTGGTCGCGCCGTAGTCGCCGCTCTGCGAGACCGTGAGGCTCACCGCCAGGTTGGACGCCGGGGCCGGGCTGGCCGTCACCGTGAAGGTGACGTCGCCGCCCTCGGTGATGCCGCCGCCGCCGGTGACGCTCACCACCGGCGTGGAGGCGTCGTCGTTGTCGGACACGGCCACCGTGGCCGCGCCCTGGGACGAGGACACCGTGTAGCCGCTGCCGGCGTTCACCGTGGCCGTCACCGAGCCGTCGGTTTCGTCAGTACTGTCGTCCGTGGTGCCCACGGTGATGGTGACGCTGCCCGTGGTGGGTATGGTCACCGTCCGCTGGCCCGTGGTCGCGCCGTAGTCGCCGCTCTGCGACACCGTGACGCTCACGTCGAGATTCGCGGTCGGGGCCGGGCTGGCCGTCACCGTGAAGACGGCGTCGCCGCCCTCGGTCACCCCGCTTCCAGCGGTGACGCTCACCTCGGGCGTGGGCGGCGGCGGCGTCTGTGCCGCCGCCGCTTCCAGGGCCGTCAGCTCGACGACCACCAGGTCCCACACCGGGCTGCTGTGATTGTCGGCCATGTCCTGCGCCTCGGCCGCCGTCATCGGGCCGCCGGTGACGCCGGTCCCGTCGTGCTCGCCGAAGGCCAGCAGCACCCGGTTCCAGCGGTTCACGTGGGCCGCGCCGTGCTGGGTCTGCGACGCCAGCTCCTTGACCCTGGCGATCGTTCCCTGGTTGACCGTGTAGCCGCCGTCGTCGTCGGACACGACCACGACGGCCGTCCCCTGGGACGAGGACACCCGGTAGTCGAGGTTGGCGCTGGCGTCGACGGTGACCGTGACCGATCCGTCGGGCTCGTCCACCTCGTCGTTGGTGGTGGCCACCGTCAGCGTGGCGTAGCCCGCTGCCGGGATGGTCACCGTCCGATGTTCCATGGATATCCCGGAGTCGTCGCTCTGCGACACCGTGACGCTCACGTCCAGGTCCGCAGCCGGGGCCGGGTTGGCGCTGACCGTGAAGGTCGCGTCCCCGCCCTCGGTCACGTTGCCGTCGGCGGTCACGCTGATCAGCGGCACGGACGTGTTGGGCGCGGGCGTCTCGAAGTCCACCGTGAAGGTCTTCGGCGTCGCGCCGGCGGCCAGGGTCCGCACGGTGATCTTGTCCAGCTGGGTCGTCCCATGAAGGACGGAGACCACGTAGTGCGACTGCGGATTAAGGCCGGTGAGCTGGTGCTCGGTGGCGGTGGTCGTGACTTCCGTCAGGACCGGGACGCCCGTGAAGCTCTCGTGCCAGACGACCAGGTAGGACGCGCCGTCCCCCTGCGGCTTCCAGGCGACGGTCGCCGTGGTGTCGGAGACGCGCTTGAGCTGCACCGGCGGAGGCGGCGGGAGGTCGTTGTTGGCGATATAGACCGAGGCGTAGCTCCTGAACCTGTTCAGCCGGTAGCCCTCGCCGAACTGCACCGTCGCGCCGAGCATCCCGTTGGAGCCCCAACCGGTGTCGTCGACGGTGGGGATGGTGAACGAGACGCTGCCGCCGGTGGGCACGTTGACCGTGCGCTCGCCCAGGTGCTGGGCGGCGACCACGGAGCCGGGGCCGGCCACGCCCACCCTGACGTCCAGCGGCGCGTCGGGCGCGGGGTTCACGGTGACCGTGTAGACCGCGTCCTCGCCCTCGGTGATGGTGCCGCCGGCGGCGCTGATCGACACCTCGGGCACCCGCTCCACGATCACCGACGTGGGCTCCGCCTCCACGGGCGAGCCCGCCGCAAGCGTGGTGAAGCGGATCACCGGGCTGGCGGTGCTCAGCTGCGTCGCGCCGTGGTCCTGGTAGTAGACCACCGCCCGGTACTCGGTGTCCGGCTCCAGGTGGCGGATGTTCCAGGCCGGGTCGTTGGGCTCGGCCCCGAACCAGGCCTCGTCGGCCGGGACGCCGGGGAAGGGCGAGGTGGTGGACCAGTAGCGCACCTCGTAGCCCTCGGCGCCGACCACCTGCGGCCAGCTCAGGTCGATGCCCGTGTCGGACAGGTTGGCGTAGGTCAAATCGCCCACGCGCTCCACCACCGGGTCGGGCAGGTCGCCCAGCAGCCGCTGGCAGCCCACGCAGGAGCCCAGCGTGCGGTGGAAGCTGAAGCTGTCGGTGCGCACCGTCTTCGGCGGCGTCTCCGTGGAGATCTGGTTGTCGCTGCGCTCGTACAGCTTGTAGCCCTCGACCTGGAAGGTCACGTTGCCGACCACGTTGGCGCCGACGTGGATGTCGACCTGGACCGGCGTGCGGCCGACCGTGACCGAGCCGGCGCTGACGGCAGAGTCAGTTCTGAAGGTGTGCAGGTGCGAGGCGGCGGGGCTGGTGAACCAGACCCGGTGGGACCGGAAGTACTCCGACGTGCCGCTCCGCAACAGCGGCTTGGCGAAGTCGGCGCTGATGGAGAAGCGCTTGTCCTGGTCCGCCGGCGGGTCGTTCTTCGTCCGCACCCAGAAGTAGTGCGCCTTGCGCCCCGTGTTCAGCGAGGCCGGGAAGGCCAGATTGAGCCCGCCGTCCTCGATGGACGTCCAGGTGGTCCCGTCGTCGATGGAGAACTCCAGGGTCTGCTCCCACTCGTCGTCGTCCCTGATGATGAGCGGCACCTGCACCTCGGGGTAGTCGAAGCCTTCCACCTGGTACAGCACGCCATTTTCATAGAAGTTGTGGCCGACGGCGTGGGGCCGGTGGATCAGGAACGTCCCGTGGTCGAAGGCGTCGCTGTCCTGGCCCGCGGCGAGGCTCACCGGACGCCACTTGTTGGCGTCGCTCTCGTAGACGGACTGCGACGAGAAGGGGCAGCCGTCGTGCCGGTCCAGCAGCGGGCCGGCGGTGCTGCCGTAGCCGAAATGAATCCCATCCCGGCCAAGCCCTTCGACGATGGGGTCGCCCAGGTTGTAGGGGCTTCTACTCCCGGTGTGGCACATCAGCCGGTCCCGGTCCGGTTTGCCCGGCCCGATGTAGCCGCCGTGGTGGCTGAGCGGCTCACCCACCTGGCTGGCGACGTAGAAGTGCCGGCGCTCGTGGGGGTCCACCGCCTGCCACTGGTAGGTCACCGCCGGGCCGCCCTCCGTCAGCGTGATGGTGGGCGGCGGGTCGTGCCTGTTGTAGTTGGCGATCACCCAGCCCGTGTCGCAGTCGTTGCCCGAGATCGTGCCCGCGCAGGTGCGGAACTGCACGAAGGCGTCGGCGGCCCCCAGGTTCAGGCCGATCTTGAGCGCCTCGGAGTGGGTGCTCCAGGAGACGGCGGGGTTGGGGTAGAGCGACCAGGAACTGTGGCCGTCGCCGATGCTCCAGCCCTCGGGCAGGCGCAGGCCCCGCAGGCGCTCGGAGTTCGACGCGGTGGCGCGAAGGGTGTACGTGCTGTTGGGCTGCACGGACGCGTCGTATACATACACCCAGTAGGTGGTGTTCGGCTCCAGCCGCAGCCCCGAACCGTCGTTGCCCTGGTAGGTGAAGGTGAAGGTCCGGTCGGCGCTGCCCACCGGCATGGAGGGGCGCGCCAGATCGGCCAGGACGTCGGCGGCGGTACTGCCCGGCGAGCCGCCGGAGCCGGCCCAGATCTGTACCCTCAGATCACGGGCGGCGTCGGAGTCGCCGATCTCGGCAAACTCGACGTCGACGCTGTTGAGGCGGTAGTGGCCGCCGTTCTTGCCCGTCGTGAACGACTGCGCGCGGTCACGTACGGTACTGGCAGCCGTCACGGTCAACGCCGCGCCGTCCGCCTGGCCCAGGTTGCTCATCACCGCCGGCTCACCGGGCGGCGCGTTCACCGGCGTGGGCTCCACCCGGAACAGGGGCGAGATGCCGTAGAAGGCGTGGTCCTGGGTGCTGGCGATGGTGTTGTAGCTGATGGGGCCGGTGTCCGCGTCGGTGGTCGAGAACCGTCCGCGCCGGGCGTTGCTGGCGCCCAGAGGGTTCGCCTCCTTCGCACCGTCGGTGCGGGTGCCGGTCCACGGCCAGTCGTTCGAGGTGCTCCTCTCGCCGCTCTCGAAGCGCCGGTCCGCCATCGCCCAGTTCTCCCAGGTGTCGGACCAGAAGCCGGCGTTGTTCGCCGCGACCCGCTCGCCGTTCAGCCACCAGACCTCCGCGTCCGTGTGCCCGGCGTTGTTGGGGTTGGTCCGGGTGTGGTCCCGGGCGTCCACCGCGGCGGTGGAGCCCACCACCCGGAAGTGATCGGCGTAGCGCCGGACGGCGGCGTGCCCGTCGCGGGCCGCCTCCCGCACGTGGGCGTCGTAGACGCCGATGTCGGCGGCGGTGGCGTCGCGGTGGTCTTCGGTCATGAACAGCAGCCGGAACGTCTCGCCCGCGCCCAGACCGAGCGGCTTCAGCGGCCAGTCCAGGGGCACGGTGTAGGAACCGTCCGCGTGGGGCAGCAGCCGGCCGTTGACTCCCATCGACAGAGTGGAGCCGCCGACCAGGGTGATCCAGTTGCCGCCCCCCTGCGCGCGGATGCGAGCGTCGTTGTTGATGCTCCAGCCGGGCGCGGCGCCCTCGTCCTCGGAGTTGCTCTGCGTGAACTTCACCTGGCTGTTGCCTTCCGTGAGTCCGGCTGCGTCCAGCACGACCCAGTAGCGGGTGTCCGCCTCGAGCGCGACGCCCGGGTGCGTGAAGCGGTACGTGCCGGCCTGCCGGTTCACGAAGGCGGGATTGGTCAGGGTCCCCACGACCGTGCCGGGAGCCCCGTTGGCACCTTTGTGGACGGTGACCGTCAGCTTGGAGCCGAAGTCCTCGGTGGACCGCCTGAAGGCCACGTCCACGCTGGTCAGGGTGTACCCCGAGGGGTTGCCGCCGGTGTCGAAACCCTGCGCCAGGTCCACGTGCAGGCCCTGCACCAGGCCGCTCGACTGGCCGGTGTTCTTCACCAGCGCCGGGTCGTCGTCCCGCACCCGGACCGTCGCCGTCCCCAGCGACGTGGCCAGGTCGTAGTCCGACCCGTCCACCAGCGTCACCGTGACCGAGCCGTGGGCTTCGTCCACGTCGTCGTTGGTGGTGGCGATCTCCAGCGTCGCCGACCCGCTGGCCGGAATGGTGACGCTGGTGGGCAGGGTCCCGTACCCGAAGTCCCCGGTCGTGGTCACCGTGACGCTCACCGGCAGGTCTGCCGGGGGCGCCGGGACCGCCGTCAGCGTGAAGCTGGCGCTGACGCCCTCGGTGACGGCGCCGCCGCCAAGGATGCTCACCCGCGACGGCCGCAGCTTGTTGCTCACCTGCACGGAGAAGCCGTTGGACGTCGCGTGCGGGTCCGCGCCGCCGCCGACATTGGTGCCGAGGCTGGAGGCGTCGAAGGCGGCGTTCGAGCCGAGCGCGATGGTGTAGGTCTCCGTGCTCTCCGTCGCGCCGTCGACCACCGGCGTCAGCTCCAGCGTCGCCGTCCGCGCGCCCGCGCCCGAGAAGCGCACCGTCGGCGTCGCCGTGCTCGTGCCCGAAAGCGTCACGCCGGCGTTGAGGCTCGTGCCGGTCTTCTTCGCAAGGCTCCAGTCGGAGGTGGTCACGCCCGTGCCGCCGATCGACAGCGGCACGTCGATGGTCTCGCCCGCAATCAGCGCGCGGCCCAAGGTCACCGTGAACTCCACCGTCCCGCCCTCCGACACCGCGCCGCTGCCGACGCGGGCGAGGGTGACGACCGTGGGGTCGTCGTCGTGGAGGGTGTAGGTGAAGCTATTGGCGCTGGTGTCGATGGAAACCCCGGCGGGGAGCGGATTGTCCGGATCCTCAGAGAGAGTCACCGAGATGACTTCGTTGGGCACGTCCCCGACACTGCCGACAGCAAAGCCACTAATGCCCCTCTCCGTGCTACCTGCTGAGACTGTTAGATCTGCGCAACCGTTTTCATCCAGTGTCAAAACTGTGTTTTGCAAATGCTCAAACTCGAGGCCAAGGGTTGGGCGGTTGCTTGTGATACATACTCTGAAGTAGGTAGCAGTTGCCAGGGCCGATGAGACTTCCACCCGAAAACTTCCAGCAGCTGCACCTGCACTTAATTCTTGTGTCATCTGCGGGGTAGATAGTTCTACAGACATTGTTGCGGTCTTCACCACGCCACCGAGGCTGATTTTCGGGGTTGGCGTGTTGGTGAACCATGAGCCTGTCATAGCATGCGCTCTATACACCAAGCCGTTACCGATGCTCCAGCCGGCGAGGGCTCCGCTATCTTCGTTGTTCGAATTCGTGGCGCGAATACCCGACGTGGCGAGGTTACGGCTGAGATCCAACACAAGGAAGTATGTGGTGTTCGCCGACAGGTCTATGCCGGTGCTCGTGAAGGTCAGCGTCTGGTCCGAGCTGGAGACGGGAAAGCTGGCGGGCTTGGTCAGGGTCCCCAGCGAGCTGCCCGGAGACCCGCTGGATTCGGTGTGGATGGTGGCGGTGAGGTCCGAAGAGCTGAAGCTGCTGTGGATAATGCCAAATTCCACTCCGACGCTGGTCAGGCTGTAGCCCGCGGCGTTGCTGCCGGTGGTGAACGCCACGGCGTAATCGTTGCCAAGAGCTTGATTGAATCCGTCTGCCTGACCGAGGTTGCTGACGAAGGTCTGCGTCGCCTGCTGCGCAGAGGCTGTTTCAGACCCTCCAGACAGCAGCACGAACAGCGCCGCCGCCAGCAGGGTCAACGTGAGGAAGGTTCTGGCGGGGCGCCTCATGAGAGAGAACCCCCACGAAATGCGGGGGGGGGGTGAAGCTCCGCAGCGCATCAGTCATGTCGTCGAACCTCCTGTGTCGCCCGACTTATGCCGCGACGCCGTGCGGGCGCTGGATCAGTAGTATTTCTAGCTCATGTCAATATGTGTCGCAAACGACCAGCAGATATCATCCGCCAATCTGGGGTTCGTTGTCAATGGGGTCCGGGTTGGATTGGGGACGGAAAGGGAGGGCGGAGCGCAGCAACATACCGTGTGGGGACTGGCGGACAAGGGCGACTTGGCGAGACCCCTCGGAGGCAGTCGTTACTGTGGCGTAGCCTGGATGAGGACGCGTCCGCCTCGCTGGACCCGGATATTCAGGTCGTGGCCATCCAGCAGCCTCATGCCGACCAGTGGAGTGGAATCGGCGGCGCTGGCCCTGGTGTTCCGCAGGCTGTCGTCCCACAGCACGGCGACGTCATAGACATCGAAGAAAGCTTCGCTACCGTCGGCCAGAATTGCACGGCTTCGGTCCCGATAGGCCAAGCCCAACTCCCTCACCAGGTCTGAGGGCAGGGTCAGGAAGCCATTGTATCCCGTGTCTATTACGGCTTTGACTTCCCGTGACCGGCCCGTCGGCCCTTGCACTGTAAGGCCGACGACGGCTTCGTAGGCGGTGTTCACCGTTCCATGGATCACTCAGTCCTCCGCAGCGATCCGCCCCCAAAGCTGTAGAGCGCCCTATAGCCGACCCGCAGGCACCAAACGTCATAGGCGTCGGGCCGCTGGGATTGCAGCCGGTCCGTAGCGGCAATCTCGTCCGCTCCAATAGCCCAGCTTCCGCTCTCCACATCTATGGCGACGACCTCTCCAACATGGTCCTCCTCGACCTGCCGCCGGATGTCTCGCTCGTATATCTGGTCGCCCAACCGCGCCGTCTCTTCTTTAGGACGGCTCGGCGGTGTCGTGGGCTTGGCGCGCTGGCTGGGTACCGAAGTCTCTGCGTCTCTCATGCCTCCTCCCTTCAATGAGCGTTCCCTCGTTCCTAATTCTACCACTCTGCGGGAGATCCGGACAGCCAGAAGGGGCGGTGCCACAGGGGAAGACAGACCAACCAGCTATGGCCTATACTGCGAGCCTACAGACTTCCCAGTCGCATCTCGAAAACGGTTCTGCCTACCGTCAAAATAGGCCCACCAGAATCGGCAAGTTCTTGATCCAATTGTGCGTCACCGTTTGAACCACCTGTGTAACCACTAGGAGGGTGACATGACTGCTCTTGTCCGTCAGTTCAGATTCTTCCTAAGAGATGAAGTCAACCCAAATATTGACAGGGTGCGCAGGCTGCGCTCAGGCATTAGAGGAGTTAGAGATCACCTGCACAGAAATCTTGATGGTTTTCAAGGTATCGCTCGACAGGGCTCATTGGGCTTGGACACTTTAATCAAGCCCGTCCGGGAAGATGACGAGTACGACGCTGATGTTCAAGTCGTCATGAACCCACAGGCCAATTGGAATCCGAGGCAATACTTGGATGCTGTATTTGAAACACTGTCGACGAGCCTAGACTATCAAGACAAACTGGAATGCAACACACGGAGCGTGACCATCAAGTTTGCCGGGCACTTCAGTATGGATGTCGTTCCGCGTATCACCCAAGATGGCCAGCACCAAGTCTGCAATCGCAGAGATAACAGATTTGAATCAACCGATGGTATGGGCTATCACAACTGGTTCCACGAGAAGAGCAAGTTGACCAACGTCAACCTCAAGCGTGCCGTCCGGCTGTTAAAGTACATCCGCGATCGTGAGAGCAATTACAAAGCTCCGTCCATATTGCTTACAACCTTGGCGGCAAACGCCATACAGTCTGGTGATCGTGGCAGAGACTCTGTAAAGTCAGTCGCAAGCACATTGACCACGATCCTTACAAGGATGGACAGCTATTTGCAGGGGCTCCCACGAAAACCCGCCGTCAGGAATCCTGTACTACGCTCCGAGACGTTCGACCGCCATTGGAATGATGTCCAGTTTGCGATATACAGGGAGAACATTCACCGATATGCCGAGATTGCTACAGGAGCCTTTGCCAGTTCTTCTGTCCCGGAATCAATTGATCGTTGGAGGAGGCTCTTCGGCGAAGGTTTTGGAGGGCATTACAAGGCACCGCCTCATAGTAAGCAAAGGGTTTAAGCAACGTCCCGAGGATGAATCTGAGCCCTCGGTGGCGTCACTTTCACCAATGCCGTCGCCGACGAAGGCGTGCGGCTGAGTACGAAAGTCTGATGGAACCAATAGCGAAACGGCTGCGGCGGGCACGCAGCACTGGGGACGGGAGATCTCCGTAATTCCGCAGAAAACGCGCTAGCGGCTCTGAGACTACGCTGCTGAACACAACGCCGACCATGACAGCAAGCACCACAGACCAATCGTCGCCACCCGGAATTGCCCGGGGTACCCATATAGCAAGAACCATCATCGGAGAGAACAGGAACAGCATTCCAAAACTCTCCATAAGCGGGCCGAGTGTAGGATGCTTAGGCCATATTTCAACGCCTTTGAACAGCACCCACACCAATAAAGTCCATGACGCGAGCAGGGCGGACACGGCAGTCAACGGAATGAGGGTGTAATGCAACTCCCATCCGCCCATGAGCCCTGGAAGAACCCAATACATCATCAACAGGATTCCCGCCGGCACCATGCCGATTGCCAATATCCTCTTACTTCGTATTAGTATCCAAAATATGAACAACCATGGAGCGGACACTATAATCACGACTATGTTGATCCCCAACTCATGGAAGTCGTACGTGTTGCTAATCGCCAAGAGCGTGAAGAGTCCCAGGAAAAAGGCGATTCCAGCTTGCCACGGATCCACTTGCCACCAATTGAGCGGTGGGACTCCATCTTCTTGCTGCATCGCCTGGTAGAACGCCACGAAAGGAAGAACCGCAAGAAGAAGATTCATCACAACGCTGTCATACATCCTGTCTACGTAGTCAAACCCCCAAATGAAGTAGGTCGCTATCGCCAGACTAAGTAACGCAATCAGGAAGTTGACTGTGACTCCCTTACGGAGGTCCTTCAATGGGTAATGGCGGGCTTTTGAGCTCACGTCTCGAGCACGACGCATCAGGGATCGCATCAATCCAAAGAGGGAGGCAGGGTATCGGTGAAAAGTTCTCAGGTTACTTCTCCAAAAACATGGTCACGTAGTCGGCGTCGACGTTTGGCATGGTGAAGCCGTACTGCGAAATAGCCTCGGTGAACTTGCTGATGTCGTAGACGCTGGTGTCCGACAGGTACGGCTCTACGGAGTCCAGTGAGCGGAGCAGCATCTTCAATTCCAGGTCGTCGTCGCGGTCGGCCGCTTCCTGCAGTCTCGACTTCCATTCCGCCAACGGAGCGCGTTCCGTGATGTGTCTGTTGCGTTCCATGAGGCCGAAGACCTCGTCTGCGGGTATCGGATCCTGATGGACCACGTTGTAGACCCTCCCGAGGTGATTCGAATCATCAGCGATCTTGCTGATTGCGGAAACGAGGAAGTCTACGGGTGTCATCTCGAAATTCCAATCCGGCGCGTGGGGCGCGCTACCCAGGCGAGCGCAGGCCTTTAGGATCAGGAGGAGGAAGTCATTGGGATTGCCCGTACCCGTGCGGCTATGGTGACCGATGTTGCCGGGCCGATACATGCAGACCGGCAGTCCTCGCGAGACGGAATGCCAGACCAGCCGCTCCGCAACCCACTTGGACTGGTTGTAACCGCCTTCCATCCGGTCCACCCACGAATCGATTTCATTGTTCTCCAGGTATGGAGTGGTGTCACCGCCGGGAAAAACCCCGTTGGATGAGATGTACTGCAGCGTCTTTGGCTTGCCGGTCGTGGCGAATCTGAGCACTTCCGTCGTGCCGCCGACGGTGTGGGGCTTGGACGCCGAATATGGATAGACGTAGTTGACAGAGGCGGCGCAATGGAAGATAAGGTCAATCTTTCCTGCCAACTCGTTGTATTTGTCGCCGCCCAGTCCCATTAGCGGCTGAGTGAGGTCGCCTGAGACAGTGATGATCCGATCACCCGCAGCCTGGCTGGGCAGTCCATAGAATTTCAGCGTCTCCAGCACCCGACCAGACGGCCCGCCCTCTCCGGCGTCGCCGTCGCGTGCCAGACAGTAGAACGTCGTATCCGCCCTCGTGGATTGCACCAGCTGATCGAGCAGGAATGCCCCAAGGAATCCGGTCGTTCCGGTGATCAGGATCGAGGATGCTTCGCTCAACCGCATAGGTGTGGCGTCGCCTCGCGGCGCAATCTCCGGGTCCAGCTTGGCGTCCTGAGCCAATGCCGCGCCGGATGCTGCTCCCCCTGCCCCGCCGTTTTCGAGATATGCCGCCAGTTCACCGATGGTTGGATATTCGTACACCTCAACGCCGCTCAGTTCTCTTCCGAATGTCTCCTCTATGGCAATCGTGAGCGACATGCCTGCCAAAGAGTGGCCGCCAAGGTCAAAGAAATTCCAGTCGTCCTCCAGGTCATCAAGGTTGAGCTCCAGCGTGTCGGCCCACAGTTCTCGCAGGACTGCGCGTCTCTCTGCTGCTGTGGCATGTTCAGCCAGTCGTGTTCGTCGCTTGTCTGGCGATGCTCCATTGCGCAGTGACGGTAAGGCTTTTCGTTGCAGCTTGCCGGTCTGCTGATTGATGGGAAGGGCGTCCAGTTCAATGAAGTGAGAAGGGACGGAATAGAGAGGCAGGTATCGTTCCAGTAGGTTTCTCAGGTCTCTGCTCGCTCCGCTCCGGGCGTCCAGTTTCCAGGCAGCATTCTGGCCCCGAACCACATAGGCAACCAACCGTTTGCTGGTCTCATCCAGGTTTTCAACGACGACGGCCGCATCCGCGGCGTCGCAGTGTCGGCGCAGCATCTCTTCAATCGCGCCGAGATACACGGTGTATCCCCTGATCTTGACCATGGAATCAGTCCGACCCACGATCGTCGTCATGCCGTCAGCCGTAACTTCTGCAAGATCGCCGGTTGCGTAGTACCGCTCGTCATCCAGCGTGACGAACCTCTCGGCATCCAGATCAGGCCTCTTGAGGTAGCCCCGTGCCACCCCTTGACCGCCGATGAGCAACTCCCCTACACCACTCGTCTTCACGGCGGAGCCGTCCTCCGGGCGCACGCGGAGTTCGACGCCGTCCATCGCATAACCCACCGGGCACGTGTCCATCCCATCCAGCGACAGTTCCGTCAGGTCAATGGTGCAGACATCATGGGTTTCACTGATGCTGTAGGTATTCAGCAGGCGGGCGCCTGGCGGCAGGACATCCCGGGCTTGCCTGAGCAGGCTGGCAGGAACGACCTCCCCATTCAGCCAGACGACGCGCAAGGACGACATCTGTTGCCGGAGCTGTTCATGCTCTCCGGAGTTCAGGACGCTCTGCAGCAGGGACGGCGTGAACAGGATCTCGGATAGCCGGTGCTCCGAAATGAACCGGGCAAGTGAGCGCGGAACGAAGATGACGTCATCGGAGATGACATAGACCGTGCCGCCCTTCAGCAGCGGCCGCAGGAACTCCCACGGAAAGAAGATGTTGCAGCCGACCCTGTCTCCAACGCCGTATGAACTGTACGTATACCTGGCGTCGTAGGAGGACATCATGGCTCTCAAACTCAGCATCACGCCTTTCGGATCACCGGTGGTGCCGGAGGTATAGGGGATGAATGCAAGATCATCGCTGTCGACGTGTGTCGCATGGTTTCCTGCCCCGTACTCCTGCCATGAGTGGTCACTATCAATGGGAAGTATCCGGGTGTCGCTGAACTCGGTCAGTTTCGGCAGGAATCGCTCTTTGGTAAGCACAACCTTTGGCTGCGCCTCAGCCACGATGCCGCGCAGCAGGGGTTCGGGCGAGTCAACGGCCATGGGCATGAATGCCCCGCCGGCCTTTAGCGTTGCAATGGCGCTGACGATGTATTCGGAGCACGTATCCATGAATATGCCCACGGGCTCATCGGTCCCAATGCCACAGCTTTGAAGCCAGCCACCCAGGGCGTCCGCCGATCGGTTCAACTCTGCGTACGTCATCTGCCCATCGCCGAATACGATTGCAGCAGCATCCGGGGTGATTTCAACTTGCGTTTCAAATAATTGATGGACGCTGGATTCTACTAAAACCATCCTGACTTCCCCCACACCCCAGACCTGATCACTTACGGAACAGGTAACCGTTAAATCAGCTAAATGTTGATGGTCGATTTTACAGGAACGTTAAAGCAATGTAAAATCAAGTGGTGGCTTCACGCCGTTGGCCTCGTCGGATGTCTCACCTGAATGGAAGGGATGGTCGTATATGCAGTTTGAGTCATTGGAGTTTTACAGGGAGCATGGCAAGCGATACTCCCAAATGTCTCATGAATTCTCACATTCACAATACGCTGAGATATCTCATCCCAGGCTGACAGGCGATATGGCTCTGCTGAATCGCGCAACTGACCTGGCGTCCGGCAAGCGCAGCCTGGATGCCGGATGCGGTGCCGGGGCCCGAGACGTGGCCCTGCTCCACTCCCGGGGTTTTGATGCGTACGGCATTGACGCCGTAGAAGAGAACATTGATCTCGGCAAGAAGTTGCACCCGGAAATCGCCCACAAAATCAGTGTTGCCGACCTCCGAGAGCCCTTGCAATTCGACTCGGAGTATTTTGATCTTGTCCTTTGCAATGCCGTCATCCAGCATCTAACACCGGAGGACGTTGAGTCTACAACGATTCCGGAGTTTTCCAGGGTCCTGGCTCCCGGAGGCGTCTTACAGCTGATGTTCAAGGTCGGATCCGGCATCGCAGAGGTGAGCGACCCAGCGTTCGGGAACGATGGTGTGGACAGGCTATTCCAGCTCTATGAAGAGCGGCACCTGCTGAGCATCCTTGACGAGTCCGGCTGTTCTCTCATTGAGGAGGAAGGCAGCGACAAGCTTGGCGGCCTGTTGTACTTCACCGACCACAAGCCGATGCGCTATTGCGTCTTCTGGGCAAGAAAGAACTAGAACCGCTGCCCTCTAGATCTGCAGGGGCTGCGCCTCGACAGACGCGGCGGTCTTCTGGACATCGCTGACCGGCACTTCTGCAATTCCTGTCATACTGCACTTGAGCCCCGCATAGGCGGCGGCGAATCGTCCGATTTCCTCCAGTGACCAACCTGCCCACAGCCCATACATGATGCCGGCTGAGCAGGCTGCGCCCGCTCCATTGCCGTCCACGACATCCACTTGCGGAGGCCTGACGAGATATGCCTCGTCACCCTGCGCAACTACACACCCGTCAGCGCCCAGGGTCACGACCGCCATGTCCACCCCGCGGTCAATCAGGCTGCGGGCGATATCGGACGGATCACCGGATGCTTCGGGGATATCCAGGGAAACCTGACAGATGGTTGCTTCTTTTATCATGTCGGTGATCCACGATTCACCGTTGTATTGGGATTCCAGGTTGAGATAAACGGGCACGTCCTGAGAAACGGCGTCCCGCACGGCATGGACGACGCTTGGGCCATCATACCAATCGACGTAGAGCAGTCCCGCGTTGCTAAGCTGCGAGGGATCGGGCGGCCTCAGCTCTGCCATGGAGGCGGAATCTCTTCGCTGAAAATAGGTTCGGCCCCCGTCGGGGTCAATGATCGACACTTCGAACGGAGTCGGCCACCCGTCTTTGATGTCCTGCTGGACATTCACACCCCATGCGTCGAGATGTTCCCTGACCCTCTCTCCACGACTGTCATTTCCGGTCGGTGAGGTGATGAGCCGCGTCGGAACGTTCCAGCTAGTCAGGATGCTTGCAGCGATGGCGGCATCATCGCCCAGGGATTCCATTGAGTCCAGGATTGGCGCGCCGCCATTGTGCTCAGGCAGCTCGTCAACCTTGAGTAGAAGGCAGTGAGTCAAGAGGCCAAAGCAGACCACGTCTCCCTTGCCAACATCCGCCGGAAGTCGATTGCCGTTCGCGTGCGTACCGTTTTTCATCATGGCTATTGCTGCTTCCCCCAGTTGCTCCCACCTGAATCCAGATGTCGAAAAAAACGAGAATCGCTTATCAGGGAGCAAGCTTCCGCCGATGTTAACGCACTTAACAAAGAATGTCCATTCAGGTGATGTCACCCGTCTTGAGAAGCGCCAGTGTTCTGTTAGGATGGCCGCAATCGCGATTGACGCGTGATTGTCACTCACGGAGACGCACTCTCGACTCGGGACACAGACATGGGTACATCACGCGTTTGCCCGAAAAACAACTCGGCGGCTGATCCTTATTGGTGGGAACCGTCGCGGTGGCAGTGGGGGCCAAGCGCTTTCACCGGGCTGCGGCGCAGTGCACACTGTGCCCAGCACCAGCCTCACCGCCCTCACGCTGGCGATGGCGGGTAATGAGGCTTGGCGTACACCGTTCCAATTGTGATTATTTTCGGCGCTCTGCTGACGCTAAATGGTCTTATGGCAATGGCCATCGCCAGACTGATCTACATGGGCTTGCTGGGATGGGACCTGATTTTATCGAAATGATATGACGAAGATGAAAGAGGATGCCAAGCCCATAAGGCAGAAGCGAAGGGGCCGCTCCCAGTAGATGGGAACGGCCCCTTGCAGTTGTTCTGCTGTTACTGTGCCGGTTTACCCAGCTACCTTGGCACAAACTGCGTAGACGGTGAGGGTCCAGTTGCCAGAGACCGCGTTCACCTCAGTGGCGCTTGCGACCCATCCTGTAGGAACGCCACCAAGCTGTCCCGCCGGGCGGGATTCAGTTACGGCTACGCCCCCGTCAGAGGACTCCACCAGCGCGCCACCGGAGATTGCAGAGAAGCCTGTGCCAACCGAAGAGCACAGTACGGTTTCGGACTTACTGGCGTCACTGTTCGATGAGCTTTGCGATCGCGCGATTCGAAGGTCGGATACTCCGGGCTCGCCTTGCTCACCCTGCGGACCATGCGGTCCTGCTGCTCCTGTTGCTCCCGTCGCACCGCGTTGTCCTGCCTCACCTTGCGGGCCTCGTTGTCCTTCCGCCCCTTGGGGTCCTATAGGTCCTGCTTGCCCTTGAGGCCCTTCGGGTCCCGTTTGGCCTTGATCGCCCTGCAGACCTCGTGGTCCTTCGGGTCCGGTTGGGCCTGTCGGCCCTTGCGGGCCTTCCGGTCCTGTAGCTCCGGCTGGTCCGACCAATCCTTGTGGGCCCCTATCACCCTGGATGCCTTGTGGGCCTTGTGGGCCTGCCTCACCCTGTGCGCCACGAGGTCCGAGAGGTCCCTGAGAACCTGCTGGTCCCGGGTCTCCCTTCGGACCTTCAGGCCCGCCTGCAGGTCCCATAGGTCCTACCTGGCCCTGTGGTCCTGGAACGCCCTGAGGTCCTTGCACGCCTTGCGGCCCAGCGGGTCCTACCCCGCCTTGAGGTCCTTGCACGCCCTGCGGTCCTGTCTCACCCTGGGGTCCTTCGGGTCCTGTCGCACCAGTGTCGCCCTGCGGACCTGGAGGACCACCGGGATCCCCCTGAGGTCCTTGAGGTCCTGTCGCTCCTGCGGGTCCTGCCGGTCCTGCCGCACCCTGGGGTCCTGCCGGTCCGGGGTCGCCTTGCGGTCCTGCCACGCCCTGCGGTCCTGCCGCTCCTGCCGGTCCTGCCGCTCCTTGAGCCCCTTCAGCACCTTCGCATGCAGCGGCTGCAAGGATCATGACTATCGCTAGGGCCGAGATAGCCGCGATCAACACCCACTTCCGCACGGGCTCAATCGATTTCACATACTTAGACAAGGCTGGCATCGTCATTCCTTTCACCTCACCCCAACGCTCTGTTTCAATCCTCAAGCGAAATACCATGAATGTCAAGAACCTTGCTCGACTATCTATGCCTTCGCAATGAAGGAGTCGGACTCACGCGGCGCGCGGGCTCACAGCCTTCTTGAGTCGCATCGCATTTTTGACAGCGTGCCCTGCTTGCCGGAGGCGCTCTCACTCAGAATACCAGCAATCTCACTTCCTTGACACCCCTATCGACACCCCTATCCGACTCCTGCTCTCTGCGTTTTTTCATCCAAATCGAACCAGCAAAGGAACCAGGAAACCGATCATTGCCCTGAACCTGTCCCTCCCCCCGTACACCGAGCCCGGACGTGGACTTCACATAGAAGTGCCCTGCGTCGTCAGTAGATTCCGGGCATAATGCGCCATTTGACGCGGGACTTGTATTCGGCCCATTTCTCGGCGCCATACTTCTCCTCGCAGTGCGTCTCATCGCTGCGCTGCCGCCACGTGAAGAATGACACGACGAAGACGAAGTACGCCCACGCCCAGGGGTTCAGGAAGTGGCCAAATGAGAGGCCGACGGCAAAGGACAGGAACCCCTCACCCATGTAGTTGAAGTGGCGGGCCACGCCCCAGAGGCCCGTGTAGAGTATCTTACGATCGCCCGCCTGGATGTACTTCGGTTCGATAATCCCGAGGAACTTGCGATCCGGCCACCTTTTAAAGGTGTATTTCTGGAGGTTGGCACCGCGTCCGATGCTCCAGCCCAGCAGGAAGAGCGCCGTGGAGCCGATGAGCCAAACATAGGTCCAGAAATCGGAGAAGCCGGGGTGCGGGTGCGCGGCCATCCCCCACAGCGGCAGGATGAAGACCCAGCCGTAGATGACGATGCCGCCCCAGAACATCTTGAATCCCATCCGTTCATAGATCAGATCGTAGGTGTAGAGCTGGACGCGCTCCCAGATGAAGTAGTCAAAGACGTAGAACGTGAAGAACGCGGCATAAAGGAAGACGCCGGGGTTGAAATCGCTTCCAAATTGGTCGTAGTGCCACGCTGCGCCAGACATGGCGTTGAGCGATAACATGGTTCCGCCGACAACGTAGAAATACATCTTGATATCGACGCGCTCGCCAAAGAGGGATATCTCCTGCGCCCGACCTTCCCATAGCGCAAGCAGTGGGTTCTTTATGTCTCCCTGTGGCTGGCTGTAGACCGCCGCGATGGACATGATGAGAGTGAAGACGGTGCCGCCGGCGATCGCATATAAGGAAGATCGATAGAACCAGTCACGCGGCATGCCTGTAATCTCAGTCGCCCAGATTGCGACGGCAACGAGGAAAACGAGGATGCCGTTCAGTCGGTAGTTGCGTGGCTGGCCGGTTTCCGGGTTGATGACGTACCCGGGTACTTTTCTGCCGGGCAGAATCAACTGAGCTAAGAGGAAGGCGGCAAAGATGGCAAGGGGCGTGAAGAACCCCGCAATCGCCTCGGCGCCTGAAAGCTCGAAGAGGTGCTCGATACCAAGCCATTCAATCATGACGGAATACCCCTCTCTCCGATGACGAGGCAATTATGGATTCAGGCTTGGTGGAAATTCAAGAAGGCGATTCCGTATCTCAACAGGATGGCGGTTTCCAGGGACCAGCGGTGCCCTACAGAATCAAGAAAATCATCGTCCGCTCCAAATAGCACGTATCCTTTCTCAAAGTAAGCGGGGAGGATGAGCCCTGTGGCAACGCCGCCTGAGTCATTCAGTAAACGCCATCGGGCACAAAGGCAGCGAGGACTCTAGTGCATTTGTCGCCGACGAAGCTGCGCATATTACGCAGCATGGGGCTGCTGCTCTTGCTGGCAGCATCCATCGCCGGTTTCATGATGCTCATCGACTTGCTCGCGGATACAACGCCGCAGGACGCGCCTGATCTTCTCGCAGAGGCCGACTCCGAGGCGGATGTCATCAGCCTGCCCAATTCTGCCTCCCTGTTCGCCATCGGCCTTGCAACGATGGCAATTATTGTCTCTCTGGCAGTTGTGGCAGCGCCCTCGAATTGGCGCCGCTCAGAGAACGGATTGCCCCGTCCACGTTGGATCTCATTGGGCATCGCCGCGATTATTGCTCTCATCATCGCGGCGGCCGGATTGTTTCTGGCTTTCGCAGATGCATCACCTCTTTTCCAGGAGCAGACTGGCGCGGGCGAAGTAACCAGCAGCCATGAGGTCAACACCAACTGGGTCGCGCCGGCCGGCGTCGCCTTGCTGGCTGCCTTCTTCTTTACCGTCATCCTGATTGGTTTCCTCAGGCCGCGACTCGTTTTGCCGGTTCTCGCAATCTGGCTGGCCGCAAGCCTCTTCTTTGGATTCTTTAGTTCCAGCGCAATCGCGGGTCTGAGCCTGTTTGATCCCCTGGTCAGCATCAAAGTGCCGGGTGCCTTCGCCGAAGAGGTTGCCGGGCATCGGACGGTGGCGATTCAACCGGGTTCCGAAGGCGATGGTATACCAGGGCCAGGCGACGCCTCGTCTGACCCTAACGATATTCCCGGCAATGGCGTTCTGGAAGATTCTGCTGCAAACGGCGTTAGTGGACTTGATGATGTTGGTCAGGCCGCCCCGGGAGAAATCTCGGAAGAGGCGGTTATTGCGAGGCTGGAAGGCGCGGGGGACCCCGCTGACCGCGCGAACGCCGCACAAAAACTGGCCGAATTTCGCTCCGATGACGCGTTGCGATCTCTTGCACACGCTGGGCTATATGACCCGTCCCAGCTCGTACGCGACAAGGCAATCGACGCCATTACGGAATGGGACTTTGAGACGCTTGTCGAGATATTGCAGGAGCACCCGGAGTCTAATGTCCGGCGCGCCGCAGCAGCAGCCCTTGGACGACTGAATGACAGTCGCGCCGTCGAACCGCTCGCCACAGCCCTGCTAACGGATGAGGCCGCAGAGGTTCGGCAGGAATCCGCCAAAGCCCTCCGCAAGCTCCGCGACCCGGAAGCCGTGAGCCCCCTCATCCAGGCCCTCTTGCGAGACGAAAATCCATCCGTCAGAACCGAGGCGGCGACTGCGCTCGGCGCGCTGGAAGATGAACGTGCGGTACAGGCTCTCCTCGAAACATTGCAGGGCGATACATCCGCGCTCGCGCGGGAGGCGGGCGCCGAAGCGCTGGGGCGCCTTCGCGGCTCTAACCCGCTAGCCGAACTCGACACTGCACGGGTGGATGACTTCTCGGCGGGCGTGCGCGAGGAGGCCGCACTGGCCCTCCAACGCTACACGATCCCTGAATTGATAGACGCGCTGCATAACGCGTCGGCTGCTGACGACCGCGCAGTCGCCGCGAGGCTGCTCGGCGAGAGAAGAACTCCCACAGCGATACCGGAACTCATCCTCGCCCTCAGTGACCCTGAGGGAATCGTCCGCGAGGCGGCGGCTGGGGCGCTGGGCAATTTCGGCAATATGCAGATGCTGGAGAACGGCAGCTCCGTCCTATCACACGGTGGCAACGAGTACATCATTCCGGGAACAACAACCAGGCAATCATCCGGTCTCCCTCACGTGCCCATGTTCAGATTCACAAACCAGGCCCACCTGGATTTCCTTCGTACAGCCGTCGGCGATGTTTATAGTGGCGATGGCTGGCTGGACAGTAATATTCAAGCACTTCCCTATGAGGCCCATGAACCCATTGAGGAGATCGACGCGTCGGGCAGCCCTCTCACCTGGGTCTCATCCATGCCGGAAAATACCGTGTACTACCACCCACCGGCCGGCAAGATCTACCTTCCCCGCGGCATTTTCCCGATCGGCTATGTCACGCGTACTGCAGACGTGGACGGCATATATCGTCCCGGCAGCTCAACCTTCCTCATGCGGGAAAGGCAAAGTTATGTCACAGCCAACGTGACGCCAGCGGTCTATGACGACTCAGTTCTGCAGTCTGCCGTTGCGGAGCAGAGCTTGAGCGTTACGTTTCCGGATTCCGTCCCCGATCGCGTTCACGATCTGGCCGCCCGCATCACCGCAGGCCACACATCGGCATACGCCAAAGCCAAGGCAATTGAGCAATACCTGGCGACCACCTATGAGTATCGGCTGGCAGACGAGGATACCGTTCCCATTCCAAGGGGGCACGATCCCGTTGACTGGTTCCTGTTTGAGAGTCGTGAGGGAACGTGCGGTCAATTCAGCAGCGCCTTTGTTGTGCTCGCACAGTCAATCGGCCTCCCTGCTCGCGTGGTTTCCGGCTTCGCGATTACTCCTACCTCAGATGAACAGCTCGTCTTTGCCGACCAGGCGCACCAGCGGGCTGAAATCGCATTTGATGGGCTTGGATGGGTTGCTTTCGAACCGACACCGGCTGAGGAGGGCGCGCCAGGCCGCGCTTCCGGTTACTTTGCATCAGGAGAATCGTCTCCACGCTCCGCACAAGCGGAGCTTCAGCGTTTGGCGGAACAACTGTCCAGCGACAATCCCGCCGACGTACAGGACGCTCAACGCGCCATTGAGGAACTAGGCGGGAGTGTCGAGACTCTAGAGAATGGGAGCATTCTCGTAGAGGGTGAAGGTGGCGCCCAGGGCACAGCCCCAAGCACGACGGCAGATCAAGCGTATGACTTACCCCAGTCCGCAGTGTTCACGGTTACTGGAGCGCAAGAAACCGGATACCTGGTGACGACAACCGGCGACATCTATACCGGCGACGGATGGCGTCGATTAGACCCGGTGATCGTCGACTATACCAGATCCGAATCCGTTCCCGAGCTGGTTCGCGATTCAATTGAAGAAGGCCGGGAACCGTGGGGCGATCTGCCGGAATCTCGAATGGAACCGATTCTCCTGGCCCCGGGCGAAAAAGACTTCGATAACGGCGCAAGCATAAGGCTGCGTGTTGCCCCAATTGACGATTCCGGCAGAATCCCCGCCGGAGTGGTGCCGGTTTCCCGCCACGTCAACAGCGTGGGGCTTGACGGGTCATACCGGCCCTTCAGCGGCACCTTTGAGATGGATGAGCCGGTGCTGGGCTACGAATGGTGGTCGATACTCCCGCGCCCGAGTGAGAGAGACCTCAACAGGGCTGGGATTATCGAAGACCCAACATACACCCAGTTGCCGGATGACCTTGATGAACGCATACATGATCTCGCCCGACGCATTACGTCAGGGTACGGGACGCCATACGCCAAGGCCCGCGCCATCGAGAGTTACCTCCGCAGCAACTACAAGTACGTACTGGGTAAAGACTCAAACAAGCCTCGGCGCCCGGCAGGGTTTGAGGCAGTAGAGTGGTTCCTCTTTGAGACAAGGGAAGGAACGTGCGGTCAATTCAGCAGCGCGTTCACCGTCCTGGCACGGTCGGCAGGGCTGGCGGCACGGGTCGTGTCCGGCTGGATGATTACACCTACCCCCAATACACAGACGGTCTACTCCGATCAGGGTCATCAATGGGCTGAAGTCGCTTTTGAAGGCATTGGCTGGATTACGTTTGAGGCGACCGCATCAGGTGGAGCGCCAACACGTGTCAGATCCGATGGGCCACCTGATCGGCCGTTGTCGTCCGGCGGGAGTGGCGGGTCCGGCGGGAGTGGCGGGTCCGGCGGGAGCGGCGGGTCCGGTGGGAGTGGCGGGTCCGGTGGGAGCGGCGGGTCCGGCGGGAGTGGCAGGAGTGGCCCCACGATCCTGGACACCGTTACTGACATCACGTCTTGGCCCCGGGAAATCGAGCGTGGCAGACCATTCATCGTCGGTGGCACCGTGCGAACTGATGGCGGGGCCCCCGTTAGCGACATGGAAATAGAGATCTTTGTCAACGAGATCAAGGCCCAAGGAGGACTCCGTATTGGCACAGGAATGGTACGGAACGGTCGGTACACGGTTGAAGTTGAGATGCCGCCGTCCCTGGAGCGTGGCAATTACCAGCTCATTGCACACGCAATTGAGAACGAAAACTACTACGAATCGTGGAGCGACCCGGACATCGCCGTCTTCTCAAAGAGTGGCCTCATATTTTCCGGTCCTCAGCAGGTAAACGTCGGGACGGAGGCTGTTTTCAATGGCCAGGTAACGGAGGATAACGGGAGGGGCGTGCCGGGCATACCGGTGTCCGTCATCATCGATGGCCGCTCGTTCGCCCAGCGCACCACGGTAGAGGACGGCGGTTTCAGTTTCTCCAACACGTTCCTCCTGCCGGGCGAGCATTGGGCCGAGGTACGATTCCCCAATACGAATTTCCTCCGCGCCAACTCAGCCCGTCTGCACCTGGATGTGTTCATGCCCACCACGCTCACATTGGACGCGCCCGCGCAGGCGAGGGTGGATGAGCCGTTCACCATCTCTGGCAGTTTGGTTGACTGGCAGGAAACGCCACTAAACGGCAGCCAGGTAACGATTAACGTCGGCGAAAGTGGCAGCGCCACGGTCGTCGCAGGCGTTGACGGGTCATTCACGCATCAGGTCACCCTGCCCTCCTCAGGGCAGGTCGCCGTGACCGCAGCCTACGAAGGGACCGAGTCAGTGCTGCCCTCATCAGCATCGGCCAGCGTCATCGCGCGGGATGTGACCGTTCTGTCATTCGAAGGGCCGGGACAGGTCCTGTCCGGTGAGACGGCAGTCTTCCACGGCGCAGTCACATCTCCCACGAATGAGGAGCTTGAACCACTGACTGTTGAGATCGTCTTCGGCGGCGAGATCATAGCATCCATCGGGACGGGAGAGGACGGGGCGTTCTCCTACGACACCGGCAGGCTTGAGGAGACCGGCCAGCGAATGCTGACCGCGCGGGTGCCGGAACAGCGGTTCCTGACATCGAGCGCCACCACTATCTCCTATTCCGTCGTGCACCCCACCGTCATCACCCTCGACGGTCCGTCAGTAGCTATGACCGGACAACACATCGAGTTCATCGGCACCCTCAGGCAGGTCGATGGCCAGTCGATTGCCAGTTCGTCGGTAGTCCTGGACGGCAACCCTGTAATCACCGCAGATGACGGCACATTCAACCATGTTGTCACGCTGCCTGAAATGCTGGACGGTGATGCCGTTGAAGAGCATATCCACATCGAATACGCGTTCGATGGGACGGACCATCTCGCAGCGGCGTCCGGCAGCCGATTAATCATCGTTGGCGTGCCGCGTCTCACAACTGAGCGCACTGCTCCAATCGCGCGCGGTGACGTTGCACTACTTCGCGGCGCGGCATTCACGGGAACGCGTCCGCTTCCCGGCGCAGCCATTTCCCTCACCGGCAGACAGTCCCATGAGACCGATCCGGCCGGCCAATTCCTGTTTGAATATCAGGTTTCTCCGGATACGCCGGTTGGTCCACTACGCTTGATTGCCTCGCTTGATGATCTGGGGGTTCAGGCTCCCATTGAACTGGATATACGCTCTGCAGTGCACTTGGTCGCAACGCCACTCGATGACGTGCGGCCGGGCCACATCATAGGGATGCAGGTCGCTCTGTACGATGACACCGGCGCGGGTATCAGCGGCGCAAACGTCCAGACAAGCACCGGACTAAATCTCTTCACCGATGAAATCGGCCATGCCATGTTTGAACTAACCGTGCCGGAGTCCGAAGCGCTACTCGCCGTCCCCATCACATTCACATTCAGCGGCGATACCCAACACATGCCGCTCAATTACTTCCTTGGTATCCCCGTTAGTCCACCGCCCTTCAACTGGCTTTTGTGGGTCGTCTTCCCCGCGTTCCTGCTCCTTATGGGCGCCGGCGGTTACGGGGCATATCGGCTGCGCGCCGCCGGTGTCCCGCTTGACCCGCGGGCTTGGTCTGCGGGCGTAATCCAAGTGCCTGAAAGGCCATCCGAAGCGGCAAGTGATGATCTCGATACACTGCCGGAGCCGCTCGTGACCATACTTGAATTACACATCAGCGGCCCGGGTGCGGACACCGGAAACGTGTTCGGCCTAAATGAGGAGGTCGTTGTCACCGGCAGGCTGATCACCGAGGATGGCGCGCCCGTTTCAGGCCACTCCGTCGAGTTGCGGGAGCCGCTTGGCGACCTCGTAGTGTTTGATACGGACACCTCCGGCGAATTCCGCTTGGTGCTTCGGGCTGAGGAACGCGGTGAATTCGCCCTGGAGGCACAGTTTGAGGGCGCTTCCTCATACACCGGGGCATCCGCCTCCGTCGCATACCGGGTCGTTGAGTTCCGCGAAGAAATGGTGCGCGTCTTTGGCGAGTTCACTGAGTGGGCGACACAGCTTGACATTGGGATAGCCGGGCAGTCGCCTCGCGAAACGGAGGCCCTTCTCGTTTCATCCGGCGTGTCTATTGACCAACGCGCGTTGGATGAACTCGTGACCCGCTTCGAGGAGGCTGACTACAGCGAGCACGAAATAGAGCGCCGCCATTATGAGGCCATGTACCACGCATGGCGGACGATCATTGGAGAGTAGGTTTTTTGCCCTCCATAAACTCCCAACTTGCGCCGCTAACGGCCCCGCTGTTGGCGCTCGCTACTGTCACGGCATTTGCGGCGACACTCTCACAGGCCGCTCTCTACCCATGGCTTGCAGCATCCATCTTACTGCTTGGCGTCAGCAGGATTCTCGTTTCGATGCAGGCGCGCGCGTGGCGAGCGAGTACATCATCCGAGGATGAGCGGCGAATCAGCCTCGCCCGTCTATTCCAAGCCTTGCGCGGTAATCCGGCCACCGTTGGCATCACCCTTCATGGAGTGGCAATCGCAACGCTGACATATGCTGCTTTCGCCGGCACCGCCGGAATAGTCGAAGCGCGCAGTGAATCCTCTTCCTATCCCGCCGTCTTCGGCTTCCTCGCGTGGTTGTCACTTCCAGGAGTCATTGCGATAACCGCCGTTCGCGTGACGACCTATCTCCGGCCAAGCCTGGCAGATCGACTGCTCCTTCCCTGGAAACACTTCTCGCTGCTTGGGTTCGGCTATGTCCTTCTCACAGACAACGGCCTACTCAGCTCGGCTATCGACAGCCCGACCTCTTCCCTCCTGATCGCCCTTACCCTGGGAATCGTCGCCCCGTATATTGCCAACGCCGTCAGACCGACCGGGGACTCGTCAGAATCCACGCGTCGTCGGTGGTTCGCCCGGACCGTATTGGCCGCAACCGGCGGACATCCGTCTGTTCTGCTGTTATTCGGCATAGTCCTCGCCGCACTATTGGCAGGCGGCGCAGACTCCTACAACGGCACGATCAACTCGCTGGCGGCGTGGTCCCTCTTGTTTATCTTCCCGCTGTCCGCCTTGAGGCTGGCGGCAACGAAGTGGGCGACGATTGCCAGCGTGTTCCCGTCACCAATCGCCCACAGCGTGGCGTTCGCCATCTCGATCATCCTCTTTGGGCAGACTGGAATGCTAACAACGATCTATGAGTACCCGTCCTCTGGGCTTGCATCCGCAGCCACTGCCTCCATCGTCCTCACATACGTAGCGTGGGCACTCCGACGAACAGTCAATCTGGACTTCGAATGGAGATTCAGCGGGATCGTGAAAGGCGTGCTTGCCCCCGTGTCCTCCTTGCTCATCGCTCTTGGCGCAACCCTCCCTCTTCTCGCTCTATTGAGTGACCTGCCCGTCATCAACGCCCTGATGTTGGACTACGTAGAGACAGAGGAGATCGGCAGCCTCTATCAACCCTACTTTGCTGGCGTTCATGAGATTCGCCACCTCATCGCCGTGCTGTTCTTCGTCGTCGTCCTCGCACTCACACTGCCGCAGGCAGCGTGGAGACTTCCCCAATGGGAAACGCGTCCGCTGTTATCCACAATCGGCTTCGCACTTGCCGGTTGTCTCGCGTGGCTTCTCGGTCTCGGTATGGCGGACCTCGGTTACGGCTATGCTCTTGGCGGGTCTGTTGCGGGAGCGGGATTCTTCTCCATCGCCATCATTCAGATGGGGCTACAGTTCTCAGGCGAATCGAACTCCGTTATGACTGATGCGATACGTTGGATGGCGGAGTCCAAGACGCGCTCGTTCATGCCCGGCGCGGCCATCGCCATCTATGCCCTGCTCTTGCGGCCGGTCATGTACGACACCTTGGCCCTGGCCGCCGTTCTGGAATGGCTCGCTCTGCTCGCCGCCGTGGTCGGTGTGATTCTCAGGATGAGGAGCCGCCTGCAAAGTGACATCAGCCTTGTGGAGGAAGGCGCGGCCCCCACTGTCGACTGGAGCCGGCATCAACAGCATCTTGAAACTCTGCCGGATCCTCGCGCCGCCACTGTGTACGGCGTGCGGCAGGCATGGATCCAGTCAGGTGACCCCAGCGGCGTCTGGACGTACATGATGGGGCTCCTTTGTCGAGAGGGCGCGGCCCCGGATGCAGTCAGATACGTCATGTCTCCGCTTCGCGACAGCTCCGCGCGCAGCAATGCGAATGGCCGGTACACGTCGCTCTTTGAATCATTCCAGGCAGCGAACGTAATCATGACGGGATCAACCAACACCGCGGAAAGTTACACAGGAAACCTGCTGGAACTAAACCGGCTCGCCGCTGATTTCATCGAAACGGGCGACGATGCCGACGCCTTCGCAGCATATGTTGTTGCCGCCTACAGCCTCCGCGGCGGGAACGTCGGCCGCGCCGTCAACCTCTGCTTCCACCTCACCCATGATGAAGCCACGCGACGCGGCGAGGGCAACCTGCTGACGCGCGGACGGACGCGACGGCGGATGCGAGAGCGTCGTGAACGACTCATTCGCGCTATCCTGGAACACCTTGTCGGGGAACGCGATGTCTTGTCCTTGCCGATCGCCGTCCTGGCCTCGCCGGTTGAGTTGTACCGAACCCCCGCCGCTGCCCTGAACATGGTCAGCCCGACTGCAGTGATCCTCGCCGGACAAACGGTGGAGATTCTAGCCGAAAGAGGCGATGCACTGTACGTGCGCGCGCCGGACGGTACTCAGAGTTATATCGCAGCTCAACTGCTCGAGAGGCATCCCCTACTGCCAAGAGACGAGGCTGTTCTGCAAGCCGACCATGCCGCGCGGCAGGCGACGAGGGATCAGGAAATCGGTGATGATTGGAATAGCGGCCCCTTCGGGGATGACCAGGATCAAACCGAAGATCAAGAGGAAGAGATAACCGCATGAACGAACACGAGCTGGAGCGGGTACGGCAAAAATGCGATGACATCATTGACCGCGTTGGCGAGGCTTTTGTCGGCAACCGACTGCTCCTACGCAAACTCCTGGCCGCCGCCCTTGCCAATGGCCATGTTCTCTTTGAGGACTACCCCGGCCTCGGCAAAACACTGCTGGCAAAGGTTTTTTCCCGAGCAATCGGCAGCGATACAAAGCGGGTGCAGTTCACACCGGATCTGTTGCCGTCAGACATCCTTGGTGTCAACGTTTGGCGGCAAAATGAGGGCACTTTTCAACTCATCAGAGGCCCGGTGTTCACCAACGTCCTCCTCGCCGATGAAATAAATCGCGCCCCGCCCAAGACGCAGGCTGCGTTGCTTGAAGCGATGGAGGAGAGGCAGGTCACCATCGACGGCGACACGCTCCTTCTTGGCAGCCCATTCATCGTCATCGCTACGCAGAACCCCATCGAACAGGAGGGAACGTACCCACTGCCCGAGGCACAGCTTGACCGCTTCCTCTTCAAGCTCGGCACAGGTTATCCCGCCAATCAGGAGCTTGAAAGCGACATTCTCAACCGCCGCATCGCCTGGCAAAAGGACGACCCCACCGGAGACCTCGAACCGGCTATCTCTGTCGAGGGATTTCTTGAACTTCAGAGGCTCGTCGAAACCGCCGTTTACATTGATACCGTCATCGTCGACTACATCACTGAACTCGTCAGGCTCACACGAGACCATCCGCGTGTGGCCGTCGGCGTCAGCCCGCGCGGCTCCCTTGCCCTACTTAGAGTGTCCCGCAGTATCGCGCTCATCCATGGGCGGGACTTTGTCGTGCCGGACGACGTCAAGATGATCGTCACGGATGTCCTGTCTCACCGCATCATCCTCAATATTGAGGACACGCTTGAGGGCGTGCGGCCGGAGTCAATCATCGATGAGATTCTCGACCAGGTTCCCGTGCCAACAGAGTTGGGGGCACGGCCCGTTTAGCTATGTTCACACCCGCCTTGTTGAGTTGGACATGGCTCGGCCTTGCGCTCCTCGTTGTCGGCCTCTTTCTGGGCAACATCATTTTGTTGGCGGGCGCAGTCTTTCTGTTTGTGGCCCTCCTCACTGCCGGCGCCATCCGGCCTCCAGAGGACGTGCAGATCGAGCGCGGCATGCTCCGCGTCATCTGCTGGGTTGGCGACTCCTTGATCGTAGAGCGGCGTCTGAACGTGCAGGGCGGAATTGGGACAATCCGCGTTGTCGATCCTCTGCCGGAGGAAGCGGCCGTTGTTGACGGAAACAACTTCCGCGTGGTCTGGAAATGGCCCGGCGAGATGAGTGTTGATCTCTCCTACACAATCACCTTTGCCAAGCGCGGTGAGTACACGCTGCAGGAGACGGTTTGGGAATCACAGACACCGCTCGGCACAGGGCACGCCCAATTCGGTGCCGTGGGGCCTGAGTTGAACTTGCTTGTTGCGCCGCGAACCGCCGATATCTCCCGTCTCAATTCAGTTCGCGCAATGACCCGCAGCACTTTACTTATGGATGACATCTCCCATATCCGTTCCACCGGCGAGGAGTTCCGCGAAATTCGTCCATATCAGCCCGGCGATCCAATCAAGAGCATCAACTGGAAAGCAACGGCTCGGAACGGGGACGCATACGACGTGCCACTCGTCAACGAGTTGGAGCCGGAAGGACGAAAGGCCGTGTGGATCTTTCTCGACACGGCAGATTACATGAACGTCGGCACGGCGGCATCAAGCCCAATGGAGAACACCATTGAGGCAGCGGGAACCCTGGCGCAGTACTACGTCTCGCAGGGTTCCACGCTTGGGGCATACGCCTACAACACACAGGGCGGCGGTGAATTGCTTTCGCCCGACAACGGCCAGAAGCAATTTCGACGCCTCACGCAGATGTTCACGGGGCTTATTCCCGGCCCTCCTGAACAGGATCTCCTCCGTTCCATTGAATGGTGCAAATCATTTCTGTTCAGGCTCCGTCCACAGGTGTTCATCATCACCCGCCTCGATGCGCACTACCCGCGCCCGGGAGATGATTCGGATCAGCTGGATCGCTTCACGACCGCGGTCACTCGCCTCACGGCCCTCCGCGCCCGATCTCGCCGGGGAGGCCGTGTGCGTGTCATACACGTCAGCCCGCCCTCACAGCATGAGTCAGTCGACTGGGCTGACCCTCAGTCAGATATGTCCCGTTGGGAAACGCAGGCCACAATAGCAGCGTTGCAGCAGGCCGGTGCCGCTGTCATGGCCTGGGATCCGTCGAGCGAACGATTCATCACAACCCTCGTGCGCCACATGGACAGGTATCAATGAGTCGAATCCGGACGTCCGTATTCGCCCAACTGGCGGTGGCAGAAGCCGTGCTCCTGGCCGCCCTAACGGTAATCGCCATGTGGATCGTCTCAAGCTCAGTCCACCACGCAGACCTTGAACGCACGCAGTGGCCCACCTTTGTCATACAGTTTGCCTCTGAAATCATTTCATGGGGGTCAGTTTTCATAGTCGGAGGCGCTACGGGTGCCTACGTCATACTACGAATCGTAAATGCGGGCCACTTACCGTTCTGGCTATTCGCGGCGCTGCTGATGGCCGCCCATATCCCGGACGTTTGGACGCACAACCGCATTGACTGGCACGGCTTCTTCGGCCGCTTTCTGTATTTCTCAGAGCCGCTGCCAATACCGATGTCCGCCGCTGTATTCCTGCTCACCATTGCGGGTCTTGTCGCTCTACGCAGGATCATCCAACTGCGCTCCCAGGCTCGGGAAATGGAGAGCCGCGGCGTCGATTCAGTGGAACGAGACCAGGTGATCCGCAACGAGGCGATCAGCATCGCGGCTGTAATCGTTATCTCGCTGGTCGTTACATCCGTCATGGTCTTGATCGGGGCAGGCGTTGGGCGAGCCGGTACCCTCTCCGGCCTGGTACCGTGGACGGTCATGACGGTTGGAGTTGTCGCAACACTGCTGCTCGCAGGCTTCCTGCTCTTCCTCTACCGGGGCCTCAGCGGTGGGGTAAGCCCCGCTACTGCTGACGTTGAGCAAGACCCCATCGACGATGGAGAATCCGATCCGGAGCCATTGTGATTTCCTCGTCGCCCTGGCACACACTATCTTCTTCTCAGATTTGAAAATCGCGCATGCCGCTGTATCCTTATGGTAAAGCAATCTAACTTGCCCGCAGATTGGAGCACGCTATGGAAGCACAAGCATCTGTGTCCGGCGCCCAGCAAGGCGGCCTTGTTGGTGAGGGTCAATACCAGATTTATTCGTATAAAATCGACATTCAATCCACTCGCGCGCCCGAATTCGTGGATGTCACAGATTGGGTACAGGACATTTTGGAGACAACCGGCGTGCAGTACGGTTCGGTGCTCGTCTATACCAAGCACACGACAACCGCCGTTGTCATCAATGAGTTGGAGCCACTGCTTCTCGAAGACGTTGGCCACATCCTTGAGCATTTCGCCCCGCGCGAGGGCGGCTATCAGCATAACGATTTCGAGATTCGCACCGTCAATATGAACGATGACGAACCTCCCAACGGCCATGCCCACTGCCAGCAGATCGTCATGGGAAGCAGCGAGACCATTCCCATCATCGCTAATCGACTCCAGTTCGGCATGTACCAGCGGATCTTCTTCATTGAGCTGGATCGCCCGCGCCCGCGCCAACTGATCATCCAGGTCATGGGAGTTCAGGGAGAGCAATAATGCGGACGCGCGAGGCGACGGAGATTCCGGCCTCACTTGAGTCCGCCTACCGCGAGTGCATCGCCATTGCGCGATCGCACTACGAGAATTTCTCCGTTGCGTCGCGCCTGATGCCGCGCGACATGCTTCCACACGTTGCCGCCATCTATACCTACTGTCGTGGTGTGGATGATCTCGGCGACGAGGCCGAGGGAGACCGCCTCGCCCTGCTAGATGATTGGACGGCCCAATTGGAGCAATGCTACTCCGGCTCCCCGACCGAACCTCGATTTCTCGCCCTCCAGCACACCATCTCGGCCTTCGACATTGAACGGCAGCCGTTCCTCGACCTCATTGAGGCCAACAGGATGGATCAGGTCAACTCGCGCTATGAATCCTACGAAGAGGTGCTGAATTACTGCCGGCATTCGGCAAACCCCGTTGGACATTTGTATCTGACCCTGATCGGCAAGAATGACCCGGAGCGTCGAGCGCTGTCAGATGTCACCTGCACCGCCCTCCAACTCGCCAATTTTTGGCAGGATGTCAAACGCGACTACGCCATGGGCCGGATTTACCTTCCGCAGGAGGACATGCGCCGCTTCGGATACACGGAGGAAGAACTGGCCCGGGGCGAGTACACGCCCGCATTCCGTGACCTCATGGCGTTCCAGGTGGAGCGGACGCGACGGCTGTTCGAGGAGGGCTTGCCGCTCGTCGATACGCTGGACGGCATCTTCAAACTGCACGTCAAGCTGTTCACGCTGGGCGGCCTCCGTGTTCTGGACGCCATCGAAGGACAGAAATACGATGTGCTCTCCAGGCGACCAACGGTGACCAAGGGGCGCAAGACGTGGCTGCTGGCAAAGACGTGGCTCCTGATGAAGCTCACGAGGCAGATCTGAAGACGACGCGCCATGATTTCGCTAGCTGCGCCCCTTGAGGCATACGAGCACTGCCGCCGAATAACACGCGAGGCGGCGGGCAATTTCTACTATGCGTTTGTCACTCTGCCACGTCGCAGACGCCGCGCCATGTACGCCGCCTACGCCTACTGTCGCCTCTGCGACGACCTCTCCGACGATGACCTGCCTATCGACGAAAAAACGAAACGAATTCAGGGCATCGATGCACTGTTGGAGGAGGCGCATGCCGGGAAACCTGACGGCCCGGTTTTTGAGGCGCTGGCTCATGCCGCTGCGGAGTACGACATTCCCTACGAGGATCTTATTGAGGTGGCACGCGGCGTTGAGATGGACCTCACCATCTCCCGCTACGAGACCTTTGATGATCTCAAGACGTATTGCTACCGCGTGGCGTCAGTGGTCGGACTCATCTGCATTCAAATTATGGGCTACAGGGATCAGCGCGCCCGTGAATACGCCATCGACCTAGGTCTTGCCATGCAGCTGACAAATATCCTGCGTGACATCCGTGAGGACGCCGAACGCGGCCGCATCTACATCCCACAGGAGGATCTGCGGCGATTCGGCTACAGCGAGGAAGACCTGCTCGCAGGCACGGTGAACGATCAGTTTCGCAGCCTGATGGAGTTCGAGGTGGCGCGCGCCAGGGAGTATTTCGAGCGCGGAAAGCGGCTGCTCAAGCTCCTGCCCGTCCGCACCCGCGCCTTCCCTGCGGTGCTCGGCGGACTTTATGGCCGAGTCCTCGATAGAATCGAAGCAAGAAACTATAACGTCTTTGAAGGTCGGGTTGGCCTGTCAACCCGCGAGAAAGTCGGGTTGGCGGTGCGACTGTGGATTCAGAGTTACATCCCGATGGAGCGCGTAGCCACTGCGTGGTGATTGGCGGAGGGCTTGCCGGCCTGGCCGCCGCTTGCTCCCTCGCCGAACGCGGCGTCACCGTCACCCTGATTGAGCGCCGCAACTACCTTGGCGGGCGCGCCTTTTCCTATATTGATCCGCACACAGGCATGGAGTTGGACAACGGCCAGCATGTCTTTCTCCGCTGCTGCACTGAATACATCGACTTTCTCAAAAAGATCGGAGCGTTCGGGCAGACAATGCTTCAGGAACGGCTGCGCGTGACGGTGGCGGACAGATCGGGCAAACAGGGCACCCTGTCATCAACACGGTTTCTTCCCGCGCCGCTCGACGTGCTCCCCTCTCTCGTGCTCTACCGGCATCTCGGACTCTTGGACAGGCTGCGGATCGTCCGCGGCATGATGAGCATTCGGCGCACAGACAGGGAACGCGAGCACGAAGGGTTGGAGTCGATTTCTTTTCGCGACTGGCTGCTACAACACGGACAGAACGACCGGACGATTTCCACTCTCTGGGAACTCATCACGTTGCCGATTCTGAACGACACAATCGACGCCGTCAGCGCCTATATGGGCATCATGGCATTCCAGGACTCCCTGTTGGCGGGCAAGGGTATGGCTGATCTCGGCTATTCGCGCGTGGGGCTGTCAACGCTGGTCAGCGAGGGAGCGCGCCAGTACATCGAAACACGCGGTGGGAGACTCATCATGGGCCGCCGTGTGAGTAGCCTGCAGATTCACGATGGCCGCGTAGCAGGGGTCACGCTGGGGGAGGAAACCATAAGCGCGGACGCAGTGATCAGCGCCTTGCCATGGGATGGTCTTGAGAGGCTGCTAACCAGCGAGGACGCGGGCACCCCCTTATCGGCCGTCAGTCCACCACAGTTGGAATGGGCGCCCATCGTTGGCCTTCATATCGGCTATGACCGCCCGGTAATGAACGAGCCGTTCCTGACCGTGGTTGATAGCCCGATTCAGTGGGTCTTCAATCGCTCATTGATGCAGGAGTCAGCCGACACAGACTCGCGCCTGTTGGTGTCGATTAGCGCCGCATGGCAAGAGGCAGGCATGACGGAGGATGAGTTGCGTGGCATGGCTGAGGCCGAACTGCGGCCTGTGCTTCCAGAGACGCGGGATGCCTCAATGACATTCTTCCGCGTCGTCAAGCAACCGCAGGCAACCTTTCGCTGCCTGCCCGGAATCCAGGATCGGAGGCCGGCGCAATCAACTACTGTGCCCGGCCTTTTCCTCGCGGGAGACTGGACTCAGACGGGGTGGCCGGCGACGATGGAATCCGCCGTCCGCAGTGGAAACCTCGCGGCAACAGCCGCGTACTCCTCGCTCGCCTGACAGTTCCTACCAGGGGCTGGAGTTCTCTGAATAGACGTGGTCCGGCATATTGTAGTTAATATCCGTCTCTGCAACGGTCGCCGCGTCGAGCAGGCCCGTGAACTGTGTGAAATTGTTCTGGTTGGTAAGGCGTGGAACCCACCGTGACAGGAAGTTATTGTACTTGGCCTGGAATCTGAAGAACGGAAGGACACCACGAACGGGAGTCCTCGGATAGCGGAGCCTGTCAGCCATATCCGGCCCGATCACGGCTCGGGAGATTCGGAAGACATAGCTGGCCAACTTCTGTCTTTCCTTTGGATCCTGGATACCCACAACGAGCGGCGCGGAGTTGATCAGTGCGTGAGCCATAACAACGCCTTCCTGGCTGGGATGAGGCTCACACATGTTGCCAACCCTGTAGAGTTCCAGCGCCTCCTCTTCGTCTTTGAAGAGGATCGTTTCCGGAATACCCATGATATAGCCTGTGTAGCGCCACACCGCCATGAAGCTCCGTCGCTCCTCATCGGTATATTTCGCTCCCAACCGTTTCATGTGATGAAGAAGACGGCCGGAGAATCCGGAAATCGCCAGACCGAGGTGTGCTGAGCTCAGCGGCACGCCCCACGCCTCCGTATCCCACTCCTCTGACTCATATAAGAGCTTGCGCACCTGTGCATGAACCAGACGCAGGCGCATGCTCAGCTTGAGACCATCGCCGGCGCGCTCCAGTCCTCCCGGCAGAAAAGACTCCAGCATATGCCGGTTGTTCTGCATCAGGCGTCGTACGCCCTGGTCACGAACCCGGCCGGTAATGAAGAACGACTTACTGATGTTTGTCGTGAAACCCTCGACGAGCGTTCCACCGACAAACGCCGCGAGGATGACACGAGCATTGCGCAGGAACATGCGCGATCCCGGCATGAATTCATCGTAGTTCACCCAATCCGGCGGGGTATCCAGTCCGCCAACCAGACGTTGAACGCTTTCAGGAGCGTCCTTGAGAACACTGCCATCCGGATCATCCATCACCGCCCGGATGATCATTGCGGATTGCGCGCGATCCATTTCACCGAGTTCTGCGATGACGGCGTCCGCCTCAGGGTCTGCGATGGAATGGTGGGCAATGTAGTTGTCTGCGACGGCCTTATTGGCTTTACTGGCACGTCCGTATCCCTCGATGTAATCGGTGGGAATAGTCAGACCGTACGAGCCGTCATATCGACGTTCCCGAGAAGATGATGCGGTCATGCTAACTATCGAAATCCAGTGTATCTACGAGTCATGCCCGTTCATTATAGTCGGTTGTTCCATAGATTTTTGATTCGGTCTCAAAAACATCGCTTTTCGCCAAGGCTCATGCTGCCCGTTTTCTGATGGAGTACTCTGGAAACCGAACACGCCATTGAGCGAGATTGCGTAAGGAGAAAAACGATGGCACAGATACTTACTCGCCTCTTTGGAGCCTATCTCCTGCTGACGGCAATAGCCGTCGCCCTGCTGCTTATGATCACACCGCTGATTCATGACGGCTCGCCCGACTACCCGTACTGGACAATCCTCAATTACTTCATGGCCCTGGGCGTGATCCTGATGGTCGTCTTGACTTTTCTCTATCGGTGGCAACTTGATCCGGAGCAGACGGACAACTACACCTGTGCCATCGCCAACGGCCTCTTCTACGGCTCGGTCGTCCTAATGATGCTGTTCTACTGGCAGTACTTCTGGCTGCTGGACACGAGCAGTGAGACGGGTGACGCCGCCCTGTCGCACACCATCTACTTCCCGCTCATGGACGCCATCTACGTCGTGCTTGGCCTGATTATCGGGGAACGGCTGCTTCGCAGAAGCGGACACGAATGACCCCTGCGCCGGAACACGGAGCGCCAATAGGTAGGTCAACCAACGCTAGTCGCGAACCGGGAAATTAAACTCGGCCTGTCACCGCGGTCCTCAGAAGCTGCATGAGCGGCGGGCGGTGCCCGTAAACAAGCAGATAGCTGCGGAAGAGGCGCTGCGCGAGCTTCACTGCCACGACCACTGAGATGGTCAATGCGATAAGGCTTGCGGCAATCTCCAGCGGCCCCATCGCATCAAGCGCCAGGCGCGCAAGAGACATTGTCGGTGCGGTGAACGGGATGTACGTCATGATCTGCGGAAGTGTGCCTGCGGCGTCCTCAATGATCGCGAACGAGAACCAGAACGGGGCAACCGCAGGCAGAATCACGATGACTGTAAGCTGCTGCGACTCCCGCTGCGATGTTGTGACTGCGCCGAGCGCTGCCATCAGCGCTGCGAAGAATGCATAGCCAAGCAGAAAGTAGGCGAAAGCCACAAAGATGAGCGGCAGCGGAGGCAGCTCCAGGGTGGGGATGTTTTCCAGGAATATCGCCGCCCCAAAAAGAAGACCAACGGCTGAACCCATCCAAACGCCTATCTGTACAATGCCCGCCAGGCCCAGGCCCACCAGCTTGCCCAGCATCAGCTGATCCGGGTTGACTGTGGAGAGCAGGATTTCCATGACGCGGTTCTCCTTCTCCTCATTCAGCCCCTGAAGCAGGTAGCCGGTGATGGTTAGTACGGAGAAGATGACAGCGAACGCCATTGCCATGAAGAAGATCAGCGTTGCTGGATCAAAAGATTCTTCCTCGGGTTGACCACCTTCATCTACTTCAAGCGTGGTAATGAATGCCGGGGACAAGATGCGCGCAGCTCGAGCATCATTCACCGCCTCTGCAACCAGGTTGATTCTCAAGAACTCCCGCAACGAGCCGCTGCCGCTGCCCGTTATGTTCAGACCCCTCCCGCCCTTCACAATCTGAAGGACTTGGCCGGTGGAGATATAGTCGCTCTGAATCACATACGCGGCATCCAGTTGGCCGGATGCGACAGCGGTGCGCGCCTGATCTTCGCTTTGAACCGGAACATACTCCGTGGTTCCAATCGTTCCGGGTTCGGCGATGACGTTGGCAAGGTCCACATAGCCGACCGTCCGTGAATCCGGCTCGTCATCCTCGCCGGACGTGAAGAAGACATACGCCCCGATGCCGCCCACAAGCAGGAGCATGGCGACGGGCACGAGAGCGGTCATGACAAGAAAACCCGTCCGCGAAATCATCGTCGTGAACTCATGTCGGGCAACGACGAGTGCCTTATTCATGCCGTGCCTCTCCGCCCCTGAACCTCACGGATGAATATCTCCTCCAGTGTCGGCAGCGCGACCTCGAATCGCTCTATGCGTATGCCGGCGTCGAGCAGTTCTCTGAGCACCTGCTCTGCAATGGCTCCCTCGGCGAGACGCATGGAGATGCTGTCCGCAGACCGTTCAATCTCCACTATTCCGCTGATTCGTTCCGGCGGGGCGTCCGGAGACTCAACACGGATGGTGTCGCCGCGATACCGCCGCCGGAGCTCGGACGGCGCGCCGTCCAACGCCACCTCCCCACCATCAATCATCAGCACACGATCCGAAAGCTCCTCCACGTCCATCATCTGGTGAGTGGAGAAGATGATCGCCGCACCGCGCTCTTTTTCTTCCAGCACAAGCTCCTTCATGCGGCGCGCGTTGACGGGATCGAGTCCGGAGAACGGCTCGTCCAACACCAGGATGTCCGGCCTGTGTAGCAGGGTCGCCCCGAACTGAACGAGCTGCGTCATACCGCGGCTCAACTCACGCACTTTCTTGTGGGCGTGCTCCGACATACCAACGGCATCAAGCATTTCGGCGGTGCGAATTGCAGCCTCGCGGCGGCTCAGCCCTTTCAACTGCCCCAGGTACGAAAGGACGATGGTGAGACGGAGACCTTCATACAGGCCACGCTCTTCAGGCAAGTATCCGATGCGTTCCTGAGCCTCCTCGGTGAGCGGCCCGCCCAACGCTCGGGCCTCGCCCTCGTCAGGCGCGAGTATGCCGAGCATCATCCGAATCGTGGTCGTCTTGCCTGCGCCGTTCGGTCCAACAAGGCCGACGATTTCACCGCTATTGACGTGCAAAGACACATTATTGACGACGTTCCTGCCACCAAACTGCTTACGCAGTCGGCGCGCCTCCAACGCCGGCGTGCCGACACTAACAGAATCGAATCGGGAATCCCCAACACCAACCATCAAAGCCAGTATATGCGTGGAGCAAGGGCGATGTGTTCAGCAATGGCTCCCTCTCCTGCAGGGAGAGGGTTGGGGTGAGTGGGTGGCTCTACGCAGCCGTGGAAATCAGGGGCAGATTCAGCTGCCTTGGCATCATTGCCCAGCGGGGATCATCCAGCGTCAGTGTCGTGCAGCCGAGAGCCAGCAACTCTCGTGCCCCCGCAGGCGTCCTGATTCCGTATGCGCGAACGTCGATCCCCAGAGATCCGGCCTGTGCCACCAGCTCAGCACTGACTTCGGACGCCTGCACTGCCAGTTCAGACACCCCGGCAACGGACGCCTCAACGATCGCTGCAGGCGTCAGTGTCCCGTGACGCGCTCCAATCGTCCAGCTGAGCTGCAGCCCATCCGCAAGCGCCTGCGCGCGCCGCAGCAGGCTGAGGTCTGAACCCGTCACATAGCACCGCTCGGCCCGGCCTCTCTCGGCAACGACACGACCCACGGCCTCAGCCAGTCTCGTGCTCTTCTCCTTGAGGTCAATGATGACGTCAAAGTCGGCGGCGAACACATCGAGCATGATGGAGAGGGGTGGCACACCAAGCGCCTCCAGATCCGCCATCCTTGTGGCGCCAACCTGAGCCTTGTGGTCGTGCGTCCTGATTAGCGTGGGGTCGTGGATGATGGCCGGAAGCCCGTCCGCCGTCAGACGAACGTCGGTCTCAATGGCAGCAACGCCAAGCTCAGCGGCTGTGGCGAATGCAAGTAGAGAATTCTCGGGCGCCAGTGCCTTGGCGCCTCGGTGAGCGACTGTCCTAATCGCCTTTGGATAATTCACAGTGGATGTAAGGTATTCAGTTTCCACATAACCACTCTGTCACACTATCAGAAAATGGGTGTTAAGTCACTGTTAAAATTATGTATGACCGCAGTTAAATTTTCACTGCGTGCCATCCGCCCGTCCTTTCCCCGAATTCATATGCCCATTCACTCTTCGACATGCCTAGAGTGAACGGAACAAGCGGCTGTTCGTGCTACAGTTTTCATAGACGGTTTGTTCGGGAGGGGGTAGCACATGCACGGCGTGGAGCCGCACGTTTTCCTCGTCGGTGAGACCAGAATCATACCGGAGGGGCTTAGCGCCTATCTTGAGCACATCGGCGCGCCGGACTGGTCCACGGACGCCGTCACGGATGTTGAGGGGCTGGCCGAATTCATGGGGCGTCTCTGCTACCGCAGCTTTGAGCCGGGCCTCAACCCGAACGTCACGCGCGTCCGCCCGAACAATGCTGCCCACCTCAAGAACATCATCGCCACCGGTCACGGCTCGGTGCTGGAGCATAGCGTCCTGAATTTCGCGATAACCGGCGTCAGCCGCGTCTTCACACACGAGCTGGTCCGCCACCGAGCCGGCACAGCCATCTCGCAGGAGAGCCTACGCTTCGTCCGCCTTGATGACCTCGGCATGTGGACGCCTACGGCCGTCCGCGAGGATGAGCACATCATGGAGGTCTTTGTCGACACCTTCAGGAAGCTGGAAGAGCTGCAAATCATGATGGCCGAACACTACCAACTCGATGAGGACGGCGCGCAGTTCTCACGCAAGAAGGAGATTACGTCCGCCATGCGCCGCATCGCCCCCATCGGCGTCTCGACGAGCATTGGTTGGAGCACGAACATCCGAGCCCTGCGCCATATCCTGGAGGCCCGCACGGATCCCAGCTCGGAGGAGGAGATCCGTGTCGTTTTCGCCAGGATCGGCGAGATCGCCCAGGATCGATACCCTGTCCTCTTCTCCGACTACAAGATTGAAATGGTCAACGGCCTGCCCTGGTATCAGACACAGCACGAAAAGGTCTAGGCCGCCACGTTAGGAAGGCCTGAGGGAGACGGAGGCGCAGATGGATATCACAGACCTGACTATTGATCACTTTAGCCGCGCGCGAGGCCTGCTCGCCAGGTGCATCGAGGGTTTGACCGTCGAGCAATTGATGAAGCAGCCGGACACGGAATCAAACCCGCTTGGGTGGACCGGATGGCATCTGACGCGGACGCAGGACCACGAGATTTCCGGGCTTGCCGGGCGTGAGCAGGCCTGGATCGCCGATGGTTGGCATGAACGTTTCGGCATGCCCGCCGACCCGCAGAACACCGGCACCGGCCACTCCATGGACGAGGTACGCGCTTTTCAGTCGCCGGAGGCGTCCGTCATCATCGAGTACTACGACGTCGTCTACGCCCGCACGCAGGAGTTCCTGCGATCCATCACACCGGAGGCGCTTGACCGCGTGCTGAACGAGCCGCGATGGGATCCAATGCCGACGGTCGGCGTGCGCCTCGTTAGCGTCATGCACGATAATTCCATGCACACGGGAGAGATGTCGTATCTCAAGGGGATGCTCGAACGCAGGCAGTGGTACCCCGCCTGATCCCCTGCCCTAAGCTAAGTCGAACAACACACACGTGGAGGTCCTGTGTCTGAAGTCATCACACGCGAGCAATCCGAGGGTCGCACAAGCCTGTTCATCACCGTTGAGGGCGTTCAGTTCCACGCGCTCGATTGGGGAGGGGACGGGACTCCGCTCCTGCTGGTTCATGGAGGGCGCCGCACCGGACGTAGCTGGAATGCCGTTGCACGACGACTCCGCAACGACTTTCGCGTCATCGCTCTGGACACACGTGGGCACGGCGAGTCGGACGGGCCGGAAACCGGCTATCGCGCCAGAGAGGGCGCGCAGGACATGGCGGGAATCGTGGAGGAACTCGACCTGCCCCCACACTACATCATGTCCCATTCCTATGGCGGCGCAATCAGCGGACTATACGCCACCAACCACCCGGATCGCGTGCTCGGCATGGTGATGATCGAACCGGTGCCGGAAGGCCCCGCGCACTGGGTGCGCGTCAATGTCCTCAATGAAGACCTGACCGAAAAGCCCGGCCCGGGCCGTCGCAACTCCTGGGTGTCTCTGGAAGATCTCAAGCGGCGGCTGGAGTCCAACAACATGACAAGCGTATGGACACAGGAAGCTCTTGAAGATGTCCTCAATGAGGAAACCATCGTCCTCCCGGACGGCCGCGCAGAAGCCGCATGGAGCCTTAACTCGTACAACATGGAGGAAATGGCAACCGACGAGTTCATGCTCATTGACGGCGCAGACCGACTGACCATGCCTATCCTCATTGTCGTGGCTGAGGAGAACAATCTGCTTGAGTCTCACCAAAGGCCACTGGCGGAGGCCCTGCCCCATGGCGAATTTCTGGTTATGCCGGACGTCGGGCACGCCATCTACATGCAGGTTCCGGACGAGACCGCCAACATCGCCCGCCGCTTCCTGCTGGGCAGCCAGGACTAAGTCACGTTGCCATCCCGGCGAATGCCAAAATCCAGATAAGAGGAAACTGCCGCCTAAGCCGGAACGCGGGAGTCAACTACGAGTTTCGACCAACTCTGATCGCGAACCTTAGCCGTAACGCAGTTACTCTTCCAGCCGCAGGTCTCCGCTCCTGCCGCCGGACTTGGACACGAGCCGTACCGCCTCAACACGCATAGAGCGGTCGATCGCCTTGCACATGTCATAGACGGTCAGACCAGCGACGCTGACCGCCGTCAGCGCCTCCATCTCAGCCCCGGTCTGACCCGTCGTCCGCACGGTGGCTTCGATCTCGACACTCGCTCCGTCCTCGCCCGGCGTCAGTTCGACACTTACGAATGACAGAGGCAGCGGGTGGCAGAGAGGGATCAGTTCAGCGGTGCGCTTGGCGGCCATGACGCCGGCCAGCTGTGCGACAGATAAGACATCACCCTTGGGCGTGGCCTGTTCGCGGATGGCCGTCAGTGTCTCTTGCGACATAACCACCCTGCCCCGCGCGACAGCCTCGCGTTTTGTCACGTCCTTGTCTCCAACATCCACCATGCGAGGCCCCCCCGTTGGATCAACGTGGGAAAGTTGGCCCGGATTTTCCTGGTCAGCCATCGGATTTCTCGGAGCGCCCTGCTCTACCCGCCGATGTGGTACATCTCCACGCGCTCCGGCTTCTTGCCCGCGAGCACGGCAGTTTCACTGGTCCGTTCTTCGGAGTAGCGGTCCGTGCGCTGCTCCCAGACACCGGTGATCAGACTGCGAATCTCATCATCTGTCGCCCCTGTCCGCAGTCCCTCGCGCAGATCGTGACCCTCTCCGGTGAACAAGCATGTGTAGAGCTTGCCGTCTGTTGAGAGACGGGCGCGTGTGCAGTCGTCGCAGAACGGTTCTGAGACGGAGGAAATGAAGCCAATCTCACCGGTGCCGTCGGCGTAGGCATAACGTGAGGATGTCTCGCTTCTGTAGTTCCGGTCGATTGGGATGATGGGTGTCTCGGCATTGATGCGCGCCGCAAGTTCCCTGCTCGGCACGACCTCTTCCAGTTTCCAGCCGTTGATCGTGCCGACGTCCATGTACTCGATGAACCGCACAATCTTGTCTGTGCCCTTGAAATACCTGGCGAGGTCTGTCACGAAGTTGTCATTAATGCCGCGCTGCACAACGCTGTTGATCTTTATTGGGCCAAGGCCCGCGTCTTCGGCCGCCTCAATGGCCTCCAATACGCGGTCGACTCCGAACCCACGCCCGTTCATCCGTTTGAACGTCTCATCATCCAGGCTGTCCAGGCTGATGGTCACACGCCTGAGTCCGGCCTCTCGTAGCTCCTTCGCCATGGGTGGCAGCAGGTAGCCGTTTGTCGTCAGAGACAGGTCTTCTATCCCCTCAACGGCAGAGAGCATCCGAATCAACTCGGGAAGATCCCTGCGCAGCAGCGGCTCCCCGCCCGTGACGCGGATCTTCGTGACGCCAAGACCGGCAAAGATGCGTGTCAGGCGTTCAATCTCTTCAAAAGTCAGAATCTGATCACGCGGCAGAAACTCGTACCGCTCACCGAAGATCTCCGCAGGCATGCAGTACGAGCAACGGAAATTGCACCGATCCGTGACTGAGATGCGGAGGTCTTGCAGAAGGCGTCCGAAAACGTCCTTGACGCTTATGGGGGCGGCGACGGTCATGCTCAGGCGTTACCCTCCGCCTGCGGTGAGGCGGCCATTTCAGCGATGATTTCTCGGGCAATGCGTGCCGCACGACCGCGATGGCTGAGTGCGTTCTTTGTTTCTGAATCCAATTCGGCTACCGTCTTCCCATACTCCCGGACCACGAATACCGGATCATATCCGAATCCATTCGACCCCATCGGAGATTGTCCAATTATACCCCGCAGCTCCCCCTTCGCCATGTGAACGGTATCTACTTCCGGTTCAACGATGACGATCACGCAGCGGAACGCAGCGTCTCGCTCGTCGTCCGGCACATCCGCGAGGTTGCGCAGCAAGAGTTCCACGCGGTCCTCATCCGTCCTGGCGTCGGGTGCGCCATAGCGCGCGCTGCGCACTCCCGGCTCGCCGCCCAGCGAGTCCACGAACAGGCCGGAGTCATCGGCAAGCGTCAGAATTCCGCTCGCGTTTGCATACGCCTGCGCCTTGATCAGGGCATTCTCCTCCAGCGTTTCGCCGGTCTCCTCGACCTCCATGTCGAGGCCGACCTCAGAGGGTATCACAATCTCAACGGGCAGCCCTTCCAGCAATTCGCGGAACTCTCGCACCTTGCCGGGATTGCCCGTGCCAACAAGGAGTTTCATGGATTGTTCACCTTAGCCACGTCCCCAAACATGTTGGTGCGCTTTGCGAGGCACTCCTCATTTCCGCGCACGCTGGAACACGGGGGCGCGCATATGCTCGCAGTGCCGGAACGCGGAGTTCAGGCTACTCAGGCCAGTCAAAGCTAAGCGCGAACCGAGAAAATCATTCCGCCCTGATGGCGAAGCGATCCTCCAGCCCAGTCACGATATCGCGGAAGCCGCCATACTCCAGCTCGGTATAAGGAAGCATCGCCGGACCGGACCATCCCTGGTCCCGCATGTACAGCGCCTTCTCCTGTGCCTTGTTGCGGACGAGGTCCCACGCCGGATTGTCAAAGAAATCAACGACGTTCGCAGAGAACTTGCCTTCCGCACTCATCGAGAAACCGAGCGACTCCACAATCGGCAAGCAATAGGGGCCGGTCACGGGCGTGTTTATCGGCACTGGCATCAGCGGCATGTTGTGGGAGCCGCGCGCGTCGCCGCCAATGTAATGCGCCTTGGTGAAAGTCGACAGGACCTCCTCCGGCGCGGGGAAGATACCCTGGTTGCGCACGATGGCGATGGGGTCATCCTTGCCGGTATAGGTGCCAGCGATGTTGTGCAGGCGTTGTGCGGAAACCGCCACCGCCTCCTGGTCGCCATGCGTCCGTGATGTGATGCTCTCGATGCCGAAACGCTCGTTGTCACGCAGCAGAACCGTGATCTGGTAGTAGTCGTCCGGCGCGTGGAGTGTCAGGATGCTGTCGCCGCCAGTGTTGTTCATATCGATGATGTTGAAATCGAAGCCCTGGATCATTTGCGGCAGCATCAGGCCGGCGCAGTACATCGGGTCAGCGAAGCCGAGAAAGAGCGGTAGGTTGTACGCGCCCGGCCCGCACTTGTCCGCCGCAAAGATCATGAACGACTCCGCACGACGCACGCTGTTGGACCTCACCGGCTCATGCTCGAATTCCACCTCGGCCACGCCGGGCCCGGCGCCGCGAACGTTGCCGGAGGGAGCGTCCACCAGCAGGTCCTGACCTGCGCCGTATAGTCCGTACTCCTGCGCAATGGCCGTCGCCGCAATGAAACTGTCCCAGGCGAACTGGTGGATCTCTGTGTCGTCCTTGCCTCGCGTATGGGACATGATGATGGCGATATCGTCGCCCACGTGGAACACGTAGCCATCGATGAGCAGACCCCGGTCAATCGCGGCCTGCACCTCAGAGCGCACCTTGTCCAGCATCTCGTCCGTCGGTCTTGTGTGACCGCCGATCGAGCCCACGTCTGCCTTGATGGCTGAAAGTGTCAAACGCATGGTCATTTTCCCCCTGTGCTTCGTGGTTTTTCCCGCGCACGGCGTTGCTCCTGGCGCGAGCGATACCCGCCGCAGAACGATGAAATCCCCCACCTAAATGGCTTTTCCAAGCCAGACTCACCCTACCAGTCGCCTATAAACCGTGTCAAAGCTGACCTACCGCGCCGCCACGCCGTCAACTTGACATTCGAGTCGGCAAAAATCTAGTCTTAGTCGGCTTTACACAGGAGAATCCACAGAGGTGGGAGGGGAAGCAAATGCCTGAACTGCTATATGAGAAGAATGAGGAGGAACACTACGCCACGTTCACCATGAACCGCCCGGACCGCTTGAACGCCATGGGCGGCAGCATGAACGAGGAGCTCCAGATCGCGCTCCACGATTTCAATAACGACCGCAATATGTGGGTCGGCATCGTGACGGGCAACGGCCGTGCATTCTCCGCAGGAGCTGACCTGCGCGAGATGTCGGACCGAAATACCCGCACAGCCGAGGTGAATGAGGCGTTCGACAAGGGTGAAATCGACGCCGAGGAGCGGGCGCGGCGCCTGTTCCAGATCTCCGGCGGAGGAGGAGCCGGCCCCACGGGTTCACTCTTCCAGTTCGCCCGTTCGCCCAAGCCCTTTATCGCGGCCATCAACGGACTGGCCGTCGGCGGAGGCACTGAGCGAGCAATCGACTGCGATATCCGCATCATCTCGACCGAGGCATACATGGGCCTCTTCGAGGTCAAGCGCGGAATCATGCCCGGCTCCGGCATGCACCTGATGCCGCGCCTGGTTCCCGTTGGCGAGGCGATGTATATCGGCCTGACGGCGGACCGCATTTCGCCGGAGGAGTGCCTGCGCATCGGCCTCGTGCACGAGGTTTGTGAGCCGGATCAACTCCTGCCGCGCGCCGTTGAAATCGCCAAGTTGATCTCGGAGAACGCGCCTATCGCCGTCCAGGGCGTCAAGGCCGTTGCCCAGTTCTGGCGCAACCTGTTCATTGACGAGCACTACCAGTTCAGCGGCTGGGTCAACCGGATCGTTGGCGGCTCCGAGGACTCCAAGGAGGGCCCGCTCGCCTTCGCAGAGAAGCGCGCGCCCAACTGGCAGAACCGCTAGTTTCCGCGTTCCACCAAGGAACCCACAAGCGGGGCGGCACGATGTGCCGCCCCGCTTTCACTTTTGTCCCACTGCCCCACCTGATTGTTACAATGGTTCAGTCGCACAAGGTAGCAGAGATTGGTAATCATGGCGTCAACATCAGGACAGCGTCGCGGGATCGAGCCTACTGCGCCGGAACTACAAACGTCGCAGGAGGAGCAACGCGTGGGCGTTTTCTATTCAGAACTCACTGTCCAGAACGAGGACGGAGACCGCTCTCTGGAGCTTGAGGCAATGGTAGACACCGGAGCCAGTTTCACGGTTATTCCTTCTATCTTGCTGCAGTCCATTGGCATCCAACCGCATCGTTCAGTTTCGATGAGGCTCGCTGATGGCCGTCCGGTCGAATACCCGCTGGGGCGCGCATGGATAACGCTGAATGGGGAACGAGAGATTGCCTTGGTCGCTTTCGGCGATGATAACGCTCAACCCTTGCTGGGTGCTCATACACTTGAGAGTTTCGCATTAGCCGCGGACCCATATAACGGCCGGCTTGTGCCCGCCAATCTGTGGGCCTAGATCACGGAAGTACAGCCGTAATGACCTACGCAACAGCGCTCAGATGCAAGGAGTGTTCGCGGGAAACCGAGCTCCTGCCCGTCAACGTCTGTGATTTCTGTTTCGGGCCGCTTGAGGTTCAGTACGACTATGACGCTATCGCGCGCGTCATGTCCCGGGAGTCCATCAAGAACGGGCCGCCCTCAATGTGGCGATACGCGGAACTCCTGCCCGCCGACCCGGAGAACCGTGTCGACATCAACGCCGGCCTCACGCCTCTCGTCAAGGCAGATCGGCTCGGCAAGGCGCTCGGACTCAACGAGCTCTATCTTAAGAACGACTGCGTCAATCCGACCTACTCATTCAAGGATCGCGTCGTCTCCGTGGCCGCCACCGCTGCGCGTGATTTCGGATTCGACACCCTCGCCTGCGCCTCCACTGGCAACCTCGCCGGTTCTGTTGCCGCCCATGCCGCACGTGCAGGCATCAGGTGTTACGTCTTCATTCCCGCCGATCTCGAACTTGGCAAAGTTGTGGGGGCGGCCATCTACGGCCCTACCCTCGTAGCCGTCAACGGGAGCTATGACGACGTTAACCGCCTCTGCTCGGAGATCGCGGACCGTTATGGATGGGCATTCGTCAACATCAACGTGCGCCCCTACTATTCCGAGGGCTCCAAGACGCTGGGGTATGAGGCGGCGGAGCAGCTTGGCTGGCACGCGCCGGACCATGCCATCGTTCCGGCCGCTTCAGGCTCCATGTTCACCAAGATCTGGAAGGGCCTCAACGAGCTTCACGACATCGGCATCATCAGCAAGCCGAAGACGAAGATGCATATCGCCCAGGCGGAGGGTTCATCGCCCATCGTCTCTGCCTATGACGCCGGCATCAAGGACATACGCCCCGTCCGGCCCGACACCGTTGCCAAGTCGCTTGCCATCGGTAATCCTGCCGACGGCTACTACGCGCTCAAGGTTATCGAGGACAGCGGCGGCACCGGCCACGCCGTCTCGGACGCGGAGATCGTCGATTCCATGAAGCTCCTCGCCCAGACGGAGGGCATCTTTGCCGAGACGGCCGGTGGCGTCACCGTCGGCGTCTTGCGCAAGCTCGCTGCCAAGGGCCTTATCGGAAAGGATGAGGTGACCGTCGCCTATATCACCGGCAACGGCCTGAAAACGCAGGAGGCGGTACAGGACGTGGCGCAGACCGTCAACATCAATGCCTCACTGCGCGACTTTGAGGATGCCCTCAAAGCCGAGGACGCCTGATCGCGTCCCGCTGGATTCACAACCACACCGGAATAGCTGGGGAACAACGGGGGTAACAATGGCCAGGGCTCGTGTCCGCTTCACATTTGTGTCAGAGCTTATCCAGGAGCCCATCATCTGGTCGCTTGGCCGCGAATATGAGGTGGTCACCAATATCCGTCGCGCAAACGTGGAGGAAGACCAGGGCTGGGTTGTTCTCGAACTCGACGGCGAACAGGGCGAGATCGACCGCTGCATTGATTGGGTCAAGTCGAAGGGCGTTCGCGTTGACCCCGTCCCCGGAGACGTCATAGACGGCTGAACGTAGCCCGCTCCCGTACCACGGACGATTGGATTGATTCCTCACGTCTGCGGCAGCTAATGTGCTGACAAATGACACACAATGTATGATAATTGACGATGAACGTCAGCTACGAATGGAACTAGGATAAGGATCGGCAACTCATAGAACAACGAGGGGTGTCATTTCGTGACGTGGTGGAGTCCATCGCCCGCGATGGCCCGGTTGATGCGTACGTCCACCCCAATCAGAGGCGTTATCCGGGCCAAAGCGTTTACGTTGTAGATATTCGCGGTTATCTGTATCTGGTTCCGTATGTGGAACAGAATGAAAGAACGAGATTCCTCAAGACCATCATTCCGAATCAGAGAGCGATGCGGAGGTATGGTAGAAGGAGCTAGACATGAAGTACCAACTGGATGAAGAAGAGCAGGAAATCCTTGAGGCCTATGAGCGTGGCGAACTAAAGAGAGTCGCTGACCCTGAGAAGGAATTCGAGCTCGCCAAGCTAGCGGCACGCAATACCCTGAAGAAATCCAGACGTGTGACGCTGCGTGTCACCGAACACGACTTCAACGTGGCTCACATTCGCGCCATGGAGGAGGGAATGCCTTATCAGACGCTGCTGTCCAGCGTCATCCACAAATATCTCTCAGGTCGCCTGGTGGAGAAGGGATAGCACTCACGCATTCCGAGTGACGGAGACGTGCCTACCTCATTCCGCTATAGTTATTGGAACGTCCCAACGATCTAAAGGAGCCAGTTGTCTATGTCGGTCACAGTCAAGATTCCCACGCCCCTGAGGCGCGTGACGGACGGCGTCGATGAGATTGAAGCCAGCAGTGATCGGCTTGATGGCGCGCTCGCGGTCCTCAATGAGCGTTTCCCCGGCATCAAGGAGCGCCTTTTCAACGACGAGGGCGAACTCCACCGATTCGTTAATATCTACGTGAACGGCGAGGATGTCCGGTTCCTCAGCGGCCTGGAGACGCCCCTCAAGGAGGGCGATGAGGTCAGCATCGTTCCGGCCGTCGCCGGCGGCTAGTTTCTACTACCCCGCCGAAGCTATTCCAGCCCCGAATCCGGCTCCCATTCTTCCGGCATCTCCGCCTGCTCGCGCGCCTGCTGTGATCTCAGCCAAAGTCCGCGCTGCTCTTCCCTCGCCGCTTCATCACTCGGCGTGTAGGCGGCATGAAAATCCCGCCTGAATTGTTCATACGTGTCCGCTGCGATGGCAGCACGCGCGTCATCAAACAGGCGATGGATGAAGCGCAGATTGTGGATGCTCGCCAGACGATACGCCAGCAGCTCCTTCGCCTTGAACAGGTGCTGGAGATAGGCAGCGGAGTGCACAGCACACGTCGCGCAGTCACATTCCTCCATCACCGGCCCCAGTTCTCGCGTGTAGCGAGCGTTGAGGATATCCACCCGACCCTGTGGCGTGTAGAAGGCGCCATTGCGCGCTACTCGTGTCGGCAGCGCGCAGTCAAACGTGTCGATGCCTCGCGCCACCCCCTCCACAATGTCTTCCGGCGACCCGACACCCAGCAGGTGACGCGGCTTGTGTGCTGGCAAGAGAGGCATGGAAACGTCCACCATCTCCCACATCACGTGCTTGGGTTCGCCGAGGCTCAGGCCGCCGATCGCTATTCCCTGTGTCCTATCCAGCCCGGCAATAAACCGTGACGACTCTTCCCTAAGGTCAGCATCCGTTCCGCCCTGCACAATTCCGTACAGCAGGCCCGATTCAGGACGATGCGCCCGAGCCGATCGCTCGGCCCAAAGATGTGTTCGCGCCATCGCGCGCTCCACGCCATCCCGCTCCACCCCGTAATTCAGCGGCTGGTCCAGGCACATGATCATGTCCGCGCCGAGCCGTTCCTGCAACGCCACTGCGGACTCCGGTGACAGGTGGAACTGAGTACCGTCGATGTGGGAGAGGAACGTGACCGCTTCATCTGAGATACGAAGTCGATGCGCCAGCGATGTCATCTGGAAACCGCCGGAATCCGTCGCAATGGGACGGTCCCACCCCATGAATCCGTGCAGCCCGCCTGCCTGTTCAATCAGATCCACGCCTGGTCGAAGGGCAAGGTGATAGGCATTGCAGATGACAACCTGACCGCCCAATGCCACTACATCAGACGGAGACAGCGCCTTGACGCTACCTTGTGTGGCAACGGGCAGGAACGCAGGAGTCTGGATCTCGCCATGTGGTGTGATGAGGACGCCGGTTCGAGGTCCTGACGCGCCGCCGTCCGCCGGGTTCGTCACACGAAAATACGGAACGGACGTTGTCATGTGGTCATGCAGACCAGTGATCGGAACAACCTCACTGAATGGCGGTCAATACTGATGTGATCAGCAGAGCGGTGAACACTCCGCAGAGCAGGCTGTACGACGCCGTCTTGAATCGTCGACGCTGAACTGCGGGACTCAGGGAGGCTCGCTCCAGTTGCATAGTGCCCCAGACGTTGTACAGCGCGAACGCCCCCGCCATCACCCAATAGACAGGCCTCTGTTCTGCCGCGAAGCCCATCGCCGCCACGAAAACAACTAGCAACAAGGACAGTGAGATAAAGAGAGGTCGCGCACTCCGCCATGCTGCCCGAAGCGGAAAGATTCCTACTCCCGCCTGTAGATAATCCGACTTATAGAACAGCATGATTGCCCACACATGATGGATCACCCACACCCCAACAAAGACGCACAACAGCCCGATCACTGGTCCGTACGAGGGATCCATTGCCAACCATCCCGCTGCCACCGGAGACGCGCTCGACACACCACCGAGGAAATGCGTCGCTTCCGTCTTGCGAAATGACAACGCAGCCAGCGTGCCGATAGCTCCGGCCAGCGCTGCAAGCGGGTGAATCAGGAAGGCCAGCGCAATGCCTGCAATTACCCAAGCGGCGGACCAATACAGCGCACGTTCCGCCGGAACAATGCGGCCGCTCGGAATGCTGCGTCCTCTCGTCCGATACATGCGCGCATCCAGGGAGCGATCCATGTAGTTGGTCAATCCATTCGAACCACCACTGCCAAGAAAGACGGCCAGCGTGATAAGCGCCACCCTGCCCGATTGGGCCGGGTCTGCCCCGGATGCAATAACGGCAGCAGCCGCTCCCAGGAACGTCAGGAGAATCGTCACGCGCGGCTTGAGCAGCTCCCAATACGCGAGCCCGCTTGCGCGCAGTGCCGAACCTGAAACCGATTGATTGATCAGCATCAACCCATCCTACGCCATGCCCGTCCCTCGGATAAAGCAGCACAATCGCATTCGAACACACCCGGTTTGTACTCAAATGTGATACATTTAACAGGTCAATTACACGTTCAAAAAGGGGGATTCCGTAAGACATGCGCAGGTCTCTTGTTTTTCTTGTGGGGCTTCTATTCATCGTCGGCTCGCTCGGAGTGATCGCCTGTGGCGGCGGGAATGGCGATAATGATGACGGAGGCGGTTCAAGCGGCAGCAGCAACACGGTTTCAATTTCGATGGATGATCAGGGCGGTACGTACACCATGGCTACCACCCCAGGTTCTATCGCCGCCGGCTCGGTGACTTTTGACATTTCAAACGTGGGCCTGATTGCGCATGAGTTCAAGGTGGTCAAGCTCAATGACGCCGGAATGGCAGCGGACCTCACCGACCTGCCCACTGAGGCCGGATTGATTTCTGAGACCGGCAACATGGTTGACGGAGTTGGCACGGTTCTTGGCAGCCTGCTTGAGGCTGACCTCCCCGCAGACAGCTCCGATGAGCTCACACTTGACCTCGAAGCAGGCGAGTACATGCTCCTCTGCAACGTGGCCACCCACTACCAGCTCGGGATGTGGGCTGAGTTCACGGTTACGTAGTCTCCCATAATCGAGACCGCAAAGAGTCCCCGCGGCGCTAAGCGCCGCGGGGACTCTTCTTCTGCTAGCTTGGACTAAGATGGGTTGATCCTCAATTCACAGGAACCCAAGTGTTCAGACGACACAACTATTGCATCGACTGCGGTCGTCAAATCAGCGCTCGATACGATCGCTGTTATTTGTGCAATAGGTGGCGTAGAGAGGTTAGTTGGCACGATGAAGAAGAAGTGCCAGGACTGTTGGAGCGTGATGAAGAACTAGGTCGTGATGAGTTCTATGTCTACGTACTTGACACCAAGTATGGTCATTATGTTGGGCATACCGGGAACCTTGCAGCGCGACTTAGAGCTCACCGGCGAGGCGAAAGTCCATCAACCGCAGATGGCGACCCACATCTAATATGGAAATCCAGACGTTTCTATTCGCGTCCTGATGCCACGCTGCTAGAGGCGCAATTAAAGTCGCTGAGGGATCGTAAAGACCCTCGATTCCCGGAGATCATAGGTTATGATGCCGTTCCTTTCGAAGCCCCATCGGAAAGAAGGCAACAGGTCGTAGGCGCGGAGTTAGATCTTCGGGTAATCGGAAGCGTTGTCGCAATTGGAGTGGCAATAATCATCGCCGTGCTAATTGCACTCAGTAGCAACTAGATACGAATTGCAGGGTTACGGCTCTCCCGCTAGCCGCTCCAGATCCGACGGGCTCTTAATCTCCCTTACCGTTCTTAGAAACTCTGCCACGGACCCTGTCTGGTTCCGGACCTCTATCAGTTGCCCGAAAATCGGACTGACCGATCCTCCTGCCGGGGAGTCCGCGTAGCTCCCATGGAACGCAAAATAGGCCTGGTTGATCTTCCGAATCGCGTAGCCATGAGTCTCATTCAGATGGACGCGCCGTACCTCCATGTATGCCTCTGCCTCATTGATAAGCCCATCCGCAAGTAGCCGCTCCGCCTCGATGCGCGTCTCTCTCATATACGCGCCAAAGTCAAAAACGCCGGGGTCGCGATGCGGCTCCGTGCGCGGCTCCGGCACGCGGAACACAGGCGGCGGCTGATTCAACGCAAGCGCCGCCGTCTCCGCCGCTACCATGTTTGCGACAGTTTCATTGATTGTCGTCATGTCGCCGCTTGCTGAATACCTCTGACCCAGCGGATGGAAAAACAGATAGTGATGAACCCACTCGTGCACAATCGTCCGCATGGTTGAGTCACGAGTGGACGTTGCCTTGACCAGCGCAGGATACGTCCCCATCCCGCCGATGTTCACCACGAGCGCCGAGAGGTCTCTACTCGTCAACGCCCCTTCCAGGCGGAGTGTCTCTTCCGTCGAGATGTCCGGTCGCAGCGGCATCGATTCCAACGATGCAATTCGGTCGCGCGGCGACACGATTAACGCCCGCGGCAAGTCTTCCATCACGAACGAGACTGGCGGGAAGACAATTTCGTCAAACACGGGCGGGTCTGATACCAGCCCGGCATCTCGCATCGTGTTCATCAGCAACCCGCGCAGTGCCAAGGTTGACCGGGCTCGGATTTCCTCCAAATCTCGTTTGATAATTTCCTCTTGTTCCAGTGCCTCAAGCAGTTCAGGATCGTCCGCAGGCCGATTTGCCAGCAGCCCCTCCGCCCTGCCCGTCGCCTCACGGAGTAGCGCGGTTGTCTCGAAATACTCATCAATTGCGCCGGGATTTTCAGGAGGAGTATTGAGCGCCTCGACGATGTCCGCGGCGTGAAGAAGTTCCCAGACGGCAATATTGAAGCTGTCATGCGCGGCGGACGCCCGCACTCCGGCAACGATGTTCCCGGCGGGCGCGACGCACCCCGGCAGCGCCAATAACGCCCCAAGAACCGCCGCGACGAGAATCGCTATTCGAAGGGGCAACGCGTGAACGAAACCCATGCGGCCAGTATAGGCGCGACACATTGAGACACCGCGCGCCCTGCCGTAGAATGGTTCGATAAATCACCCGGTCGCCACCATGCGCACCGGCAGTTGGGGGAGAGGAATGCAGAACTACTCGACGTCCGACATTCGGAATATCGTGCTCCTGGGACACAACGGTGACGGCAAGACCACGCTCGCAGAGCGCCTGCTGTTTCGGTCGGGCGCGTTGAGCCGAATGGGGAAGATCGAGGACGGAACGACCGCCTCCGACTTCGAGCCCGAAGAGGAGAGGCGCGGCGGCTCCGTCAATCTCTCCATCCTCCCTGTCGAATGGACGGGCAAGAAGCTCAACGTCCTCGATACGCCGGGGTATATGGACTTCCTGGGTGAGATGCTCAGCGGCCTGCTCGTCGCTGACTCCGCACTCATCACTATGGATGCCTCCACCGGTCCACAGGTCGGCACGGACGCCGCCTGGAGGAGAGCGTCAGGTCGCGGCCTTGCCCGCCTGCTTGTCCTCGGCAAGATGGATCGGGAGAACGCAGACTACGACGCCATGTTCTCGGTGGTTCGCAGTCGCTACGGCAACGGCTGTGCTCCCGTCATCGTTCCCATCGGTGCAGGTGATACGTTCCGAGGCATCGTCGATGTCCTCAGCAAGAAAGCGTACCTGGAAGACGGCACAGAGTCTGACATTACCGATGACATGGGCGTAGACGTTGATTCATACCGTGAGCAGGTCATCGAGGCTGCCGCGGAAGCAGATGACGAGCTCGCCACCAAGTACCTCGAGGGCGAAGATATCTCGGATGAGGAACTGATGGCGGCGCTGCGTTCAGGCATCAAGTCAGGTGATGTCTTTCCGGTTCTCGCCGCATCGGCCCAGGCAGGCGCCGGCACGGACGCCGTGCTGAACGTCCTGGCCAATCTGACGCCGAGCCCAGCGGACGTGGACGCTCCCTCCGCCCAGACTGCGTCCGGTGAAGAGGCACAGATCACCACGGACGCGAGCGGCCCGCTCGCCGCTCTCATCTTCAAGACCACGGCGGACCCATTCGTCGGCAAGCTGTCCTACTTCCGTGTGCAGTCGGGCGTGATGAACACGAATAGCCAGGCATGGAACACTGGGCAGAACCAGCAGGAGCGTATCGCGCAGATCATCGTCCCCATCGGCAAGGAACACGCCAACGTTGACAGCCTCGCCCCGGGAGACATTGGCGCGGTTGCCAAGCTCGGCGTGTCACGCACCGGCGACACTCTCTCAACGCGTGAGGCAGGCATTGCGCTGCCCGCTATCCAATTTCCTGAGCCAATCTTCAGCGTGGCCGTGGAGGCGAAGACAAAGGCCGACCAGGACAAGATGGGCCCTGCCTTGGCGAGGCTGCTTGAAGAGGATCCAAGCCTCACGATGACTCGCGAAAGCGACACGCATGAGATCATCGTGTCCGGCCTCGGCGATTCACACATCGACGTTGCCGTTCACAAACTGGCGCGCAAGTTTGGCGTCGAAGTCGAGACGGGCACTCCAAAGGTGCCCTATCGCGAGACGATCCGTGTCTCAACCCGTGCCGAGTACAAGCACAAGAAACAGACAGGCGGCCATGGTCAATACGGCCATGTTGTCCTCCAGTTGGAACCTCTGGATCGGGGCGTCGGATTTGAGTTCGGCGAGAAGGTCGTCGGCGGCGCGGTGCCCAAGAATTTCATTCCTGCCGTCGAAAAAGGCATCCGTGAAACGCTGCCGGAAGGAGCAGTCGCTCATTTCCCAATCGTCGATGTGCGCGCTGTGCTCGTGGACGGCAGTTTCCATGCCGTCGATTCATCGGAAATGGCGTTCAAGATTGCCGCATCCACGGCCCTCAAGCAGGGCATCCAGCAGGCACAGCCCGTTCTCCTTGAGCCTGTCATGACGCTCGAAGTGATCACACCGGACGATTTCACCGGCGACGTAATTGGCAACCTCAACTCCAAGCGCGCCCATGTGCAAGGCATGACGACGGAGAATGAAGTGACAACGGTGCAGGCTGAGGCGCCGATGTCTGAAGTGCTCCGGTACTCCACCGAACTCCGCTCCATGACGCAGGGCCGCGCCTCATACACCATGCGCTTCTCTCATTACGAAGAGGTGCCCCAGCACCTGGCCCAGAAGATCATCGACGGAAGCGCAGAGTCCTAGTCACTCAAATAGACGGACCAAAACGAAATTGGGGCGGCTCGTAAGCCGCCCCAACCTTTTTCCTTACTGGAACCGATTGAGCCGTTCAGCCCTGCATCAACTTCTCAACCTCTTCGATGAGCGCCGGCAGAACCTGCTTGTAATCACCGACGACACCGAAGCGCGACTCGCTGAAGATGTTGGCCTCAGGATCGCGGTTGATGGCCACGATGTTCTTGGAACCGGAGCAGCCCGCCATGTGCTGGCTTGCGCCAGAGAGAGCAATCGCAATGTATACGTCCGGAGAGACGACGCGTCCTGTGATGCCAATCATCAGATCCTGATCACAGAAGCCGGAGTCCGTCGCCGCGCGTGTCGCGCCAACAGCGGACTGGGGCAGCAAGGTCTGGAGCTTGTAGAGCTCGTTGAAGCCCGCTTCGTCGCCCATGCCGCGACCGCCGGTCACGACAATCGTCGCGTCCTCCATCCGGATCCCCTCAACCTGCGCGTCCTCATGCTTGACGAACCGGGAACGGACGGACGAGGCGTCCAGACCTACGTCCACGTTGACCACGTTGCCGGAGCGGCCGCTCTGCGGCTCCGCGCCGTCATACGCCTTCATGTGAACCGTCGCAATTGCGGGCATCTTTGGAAACGAGACCACCTGCCTGAACAGGCCGCCCGCCACGGATCGCGCCGCCTGCAGCTGACCGCCCTCGATGCTCAACCCGGACGTGTCAGATGCGATTCCGGTCTGCAGGCGTACCGCAAGATACGGCCCGAGATCGCGCCCGTTAGGCGTGTGGCCAATCAGGATGATGCGCGGGTTCGCCTGCTGGGCGATGGCAATAACCGCCGGAGTGTATGTCTCGTTCAGGTAATTCGCGAACTGGTCGCCGTCCACTTGATAGACGGTGTCTGCTCCCAGGTCGATGATGTCCTGCGCGCGGCCTCCAACGCCGCTGCCGATCAGGGCCGCCGAAACCGGCTCGCCCAGATCTGCTGACAGTCCCAGCGCTGCTGACATCAACTCGGCCGTGATCGATCCCAAAGAACCGTCCGCGCCCGTCTCCGCAACAATCAGAATGCCGTTTTCACCGGCCATCTCTCGTTCTCCTTCTTGTTCCGTGATTCGGAATTCTCTATGTCTGTGGCCGGCCTAGATCAGGCGCTCTTCGCGCAGTCTCTGCGCCAACGCCTTGGCCGCCTCTGCCGGTGTCTCGCCCTCAATCATCTCGACATTGGAGGACTTCTCAGGCGCGAACAGGTCAACGACCTCCGTGAACGGGTCCGCCGCGTCCATCGCCTCAAGGTCTCCCTTGCCCCATACGGTTGGATCAACCCGGCGGGCCGCCATGATGCCACGCATCGTCGCGTACCGTGGCTGTCCAAGTTCGTTGGACACGGTTACCAGAGCGGGCAGTCGTGCAGCAACCGTGTCGATGCCGTCATCGACGATACGGTCGATCTGCACCTCGTCTCCGCTCACTTCAACGGCAATCGCGTTCGTGAGAACGGGGATATCCAGTATGGCCGCCAGGGCCGTCGCCACGATTCCCTGGTCAAGGTCGGACGACTGCCTGCCGGAAACAACAAGGTCGAAATCGCCGATCTTGCGAATCGCCGCCGCCAGCGCAGCAGCAACCGTCACGGGATCGCCATTCGGCAGATCAGGGTCCTGCACCAGGAAGAGATCATCGGCGCCCATTGCCAGCGGCCGCTTGATCACGTCCAGCACGTGACTCTCGCCGAGGCTCACGACGCTGACAGTTGTATCCGCATCACCGTCCTTGATGCGAAGCGCCGCCTCTGCGGCGTAGTTGTCATAGTCACTCACGGCTGCCGGGACGCTCGCCGCGACGGCCACTCTCTTGGCCGCCCGGTCCGCCGTGAATGAACTCTGCGGCGCCTCCGGATCAGGCACTTGTTTAACGGTTACGATGATGCGCATTCATACCCCCAAAAAACCCGTTTTACATGGGAACGCCCCCAGCATCTGGAGGCACTAAATGTATAGCATTCTGCGTTGGATAGTGTCAAATTGCACAAACGTGGCGGACGACCCTCAAACGACCCTTTTCAACCCGGAATTCCGGTACCCCGTGCTATACTGCCCCGAGCGGTGATTTGAGCTGCGTATTCAGGGCGGGAGGGGCGGTATTGTGATTCCAGAAAAGGAATTTCTCTGGACAATCGGCGACCTCAAGTGGATCCTCTTCGCGCTCGCCGGCCTCACGGTCGCCTACATCTTCTACAAGCTGTATGAACGCGCCCAGCTCTGGAAACTGGGCCAACCCGCGGATCGACTCGGCAACCCTATAACTCGCGGCATCGCGTTCGCCCGTCTTCTGGTGACACAGGGCTACGGCCACGAGAAATTCCTGCGAGACCGCTACGGCGGCTTCATGCACCTGCTCATCTTCTGGGGCGCATCCATGCTCTTCCTTGGGACCACCGTCGGTACCGTCGAAGAAGAGTTCCTCTACCCGCTCAAGCACCGGGGAGTGCTGGAGTGGCCGATCGGCAACTGGTATCTCTACTCCTCGCTTGCATGGGACATCGGCGGACTCATGGCCCTCGCGGGTCTCACCATGGCCATCTTCCGCCGTTCCGCCATCCAGAAGCCACACTCTCCCGGCCTCCTCGACGACAAGATCATCCTCACGCTTGCCATCATCCTCATATTCCAGGGATTCGGCCTTGAAGGGCTGAGGCAGCTTGGAAATACTTCGTTTGGCATCGAATATCTTGACCATCCGGACTGGGCTATCTGGTCGCCCGGTGGCTTTGCGTTCGCCGCGTTCTTCTACGAAGTCGCCGGCATCAATGCCGACACGGCGGAAACGATCTATCGGGGCCTCTGGTGGTTCCACTCGGCCACCGTCCTTGGCTCCCTGCTCTACGCCGCATTCACGTTGTCCAAGTTCAGCCACACGTGGATCTCCCCCGCCAACTGGTTCTTCCGCAACCTTGAGCCGCGCGGCAAGCTGCAGGCCATCCCAAACCTTGAAACGCGGGAGACGTTTGGCGCGGCAACGCTAACCGATTTCACCTGGAAGCAGCTTATGGACGGCGACGCCTGCACGCGGTGCAGCCGCTGCACGGACAACTGCCCTGCCAACATCACCGGCAAGACGCTTTCGCCGATGATGGTCATCCAGAACCTCAAGGGGTACGTGGGCTCCTACGGCAACGCCCTTTATAAGGCGGGCGGCGATGAGTCCAAAGTCGACCAGGAACTGATCATGGCTCCGGCCGGTGAGGTCGTTGACGAGGAAGACCTCTGGTCATGCGTCACGTGCGGCGCGTGCATGGAGGCCTGCCCTGTCTTTATCGAGCACGTTCCGACAATCGTTGAGATGCGTCGCGCCCTCGTCATGAACGAGGGCCGCTTGCCAGAGACCGCGGAGGCGGCGCTCCGCAGCCTCGAAACACGCGGCCATCCCTGGAGCGGCATGAGCCGCACCCGCACTGAATGGGCGGAGGGACTGGACGTCCCGCTCATATCCGAGGTTGAAAACCCTGAGGATCTGGAAGTCCTGTATTGGGTCGGCTGCGCCGCGTCCATGGAAGACCGCTCCATGCGCATCGCCCGTGCCACTGGTCGCATCCTCATCAATGCCGGAATCAAGTTCGCCATTCTCGGCGACGAGGAATCCTGCACCGGCGATCCCGCCCGTCGCATTGGCATGGAGTACCTGTTCCAGTTGCAGGCCATGCAGAACGTGGAGACGCTGGACCGCTATGGCGTCAAGACCATCGTCACAACCTGCCCGCACTGCTTCAACACCCTCTCGAACGAATACCCGGAGTTCGGTGGCAACTACCAGGTCATGCACCACACGCAGTACCTCCAGAGCCTCGTCGCGGATGGCCGTCTGACGCTTGACCAGACTCGTGAAGGCCCGACCTTCGGAACCGTCACCTACCACGATCCCTGCTACCTCGGCAGGCACAACGGTGTTTACGACGCGCCGCGAGATGTCGCTGACGCCATCCCCGGCATCGAGAGGGTCACGGAGATGGGCATGCACCGCAACCGCGCGTTCTGCTGCGGCGCGGGTGGCGGCCATATGTGGATGGAAGACGGCCCGGGTCACGAGAAGATAAATCATCGACGCACCCACCACGCCATTGACGCGGGCGCCGATGTCATCGCCGTCGCCTGCCCGTTCTGCGCCCAGATGTTTGAGGATGGTGTCCGCGTGACGGGGCAGGACGAGACGATGCGCGTTCTCGACCTCTCCGAGATGATCGCCCAGACCATCGACAAGCCGGAACCCGCTGCTTCCGCTGCGGAAGACTCCGAGTCCGGCTAGCGCCCATTTCCTCAAGAGGCAAGGCAAGCCGAGGCGTGCAAACTCCCCTACCACGCTCCCAATCTGCTTATAATGAGAGTGTGAAAGTGTTCACTCTGTTTTTCTCGGCTAGTGCGGGGCACACTCTGTAGTGCGGCTTCCACGCGTTTTGGGCTATCAGCGGCAACCTCGCAGAGAGGGCGACAGCGAGCTTGATGAGCTTTTGCGCCCGCTGCGTGAGCTATTTGGTCGGCTGAGGGGCGGATCAGGAAGCGGCCAGGGACAGGGCGGCGCCAGGCCCCCGACCGATCAAGGCGCCCAACGTCCTCCCATGCCTATCGGCCGCATCGCCGGAATCCTTCTTGGGGTCATCGTTCTGGTATGGCTCGGCTCCGGCATCTACATCGTCAACCCCGGTGAGGTCGCCGTCGTCCGAACTTTCGGCAACTGGGACGGCAATCAACAGACAGAGGGTCTGCATTGGCATATTCCCTGGCCTGTGGAGCGGCAGGATGTGTTGAGCATTCAGCGCGTTCAAAACATGGAGCTCGGATTCAGAAGCGTCGGAGAAATCGGCTCAGGTGAAGGCCTTGTTGAAAGATCTTCTGAGTCACGTATGATCACCGGCGACGAGAATCTCGTCGACGTGCAGTTGGTTGTTCAATACCGTATCCGCGACGCCGGGGCATTCCTCTTCAACGTCAAGGATCCGTCCGAGGGAGGACGGCCAGACGGGGAAACACTGCGAGACGCCACGGCATCTGCCCTGCGGCAAGTGGTTGGACAGCGCCCTATTGACGATGTGCTGACAACCGGTAAAGAAGTGGTGCAGGTAGAGACGCAGCAGCTCCTGCAGCGGCTGTTGGACGACTATGGCACCGGCATCATGGTCGTCAACGTACAGTTGCAGGATGTCCAGCCGCCCGACGAAGTGCAGGAGTCATTCAAGGATGTCATCAGCGCTCGCGAGGATCGCGCCCGATTCATCAATGAAGGTGAGGCGTATCGGGAAGACATTGTTCCCAAAGCGCGCGGTGAAGCCGCTCGCGTTGTCCAGGCTGCCGAGGCCTTCAAGGTGGAACGCGTACGTGAGGCAACAGGTAATGCCAGTCGGTTCCTTGAGCGACTGCGAGAGTTCCGCAATCACCCCGAAGCAACGCGTCAGCGCCTCTATATCGAAATGATGGAGCGTATCCTCCCGAGGGTCGAAGTCATCGTCGTCGACGATGAAATCGGCGCCAACGTTCTGCCGTTCCTGCCACTGACTGACCGGGAATCGACGGGGGCCTAGGAATGCAACGACTGCTCGCATTCGCCTTCGCCATCCTGGCCGGCGCCGCTCTTATTGTCCTGAGTCAGAGTGTCTACGTCGTTGACGAGACTGAGCAGGTCATCATTACCCGCCTCGGCGAATATCGGCGGGAGGCTGTCGAACCCGGCCTCAAATTCAAGACACCGTTCATTGAGTCGGTACACCGGATAGAGAAGCGCCTGCTGCGGTTTGACTCGGAGCCGTCCGAATTCCTTACCGCCGAGAAGAAGGCTCTCATCATCGACTCCTACGCCCGTTACCGCATTATCAATGCACGGCAGTTCTTTGAGGTCGTCCGCACTGAGCTGGGCGCTCGCGGCCGGTTGGAGGCCATCATCTCCTCAGAAATCCGCGAGGAAGTCGCCACGCACGACCAGATCGAAGTCATTCGCGATAACCGCGAATCTCTTATGCGCAATGTCACTGACCGCAGCAACGTCAAGGCGCAAGAGTTTGGCATGTCTGTTGTAGACGTCCGCATCGTCGGAGCAGACTTCCCGCCTGAGGTTGCCAATAGCGTCTACGATCGGATGCGCTCAGAGCGAACACGAATCGCCAACCGCTTCCGCGCAGAAGGTGACGAGGAGAAGGCAAAGATTGAAGCTGAGGCCGATCTTGAGCGCGCCCAGATTCTCGCAGAAGCCAATGAGAGGGCCCGGACCATTCGCGGTGAGGGTGAGGCGGAGGCTATCGGCATCCAGGGCCGGGCCATTGATACCGACCGCGATTTCTACAACTTTGTCAGAACGCTGGAAGCGTATGAGGCATCCCTGGGCGACGGTACAACCCTTGTGGTTCCGCTCAATTCGGACTTCTATCAGTTCCTGACGGACGTTTACCCAGTCGGCGACGAACGCCGCACCGACTGATTCGAGGTTTTCCCACCCAAGAACCCCTCGGCGGCCGGGCAGTTCTCCGCCAGCACGCATTCAGAACACAGCGGCTTTCTCAACTTACACACGTCCTTGCCATGCGCGACGAACAGCGCATGGTATTCATTGAATAACTGCACATCCGTAGGCAGCGTCTTATGAAAGATCTCGCGCACGTCCTCATACTTTGGCTTGCTGTCTGCATCGATAATGCCCAGCCGATCCAGGACCCGAATGGTGTAGGCGTCGATGACGAACGACGGCAGATTTCCGGCGTAGAGCAGCATTGAATCCGCCGTCTCCGGCCCAACACCGTGAAGGGCCAAAAGCTCCTCTCGCAGTTCATCCAACCGCTTGGAAGCGAACAGTCTCTCAATGTCATCGCCATAGTCGGCAAGGTAATCCCCTAGCGCGCGGAGTTTGCGAGCCTTGGCATTAAAATACCCGGACGAACGGATCAGGGCCGCAAGCTCATCAGTCGGCCGTGTTCGTAACGCCTCCGGGTTCAGAGCATCGGCCTCCCGCAGCGCAGAAATCGCCTTCTCCACGTTCGTCCACGCCGTATTCTGCGTCAGGATCGCCCCGACCATCACTTCGAACGGCGTCTCGCCCGGCCACCAGTGCTGCTCACCATACGCGGCAAAGAGCCGGTCGTAGAGATCAGGCAGGCCGAGCGCTTTCTTTCGCCGACGCCGACTCGGCCTATTCGCTGTCACGAACAAGCCTCGCGCCGAGTTCATATGCTTCCGCCAAAGAATCAGGCTTGCCCTGCACGTCAGTCTGGCGCGCGACGCGGGAAACCAGCAGGCGCTCTGCTTCGAGGAAGTGCATACTCACAAGCCAGGAGCGCGTGGCCTGCACTGCGCCGTCGAATTCCGTCGGGTCGTCCCGATCGGCGGTCGCGATGATGAGTGCCCTGCCCGGCTTTGTATCCCACCTTAGTTGCTGCCCCATCACGTACTTTCGGACCCACATTGGCTGCGTTCGGTCATAGAGCGCCTTCGTTTGCGCGGGCACGCCGCGAAACGCAATAGGAAAAGCAATATAGATCAGATCCACGGATCGCAGCTTCGCGTATAGCGCCTGCATATCGTCCAGCACCGTGCAGACGCCGGTGAGCAGACAGTCTTCGGACTGCGGGCAGATGCAGGGGTTGATGGAAAGATCGAGAAGACGGACGAGTTCCGTGTTCGCGCCGACATCTCGTGCCCCCGCAAGCGCCCGCTCCAACAGCGTCTCGCTGTTGCCGCTGCGCCGCGTGCCACCCGCGATTCCAAGCACTGAAATAGCCACGTAGAGATTATAGGCGCCCGCCTACTCCCTGAACTGAACGTATACTGAGCAACGATGACAACGAACAGCGCGGGCACGGTGTATATCGAAACTTCAGTCGTTTCCTATTTGACTGCCAGGTCGCCGCGTGAATTGATGGCGGCCGCATGGCAGGCCGCGACTGTGGACTGGTGGGACAACCACCGGAATCGCTTCCAGCTATTCACCTCGGAGTTGACTTTTCAGGAGGCTTCACGGGGCGACAAAGAAGCATCTGCGCGGAGGCTGGCGGCCTTGGACGACGTGACCATTTTGCAAGTCAACAGCATCATGCGACAGTTCGCAGACGTCATTGTCCAGGAAAGAGTTTTGCCTGCCTCTGCCTGGATTGATGCGGCTCATATAGCCGTATGCGCCATTTCCGGTATCGACTACCTGCCGACGTGGAATTTCCATCACTTGACGAACGTTCAGACGCGTAATCTTGTTCATGCGCTCTGTGAGCAACATGGGTATACTAGTCCGCAAATCTGCACGCCGTTCGAATTGATGAGTTTGTCGGGAGAAATCAACAATGGCTGACGAGATTATCAAAGAGCTCTGGCGAATCAAGGACGAGATCGCGCGGGAGCACGGCTACGATATGGGTCGCCTGTTTGAGCACCTGCGCAGCCTGGAAGGCAAGACCGCTCAAGACTGGCTCGCAGAAGTGGAGCAGCGGGCGAAAGACGAAGCAGCGCAGAAGCCCCAGGACAAGATCCCGTCCCCACCCCGCCCATAACCCTGCCCCCACCCGTGCGGTACGATGAAACACACGGCTGAAAGAAGGGGGCGGGGACAGTGACGACAGCGACAAAAACATCATTCCGGCAGCGGCTGCGGGAAGCGAGCGAGCGTAACAGTTCCCTGCTCTGTGTTGGCCTCGATCCGGATCCTGCCGAAATGAACGGGCGCGACATTGCCGAGTTCGGCATCGCAATCATCGACGCCACAATCGACCTCGTCTGTGCTTATAAGCCGAATCTCGCCTTCTACGAGGCGCACGGCTCGGCGGGCTACGCCGCGCTTGAGAGAATCGTCGACCATGTAAACGGGCGCGTGCCCGTGCTCGGCGATGCCAAGCGAAACGATATCGGCAATTCCGTCCGCTTCTACGCGAAGGGGCTATTCGAGACGATAGGTTTCGACGCCATCACCGTCAACCCGTTCCTCGGCAGAGACAGCCTCCAGCCTTTCCTCGGCTATGAGGACAAGGGCGTGTTCATCCTGTGTCGGACCTCCAACCCCGGGGGCGCAGACCTGCAGGGGCTCAACGCCGCCTACGACGGCGTTCCAATGCCGATCTATGAAGCCGTCGCCCACCTGAGCAACTCATGGGACGCAAACGGCAACATCGGCCTCGTGACGGGAGCGACGTACCCGTCCGAAGCAAAAAGAATCCGTGAGATTTGTCCCGAGATGCCGTTCCTCGTTCCCGGCGTCGGAACGCAGGGCGGCGAGCTTGAAGCGGCCTTGTCAGCGACCCTTGATTCGGAAGGCGGCGGTATCCTGGTCAATTCATCGCGGGGCATCCTGTACGCCTCCACCGGCCCTGACTTTGCAGATGCCGCTCGCGCCGCCGCGGACAATCTCCGGGCGCAGATCGAGGCCGCCCGCTCCTCCCGATAACTCTCGCTGCTCAGGACGCTCCTACCAGCGACAACACAACTGTGACGGAGACAAGGCTCGCAAGCGTTCCGGCCACTACAATGCCGCTCGCAAGCTCCGGCCTGCCCTTGTACTGTGTTGCCAGAATGATGGTCAGCACAGCCGTCGGCATTCCGGCTACAACAATGAGCACCTTCGACGTCAGATCGTCGAATTGGAGCAGTTGAACCAGTCCATACGCCACGAGGGACGACAGCACCAGCCTGATTGCAACCACCCCCGCAATCGCCCTCGCCCCCGCCATTTCGCGCGTTGACGCAAGCTGGATTCCCAGGACGATGAGCATTGCCGGAATCGCCGCGTCGCCCATGATCTGGGCGGGCTGCTGGATAAAGTCCGGGAGTTCGATGGCCAGCATGCTGACTGCGAGACCAAGAACCGCTGCGTAGCTTGTGGGCAGCTTGGCCACGGACACAAGAGAGCCAACCAGATTGGATTGGGCGCGGGAGGCAATGAACGCGCCCACCGTCCACGCGAGAATCGCCTGTGTCACGAAGAAGACCACGGCGATGGCCAGTCCTTCATCACCGAACGCGAACAGGGCCACCGGCAGGCCATAGTTGCCCGCGTTCATGAACAGCGCCCCGATCACAAAGGTTGATTGGGCATCTTTCGGCACCCTCATCGCCCGGGCGGCGACATAGGCAATGATGTACAGCGCCGAGAGAAGCAGAAGGCTGAACACGGCGATGCGGGCAAGATTCTCAAGGGCGACCTGCGTGGTGGCCAAACCGTTGAACACAAGCGCGGGGCTGAAGATGAAGAGGATTGCCTGGCTCAGCGGCTCCGGTGAGATTGGCCTGAACCGGTGAACAAGCGCTCCCGCCGCCGCCATCAGAAAGACGGGAAAGACGACGCTGATGAATATATTCAGGAAGTCCATTCAGTGTTGACGCGGTCAAGGAGGTCCGGCAACTCCTCCAATGAGCTGATCACTTGGGCATCCTCATAGCCCTCGAACACGCCATCCCTGTCGAGGAGAACGGGCAAAATGCCAACACCCGCCGGACCCTGCACGTCCGAAAGCGGCTGATCGCCCACGTGGACAACTTCATCGGCGCTTGCCCCTGCCCTCTTGAGCGCCTCTTCAAATATCTCGGCGTTGGGCTTGGCAACTCCAACCTCCTCTGACGTGACCGCAAAGGACATATACTCAGCGATGCCGAGGTCGAGGAGCGTCTGCGCCAAGCCACCCTCGAAATTGGTGACAACACCAATGGAATAGCCATTCTCTCGCAGCGCCTGCAGCGACGGCACTACGTCCGGGAACATCGCGAAACCCTGCCGCGCCTCCCAGACCCGCTCGAAGATGCGGCTCGCCAACTCAAGATCCACCGTCACTCCCGCGCCGGCGAGCAGCAGCATCTCGTACCGTCCCCATAGCTCTCTCACGTCCTCAGGTGTGCGCCGACTCAGCGGGAGTTTTCCGTTCTCTTCCGAGAGAAATTGATCGGCGGCTGGATAAGCGCGAAGGACGGCATTTGTATCGACCGCGATATCGAATTCGGCGCAGGCGGCTGCCTGAATCTGCTCGCGTCGTGGCTCGAACCTGACGATGGTGTTGTAGAAATCCAGCGAGACTGCCCGAATGCGCGCCATAGCAGTTCTCATCGTAACATCGGCGGGTCTCAACCAAGGCGAGACCGGCGCTGAAAAATCAGGTTCTACCCTTGACCGCAATCAACCCAGAACGTAGCATGGGCCAATCCGATGGCAGCGCGGGACGGGAGAATCCGGTCTTTCAACCATCGACAAAATGGGTTGGACGGTTTGGCATCTAAGCTGTCCGAAGATCAAGGAGGTTTCCGCAGATGAATTCCAGCCTGATCAGCAAGATCGAGAAGGCGCGGAAGTACGCCGAGGAGCGGGACGATCGAATCAGGTTCGAGTCGTTTCGCGTCCGGATCGCCGGCGACAACGGCGATCACATCGTCGAACTCAATGACGGCGTCTTTACGTGCGATTGCGACTTCTTTGCGGGCTGGAGCTCCTGCAGTCATGTGATGGCGATGGAGCGCATCCTGGGCGCGACCATCCCGGAGCCCCCCGTCCCGGAGCACCGCTAGCCAGCAAAGTCCCCTCTCCCAATGGGAGAGGGTTAGGGTGAGGGCTTATCCAAACAGCGGCCTTAGCCGCGCGTAGGTCTGGTCAAGGCTTTCCGGCAGCAGCTTCGTCTCACCGACGACGGCCATGAAGTTGGTGTCGCCGCCCCAGCGTGGAACCACGTGCAGGTGCAGATGCCCCGGCACACCCGCGCCCGCCAAACGCCCGATGTTCATACCGACGTTGAACCCGTCCGGCCGGTACTCCTCTTTCATGATTCCGACGCTGCGTTGAGCAAGCGCCCACATCTCCGTGCCGGTTTCAGATGGCAGTTCCTCCAACGCGCCCACATGGACATAGGGTGCAATCATCAGGTGGCCGGTGTTGTACGGGTACAGATTCAGGATGATGAACGAACGCTCCGCCCGGTGGAGGATGTAGGTCTCATCGTCCTTGTCGAGCGTCGGATTCTCACAGAGAAAGCACGTCGGCTTGCCCTGTTCCCCGGTCTGACCGGTCACGAATTCCGCTCTCCACGGAGTCCAGAGCCGCTCCATGACATCCCTGCCCTACGGTGAAAGAAACTGGACGGTGGGCGGCGGCGCGTCAAGCTGCTCAAGAAACGCCTCTACGGTTGTGACAGGCAGCATGCAGATGTAGTTCTCGCAGACGTAGGCGGTCGCCGTGTCGTTGATCATTGAGCGGCCTTCAAGCACGGGCAGATCACCCCACTCGAATGCCTCATCCGGCGTGGCGGCCACCACGATCTTGTTGGGCATGAACCGCGTGTTCAGGGCGCCCAATAGCTCTCCCATGTCGTCCGCCGCTGTGTCGCCGATAAGCGCAATCTCCTTGGTGGAGCCGATGGCGAAATCAAGCGCGGCAAGCCAATGACCGACCGCCGCAGGATAGCGCGACATGTACATGTGGACGCTGCGGAGCGACTTTTCGGCAATGGCGTGGTAATTTCCGTTGCCGGTGAGCGCGTTGAGGCGCAGCAGGAGTTCCGTGGCCGCCGCGCCGCCGGACGGGGTGGCGTTGTCCAGCACCGTGCGCGGACGGACCACGAGTGATTCTGCATCACTGCCGATGTCGTAGAATATCGATGCCTCGTCATCCCAGAAGAGTTCAATGATGCTGTCCGCGATGGACACAGCCTCGTCCAGCCAGCGTCGATCAAAGGTGAGTTCAAAAAGCGAGAGCAGCCCGTTGGCGAGGTTGGCATGGTCCTCCAGATAGGCAGAGATGCGGGCCTCGCCATCCTTGTATGTCCGCAGCAGACGACCTTCAGGCGTCCGCATCGTTTCCACCAGGAACATCGCCTGTTTCTCGGCTGCCGCCCGATAGTCCTCCCTACCAAGCGCCCCCGCCGCCTCTGCAATCGCTCGCAGCAGCAGCCCGTTCCAGCCGGTGAGAATCTTCTCGTCGCGGAACGGCCTCACCCGGCCCTCACGCGCCTCGAGCAGGGTTTGCCGTGAGTTGGCGAGCAATTCATGCACTTCCTCAACCGACATGCTGTGCCGAGTGGCCAATTCATCGTCCGATGCGACGCCGCTCAAAACGGACGAGCCGCTGTCTTCAAAGTTGCCGGACTTGGTAACGCCATAGGCATCGCAGAACAGGGCCGCGGCTGACTCATCGCCCAGCGCCGCGCTAATCTCAGCCGGCGTCCAGACGTAAAATTTGCCCTCTTCGCCCTCGCTGTCCGCGTCGAGAGTGGAATAGAATCCGCCCTCCGGCGACAGCATCTCCCTCAGCAGGAAATCGACTGATTCCTCAACAACTCGCCTAAAATCCTCTCGCTTGGTGAGTTGCCACGCGTGGAGATATACACCAACGAGCAGCGCGTTGTCGTAGAGCATCTTTTCGAAGTGCGGCACCAGCCACTGGGCATCGGTGCTGTAGCGATGGAACCCGCCACCCAGTTGGTCATACAACCCGCCCGCCGCCATATGCTCCAGCGTCGTCTCAAGGATGGCGTGAGCGTTGGAATCGTCATCATTGGCGGAGATGTACCGCATCAGGAACTCAAGCAGCATGGGCTGGGGGAACTTGGGCGCGGCCATGAACCCGCCGTTCGCCGCGTCAAACGAACTGCTGAGCCGCGCAAACGCCTCCGTGAACAGGTCCTTTGACAGCAGCGAGTCCTGCCCGCTTGATGCAATGGTGGCACGGCGGAGATGGTCGACGATGTTCTGCCCCGCCTGCTTGATCTCCGCCTTGCGCGCCGTGTATGCATCCAACACCGTGGTCAGCACGCGAGGGAAACCGGGCATGCCGGGCCGGTCCTCCGGCGGGTAGTAGGTGCCGCCAAAGAATGGCGATCCGTCCGGCGTCAGAAAAACGCTCAACGGCCAGCCGCCATGCCCGGACAGCGCTTGCACTGCGTCCATGTACACGGAATCGATGTCGGGCCGCTCTTCCCGATCGACCTTGATCGACACGAAATTTTCGTTGAGCAGTTTGGCCGTGTCCTGGTTCTCGAACGACTCCCGCTCCATGACGTGGCACCAGTGGCAGGACGAGTAGCCGATGCTGAGAAAGATGGGCACGTCGCGTTCCTGCGCTGCCGCCAGCGCCTCCTGCCCCCACGGATACCAGTCCACGGGGTTGTGCGCGTGCTGCTGCAGATACGGGCTTGTCTCGTTAATCAGGCGATTCGGCACGCTGAGTCTCCCCGTCTTCCCCGCAGGCGCTCCCAAGCGCCCGTCTTCCCCATGTCCGCCGGTGATGGCGGCGCTTGTCTAGTCGTTCTCCCCCTGCGACCACTGCCACAGTGCGGGCTTGATGCGTTCAAGGGCGAGTATGCCCTTGCGCGTATCGCTTGCCAGACGCGCCGGATCGCTCTTTGCGACGCGGCGCTTGAACAGCCAGTACGTGAAGGTCTTGTATTCGTCCAGTGAGGAGCGCACGGGCGCCTTCCGTTTCCTTCCCGTCGCGAGGCGGAACTCCGTGCGGAGATCGCCGCTTGGCGCGCCATAGAGGCGGTTCATCGCTTCATCTTCGATGAGGTTCTCGCGAGCGGCGAGATTCTGCTGCGCCTTCGCGACCTCCTCGATGTTGGCCTGCTGCAACGCCTCCTCTACAACGACCCCGTACAGGAAGTTCAGGTGCGCGGCGTGCTTGCCGTGACCGATGCTGCGGCGAAAGAGCTCGGCGTTGATGTGGACCGGCGCCCTGCCCTCAAACAGCAGCCGCTCCGCCTCCTGCTCAGGTATCACGTCGCCCGCAGCCTCAATCAGCCGCTCCGCGAGCAGCAGCCAGTCAAAGGCCTCTCCTGCAATAACATAGGTGTACGCGCGCCCGTTCAACTCCTCGCTTGGCGCGCTCCACTCTCCAACCGCGTTCAGGAGCGCCAGGAACCAGTTCTCGCCCCTGCGCACGCAATCGGTAAACGACTCAATGATCTCCTCCGTGGTTCGAAGCTCCTGCGCCCCAGTGACGTCCGGGGCTTCAACCTCAACGACTGTCTGCGCGGAGGGTCGCGACCGCGAAGTCATGGCAATTGAGCCGGCCGAATGGTCGGTCTCGCCGTCAACCGGCGCATCACGCGCCGGCTCCGTGGCATCTCTTGTACTTGAGGCCGCTGCCGCAGAAGCATGGATCGTTGCGGCCGATCTTGGCAGTCGCGCGGCGAACAGTACCGCGTGTCGCCTGGGCATCCGGGGCCTGCCCGCTCGCGTCGCGCTGCTGGGACGCCATAGGGCTTTCGGCCATCTCACCGCGGCTTGCCACCGCGCCGTTCGGCGCGACACCATTGGCTGCTGCCGCGACGCGTCGAGTGGGCTGGGCGGACACGTCGAGATGGAGCACGGTGCGGACGATGCCGTTGCGCAGGCGGTCCATCAGCTCCTGGAACATCCCATGGCTTTCCTGCCGGTACATCACCAGCGGATTGCGCTGCCCATATGCCTGTAGGCCGGCGCTCATCCGCATCTGTTCCATGGCGGTCAGGTGCTGAACCCAGAGGTTGTCGAGTGTCTGGAGAAGGACCAGGCTTTCTAATTCCCGCAGCCGTTCCGTGCCAAGCGCTTCTTCGATCTCGTCATAGACGGCCAGCGCGTACTGAACCAATTCGTCCGTGATCTCCGTTCGCGTCAGGTCGAGAATCTGCCCGGCTTCCAGCCAGTCCGGGGCAGGAAACGCGTTGGGCACAGCCGCCACGAATCCCTCAACGTCCCAGTTGGCCGGGTCGCGGTCTCCAAGGTGGGCGTCAACGATGGCCGCGCATTCGTCCGCAATCATTTGACGGATGTTCTCTCGTAAGTCCTCTGATTGCAGGACCTTGGCGCGCTCCGAATACACGATGGAGCGTTGCCGGTTGATGACGTCGTCGTATTCCACGAGGTGCTTGCGGACTTCAAAGTTATTGCCCTCGACGCGAACCTGCGCATTCTCAAAGGCTCGCGAGACCATGCGGTTCTCGACGGCATCGTCATCCTTGAGGCCGGACCACGACATGATCGACTTGACCCGGTCGCCGCCAAAACGCTTGATGATCTCGTCCTCAAGCGAAACGTAGAATTGCGACGCGCCGGGGTCGCCCTGCCGTCCCGCGCGTCCACGGAGCTGGTTATCGATGCGCCGCGCCTCGTGTCGCTCGGTGCCAAGAATGAACAGGCCGCCCAGGTTGAGCACTTCATCATGCTCTCGCTGCCAGTCGTCCGCGTCGCGGCCCTCCGGGTTGCCCCCGAGGATGATGTCCGTGCCACGACCGGCCATGTTGGTGGACACGGTGATCGCACCAAGCCGTCCGGCTTGCGCGACGATTTCCGCCTCGCGGTCATGCTGCTTGGCGTTGAGAACCTCGTGCTCCAGCCCCTCACGGCGAAGCAGGGCGCTGAGCCGTTCCGATGTGTCGATGGAGGCCGTGCCTACAAGAACGGGCCTGCCCTCATCGTGCAGTTCCCTGAGCGTGCGGACGATGGCCGTGAACTTGCCCTCCTCGTTCAGATAAATGAGATCCGGTTGGTCATCCCGGACAGAGGGCTTGTTGGTCGGGATTGGCAGCGGATCAAGGCTGTAGATCTTGAGGAATTCCTCGGCCTCTGTCGAGGCTGTTCCGGTCATACCCGCGAGACGCTCGTACATGCGGAAATAGTTCTGGAGCGTGATGGTGGCGAGCGTCATGGATTCACGCCGGATGGACACACCCTCCTTCGCCTCAATCGCCTGGTGGAGCCCTTCGGAATAGCGTCTGCCCGGCATCAAGCGACCAGTGAACTCATCGACAATGACGACCTCATTTTCCCCATTGACGACGTATTCCTTGTCGCGGTTGTAAACGAACTCCGCCTTGAGCGCGTTTTCAAGGAAATGCACCGCAGTGTAATGCTCCGGCGCATAAAGATTGTCGATGTTCAGCGAACGTTCAACCTTGGTGATACCGTCCTCTGTTAGGGACACTGCGCGCGTCTTGGGATCGATGGCAAAGTCATCCTCGTCTGTGAGGCGGCGAGCCAACTGCGCGAACTGGCCGTAGCTCTGTGTCGGCGTCTGCCCCGGACCACTGATGATCAGCGGCGTCCGCGCCTCATCGATGAGGATGTAGTCGACTTCGTCAACGATGGCGTAGACAAGCTCACGCTGTACGCGCTGCTCCGCGGTAAGAGCAAGGTTGTCCCGCAGATAGTCGAAACCAAACTCGGAATTCGTGCCGTATGTGATATCTGCGGCATACGCCTCTCGTCGATGAACGGGGCGCATGCCTTCATCCGACTCTTCGTTGTCGGGGTCATATAGCAGGGACTCGTCGTGCTGCAGGCAGGCGACCGATATGCCGAGAGCATGGTAGACGGCCCCCATCCATGAGGCGTCGCGCCGTGCCAGGTAGTCGTTCACCGTAATGACATGCACGCCCCTGGCCGTCAGCGCATTCAGATACACCGGGAGCGTGGCGACAAGTGTCTTTCCCTCACCCGTCCGCATTTCCGCGATGCGTCCCTGGTGCAGCGTGATGCCGCCGATAATCTGGACGTCAAAGTGCCGCATTCCGAGCACGCGCTTCGAGACCTCACGCACGACGGCGAACGCCTCCGGCAGCAGGTCGTCCAGGGATTCCTTACCCGCCAGACGCTCGCGGAATTGGTCGGTCATGCCTCGCAATTCATCGTCACTGAGACGAGCAAAGCGGCCTTCAAGCGCGTTGACTTCATCCACGGCGGGCTGCATGCGCTTAACGGCGCGCTCGCTGCCGTCGCCGAGAATCTTGCGGAGTTTACTGATCACGCCTTGCGCCCTCCGCCGATCACCGTTTGCAGCACATACGTCATCACACCCAGACCCACGCGGTTGCGGCGAAGATATGCTGCGCGGGGGTCCGCGTCAAACCACTCCGGCAGTTCAACCGTGCGCGGCATCGGGTGCAGCACGATGGCGTTTGCATTCAAGTCCTGTTGTGCCTGTTCTGTCATGATGATTGGTCTGTTTGCGGAGCCCCGCTCCGCCTGTACCCGCGTCATATACAAAACGTCGGTTTCTTTAAGGATACCGCGACTCAGGAAATCGGTCTCTTTCAGCTTCGGCGCGGTCTTCCTCACCGCCAATGACGCGAGATCCGACGACAGGCGCAGACCGGGATCCGTGACGACGGTAATGTAATTGTCAAACAACGCAAGGGCCATGATCAGGCTGTGAATGGTGCGCCCATGCAACGCGTCCCCCGTCATCGTGACGTTCAGATTGGTCAGCCTGCCGAACTGGTGGAAGATCATGGAGAGGTCAATGAGCGTCTGCACGGGATGCTCCCCCGCCCCGTTGCCGGCATTGATAACGGGGCAAGCGCTCGCTGCCGTCGCGATGGTCATGGACTCCGTGTCAGGATGGCGAAGAATCAAAGCCGCGATGCCATAGTCGGCCAGCACGCGGATCGTGTCTGTCAGGCTCTCGCCCTTGTTGACCGAGCTTGCGCTGACATCAAGCGGAATAACGTCTAGCCCCAGCGCGCGGGCGGCGAATTGGAAGCCTAAACGTGTGCGCGTACTCGCCTCATAGAACGCAGTCGCGACGGCGCGGCCGTCCCGGATTGGCGGCGCAGTACCGTCCGGCAAAGGTCTTTCAACGAGTTCCTTGACGGCCAACAGCAGGGCCTGAGGAGACATGCCCTGCAGGGTGATGAATGATTTGCCCTCGGCTAACACCCCTGCCGCCTCCCTGCGCCGCGGCGATGCGCCGGGACGAGAGCCGCGGCGCGCGCCACGCCGTTGCTATTGCTGGAAGATCTCTCCGACTGATCGGTTGAAGTGGATGCGTCTGATGGCCTCGCCCAGGAGCGGCGCGACGGAAACCACCCTGATATTCATGCCGTCCGTATTCTTGTTGTCGATGGGCAGCGTGTCTGAGACTACGAGTTGATCGATGACACTGTTCCGCAGGCTCCCGCTGCCTGGCTCGGACAGGACAGGGTGCGTCACGGCAGCAGACACGCTTGTCGCGCCATGCTCCAGAACGGTTTCCGCCGCCGCCACCAGTGAGCCGCCCGTGTTGACCTCGTCATCAACGATGATTGCCTTGCGGCCTTTCACATCGCCAATCACAGAAACGCTTTCCGTGCGATCGCTGTTGCCAAGCCGGCGCTTCTCGATGATTGCCAGCGGCTCGCCCCATCGTTCCGCCACGTCGCGCGCCCGTTTCGTGCTGCCCACGTCCGGCGCAACAACCACCCCTGCGGAATCCGTATCGAGGAAATAGTCTGCGATCAGCGGCAATGCGGTCAGTTCATCGACGGGGACGCTGAAGAAGCCCTGTATTTGTCCGGCATGCAAATCTATGGTGAGGACACGCTCCGCTCCTGCCACCTGGATAAGGTCGGCGATTAGGCGTCCCGTAATAGGAACGCGCGGCTGGTCTTTCTTGTCTGTGCGGCCATAGGCGTAATACGGAACCACGGCCGTGACGCGGCCCGCCGAGGCGCGTTTTGCCGCATCGATCATGATCAGGAGCTCCATGATGTTTTGGTTCACGGGGCTCGAGAACGGCTGGACTAGAAAGACGTCACGGCCTCGGATGTTCTCCTGGAACCGAACAAAGATATTCTCGTTGGAGAACTGGAAAACCTCGACCGCTCCGGGCTCAATATCGAGGTATTGGCAAACATCAGTTGCAAGGGCTTGGTGGGCATTACCTGAAAAGATCCGCAAGTCAGAATTCTGGTACACCCCGCCCCCTTGAACACCCCGATCCGTCAGCGCCTTCCCCGCCTCAGTATAGCATCGGACTTACCGCCAACTTAAGTGCGCCCGCCACGTGGGCACGCGCTTTCCTAAGCGACCGCGCCTTATGGAAAGACCGCCCTGTGCCATACTTGATGAGTCGCACAGAGTTCCAACACATGGAGAAAAAATGGGCGCAACGGCCGTCATTGGCGCGCAATGGGGAGACGAAGGCAAGGGCAAGGTTATCGACCTGCTCGCGGAGCAAGCCGACTACGTCGTGCGGTTCTCCGGCGGCAACAACGCGGGCCATACCGTCATTAACCACCTGGGAGAGTTCCGGCTGCACCTCGTTCCCGCAGGTATTTTCAACTCCCAGACCACGTGCATCATTGGCAACGGCGTCGCCATCGACCCGGAAGTGTTGCTTGGGGAAATGGACCAGCTTGAAGCGGCCAATATCGACACATCGCGCCTGTTGATCAGCGACCGTGCCCACATCGTCTTTCCGTATCACAAGCTCCTGGATGAATTGGAAGAAGGACGCCTGGACGCAAACGCTATCGGCACGACACGACGCGGCATCGGCCCCGCCTTCACGGATAAGACGGCCCGACGCGGTCTCCGCATGGGTGACCTCCTCGACCGCGAGGGACTGCGTGCCAAGCTGGAAATCGCCATGGAATATGTGAACCTGGTCTTGCAGGGCGTGTACGGTCAACCGGCAATCGCAGTTGAGAGCGTGTACGAGCAATGCCGCCACTGGGCGGAGAGGCTGAGCGGCATCATCCAGCAGACAGAGTTAATCATCAACCGCGCCCTGCTGGAACAGAAAGAGGTGTTGCTGGAGGGAGCACAAGGCACCCTGCTCGACCTCGATTTCGGAACATACCCGTATGTCACGTCGTCCCATCCGGGAGCGAGCAGCGCCTATCAGGGCGCGGGCATCGGGCCCATCCGCATCGACCACATCGTCGGGGTGTTCAAGGTGTACTGCACCCGTGTGGGCGGCGGGCCCTTCCCCACTGAACTCAACGATGAGCACGGCGAACACATTCGGGAGGTCGCGCACGAATACGGCGTCACGACGGGACGCCCGCGGCGTATCGGCTGGTTTGACGCGCCAATGGCCCGCCTGTCCAACTTGGTCAACGGTTATTCATCGGTCATCCTGACCCGTCTCGATGTACTGGATCAGCTGGAAACGATCAGGATCTGCACCGGCTACCGACTTGGCGGACAGACGCTCGATTTTCCGCCAAGCTCCTCAGCAGACCTGGCCGAATGCGTGCCGATCTATGAGGAACTGCCCGGGTGGCTTGAGCCAACAAGCGACTTTCGTCACGTCCAGGACTTGCCAAAGAACGCCCGCGCCTACATTGATCGGTTGGAAGAGCACATCCAGGCGCAGGTGAGCATGTTGTCCATCGGCCCGCGCCGCGACGAGAACATCATCGTCCGCCCGGCGCTCTAGTTCTTAGAGCTTAACTAGCCACCCTAACTGCTATAGCCTCCCGGAGGCCGTCAAGCAGGCCTTCAAGGTGAGCCATGCGCTCACGGAGCTGAGTCACTTCACCCCTCAACTCCGTGATTTCAGTTCGAACTTCGCCGATCTCACCACGGGCCCCGGCAATCTCTTCGCGCATCTCAGTCCGAACTGCGGCAATATCTGCCCGAAGCCAAGCGAACAAACCGACGATAAGCGCGGAAAATCCAACGCCCAAGGAAATTATTCCAATTAGTTCTGCGCTCACGCTCTCACCCTACCGGTGCCAGTATAGCTCACTGCCCCCTGCCCGTTTTCTTCGACCTATCAACTGCTGAGCCTGGAACCTAAACCGGCAAATCCACCTCGTACTGCGAAAGAGTGTCCTGGATGTAGGCGCGGGTGGCGTCATCCGCCTCAGTAAGGGGCAGGCGCGGCGCGCCAACGTCCATCCCGATAGTGTTGAGCATATGCTTGACTGGTATGGGGTTTGCCACCACAAAAAGCGCATCAATGAGCGGCAATAGACCTCGATGGATGGTCGCAGATTCCTCGCGTGCGCCGTCAAGGAACGCGTAGACCTTCCTGGCGATCTGCTTGCCCACCACATGCGCCGCCACGCTGACGACGCCATATCCGCCAACTGCCAGCACCGGCAAGGTGTCCGCGTCATTCCCTGACCAGACGATGAATCCGTCGTCGGCCGTCTCGATAATCCGGGCAATCTGCCCGATGTCAGCACTTGCCTCCTTGACGCCGGCGATGTTGTCCACGTGGCTGAGTCTGGCCGTTGTGGCGGCGGTCATGTTGAGTGACGTGCGGCTTGGCACGTTGTATAGAATGCCGGGAATACTGACGGACTCCGCGATGGCGACGAAATGGCGATACAGGGAGTCCTGCGGAGGCTTGTTGTAGTACGGGACGGTCATCAGGATGCCGTGCGCCCCAAGCTTCTCAGCCTCCTGCGAAAGCTCGATGCTCTCGGCGGTGTTGTACGTTGTCGTGCCTGCGATGACATGAGCGCCGTTTCGGTTGGCCACCTCAAGCGTGGTCTCGTACATCCGCAGCTTCTCTTCGGAAGTCAGCGTCGGCCCCTCGCCCGTCGTGCCCGTGACAACAAGGCCCTCCGTGCCGGAGTCAATGAGAGCCTGCGCAAGCTTAGCCGCCTGTTCGTAGTTGACGTTGCCGTCGCTATCGAACGGCGTCACCATTGCCGTCAGCACCCGTCCAAAGGGCGCGCCATTGCGGTCTCTCATCGTCCACTCCCCTGCACGTCGTTCTTCCCTATCCCGGGTCGATGTACGGATTGTAGTACGTTTCGAGTTAGTAAGTGCGGCCGGTCGGACGCGGGCCAAAGATGGCTGTTCCGAGCCGCACGACCGTCGCGCCCTCCTGGATGGCCACGTGGAAATCGTTGGTCATGCCCATAGAGAGTTCCGTCAATGACGCGGACGCAACTGAATCATTGAGAGCGTCACGGAGTTCGCGCAGGCGGCGGAAACCCGGGCGGGACGCCTCTGCATCCTCCGACATCGGTCCCACCGTCATCAGGCCAATCACATTCAGGTTCGGCAATTCGATTATTCGCCGCGCGTCCTCCATGAAACCGGCCAACGCCTGATCATCCGCCGCGAGTCCCAGCTTGAACCCGCCACGGTCCGGGTTGTTGGTGAAGTCGATCTCAATAAGCACATCGACAATGCCAACGTCCATCTGCCCTGCTCGCTGGCTGATGGTCTCGGCGAGGCGCAGCGAGTCAACGGTGTCGATGGCCTGGAACACTTGCAGCGCTTGCCGAGTCTTGTTGCGTTGGAGGTGGCCGATCATATGCCACGTCGGCGCGGCGATGCCCTGTTCTGCAGCCAACGCGTTGGCCGCTTCAATCTTGGGAGCGGCCTCCTGCACCCAGTTCTCGCCGAAATGCGTCAGGCCGTGCCGAATCGCAGCGATCACGCGCTCCGGCTCAACTCCCTTTGTCGCGCCGTACAGCTTGACGGTCTGCGGGTCGCGTCCGGCCTCAACCGCAATCTCGGCCATACGATTTTGCAGCCGCGCTATGTTGTCGCCGATGACAGCGGCTCGCTCCTCGATAGACGGAGCCTCGTGTGTCTGCATCGCGTCAGTTTGTTACAGCGGCAGGAGCGCCTTTGGCCAGGAGTTCAGCGATCTGGATGGTGTTTGTGGCCGCCCCCTTGCGGATGTTGTCGGAAACCACCCACATGGAGATGCCATTGTCGAGCGCGGTGTCACGGCGGATGCGCCCTACGAACACCTCGTCCCTGCCCTGGGCATCGATGGCCATCGGGTAGGCGCTGCTTGCGGGGTCGTCGGTCACGACGACGCCTGGCGCAGCTGAAAGAATATCCCGCGCGTCATCCCGGGTGATGGGATTGGTGAACTCCACGTGGACGGCCTCTGAGTGGGCGAACGCGGCAGGGATCCGCACGCAGGTGGCGGAGACGGCAATCTCCGGCGCGTGCATGATCTTCTGCGTCTCCCGCACCATCTTGATCTCTTCCTTGGTGTAGTCGTCTTCCTCAAAGACATCAATCTGCGGAATGGCGTTGAATGCGATGCGGTGCGGAAAGACGCTCGGTTGCGACTCTTCACCGTTCAGCACGCCACGCGACTGATCAAGCATTTCCTCGAGCGCCAGCCGTCCCGCGCCGGACGCGGACTGATACGTGTCGACAATGATCTTCTTAATGGGGTTTTCACGATGCAGCGGCCACAGCGCAACGACCAATTGGATGGTCGAGCAGTTGGGGTTGGCGATGATGCCGTTGTGATTCAGGGCATCGTCAGGATTGACCTCCGGCACAACAAGCGGCACGTCCGGCTCCATGCGCCACGCGGACGAATTGTCCACAACTACGGCACCCCGCTTCGCCGCCTCCGGCGCGAGCTGCCTACTCGTGCCGCCGCCCGCCGAGAACAGCGCGATATCAATATCCGCAAAAGAATCCGGTGTCGCTTCGATGACCTCGTGCTCGTCCCCCATGGCCGCAAGTCGTTTGCCCGCGGAACGCGCGGACGCCATAAGCGTCAGGGACGACATGGGAAAGTCGCGCTCCTCCAGCACGTTGATGAACGTCTCACCCACAAGCCCGGTTGCGCCGACAATCGCGACGCGGGGTCGATCACTGTTGGCCATCATTCCCCTTCCTGCTCCGGCCACAGCAGCGAGCCGAGGCCATACGTCAGTTGTCCACGCCGGTTTCCCACCTCGCGGATCGCGAGCAGGACGCCCGGCATATAGCTTTCCCTATCAATTACATCATGGCGGAGCGTCAGCGTTTCGCCCGGCCCGCCAAGAAGCACCTGCTGATGCGCCATCAGCCCCGGCATTCGCACGGAGTGAATGGCGACGCCGCCAATATCTCCGCCACGGACATCATCCACGTTAGTCAGCTTCGGCTCCACATTCGTGAATGTTTGGCCGTCTCGTGCCTCTACCATCGTACGCGCAGTTGCCATTGCTGAGCCGGATGGCGCGTCCGCCTTGCCCGCATGGTGCATCTCGATAATTTCTGCGTGGTCAAAATGGCGACCTGCCTCGCGAGCCACGCGCTCCAACACCACCGCGCCGAGACTGAAGTTGGGGCCCACCATCACGCCGATGTCGTGATCGGCGGCAATGTCACGGAGCTCATGGAGTGCTTCGGGCGTCAAGCCGCTTGTGCCGGTGACAAAGTCAACCCCGCTCTGAGCTGCAGCCCTCGCGAGCGACAGCACCGCGTCGCGTGCCGAAAAGTCCACCACGACATCCGGGCGCTCAGCCGCAAGCATGGACTCAACGGTGTCATGCAACCGGGCGTCCTCACCCGCTTCGGTTAATGCGATCGCAGTGGAACGACTGGCCGTCCCGACGAGCCGCAAGTCATGAGCTTGCTCGATAGCGTTCAGCAGAACGCGCCCCATTCGGCCGGTTGCGCCGTGAACGGCGACGCTGGTGCTGGGTCGCGCTGCCATGGTTGCCTACATGCGGCGGCGAGAAGGTCGATCGCCCTCAGGACGACGCGGGCGGTCCCGGTCGCCGTCAGGTCGGCGTCGCGGCGGACGGCCATTGCCACCTGGCCGCGGGCCGCGGTCACGATCACCAAACCTGCGACCGCCTCCGTCGTCCCTGCTGTCTCGCTGGTCAAAAGGACGACTCGCGTTCACTTCCGCGCCTTCAGGCGGCGTCTCAGCGTCCGGCTCAATCAGCGCGCGGCGAGAGAGGCGGATGCGGCCGGTCGGGTCGATGTCCGTCACAAGAACCTCAACCTCATCGCCAACCTTGATAACGTCCTCGACGCTACCTACACGGTAGTGCGCCAACTCAGAGATATGCACCATGCCGTCGCGGCCTGGAGCAAGCTCGACAAATGCGCCAAAATCCGTCGTGCGGACAACCTTGCCCTTGAATTGTTCGCCGACCTCGATGTCCTTGGTCAGCCGTTCAATCATGCCGATGGCGCGATCTGCTATCTCACCGTCCGACGCGCCGACGAACACCGTGCCGTCGTTCTCCACGTCCACGGTCGCTCCCGTCTCTTCAACGATGCTGCGGATGGTCTTTCCACCCGGGCCAATAAGCTGGCCGATGCGCTCAGGGTTGATCTGGATGCGTGTCATGCGCGGGGCAAATGGGCTCATCTCCTGTCGCGTTTCGGCGATTGTCTCACTCATGTGGGCAAGCAGCTCAAGCCGCGCGACCTTCGCTTGATCCAGCGCCTTTTCCAGGATTTCATCCGTTATTCCGGTGAGCTTGATGTCCATCTGCAGGGCTGTAACGCCATCCTCAGTGCCCGCCACCTTGAAATCCATGTCGCCAAGGTGATCTTCAAGGCCCTGGATATCGGTCAGGACTGCGTACGCGCCGGTCTTGTCCGTTACAAGTCCCATCGCGATGCCCGCCACCGGCGCCTTGATCGGCACACCGGCGTCCATCAGCGAGAGGGTGCTCGAGCAGACACTCGCCATTGAGGTGCTGCCGTTGGAGCCGAGAACATCGGAAACCAGCCGCAGCGTGTACGGAAACTCCATCTCGCCGGGGATGACGGGCAGCAGCGCTCGCTCTGCCAGCGCGCCGTGGCCGATCTCACGACGGCCGGGCGTACCCACGCGACGCGCCTCACCCACCGAATATGGCGGGAAATTGTAGTGATGCAGATACCGCTTGGTATCAACAGGTGTGAGCGAATCGATTTTCTGCGCGTCCGCGAGCGGGCCGAGCGTGGTGACGTTGAGCACCTGCGTCTCGCCCCGCTGGAACAGCGCGGAACCGTGCGCGCGCGGCAGCACGCCTACCCTGCTGGTCAACGGTCGAATATCCGTGTGCGTGCGGCCGTCCGGCCGCTTGCCGTTCAAAATGCTGGAGCGAACGGCGTCCGTGAAAACTTCTTCAAAGACATGGTTGATCAGGGCTGAGTCGTGTTGCCCGGAGAGCTGCTCAAGCGTCTCATCCAGGAGCGCTTGCGTCGTCTCATTCCGCTCATGCCTGCCCAGGCCGGATGCCGCCTCTAGCAGGCGTTCGCCAACGAGTGACTCAATGGCCTCCCGGACGGCGCTATTGTCGTCGGGCTCGTCCAGCACGGCCTTGGGCTTGCCACACAGGGCCTGCAACTCTTCCTGCATCTCGATGACGATGCGGTTGGCATCCTGCCCGGCCTGCAAAGCCTGCCGCAGCACGGACTCATCAACCTCATTTGCGCCCGCCTCAACCATGACAATAGCGTTCTGCGAACCGGCAACGACCAGATCAAGATCACTGGTATCGCCATCCGCATACGTTGGATTGATGACGATCTCGCCATCGATATAGCCAACGTGGCAGCCGCTGACGGGCCCCTCGAATGGCGCGTGTGAAATGGTCAGCGCAGCGGATGCGCCGATCACGCCGAGTGTATCGAGCGGATAGTCGCGATCCGATGAGAGCACGGTGAGGATAATCTGCACCTCATTCCGCAATCCCTTGGGAAAGAGCGGGCGGATGGTGCGATCCGTGATACGGCCGGCCAGGATGGCCTCCGACCCCGGCCTGCCCTCTCGCCTGAAAAAGCTGCCAGGAATCTTGCCGATGGCGTAATGGCGCTCCTCCATGTCCACGGTGAGGGGGAGGAAATCAATTCCCTCCCGCGCGCTGGCGGCCATGACAGCGGTGGCAAGGATGATATTGTCGCCGTAGCGGACGGTAACTGCTCCGCTAGCCTGCTGGGCGAGTTCGCCCGTCTCGATGGTAAGTGTGCGTCCTGCGAGCTCACGCTCGACTTTGTGAATCATGCCGTTCTACTCTCCTGCGCTCACGCGCCGGAGGAAGACGGAGCCGTATCGACTTATCTACGCAGGCCGAGTGACGCGATGAGGGACTGGTATCGTCCTACGTCTTTTCGGCGGAGGTATCGGAGCAACCTGCGCCGCTGGCCAACGAGCATCAGCAGGCCTCTCCTTGTCGCATGGTCGTGGCGGTGGAGTTGTAGATGTCCGGTCAGATCGCTAATTCGTCTACTCAGGACTGCGACCTGAACCTCTGTCGAACCGGTATCAGTCGGATGTCCCCTATATTCTTCAATGATTTGGGACTTGGTCTGCCGATCCAAACTGCCTCCGCCGCGGGCTATCGCCGTTCCTCTGTTCTTTTTCTTCCCTATTTCTATTCGAGTATAGCAGAACGGGTAGAAAACGGACGGCACGAACCTGTTCCTGCTGTCCAGAACCGCCGTAAAAGGATGGCGAGGGGTCGACGAGACCGGGGCGGGCCTGTCGACCCCTCGCTAGAAATGAGGCAGTTACGTGAATTGCGTTAGCTAAGCGCCTCCACAATGATTTCCACGTTGCTGCGGAACATGCCGAGGTACGTGTCCGCGCCGCTGCCCGCCGCGCCGAGGGAGCCGGAGTAGAGGCTGTAGAAGCCTGCCCCTGTTTCCTCGGCAACCGCGCGGGCGATGCGTTCAGAAACAGTGGTCTCTCCGAAGACCGCCGGAACGCTCTCATGCTCGATGATCTCAATCAACTCGGCAAGCTGCTCTGCGGACGATTCCGTCTCGGTTGTCCCGCTGGGAATCACGGTGCCAACCACCTCGAACCCGTAGACGACCGCAAAGTAGCTCAGGCTGTCATGTGACGTGACAAGGATTCGACGCTCGTTGGGAAGCCCGCTCAGCTGCTGCTCTGTCCACGCGTGAAGCTCTTCCAACTGGGCCACGTAGGCCGTGGCGTTGGCAGTGTAGGTCTCAACTCCGGCCGGATCCATCGTAGCAAGCTGAGTGGCGATGTTAATGACCGCAACTCTCACGCGGCCCGGGTCAAACCAGAAGTGCGGATCCAGGGCGCCATGGCCATGGTCGTCCTCATGGTCCTCATCCTCGTCGTGGTCCTCATCTTCTTCGTGATCTTCGTCTTCGTCGTGGTCCTCATCTTCTTCGTGATCTTCGTCTTCGTCCATGTCCTCGTCGTCGTGGTGGTCTTCGTCTTCGTCCGTATCTTCGTCGTCGCGGTGGTCTTCGTCTTCGTCCATGTCTTCGTCGTCTTCGTCGTGGTGTTCCTCGTCTTCGTCCATGTCCTCGTCGTGATCTTCGTCCTCGTCCTCATGGTCCGGGTCACTTGCGTGGTGACCGCCGGTTTCCGCGAACGGAATGGGATCGATTAGTTCACCAAGGGCGACGATGCGCGACTCGTCCGCGCTGGCGTTGTGGATAAGTTCCTCAAGCCAGCCGCCTTCTAGCTGAAGGCCAACGGTCAATACGAGGTCAGCATCCACGATCTGCGCAACGTCGCGCGCGCCGGGCTGGAACGTGTGCGGGTCACCGCCGATGGGCAGCAGGCTTATCACCTCTACACGATCTCCACCAATATTCCGGACCCAATCGGCAACGATGTTGCTCGTCGCGACGATCTGCAGCGGTTCATGGTCCATCTCGGTATCTGTAGAGGAACCCGTCTGGGAGGTGCTGCCCTGGTCTTGCCCTGCAGGGGTGTTTTCAGGTTGTGTCTGGCTTGTTGGCGTGTTTTGCGTCTGGGCATCGCTGGATGTTGCGGTGGCCGTCGGATCCTCGTCGCTTTCGCACGCTGCAACAGCAAGAACCATCACAAGTGTGAAGGCTAACAACAACAGGCCGAATGCTCCCGCCTGAACCGGCCTCTGTAGTGAAAGTGCTCTCATTCTCTCTCCAAACCCACCGTGGGCTGATGCTCGACGGCCTCGACTAGCCGTATCTGTTTGTAGTTTGTTTTGAGATTCAGTGTCAGTTAACCCGTATCGGTCTACTGCGCGAGAACCTCAATAATTCGCATCCCGCTCCCCGGGCGTTTGCAGGAGGTCAGCTGCTCAGGTAAGCAACCTTATATGATACTGAGTATCATGCTTCCCAACAATGTGCGTCCTTCCGGAAGCGGAAAAAGTAACCATAACCAAAGCCTGAATGGGGTGTCAATTTAACGATGGCGAGGGGTCGGCGCCCGGGGCGGGGCGCCGACCCCTCGCCAGAGAGGAGGCAGTTGGGGTGAATTGCGTTAGCTAAGCGCCTCCACAATGATCTCAATGTTCTTGCGGAACATGGTGAGGTACGTGTCCGCGCCGCTGCCCGCCGGTCCTAGGGAGCCGGTGAAGAGGGTGTAGAAGCCCGCCCCTGTTTCGTCAGCAATCGATCGCGCAATCCGTTCGGGAACGGTGTTTTCTCCGAAGACGGCCGGTACCCCCTCGTGCTCGATAATCTCAACGAGATGGGCAAGCTGTTCTGCGGATGACTCAGTCTCCGTTGTTCCGCTGGGAATCACCGTCCCCACCACTTCAAAGCCGTAGAGCAAAGCAAAGTAGCTGTGGGTATCGTGCGAGGTTACCAGGATGCGGTGGTCGGCGGGGATTGTGTCAAGCTGCTGCTCGCTCCACGCATGAAGCTCCTGCAACTGGGCCACGTAGGCGGTGGCATTGGCAGTGTAGGTCTCCGCGCCGGCCGGATCCATCGTCGCCAGGCGGGTGGCGATGTCGATGACGGCGGTTTGCACCCGCTGCGGGTCAAACCAGAAGTGAGGATCGTGCGTACCGTGGTCATGGTGATCATGGTCGTCGTGATCGTCCTCGTCTTCGTGGTCATCATCCTCGTCGTGGTCATGCTCATCCTCATGGGCGTGCTCGTCCTCATGATGATCATCAACGCCCAGTCCAACGAAGACGAGGCCGCGAGGTTCGCCGCCGATGGGCCACGTGCGCTCAATCTCGCCATGTGGAAGATGGAACTCAATGATCTGATTCCCAACCCTGTCGGAAAGGTAGAGAAACTCGCCAACGACGATGAACGAAGGGGAGGTGTCGCCGTCAAACGCTTCTACAAGCTCGTAGGTTTCCTCTATTTCGCCGTGCTCCACGTGGATGACACTCAAGAGCCCATCGTATGTCAGTACATACAGATGCTCACCGTGGGCGTCAAACGAGGCGCTTCGCACACGCTTCTCCTCAGTCGGCGGCATGACGAGCGTCATCTCCCCGCCTTCTGCGTCAATCATCCAGAGCCCGCCGTTAAGGCGAGTACCTCCCTCATCCCTGTACGAGGCCGAGCCGAAGAAGAACTCGGAATCATGGTGGCCCCATAGCGTTACGACCTGGGCCGCCGGATGCATATCGGACGGGTTCTCAATGAACGAATGCTCGTACTCGCCGAAATGGGCATGAATGAAGAGCACGCCGCCGGCGCAGCCGAATGCCGTGCCGTGGGAATTGCTTGCGTCCCCATGCTGGGCCGGGCACGCGCGGGAAGCCTCGTCAGAGACGACTTCGCCATCGAGTGTCCAGACCTCGACGCCGAGCGGCCGGCTGCTGGTGCCGGAGACAGTCGGGTAGTCCGGGTTGTTGGACGTCACCAGGATGTTGCCGTCCGCCATCACAATGCCCGCGCCGTGCTGCAATCCTGCCTCCAGCCAGATCGGCTCATAGTCATTGAGCTCTTCCGTAAGTTCATGCTCTTCAAACAGGGCTATGCGGCCGGTCGCATCGTGGAAGATCGCGGTCCAACCACTGTAAGGGTCAAGGTGGGTTGGTCTCTGGTCGGTCGTTCCCACGGTCAGCCGGGAAACAGGGTCTGTGACCAGGTCGAAGTGATCGCCGTGTTCCTCAAGGTAGATGCCACCATCGAAAATGTGGACGCGGTCGTCATTGGCGGCATCATCTCCGGGGCCACGGGCGAGAGCAAAGGCAAAGCGTCCGCTTGGGCTCGTGTAGAGCGTCGCCGCGGGCGCCGCCACCTGCAGACTCCCCTCATCCAGCTGCTCCGTGGTGAGGTCCAGGACAGACACTGTGGCGGAGTCTCCGTCCGCAACCAGAAGTCGGCCCGTTAGGTCCCCATGGCCCATCTCATCCATATGATCGTCGTGCTCGTCGTGATGTGCGCCGGTTTCCGCGAATTCAATCGGATTCACAGCTTCAGCGAGAGCAATGATCTTTGACTCGTCCGTGCTTGCGTTATGGATGAGCTCCTCAAGCCACGCGCCCTCAAGCTGAAGACCAACAGTGAAGACCAGGTCAGCATCTACAATGTTCGCAACGTCTCGCGCGCCGGGCTGGTACGAATGCGGGTCGCCGCCTGGCGGGATGAGGCTCGTCACCTCTACACGATCCCCGCCGATATTCTTGACCCAGTCGCCGACGATGTTGCTCGTCGCGATTACCTGCAGCGGTTCGTGATCCATCTGGGTATCCCCGGATGACCCGGTATCCGTCTGTTCCGTGGTGGACGATGTATCAGCGGATTCAGGTGTCGCTGTAGGATCGTCCTCGCTTTCGCACGCCGCAACGGCCAGGACCATCGCGAGTGCGAGTGCTAGTAACAAGAGGCCAAATGCCCTTGCCGGAATCAGCCTCTGTACTGAAAGTGCCTTCATTCTGTCTCCCTACCCTCTGTGGGTTGATGCTCGACGGCTTCGACTAGCCGCCCATTTCTGTACTCTTTTCTGAGATGTCATCTCAGTCTTCTTCTCCATCCATTCCGTAGATTTTCGACAGTACCCATTCCGTTTCCTATTGCGCTTGCGAGAAATCAGTCGCCCTCGCAAGCGTTTTCCCATGATACGTTGTATCATATTTGTCCAAGCACTCGCGTACTCTCGGAAGCGGAACGCATCACCGTAACCAAACCGCGAAGGGGGTGTCAACATTATTGAGATTGGCAAGGTCGCGCAGTCTCAAAAAGAGTCAACATCGTACAATGGTCTGACCGTGCCTCAGGCGCTTGTTCAGCCGTCCCAAGACCTGGCGGAGACCATTAGTGAAAATGACATCTGTTGTTCCCGACACTCCCTCGAAGCGGTTCGTTCAACGAATTCCCCTCCCCGCTTTGCTCATTGCGCTGGCCACGGTCGCTACTCTTCTCGCGGCCTGCTCCAACGGGTCGGCGGAGCCAACAACTGAGACCGAACCTGACGACACGGTCGCCACCATGGCTGCCGAACCCGACGATGCCGGCATCACAGTCTCAAAGGACGGACCCCTGGCATATGCGCAGGCATTGGTTCAGCAAGCGATCGATCGGTACGGAAGGGATGGACGCCAGGCCACCATCGATTTCCACAACTCTGATGAAAGCCTTGATGGTGATTGGCACGTGTTCATCCTTGATGAAGAGGGATACATCGTTTCCATGGCGGCATTCCCCAATTGGGTTGGGGTCCATGATTCCGAGTTCACAGGCCACAACCACTACCCTGCCGGCCAAATGGTGATTGACGGCGCCAGCGAGCAGGGTATCCGGATCGATTACCTCAGCAGTGGTCTATTTGGGGGCGTCGAACTCAAACACCTGTGGGTCGTCAAACACGATGGCCTGGTATTCGGTTCATCGTCATGGTCCGGGGAAGCAGTGTCCAAGTCGGATCAGCCCGAATACACGCAGGAATTTGTCCGGCTGGCAATAGGCCTCTACGACGCGTCCGGCCTTGACGCAGCTCTCGTCTACTACAACAGCCCGGACAGCGTTGACGAGCAATGGTACGCGTTCATCGTAGACACAGCGACAGGCCGCACAATCGGACACTTCAATCCTGATCTCCGGGATCGCGACCCCACCCTACGGGTCGATTCAACAGGCTACTTCTACGGAGATGACCTGCTTGGGGCAACAGAGTCAGGCGACTGGATCCAGTACGTTATCACGAACCCTGATTCCGGCGAGGAACAGCTCAAGCACACGTGGGCCGTCCTGCACGATGGCTACATCTTCGCCTCCGGCTGGTACGAATAGCCGTAGCCGCTAGACTATTCGTACCGGTAAATCTGACCTCCTACTTAGGAAAGGACGTTGTCGATGACCGATTCAGTCTCTGCCCGCAACATCATCCTTAAGCAAACGGCACGGGCAGGGCTGCCCGTGCTTCTGTTTCTGGCGCTGGGAATGCTGGCGTTGGCGGTTGGCTGCGCTCAGCAGCAAGCAGACGATGTGGCGACTCTCGATGCGCCGCGGAGCCAGCCTGCCGCATACACACAGTCATACGTGCAGGCTGGCATCGATTACTACGAGGCCAATGGGCTTGAAGAAGCCGTTGAATACTACAACTCGATGGAAAGCACTATGGGGCAGTGGTATCTCGTCATCACTCGTACTGACGGATACCTTCTAACGCATCCCATTAATCCGGAGTTTATCGGAGACAACGAGGGTGGAGGTCTTGGGCAGAACGGCTACCCCTTCGGACCCATGATTGTCACTACTGCATCCGAGGACGGAGCTTGGGTCGAGTACGTGCACAGTAATCCGGCCGGTCGCCTTGAAATAAAGCACACGTGGACTGTGCTGCATGACGAATTGTATTTCTCGTCAGGCTGGTACGAAGCTGCCCCGCGCAGGTCAGATCAACCTGCCTATACGCAGGAATACGTCCGGCTGGCAATAAACCTCTACGAGGCCTCTGGCCGCGATGCGCTTGTTGACTATTACAACGACCCCGTCAGCGTTGACGGCCAGTGGTACATGTTTGTCGCAGATGAGAGCGGACGACTTATCGCGCATGGCACGAACCAGAACCTTGTTGGCGTGCCGCTCGTCGATGTCGTCGGCGCGAACGGCTACCCGTCGGGGAGGATTGTCGCCGATGACGCGGATGAGGATGGCGAGTGGTCGCAGTACGTGTATTTCAATCCCACCTCCGGCCGCTCTCAGACAAAACACTCATGGCTCGTGAAGCATGATGGCCTAATCTTCGGCTCCGGCTGGTATGAGGACGGCCCGCGCAAGTCGGAACAATCGGCGTACACGCAGACGCTCGTTCAACAGGCGCTGAACCTCTATGACTCATCCGGGCTTGACGTGACTCTCGACTACTACAGCGACCCGGTGAATGTGGACGGCCCGTGGTACGTGTTCATCGTGGAGGCGGAGACGGGGTTCACTGTGGGGCACTACAGGCCGGATCGCATCAGGGGTGACCCTGCCCTACGGATTGATCCAACCGGCTACTTCTTCGGGGATGACCTGCTTGCGGCAACAGAAGAGGGTCGCTGGATCGAATACATGACCAGCAACCCGGAAACCAGCGAGGAGACCCTGAAGCACGCGTGGACCGTACTCCACGACGGCTATATCTTCGTCTCCGGCTGGTACGAAGAACAGTAGTTGCTAGACTATTCGTACCGCAAATACCACCTCCAGTTTAGTAAGGACCTCGTCGATGACCAATTCAGTCTGTATCCGCTACCCCATTTTCAGGCTCACAGCCAGGGCAGGGCTGCCCGTGCTTCTGTTTCTGGCACTGGGAATGCTGGCGTTGGCGGTTGGCTGCACTGAGCAGCGCGCAGACGATGCGGCGACTCTCGATGCGCCACGGAGTCAACCAGCCGCCTACACACAGGCATACGTGCAGGCTGCCATTGATTACTACGAGGCCAATGGGCTTGAAGAAGCCGTTGAATTCTACAACTCAGTAGAAAGCACGATTGGGCAATGGTATCTCGTTATAGTCGACCGTGAGGGCTATCTTCTGACTCACCCTATCCTTCCAGACCGGATTGGAGCCTACAGCCCTGAGGCTGTCGGGGAGCACGAATATCCGTATGGACAGATGATCACCGATACCGCATTCGAGGACGGGGGCTGGGTTGACTACATACAACAGCATCCGGCCGGAGGCCTCGGATTGAAGCACACGTGGACGGTCGTACATGACGGATTGAGATTCGGGTCGGGCTGGTATGAAGCTGCTCCGCGCAGATCGGATCAACCTGCCTACACACAGTTCTTCGTTCAACAGGCAATAAATCTTTATGAGGCCTCAGGCCGAGATGTGCTTGTCGACTACTACAACAATCCCGTCAGCGTCGACGGTCAGTGGTACGTATTCGTCGCCGATGAGAACGGACGCCTCATCGCGCACGGCGCGAACCAGGACCTTGTTGGCGTGCCCCTTGTTGATGTCATCGGGGCGAACGGCTATCCATCAGGGCGAATCGTTGCCGATGATGCGGATGAAGATGGCGAATGGTCCGTGTACACCTTCTTCAATTCCGCTACGGGCCGCTCTCAAATCAAGCACTCTTGGCTCGTAAAGCACGATGGTCTGATCTTCGGATCCGGCTGGTACGAGGACGGCCCACGCAAGTCGGAGCAACCTGCGTATACGAAGATGCTTGTTCAACAGGCAATGAATCTGTACGACTCTTCCGGCCTGGACGTGGCGATTGAGTACTATAGCGATCCCGTCAGCGTGGACGGCCCATGGTACGTCGGCATCATCGATTCTGAGACGGGGCGGACAATCGCCCACTTCAACCCCGATGTGCTCGACCGCGACCCCGCCCTACGGGTCGATTCGACAGGGTATTTTTACGGAGATGACCTGCTGAGCGCAACGGAGGAGGGTCATTGGTTAGAGTTAATATTCCACAACCCGGCTACCGGGCAAGAGCAGCGTAAGCACTCGTGGGCCGTCCTACACGACGGCTACATCTTTTCGTCCGGCTGGTACGAAAACCCGTAGTTGCTAGGCTATCCCCACAGGTAATGTGACCCCCAACTTCTTGAGGAAGGACACCTCCATGACCAATACAGTCTTTACTCGTTACTCCATCTCCAGGCTCACAGCCCGGGCTGCGCTGCCAATGCTTCTTTTCCTCACGTCGGCAATGTTGGCACTGTCTTTCGGCTGCGCTCAGCAGGAAGCAGATGGTGTGGCGGCTATCGATGCGCCGAGGAGTCAGCCCGCCACGTACACGCAGGCATACGTACAGGCTGCCATCGATTACTACGAGGCCAACGGACTTGATGAAACCGTCGAATACTACAACTCGATGGAGAGCATCACCGGGCAATGGTACGTAGTCATCATTGACCGTGAGGGCTATCTTCTCACGCACCCCATCACGCCTGAGAATATCGGAAACTACAGTCCCGAAGGGGTGGGAGAGAACGGCTATCCCTTCGGACGCATGATTGCCGACACCGCCTCCGAGGATGGAGCTTGGACCGACTACATGCTCGAGAATCCGGTTGGAGGCCTCGAACTGAAGCACACCTGGACAGTCGTACATGACGGATTGAAATTCGCATCAGGCTGGTACGAAGCTCCCCCGCGCAGATCTGACCAGCCGGCATTTACGCAGGAATACGTCCGGCTCGCCATCAATCTCTACGAGGCATCCGGCCGTGACGCACTTGTCGATTACTATAACGACCCCGTTAGCGTTGATGGCCAGTGGTACATGTTCATTGCGGATGAGAGTGGACTCCTCATCGCGCATGGCGCGAACCAGGATCTTGTTGGCGTCCCGCTCGTCGATGTCGTCGGTGCGAACGGCTACCCATCAGGTCGGATCATTGCCGATGACGCGGATGAAGACGGCGAGTGGTCTGACTACATCTTCTACGATCCGGCCACCGGTCGCTCTCGAATCAAACACTCGTGGGTGGTTGCCCATGACGGCCTGATCTTCGGCTCCGGCTGGTATGAGGACGGCCCTCGCAAATCGGAGCAGCCGGCGTACACGCAAGCGCTTGTGCAGCAGGCGCTTAACCTGTACGACTCCTCCGGCCTCGAGGTGGCTCTCGAGTACTACAACGATCCAATCAACGTGGACGGCCCATGGTACGTCGGCATTATGGATCCTGAGACGAGACGGACACTCGCCCACTTCGACCCTGATCGGCTCAACATTGAACATGCCCAACGCGTCGATTCGACGGGATATTTCTTCGGAGATGACTTTCTAAGCGCGACTGAGGAGGGTCATTGGTTCGAGATAGTAGTCCGCAACCCGGCTATCGGACAAGAGGCGCGCAAGCACATGTGGGCCGTGCTTCACGACGGCTACATCTTCGCGTCCGGTTGGTACGAATAGCGCCTGCCCGCTGCCCCTGAGGCGACAGCGCCCGCCGAAGGATTAGCTCAGACCCAGGGCGGTCTTGAGTTCTTTGTCGGATGGCTCAGCAAGAACACGTCCCCCGGGCAGGACGATGGTCGGGACAACCTGCATCCCGTTGTTCAGGTGCCGCACGGTGTCCGCCGCCTCAGGCACTTCCTCAATGTTGATCCAGGTGTACTTGATATCGTGCTTGTCCAGCAGGCGCTTGGAGCGCGCGCAGTCCGGGCACCACGTCGTTGCGTACATCAGGATTTCCGCTTCGGTTTGCGTCACTTCTCTTCTCCTCGTTGGCTTGGGGTAGCGCTTCGTACGTATCCAGTGTATTCAAAAAGGCAATCCTAGATATCTACCTCGTTCCCCCTGCCTTGTTCCACCGCGGCCCGGTACACATGCGTCGCCAGCGCAACATCCCACAACCCGATTCCGTGTGACTCAAAGAGCGTGATGTCACCGTCTGAACCGCGTACGGACTGACCACTTGCAACGATATCGCCAAGCTCTGGCAGCCTCGCAAGATCAACGATGCCACGCTCAATTGGTTCCTGCAGGTCGCCGCTCTCAAGCGCAGTCTGTTCACGGTCATCCACCACAATGACATCCGCTCTTGTGACGGCCTCCATATCAATCTCGCGACGGAGGAGCGAGTTTGAGCCGATGGCATTCACATGCGCCCCTGCCTTGAGCCATGCGCCCTCCAGCACCGGCGACGACGCATTCGTCGCCGTAATCACGATGTCCGCCTCCCCGACAACCTGCGCGTTATCCACAGGTTCCACCGGCACGCCAACCCGCTCACTCATCCGCTCTGCAAACGTCTTGCGCCTGTCCTCATCTCGTCCGTAGGCGAATACACGGGACACATCCCTGACCGCGCGCACCGCCGATATCTGCGTCCGCGCCTGCATGCCCGTTCCGATGATTCCGACAGTCTGCCCCGTGTCCTCCCGCGCCATGTACTTAGTCGCGACGCCGCTGGCCGCGCCCGTGCGCAGTGTGCCAAGCCAATTCGCCTGGACAATCGCCGCGAGTCTGCGTTCGTTCATGTCGTAGAGAAGAACATGAACGGCCCCGGCCGCGTAGAACGCCGTCTTGAATCCAAGGAAGCCCGTCTCGGCGTCTCCACCCGGCATGATTGCGAGGGCGCCGTGCGGAGCGCGGAGGCGGCGCCGCGGGTCATTGACTGCCCTGCCCGCCCCCTGGCTCTTGTGGGCGCTCTCAAGCGCCGCGATAGCCTCGTCCATCGAAGCAAGATCACATACATCCTCTTCAGTTAATAGCAGCGGCACACAACACCCCCACGTTTACTTTCATGTATGGTACGTGGACTTGCCATCAAATTGACACGCTCGAACGGCAAACGGACAATGAGACAACGCTCCGCCCAGCGGTGGGCGGCGTTTAGAAAGCGGGGGAGGCGGACATGGCCCAGACCCAGGCGCAGACGATTGGAGAACTGAGGCAGAGCGAATACCGCGTTCTTACTGTCAAGGACGAACTTCGCAAGAATCTCGTAGGCAGAATTCGGTCCGGCGAGGAACTCTTCCCCGGCATCGTTGGCTATGAGGAAACGGTTCTGCCCCAGATCGAGAACGCCATCCTCTCCGGCCAGGACATCATCCTGCTTGGCGAGCGCGGACAGGCAAAGACCCGCATCATCCGCGCCCTCGTCGGACTCCTTGATCCTGAGGTGCCGGTCATTGAGGGCTGTGAAATCAATTGCAACCCCTATGTGCCCACGTGCAGTACCTGCCTGATACTCATGGAGAAGGACGGTGACAATACCCCCATTTCCTGGTTGCCCCGTGAACGCAGGTACGGTGAGAAACTCGCAACACCGGACATCACCATTGCGGACCTCATCGGCGAGGTCGACCCCATAAAAGTCGCGGAAGGGCGCTACCTCTCAGACGAATTCACCATTCACTACGGACTCATCCCGCGAACCAACCGCGGCATCTTCTGTATCAATGAGCTGCCCGACTTATCAGAGCGGATACAGGTTGGCATGTTCAACATCATGGAAGAGCGCGACGTGCAGATTAAGGGATACAAGGTGCAGCTCCCGCTGGACCTGTTCCTGATTGCCAGCGCGAACCCGGAGGACTACACCAACCGCGGGCGGATCATCACCCCGCTCAAGGATCGTTTCGGAGCGCAGATCCGCACCCACTACCCAAAGACGCTCGAGCATGAGATTGAGATCATGGACGCGGAGCGCGAGCCGATTGCGGACGTGGGCGTCAACTTGACCATGCCCTATTTCATGAAGGAAACCGTCGCCGAGTTCACGAATCTTGCCCGCAAGAGCGGCGACGTGAACCAGCGCTCCGGAGTGAGCGTGCGCGTGTCCATCGGCAACTATGAGACCATCTCCTCCAACGCCGTGCGCCGCGCCCTCCGTCTCAAGGAAAAGGAGGCGGTGCCGCGCGTCAGCGATATGGCCTTCTTCCTCACATCCACGGCAGGCAAGGTTGAACTGGAAAGCGTGGAAGAAGGCCGCGAGCCGCGCATCATTGAGGATCTGACCAAGCGGGCGGTTCTCAACACGTTCAACAACCATTTCTCCACCAATGAGTTCGACGCCATCATCCGGCGCTTTGACGAGGGCCTGTCCATTGACACGGGCGACATGATCCCGTCCAGGGAGTTGGCCGGCTGGCTCAAGGACCTGCCGGAGCTGAAGGACGCAGCCAATCGACTTGACGTCAAGCGCTCGGTAGCGGCGCAGGCGTCAGTCGTGGAGTTCGTTCTGGACGGGCTGCACCTCAGCAGGAAGATCAATAAAGACCGACACGAGGGTGGCTACCGCTATCGAGGCTGAGGCAGCTCGTGGCCCCCATCTACCGGTTTTCTCGCTGGGACGGCACGCAGCTGCTGGACGAGGCAGCCGATGAAGCCCTCCTGAACGACCTGATGGAAGATGTCCTCGCCCGCGGGGATATTGACTCGTCTCTCCGCTCAATCATGCGGCGGGGCACACACCCGCGTGACAGTGATGTCGACGTTCAGGGCATGGACGATATGCTCCGCCGCCTTCGCCAACAACGGCAGGACATCCTGCGCAAACACGACCTCGGCAGCCTGCTGGACGACCTCCGCAACAAGCTGAAAGAGGTCATCGAGACGGAACGGCAGGGAATCGCAGAGCGGGTGGACGCCGCAGAGTCCGCCATTGAGAATCCGCCGGCCGGCATAGACCCTGAAACCGCTGCCCGCCTTGCCGAACGCGTCAAGGACATGGCGCAGAGAAATGAGGCAACGCTCAATGCCCTGCCAGACAACCTCGGCGACGCTGTTCGGGAACTCAATAACTATGAGTTCATGGACCCGGAGGCCCAGCGGCTCTTTGAAGAGTTAAAGGACCTCATCCAACAGCAGTTCGTCGATCGGCAGTTCTCTGACCTGCGTGAGAATCTCGAGAACATCACGCAGCAGGACCTTGATGCCGCCGCGCAGATGATGCGGGAACTCAACGGCATGTTGCAAAGCCACATCCGCGGCGACGAGGAAACGGGCTTCGATGAGTTCATGGAGCGGTGGGGCGGCGCGTTCGGCGAATCGCCGCCGCAGGACATTGAACAGCTCATCGACCAACTCCAGGACCAGGCCGCCCAGGCACAGTCCCTCATGAGCAGCCTCTCGCCAGATCAGCGCCAACAGCTGCAGGACATGATCTCCGGCATGCTGGATAACCCTCAACTGGCCCAACAGATGACAGAGCTGCAGGCGAACCTTGACATGCTGCGCGTCGGTGGTGAATTTGGTCGGCAATTCCGGTTCAGCGGCGATGAGCCTGTCGCTCTGCAGGACGCCCTCAACCTGATGGATGAACTGAATCGCATGGACGACCTGGAGGATGATCTCAAGAAGGCTCTGTACGGCGGCGGCAACATCAACCAGATCGATTCCAAACGCGTCAGCGAAATCCTCGGAGAAGACGCGGAGCAGTCACTGGAGAAACTGCGACAGTTGGCCGAACACGCTGTCGAGGAGGGGCTGCTGCGGACATCCGAAGACGGTTCACACGAGTTCACCGCACGCGGCATCCGCAAGATCGGCGAGAAAGCGCTGGCCGAGATATTCGGCTACCTGCGGCGAACATACACCGGCCGCCACACCGCCCGGATCCAGGGACGCGGCGGCGAGCTGACGGAGGCCACCCGACCCTATCAATACGGCGACGAATTCAACGTCGATCTGCGCCGCACCGTGCAGTCTGCGGTCATGCGCAGCGGCAACGGAGTGCCGGTGCGGCTGGAGGCGGACGATTTCCAGGTGCGCGAGACGGAGGAGTTGGCGCAGGCGTCCACGGTGTTGCTGATTGACCTCAGCCTGTCCATGGCGATGCGCGGCAACTTTGTGATGGCAAAGAAAGTCGCGCTGGCGCTCGACACGCTGATTCGGACGCAATTCAGCCGCGACAGCCTGTACGTGGTGGGCTTCTCAACGTATGCCCGCGAGATGAAGCCGGAGACGCTGGCCTACCTGAGCTGGGACGAGTTTGAGCCGTACACCAACATCCAGCACGGCCTGGTCGTCGCGCAAAAACTGCTGGCGCGCCACGCGGGCGGCAACAAGCAGATCATCATGGTCTCGGATGGAGAGCCGACGGCCCACATCGAGAATGGCCGCATCTTCCTCCAATACCCCCCAAGCCCGCGCACCATCCAGGAAACCCTGAAAGAGGTGTCGCGCACCACGCGGGCAGGCATCTCCATCAACACGTTCATGCTGGAGCAGAACCCGTACCTGATGGAATTCGTCGACCAAATAACAAGGATCAACAAGGGCCGCGTCTTCTATACGTCGCCGGAACGCCTCGGCGAATACATCGTGGTCGACTACTACACCAACCGCCGCCGCTCCATCATCTCCTGACCTTTGAGGCCGACAAACCTCTGGCCTGTACGATAACCACGCAGAGCCCCTCGAGAATCACCGCATAGGAGACGTAAACGTGGAACTTGGCGCATTCTCAATCAGCCTCACAGTGAACGACCTTGAAGCCTCACGAGCATTCTATGAAGACTTTGGGTTCGAGGTCGTCGGAGGAGATCCCTCGCAGAATTGGCTGATTCTCAGGAACGCCGGCCACACCATAGGTCTCTTTCACGGGATGTTTGAAAAGAATGTGCTGACCTTCAACCCGGGCTGGGATGACGAGGCTCAGGCACTGGATTCCTTCGTGGACGTCCGGGAGATCCAACGCCAACTGAAGGCGAAGGGTGTACAGCTAGTCACCGAAGCAGATGAGACGGGTACAGGCCCGGCCAGCTTCGTAGCCATAGACCCTGACGGCAATCCCATCCTCGTAGACCAGCACGTCTAGTCATACTCATCGCGCCCACACACGCAATTCCCGCGTCCACACCCGCAGTTCCCGCGTCCACACCCGTCATTCCCGCGAAAGCGGGAATCTGATACTCATTTACCTGCCGCGCGTAGTAATGCCGATCCAGTCCGCCCCACGGGTCATGGCAGCGGCGAGAATGGCAGTGGCTGCAGGATGTGATTCGTGATGTGGGAGACGGTCTCGCCGTATTTCTCCATCGACTTTGGCCATTCCGGGTCGGCGTAGAACGCGCCCCACGCAGCCTCCCGCGCCTCCCAACTCTCCCACGCAAGCAGATAAATCACCCGATGGGGAATCCCCACCTCTTCTCGCCAATAGCCGACGGCGCGAAAGCCGTGCCGCTCAAACATCTTTGACGTCACGTTCTCGAACCGGTCGACCAAATCATTCATCCGCGATGTATGCGCCTCGTACTGCCTCAGTTCATAGAACATCTCTCGACCAACCCCCTAACCGTCATTCCCGCGCAGGCGGGAATCTTAATCACATTGCGCCAATCAACCTGATAACGCTATCCCCTCATTCCGGCGAAAGCATGTCCCGTACTCCGATACGGGGCCGGAATCCATCCCCGGTCATTAATCGGGATCAACGGGCAAACCGGCGCCCGTCGCTACTTCCCACAGGAAACCGTCAGGATCGGCAAAGTACCCGGCGTAGCCTCCCCAGAATGTTTCAGCCGCCGTCTTGACGATTCTTGCCCCCGCCCCCTCCGCATGACTCAGCACGGCATCTACTTCCTCACGCGACGCCACGTTGTGGGCAACGGTGAATCCGTGCATGTCGGGCTGAGGCGATCCCTTCAATTCCGGACGGCCAATGTCCTCAGCCAGGTCATCCCGTGAATAGAGGGAGAGCATGATGTCGTTCAGTTCAAAGAACGTAATCTCGTCCCCACCTGCGTCATGGACGGGAAACCCCAGTCCGTCTCGATAAAAGACCGTCGAGCGTGCCAAATCCGAGACGCCGAGGGTGATGATGCTGATCCTGGGTTCCATCCGACCGTTTTCCTCCGTCAATTGGCCTCTTGCTCACGTGAGCGTATCGCCGCACGGTTCAGCACTGCAATACAACAGCGAAAAGGCTAGCCCCCGCTCATCGGATCAACATCCACCGTCCAGCCCGGGGGCAGCCCGACTGTTTCCAGCAGCTCCGTCGGATCGTCGCCGACGATCGTGATCTGCCAGCGATACCGCCCGCGCAACCGCTCCCACGGGGCCGGCGCAGGACCAATCACCCGTGTATTCATCATGCCGCGTGAGCGTATCTCGGCACGCAGCGCCCGCGCCAGCTGTCCCGCCGCTTCCTGCACGTCCCGTCGCGATGTCCGCGCACATGTCAGCCGGGCCATGCGGCTGTACGGCGGATAGCGAAGCTGCCGCCGGAACTGCGTCTCTTCAAGATAAAATTGCCGATAATCCTGCGCCGCCGCAGCCTGTATCGCCTGGTTCTCCGGCTCATACGTCTGCACGATGACGCGGCCCGGCGCATGGCCTCTCCCCGCCCTGCCCGCCACCTGGCAGAGTAGCTGAAACACCCTCTCCGAAGCACGAAAATCCGGCGCGTGCAGCCCGATATCCGCGTTCACCACACCCACAACCGTGACGCCGGGCAGGTCCAGTCCCTTGGCGATCATCTGCGTGCCGACAAGAATATCGGCCCTGCCATTTGCGAACTCCGCAAGGATCGGCTCGTGCCCCCGCGCTTCAGTCACGGCATCGCGGTCCCACCGGATGACGCGCGCCCCCGGAAACGCCGCTGCTGCCTCTTCCGCAACACGCTCCGTTCCTATGCCGATAGCCCGGATGGCATTGCGACGGCAGCGGGGACAGCGCGTGGGCGAGCGCCGACTGTCACCGCACAGATGGCACACGATGCGATCATCAGCGTGGTACGTCATCACCATCGTGCAGCGGCGGCATCGCATTGTATGACCGCACGCGCGGCACTGCACAGCCTGCCCTGCCCCACGCCGATTCACAAACAGGATCGCCTGCTCACCCCGCCCCAGCGCGTCGTTCATCGCCTCTCTCAGAGCCCTCGAAAAAATGCTGCGGTTGCCCTCCATCAGTTCCTGTCGTAGATCGACAATGTCCACGTCCGCAAGCGGCCGCTCGGTCCACCCCATGTCGCCGCCGTCGTCGGTGGTTGTAATTCGTCCGGGGAGTTCCAGGAGGGTGATATCAGTCCTGAGCGCGGCGTACATCGTTTCCACGTCCGGCGTCGCGCTCCCCAAGACCACCACGGCGTTCTCGCGGCGGGCACGCTCGATGGCCACATCCCGGGCGTGGTAGCGGGGAGCGGGCGATTCCTGCTTGTACGTCCACTCCTGCTCTTCATCAACGACAATCAGGCCAACGTCCGGCATGGGCGCAAGCGCGGCGCTCCGCGAGCCGATGACGATATCGAACTGCCCCTCCGCGATGCTTCGCCATTCGTCATACTGCTCCCGCAGCGTCAGCCCGCTATGGAGGACGGCAACACGACCGGGGAATCGTTCCCGGAAGCGGCCGATTGTCTGCGGCGTCAGGGCAATCTCCGGCACCAGCATGATGCCCCGCCTGCCCTTCTCAATCACGTGCCGGAACGCCTGCAAATACACCTCCGTCTTGCCGCTCCCCGTCACGCCGTGCAGCAGGTACACCGCGGACGCGCCGTCGTTGATGCTCGCCGTCACGTGATTCAGCGCGTCCTTCTGGTGCGGAGTGAGTTGAAGGTCGGCCACCGGAGGAACAGCGTCCCGCGCAGCGAGAGGGTCACGCCGCGTCTCCCGTTGCTCCAGGGTGATAACGCCGGCCGCCGCGAGTGCGTCCCAGGACCCGCGTGACGCTCCGGAGACACGCCGCAGGTCTGAAAGGCTCCCACCGTGGTTGGCGGCAAGCGCATCCAACGCGTCCGCCTGCCGAAACGCCCCCGACGCCCGTAGTTCGGATGCCTTGGACATCAACTCAACAGCAGGGATCGCCGCCCGGACAAAAATCTCCATGCGCGGAGAGATGCGCGGCTCCTCCCACACATCGGATGTGTCGAGATAGCCTCTACCCGTCAGCGCCGTCACGTCGCGAGCGGCGCGCGCTCCAAACTCGTCGCGAATGGCGGCGGTGGTGGTCTCCCCAGCCGTCGAGACGAATTCCAGGATCTCCGCGCGTCGTGGTGAAACACTCTCGATAACGTCCCGTCCCGCCTCCGTGACGCGAACGATAATCGTCTGACGCCGTTCAAACGCCGGCGGCAGCATGGGACGGTAGGCCGTATAGAGATCGGTGTGGTAGTAGTCGGCTATCCACTCGCCAAGACCGATGAGAGGCTCCGCGATTACCGGATCATCAGCAACAAGCGACTCGATAGGCCGCGTTCGGGAGTACCCGGGCTCCTCCGTAACCTCCAGCACGATGCCTTGAAACGTGTGCCGGCCGAACGGAACGATGACCCCATGCCCGGCCTGCACCCTGTCGGCGAGCTCATGCGGTATGGAGTAACTGTAAGAACGCCGCCCTGCTCCGGGTGAGTTGACGGCGACCTGCGCGTACGGCATGGCCTAACCTTACGCGGTTTGAACTAGATGCGGCACGGCACGTGACACCAACAGTGGCACGCCCAGGAGATAGTAAGTGTGAACGGAGGTTGATTCAGGGCGCGACGACGGGGTAGTTAGGACTTCTCCTCTTCAGCCTCAGGAGAGGCTTCGTTCGGTGCCTCATCGCCATCAGATTCAGTCTCGGGCTCGGGCTCTTCGGACTCTGTGGCCTCAGACGCTTCGGGGGCTTCTTCCGTTTCCGCTACCGCCTCAGCAACCTCAGATTCGTCTTCAGTTTCCGCCGTCGCTTCAGCTGCCTCTTCGGCCTCTACCGTCTCTTCGGCTTCCGCCACAGCTTCGGCCTCCGCCGCTACGACATCCTCGGCTTCGACGACCTCATCCGCAATCTCTTCTTCCTCAATAACGTCATCCTCAGCCACGGCAACCGGAGCGTCGGCCTCAACAACCGCGCCGTCCTCGATGATGCGGCGGGCGCGCGTGCCGGTCTTGATGCGGGCGCGGCGGCCCGTGCGACCACGCTGGTAGTACAGGCGGGCGCGGCGAACCTTGCCCTGCCGGACAATGTCGATGCGCTCAAGGCGAGGCGAATTCAGAAGAAACGTGCGCTCTACACCGACTCCCTGGATCACACGACGAATGGTGATGTTCGCGTTCGGGCCGCTGCGGGTCATCCACATGACCACGCCCTGCAGCTGCTGCGTGCGTACGCGCTCGCCCTCAACAACCCGGTAGTACACGCGGACGGTATCGCCCGGGCGGACGTGCTGATAATTGTGGTGCCTGGGAATTGAGGTCAGCAGATGGCCGACGTCCATGATTCAAGCGCCTTTCCTGAGTGTTTCCGCACGCGGAAACATATGACAGATTTGTGGTTGCTCCAATAGTTTGGGGCGCCGCCCATAGACAGACGTCGGCGGCAGCAGTAGTGAGTATACGACCTAGCCCCGCCCAATAGCAAAATATCGGCTTGTGCCGAGATCCGAATCCCTGCGCGAGCCGATACCACAGCGCCCGCAGCGCGCTTTACAACTCGTTCCCGTATTCCCCTCATTCCGGCGAAAGCCGGAATCCATCCGCCTGCTCCCACCCCTGCTCTCTCAGAAACGCCAGATCCGCATCGGAAAGTTCCGCCGTCTCCAACAGATCCTGCCTTCTTTGCAGAGTACGCAGTAGCGATTGCTCCCTGCGCCATCGATCCACACGAGCATGGTCACCTGAGAGCAGGATCTCCGGGACGGCCTCGTCCTCCCACACTGCGGGGCGCGTGTACTGTGGATGCTGCAGAAGACCGGAAGCGAATGAGTCGGCCTTTCCGGAGTCCTCACCCCCCAGCACGCCCCGCACTCGACGCGCGATGGCTTCAATGAAGACCATGGCGGGCAATTCCCCGCCCGTTAGGACATAGTCGCCAATGGAAATCTCATGCGTGATCAGCCGTTGGCGGACGCGCTCGTCGATTCCCTCATACCGTCCTGAAATGATGATCATCTCATCCAGGCCGACGAATCGGTCCACCACCTGCTGCGTCAAGCGCTCCCCCTGCGGATCCATCAGGACGACCGGCGTTTCGCCCCCACTGCCTGCTCTGGCTCCATGACGTGCTTCCTCAATTGATGCTGCAAGCGGGCCCGCCTTCAGCACCATGCCGGGGCCGCCGCCGAATGCCGTGTCATCAACAACCTTGTGCGGTCCCTCTCCGTGATCACGGAGATTGTGCAGGTACAACTCAACGACGCCGCTCTCCAGAGCACGCCCGATGATGCTCTCTCCAAGAGGCCCGGGAAAGAGACCGGGGAACAGGGTGATGACGTGAATCTTCACCGGAGCAACTATGCCTGCTATGTAGGGTGCTCGTCCGTGCGGGGCTGAATCAGCACCTCGATAACGTGGGGCAGGACGGGCATGAGAACGTCGAAGCACTCCTGCACGGCCTTCGGGCTGCCGGGAAGATTGACAATGAGAGTTTGGCCGCGCATGCCAACAACCTGACGGGAGATCATAGCCATCGGAGTCTTGTCGAAGGTCTGGATGCGCATCTGTTCAGCCATGCCGGGCACGAGACGATCCACAACATCCAGCGTCGCCTCCGGCGTCACGTCCCTCGGCCCAACGCCCGTTCCGCCCGTTGTCACAATGAGCGCAACGTCGCCTCCATCCGCCCAGGAGCGGAGTTGAGCGGCGATAACTGCTCGATCATCCGGCGTGATTGCTTTTTCGGTAACTGTCCACCCTGTTGCGGTGACCAGTTCTTCGATTAATTTACCGCTTCGGTCTGCCCTGTCTCCGGCAGCGCCGGAATCGCTGGCAACAAGGACGGCAACACGAATATCGCTCATGTCAGCAGTCTAGCGCGGTTCCGGCATGTCCTGCACGGGGTCACAGAGCAGCCCATGCCTCGCGCCTCCAGTGTCAGAGCAGCCGGGAGTTCGTGTCATCAATGGTCGGATAGGTCAGATCGAGAAGTGAGCCGAAGGCCACCTTGAGCTTCTCACGCTCGGCATTCGTCCACGACTGGCCGTCCCTGGGCAAAGCCTCAAGCACCCCAAGAATGGCCGGATGAATCCCGTCCTGGCGAATAATGACGTTTTCGTTTACAGGCACGGAGTTTTCGGGAACAATTTCTTTTTTCGGTGCTTCAGCCTCTTTTTCGGTTTGTCCATCAGAATTTTTTCGGTTAGTGGTCGTTTTTCGCCGTGTCCTTGCCCCCTGGCTACGCCCGAAAAGTCCCGGGTGCAACTCTTTTCCGGCCTCACTCGCAAACGAAACGAAAAAACTGACGGCCTTCTCTGAGGTTTCAGCGCCTGATCCGGCACTCTGAAACGCCGACTTGATCTGTCCCCGTGTCGCCCGGGGGAGGTCGATACCTTCAAGCAGCGGCCCGTACCTCTCGTCGAACAACGCAGCAACAAGCTGCCGCTTCGCCTCTTCACTTGGCCCTCTAGCTAGGGTCTCAAGTCGCCGATCAGTCTTTCCTTGTGGGTCCGCCAGGCCGAAGAAAAGTAGTGCGCCCTGAATGGCAGATCGTGTTGAGCCTGAGAAGGGCGTAGTACGCCAAACGCTGCTGTCGAGCCGATCCGGCAGTGGATCAAGATCCGTTTTCACGAACGCAATGAATGTTTCCCAGCTCTTGTATGAGCCATAGGGGGGCGCCACACCGCGCGACCTGGGGCTTGTTGTCACGTGTCCACTGCTCCGAAATCAACTTTTCGCTTGCCTAATCATCCATCAATTTTTCGCCGTGTGTCAACTTTGCGCTTTCGTCGACGAATGATGCTGTTTTTCGTTGAATGGACACGGCATGACAAATTCTTGAGGCTGCTTTCATTTCGGTTCACAGTTGTTCGTGCGACGGGGAAAAGGGACGCGCGGGAATAGGCATCGAGCGTCCTGAAGAAAAGATTGGGAGCAAGGAGGGAGTCATGGTAGCGAATTCGCATATCTACCATGTCCCTGCCCTATTGGACGAAGTCATCGAAACGCTTCAGCCCTATGCCGGCGCGAAGTACATCGACTGCACGCTTGGCGAGGGATCCGTCACTGAGGCGCTCCTGTCCGCGGGCGCGCACGTGCTTGGCATTGATGCTGATCCGGAGATGCTCTCGTCGGCGGCGCGCCGTTTGGGGGACCTGCCGAACGCCCAGTACACACTGGTGCAGGCAAACTTCGCGTCCCTTAATGAGGTGGCAGTCGCACACGGCTTTACGCACGTGCAGGGAATCATCATGGACGTTGGCCTGTCTTCTCGGCAGTTGCAGGCCATACCTCGCGGCTTCACATTCCAGGACGATCAACCATTGGACATGCGGTATGACCCTCGGCAAGACGTCACCGCCGCAGACCTGGTGAATGATCTCCCGGAACAGGAGCTTATCGACCTTCTCAGAACGTACGGTGAGGAGGACACGTGGTCGGCCTTGTCCATCGCGAGGACAATCATGGGGCGGCGGCCACTCAGTACGACACGGGAGCTCGTTGAGTGCATCGAGTTCGCGGTCGGGCGGCGCAGCGCGGCGCGAATACACCCGGCCACCAAAGCGTTCATGGCGCTTCGGATGGTCGTCAACGCAGACCTCCAGGCCCTGGAGTCGGCCCTCCCGCAGGCACTGGAGCTGTTGGCCCCCGGCGGCAAATTGGCCGCCATCGGATACCAGAGCCTGGAGGATCGTATCATCAAGCGGTTCCTCCACCAGGAGGCAAAGGATTGCCTCTGCCCTACTGCCCAACCGGTCTGCACGTGTGACCACACGGCGACGGTCAGGCTCCCGCGACGGCAGGGGATCACCCCATCCATCGCGGAGATCGCGCGCAATCCCGCAAGCCGTTCGGCCCGGCTGCGGATCGCGGAGCGCGTCGCGGCATAAACCGAAGGCAGCACAGCGCGGGGAAAGCACAGGTACGAGAGAACAGCGGGCAGCGCAGCGCGGGAAGCAGTGAGAACGTGGGGAGTAGCGAGAGATGGATCGGATAGTCGCCGGCATCGAACTTGGTGAGAGGAAACTTCGAGTCGCCGTCGCACGGCATCGCCTGGGGTCTACCCGGCTGCTCACGGGCATCGAGGCGCCCTCGGCCGGTATCGAAGACCAGAGAGTCGTCGATGTGCAAGACTTGGCGAACGCACTGGCTGACATCTCCCGGAAACTGAGAACATCCGTCGACTTCCCTCTTGAGAACGTCGTATTTGTTGTTCCAACCGGCCAGATCCAATTTCACGAGACGGAAGCAAGCATCCGGCCGTCCGGCAAGGGAGCAGTAGCAGAGGCGGACGGTAAGCGCCTGTTGGACAAGAGCCGCCCCGCTTTCGCGTCGAATGATCGCCACCTGATCCACGTTATTCCGCAGGGATACTCACTTGACGGTAAAGAGACGGAGCGCCTGCCGGTTGGCAAGACTGGCCAGGATCTTCGAGTTCTCTCGATGTCCGTCTCCTGTGAGGCTGACACGGCGGCAAACATCCATGAGGCCGCCCGGATGGCGGGAAGCGACAGTGTTGCCTTAATGGCCGGTCCGGTGGCGGAGAGTCATGCAGCACTGACCGACACCGAACGGGAACGCGGCGCTGCGGTTCTTTCCATCGGCGAGCGGATAAGCACTGTTACCGTTATGCATTACGGCCAGTATCTTGGTTCGGCGAAGATCGGGATTGGTGCCCGGCATTTCACTAACGATCTCTCAATCGCCCTCGATCTGCCCTACCCTACCGCTGAAGCTGTGCTGGAACAGGTTGCGACCTTTTCCAACACCGTGGGACCATCGCGCGCCGCGCTAACGGTCGCCGATGAGGGCATCGACATTGACCGAGTGGAGATGGTGGCAACGCTCCGTGACCGAGCCGAAGAGCTCTTCTCCCTCACTGAGTCCGCGATCGAGCGCATCGCAGGAGATCTCGAGTTGCCGGGTGGCCTGGCCATCGCCGGCCAGCCAATCTTGCGTGACGGGCTCTCTCAACTCGGACGTTCCGTGATCTCCATGCCTATTCACTGGGCAGCGCCGCGCGGCATTGAGGGCATACCTCTCGCCGTATCAGGGAACACGGCGTGGGTCCCGGCCATTGGAGCCCTTGTCTGGGCAGGAACCATCAAGGATCCCCTAACGGATCCATCGTTCCATTCCGCTCCGGTCAGAAAGTCTGGCGGGATCCTCTCTCGCCTGTTCGGCGGACGAAACGGAGCGCAGTCCTCTTCAACAGAGAAATCTGTGACATCAACGAACCACACTTCAGAGCGCGCCGCGCGCAGGCAGAATGCGTCGGTTGCTCGGGGTACCGGCAAGCGGGAAGAACGCCGGGAAGTAGCGCGGGTCTAGAGAAAACGGCAGAAAGGGAGGAATACGAATATGTCACTGCCTGAAGATGTAGATGGGTTGGTTCGCATCAAGGCGTTCGGCATTGGCGGCGGCGGCGGAAACGCGGTCTCCAGGATGGCTCGAGAGGCCGTCCCGGGTATCGAGTACATCGCCGTGAATACGGACGCGCAAGCCCTTGCGCGCTCGGACGCCCCATATCGCCTTCGCATTGGCGACCAGATCACCCGCGGCCTCGGCGCGGGCGGCAACCCTGAGATTGGGCGACAAGCCGCAGAGGAAAGCCGGGACGACATCTATGAGGCCGTCAAGAACTCTGACATGGTCTTCATCGCAAGCGGAATGGGTGGCGGCACCGGCACCGGCGCAGCCCCTGTTATCGCCTCAGTTGCCCGGGAAACCGGCGCGCTCACCATCGGAATCGTCACGCGACCCTTCGCCTTTGAGGGAACCCACAGGGCCCGGCAGGCTGAAGAGGGTATCGCTGCCCTGCACGGCTCCGTTGACAGCCTCATCATCGTTCCGAACGAGCGGCTCCTTGCCGTTGCAGGAACGGAAGCCTCCTGGCACGATGCGTTCCGAATGGCGGACGATGTTCTCGGACAGGGCGTTCACGCCATCTCCGAGCTCGTCACCGTTCCCGGTGAAATCAACCTGGACTTCGCGGACGTGCGAACCGTCATGTCCATGTCCGGTCAGGCTCTCATGGCCATCGGCAACGGGCGCGGCAGCACTCGGGCGACGGACGCGGCCAAGGCGGCGATTCAGAACCCGCTCCTTGAGATTGACATCACAGGCGCAACCGGCGTCCTGTACAACATCACGGCCGGTTCCGATCTTTCGCTGGCGGAGATTCATGCGGCCTCAGACATCATTGCCCAGGCCGTGGATCCCAACGCCAACATCATCTTCGGCGTCGTCTCCAACCGCGCCAGCGACGGTGAGGTCCAACTGACCCTCATCGCCACCGGCTTTGAGACCGCGCAAGACACCTTCGAGGATGACGAAGTGGTCGATCAGATCCTGCGCGATGCGCTCGGTGACGGAGACCTTGATCTCCCGCCGTTCCTGCGCCGCAAGTCGAGGAGGGTTGCTCGCTAAGCCCCTTTAGGGCTCCAAGAACGAACTTTCAGCACCCAATCTTCCCCTACCCCCAGGGAAGCGCAGGCCACCCGAACTATCGGATCTTCGGCCTGCGTTTTCCTTTTTGGATGCTTTACCGGCCGGAAGCTTTAGCCGGCTCTCGCAGCGCTGAGTTCCCGCGGCAGCAGGAAAGTAACGTTCTCCTCCAGCGCCTTTAGGGTTCGCACGTCCTCTACCCCTGACGCCATGAAGTGAGCGATAACCTCCTCAACAAGGGAGTCCGGAGTGGACGCCCCGGAAGTGATGCCCACGGTCTGCGCGCCATCAAGCCAGGATTCATCAAGGTCTTGAAGACTGTCGATCAGATATGCCCTGCACTGCCCTGTATCTGCCACCTCGCGCAGCCGCTGTGAGTTGCTGCTGTTCTCCGCGCCCAGCACCAGGACAACGTCCGTCTCTTCCGCGAGCAGCTTCACTGCATCCTGCCGGTTCTGTGTGGCAAAGCAGATATCGGAGCGAGCCGGCGTCCGGATCTTTGGAAAGCGTGCCTTGAGGGCATCCACGATGCCTTTCGTCTCATCCACGCTCAGCGTTGTCTGCGTAACCAGCGCCACTCGCTCCTCGTCAGGAATTGTCACCGTGGCGACGTCATCCATATCCTGGACCAGGATGATGTCGTCCGGGGCCTCTCCCATCGTGCCGATGATTTCATCATGGCCCGCATGGCCGACCAGAAGAACCTTGTACCCGTCCCGGACATAGCGGACGGCCTCCACGTGAACCTTTGTCACCAGCGGGCACGTGGCATCAATGACGTCCAGCTCACGTCCCTTTGCCATCTCCCGCACGATGGGAGCGATGCCATGAGCACTGAAGATGACTCGTCCGCCCGCCGGAACCGCGGACACTTCTTCAACGAACACCGCGCCCTTACGCTCCAGATCACGCACAACAAAGAGGTTATGGACTATCTGCCTGCGGACATAGATCGGCGGGCCATACTCCGCAATGGCAAGCTCTACCGCCTCGATGGCGCGAATCACGCCGGCACAGAAGCCGCGCGGCTCGGCAAGGATAACTCTCTCAATGTTCACTGTATCGCCTTTACAATCACTGCGGACTGCTGACTACTTCAATCATACACGGAGCCCGCCTATCCTTTCCCGTTGGCCGTTCGCCTGATGGCATGAGCAATGTTGTTATAGTGGAGTTGGCGCGGAGAGGGGCTATGCCGTATAGCTTGCGATTCACGCGCCCCAACACCACCGGAGGTGGCCTGTGCAAGACATTCGTCTTCACCGAGAGATTCCCCGAAACGTCCGCACCGTTATCATGGCGTTCTTTGGTTGGTCTGATGCCGGCGATGCCGCCACGGGCGCCGTCGATTTCCTTAGCCGCGCCCGTAACGCCGAACCGGTCGCCGAATTCGATCCTGATGAGTTCTTCAACTTCACGGACTACCGTCCAATCGTAAACGTCGATGACTCCGGCGTGAGGTCTCTCACGTGGCCGCAGAACCGTTTCAATCTGGCCCCCGGCACAGACGCGACGGAGCCGCTCCTCCTCTTCTCAGGAATTGAGCCGCATCTGCGATGGAAGCGATTCAGCGACCAGTTTGTAGACTTTCTCCTTGAGTGCGGTATTGAGCACATGATCTCATTCGGCGCCCTTCTGAACGCCGTGCCCCACACCCGCAAGCCGTTCGTCAACGGCAGCAGCAGGAGGCCGGAGATCAAGGCAACAATGGAACGCCTCGGAATCTCGCGCGGCGGCTCCTACAACGGCCCAACGGGAATCTCGTCCGCCATTGCGGAGGCCTGCCAACTGCGCGGCATCAGCACATCCGGCTTCTGGGGTCACGTGCCCCACTACATACAGACATCACCGAACCCCACCATGATCCACGCCATCCTGGACACCCTCCGGCAGTCAATCGGCATCGGCGCGGACCTCCGTGAACTGGAGGGCGAATCCGCGGCGTTCTATGAGCAATGTGAAGAGGCCATCGAGGAAGAGCCGTCCATGCGGCAGTATGTGCGCAAACTTGAGCAGTACTACGACGAGACGGAGGCGGAGCAGCAGACGGGTCGCCCAGGCAGCACGGGAATTATCACCCCCGGCTCGCCGGAGTTTCCGGACGCGCAGGACCTCGTCGAGGACCTTGAAGATTTCCTCCGCCGCCGCCCACCCTTCAACGGCTCCTCTTCTTAGACCCGTACTCCCTGCCCCGCTACAGTCAGGCGGGCACGTGTTGCTTCGCGCCCGCGCTAGAATGGGATAGACGGGGCGTAGCGCAGCCCGGCAGCGCGCCTGCTTTGGGAGCAGGAAGTCCCCGGTTCAAATCCGGGCGCCCCGACTTCTTTTCAATTCGCGATCCAGCTTGATTTGCCGTTTAGTTGGTCCGCCGCGTTCCTGCGTCGGTGCCTCTTTGGCTGCAAAACGACTTTGATCCTACGCCGCGCTGACGTCCAGCGTGACAGTGCAGCCAATCGCATCCAGCGCGCGTTGAACTTGGTTCATATGGGAACGATGATCGGGATTGGTGAGCCGTCGCACTGCTCCTTCGCTGATACCCAGCCGACGAGCTAACTCGACTTTGGAAATACGTTGAAGCTTCATGGTCGAATAAAGCGCAAGTTTAGCCGCAACAACTGGAATCACCGGAACGATTTCTTGTCCGGAGCTGGACTTGCTCGGCACAGGAATTTCCCAGCCCTGATGCACGTACCCCGCCAGGGCGGTTGTCAAGGCATCCATTGCCAGAGTAAGCGTCTCTTCTCGGTCCGCCCCGCCCGTCAAGGCCTCTGGCACGTCCGGAAACGTGACGTAGAACCCACCGTCTTCTTCAGGAATCAGTTCGCACGGGTACGCATACAGCATCCCTTAGAAATCCTTCCGTTCGATTCCAAGCTGCCGCAGCATCTCGGCCAAGAGGCCACGGGCTATTTCTCCTCGCTTCACGGTTGTACTCCGTGAATCCAGGGACACGCGGCCGTGGCTACCCTTGCCTCGACTCGGGTTGTGCTCAAAATCTAGCTTATTCCTGCGCGCATAAGACCTGACACGCTTAATGAACTCTCGGCCGTCCACTTACCCAGTATCGCACATTTCTGTACGATTCTACTGCTTATCCCTACGCCGCCCCGCCCTCACGCTTCACTGTCCCAATGCCGCGACTCATGGCGGCTACAGAGACAACAATGCTGAGTGCGACGATCACTGCCGCAACGGTGTACGGCGTGCCGGTCAGCCCTTCTGCCGTGTCTGCGATGCGACCGCTCATTCCTGCTCCCGCAACCACGCCAAGCGAATACGCAGCATAAAAGATTCCAAATGCCAGTCCCCGATGACGCTCGCCGCCTGAATCGGCAACCAGGGCTGCAGCGGCCGGAAACAGGAGTCCAAACCCTAGACCCACCACTCCCATACCAAGGAATACCGCCCACAGCTCCAGATTCGCTGCCATGAGGACAAGGCCCGCCCCGAAGAGGAGCAGTCCCCCACCAACGATCGCAAGCCGGTTGAATCGATCGCCTACTACCCCCATAACGCCCACCATCATGACCAAAGCCGTGACGGCGTAAATTGTGAAAGCCGTGCCGGATGCCCTCGTTGAATCGCCAAGCTCTTGCACCTGCAGCGGCATATATGTCGCGAGGGTGCCGATGCCTACCGTTAGAGCCACAACAACCACAGAGGCAACGGACAGGCCAACTGCATCCAGACGACCGTCTCTCTGCTCGTTTATTGACTCAGGAATCTCTCGCTCTCCTCGCGTCTGCCCGACACCACGAGATCCAATCACATAGACAACGGCCGTTGCCACCATCAACCCCGCCGCAATCAGGAACACGGGCTCATATCCAATCCTGTCTGCAAGGATTCCGGCGGACGCCGGCCCCACCACAGCGGCAACCGCAATGCCCGCCGCGCTCCGCCCCATTCTCCTCGCCCGCTGACCCTGCTGAGTCGAGTCGCCAAGCATGGCGAACGCCCCCGGCGTCAGCACTGCAGCGGCAATTCCATGCAACGCGCGCACCCCAAGCAGCCACCATTCATTCCCCGCAAACGCATATCCGGCCAGTGCCAGCGCAGTGATCACCAAGCCCGTCGTGATGGGCAATCTCCGACCAAACCGATCCAAAAAATAACCTGCCGCAACATTGCCCGGCAGGTTGGTAATCGAGTACGCGGCGACGATGATGCCGACCATCGTTGCGGACGCACCCAGATCATCGGCATACGTCGGAATCAGTGGAAGCCCAATGAAGAAATCGAGGAAGGCGACGAAGACAACAAGCGTCGCGAGTTGAGCGCTGCGCCGCCCGGTAATTCCCGGTGCAACGGCAATGTGGTTCGATGAAGACATGACGTATATTCCGACCCTGCGCTAATGCGCGATAAAGCGCTGTCACACTAACGTATCACGGACGACGTTCAAGCTATGATCGATAGAGGTTCACGGAAAGATACGGGAGGCGCTGTGGCAGCGGTTCGATACATCGTCAAAGACGTAGAGCAAGCGGTGACGTTCTACACGACTCTCCTCGGTTTCTCCGTAGCGGAACAGTATGGCCCCGCAATGGCCATAGTGACGCGAGGCGACCTGAGCCTCTGGCTCGCAGGCCCGCGCGCCTCCGCGTCCCATCCTATGCCGGACGGCCGCCAGCCTGAGCCGGGCGGCTGGGCGCGCATCGTCATTGAAACCGACGATATCGAGTCGACCGTCACCGCCCTCCGTGACGCAGGCGCGGCCTTCCGAAACGACATCATCAGCGGCCCGGGCGGCAGACAGGTCATCGTTGAGGACCCCTCCGGCAACGCGATTGAGATATTCCAGCCCGGCTAATTCCCCAATCCCGTTACTATGGACAAGGCAACCGCCAAATAGGAGGAATTATGCCCGGCCTGAACGAATTCAGCCTTGATGGGAAAACGGCAATCGTCACCGGCGCCGGTCAGGGAATCGGCAAGGGTATCGCACTCGCGCTGGCAGAGGCCGGAGCGGACGTTGTCGTCGCCGGTATCACGGTCGCGGACCGCTCGCGTTCTGAAGCCGACCTTCAGGAAACGGCAGATGAAATCCGACTCCTTGGGCGTTCTGCCCTGCCCGTCGTCGCGGACGCCCGCGATGACGCCGATGTTCGAGCGCTGATCGATGCCACGCTTGCGGAGTTCGAAGGGCTGGACATCATGGTCAACAACGCCGGCGGCAGCTTCTATGCACGTTTCCCGGACATCAGCGAGGGCGGCTTTGAGGCCATTGTCCGAAACAACCTCAAGAGCACATTCCTGTGCTGCCAGGCCGCGGGAGCCGTCATGCGTGAACGGCAGACTGGCGTGATAATCAATCTCTCGTCCGGCGCGGCATTCTCCGGCTCCATCGCCCAGCCCGTCTACGCCGCCACGAAAGCGGGCATCACCAACCTGACGCAGACTCTTGCCGCCGAGTTCGCCCCCCATGTCCGAGTCGTCGCCTTAGCCCCCGGCCTCACGGATACAGTCGGCATGAGAGCGGGCTATGGCGACGAGGCTGACGCAAGAGTCGCCGCGCAGGCCCAGACCATGGCAGCCAAGCGCCTCGCCACACCGCGCGACATGGGACTGGCCTGCGTCTTTCTTGCCAGCGACGCCGCATCCTACGTCAGCGGCATCACCCTGCGTGTCGACGGTGGCGGACGCGCCGCCGATGACTAGAGGCGCAAGAGTCCGATAAGGGCGCGACGGTCATGACCCTCGACGATACCCTTTCCGAGGAACTGCGCCTCCTGCGTCACTCCGTGCGTGCGCTGGTGCGCGACAAGGTCGCCCCGCGCGCATGGCAGATCGACCAGGATCGTGAATACCCCCAGGATGTCTTTGAGGCCTTTCGCGACCAGGGTCTATTCGCCTTGGCACTCCCTGAGAATGAGGGTGGAACGGGCGCGGGAACAATGGGCTTGGCCATCGCCGTCGAAGAGGTTGCGCGGGCCTGTGCCTCGTCCGCGCAGATGCTCATACTCTCCGCCCTTGTCACGTGGCCGCTGCGTTTCTTCGGCACGGATGACATGCGGCAAAACGATGTCCGCGCAGTTGCGGACGGCAGCAAACGCGGCTCATTCGCCCTGACTGAACCCAACGCCTCCTCCGACCTCGGCTCCATGGTGACCCGGGCTGAGAGAGACGGCTCCGACTACGTCCTCAACGGAGAAAAGGACTTCATCAGCGGCTCCCCGCAGGCCGATTTCTTCATCGTCTTTGCAGGCGCGGGCGACAACAGAGACATGAGGGAAAGCATGTCGGCGTTCCTTGTTGACGTCCCGCAGCCCGGCGTCATCTTTCTCCGGCGTGACGAGGGCATGGGCCTCAAGGGAATGCCGCACTGCGATTGGTCGTTTGACGGCTGCCGCGTGCCGGAATCGCACCTGATCGGCGACATAGGCCAAGGGGAGGAAATTGCCCGTCTAAGCATGAACGCCATCCAGCCGCTGCTCGCCGCCCGCGGGCTGGGCGCGGCAGAGGAGGCGCTGGCATTCACCCGCGACTACGCCAACACGCGCCGCATCTACGACGGGCTGCTCGCGGACCTGCAGACCACCCAGCTTCATCTCGCTGAGATGGCCGTCAACGTCGAGGCAACACGGCTGCTGACGTACCAGGCCGCCCGCATGGTGGATGAAAATAGATTCCGTGACGAGGGTGATGCCGCCTACCTGAACGCCGCCAAGCTCATGTCCGCTCGTACCGCCGTTCACGCCACCGATCACGCTATGCAGGCCGTTGGCGGCCACGCCTACATGGAAGTGCATCCGCTGGAGCGCATGTACCGTGACGCCCGCCACCTGAGCCTCTACATGGGAACAAGCGAAGTCCTTAGCCTCCGAGTCGCCCGCGCAGTTCTGGACGGCGCGCTGGGCTACGGCCCGTCCGTGTCTCGCCAATCAACCGAGGAACGATCGCGTCGGCAGGAGTAGGATAGGGGCGGAGGTGGGTGGCATGTCCGAATTCACAATGCGAGTCGGCGACGCTGAAATCATCGCCGTGACGGACATGAACATCATCTACCCGAGGCCCCTGCCGGAACTCTTCCCTGCCGTGCCTGCGGAGGCGTGGGACGACTATCGCGACGAATTTGCAGACACCTTCGCAGGCAACCACATCCGGCTTGAGATTGGGTGCTACGTCGTGCGCTCGCAGGGACGGACCATCCTCATTGACACCGGCTACGGCCCCGGCCCGATCGAGGGCGAAGACGGCCGACTCATGGACAATCTTTCAGCCAGCGGCGTTGAGGCCGGTGACGTGGACTTAGTCTTCTTCTCGCACCTGCACCCCGATCACACCGGCTGGAACATGGTCTGGGGAGAAGAGATTCCCACAGAGCCGACCTTCCCTAACGCGCGCTACGTCGTCCACACGCTCGACCTCGAACACTTCCGCAAGCCGGAAACGCAGGCCGCAATGTCGTTCCCCTTCATGCACCACGACGTGGAACCGCTAGACACGCTCGGCATACTCGACACCATCGATGAGGACACCAACCTCACCCCGGAGGTAAGGGCCGTCCACACGCCCGGCCACACACCGGGTCACATGAGCGTTGTCGTTGCGTCCGGCGGCCAGGACGCCATCATCCAGGGCGATGTCTTCATTCATCCGGCACAGGTAGTCGAGGATGACTGGAATTGCATCTTTGACGTCGATTGGCCGTTGGCGACCGAGGGGCGTCGCAAGATGCTGGACGACGCCGCCGACAAGGGCACACCGCTGATTTCCTGCCACTTTCCCCTGCCCGGTTTCGGACGAATCGGCCGCAAGGGAGGCAAGAGATACTACCAGGTTGGCCTGGACATTATGCCGGTCAACAACTAGGAGAATCGCTATGACAACCGACGCAGCCCAACAAGTACTAGACGCCGTCAACTCCACAGAAATGGTCAGTCTCGCGCAAGAGCTTGTCCGGATTCCGAGTTTCAAGACGGAAGAGACGGAAGTCGCCCGCTTCCTGGAGGGCTACCTCTCGGATCGCGGCTACGAAGTCCAGGTGCAGGAGGTGGAGCCCGGACGCCTTCAGACCATCGCCACCCTTCGCGGCACCGGCGGCGGCAAGTCGTTCATGCTGAACGGCCATACCGACATCGACCCACTTGCAATGGGATGGAAACGCGACCCGTGGAAGCCCAGCATCGAAGATGACCGCATCTATGGCGGGGGCATCCGCAACATGAAGGCCGGCGTCGCATCCATGATCACAGCAGCGGAGGCCTTGAGAACATCAGGCATGGAACGGCGCGGCGATATCGTGATCGCATGTGTCGTCGGCGAGCTGCAGGGCGGCGTGGGCACAATCTACCTCTGTGAAAACGGCCCGCTCGCGGACATGGCCGTCATACCGGAGCCGCACGGCGCGAACAATATCCTGACCACCCACGCCGGCGTCGTTGAATTTGCTGTGCACATCATCGGCAATTCCCGACACATCGTCCGCAAGGACGAGGCCGTCGACGCCATCGCCAACATGGCCAAGGCCATCCCCGCACTCAACGCCGTCCAGTTCACCCACACCCCACGCGAAGACCTGCCCGGCCTGCCCCGCATCAACGTCGGCGCAGTCATCGGTGGCCGCGGACGCGATTACGACCTGCGCGGCCCCAATTGGGTCGCGGACTTCTGCACTGCCCTTGTTGACGTGCGATTCCTGCCTGGCATGTCCTCTGAATCCGTCAGGGCGGACATTGAACACGCTCTGGACGCAATCAAGGACGACGACCCCGATTTCAACTACGAAATTGAGATGCCCCCCGACCCGAAACACCGTGTATTCACGCGGGTCATGGAGCCGTTTGACCTGCCGAAGGACGAGTACATCGTTGACGCCGTGTTGCGCAGTTTCCGCGCGGTGACGGGACGAGAACCGGACGGTTTCGGTACGGTTCTACCCGGTTCCTACACCGGTGACGACACCACGCATCTCTGGCGTGCTGGCGTCTCATGCCTGCTGTATGGCGCCGGGGGCGCGTCTGAATCGGACACCGTCCCCGATGAATACGTTCGCATCCCTGACATGGATCAGGTCGCCCGCGTCCTTGCCCTCACCGCCCTGGACGTCATCAGCTTGCCCGCGTCCTAGTACAATAGACAGCGTAGCCCAAGCGCGGAGCACATCATGGCAACAACACAGGAAGCACTAAGAACGACCCTCGGTACTGAGCCGATCACGGCAGAACAACTGCTGGTGATGGACGAACGTGGGGAACTGATACGGGGGGTATTCTGTCCGACCATGGTCCCAGGAATTCAGCATGGCCAGGTCATCGCCAACCTCATCATTCTCATGGCGGCGGCCGTCAAGCCAACAAAAATCGGCACTATCGTTACGGCGGACGCCGGAGTCCTGCTCAGCAGAAACCCTGACACCGTCCTCGGCCCAGATATTTCCTATTTCTCGAAAGAACGACTCCCATTGGACGCGGAGATTCGGGGCTATGCGGAGACCCCGCCGGAACTCGTCGTTGAAGTCGTCTCCCCGAGCGACACCCCTAGAGAAGTCGCGGGCAAGGCAAACATGTGGCTCGTCGGCGGTGTCCGACTCGTTTGGGTCGTCTGGCCGGAGACCAAAATGGTCGAGGTCTACCGCGCGAACAACCAGCCAGAAACCCTCCGCGAAACAGACACTCTCACGGGCGGCGATGTCCTCCCTCAATTCTCCGTCACTGTCGCAGACATCTTCGAAAACTAGGCCCCAATCCCCTTCTGATCCCTCTCATTCCGGCGAGAGCGGGAATCCAGTGCAGCGCGCAGCGCCCCACCCATCCAGCCCCCACGCCGGATCGCGGCGGACCAACCAATTCCTCAACCAAACCGTATCGCGAACTTCAAAAATTACATCATGCGGGCGTCATCGGGGCCCATGCCGGGCGGCGGGCTCTCCTCGTGAGGCCGCAGATCAGAGCGAACACGCATCCAGCGCGGCAGCGGTGCCCGAATCGGTCGCTCGTCCTCAGCAACAGCTGCGGCCTTCTTCTCCGGCTTATGGTGTGGAGGCGGATACAACTCGCGAATGTTCGCCCAAATGGCGCGAATCTGGCCCACATCCTCTCCTGATGGCGGGATTCCCCCGTATCGCGCCCGCACAAACGAGTCCGTGAAGATGGCGATGTCCTGCCCGACGAACAGTCGGCTGAGTTCCGGATGAAATTCCTCCGGCGTCTCCCATCCCTCACGTGAAACGCCATGGTCGTCGGCCAGCGCCACCAGCCCCCTGTACGCGCCCAGCGCGACAGAAACAGGGTTGTTGGGGTCAAGGTCAGTCGTAATCTCGTCGTGTTTGGGTTGTCGGCGGAATCGCGCGGCCAACGCTGACAGCGCGGATGAAAGGTCTTCAACAATCGTCGTCTCGCCCTGCAGCCGCTCCCGCTCCTCCCCCATCTCCGCCTGCGAACGCCGACCCCGGAAACCCGAGAACAGCCGCCATAGGAACCACGCGACCCCAACAACGGCAGCCGTGACAGCAGCCCAGCCGAATATCCGGGACAGCCAGTAGAGCAGCCTGTTCTCTTCCTCGTTGCGGGTGAATATCCGCTCGAAATCCGGCGCAGACGGCAGCTGAAGTTCGGGGCTCTCCCCCTCAGTGGCAAAGAAGCCTATCACCTGGAAGAACGTCCAGACGAACGCTTGAATGACAATTTCGAATATCCAGCCAACCACGGCAAGAACGGGCAGGAACAGCCGCCCCGCGAACCAGAACACAGTTCCCGCCATTCGCCCCAACTCTCCTTCCGCAAGAATGGCCAGTAGAACGCTGCCGATGAGGATGCCGCCCACGGTAAGCCCCATCATGCGCGGCCAATCCCGCAGACCTGCGCTCTGTTCCGGGTCCATGGACGTGATGTGAATCAATGCGAACGAAGCGATGCCCATCCCAAAGAAGAGGAACGTAGGAATCGGTGCGCCGGAATAGCTGTCGATCAGGACATCGACAACCACTCCCACAACCACAACGGCAACGCCGATGCGGAACGATTGTGCGAGGTTGTTGACCCAGACGACTTCCTGCCCCAGGTGGGTGCCCCGCCACCAGAAGACGCCAAGCATGACGCCGCCGACGATTGCGTGCCGTCCTTCCTGCCAGTCCTGCCAGAACCACAACGGCCATGAGAAGTCCCACCCCACCTGCGGTAACATGACAACTCCGAGATAGATGACGATTGCGCCGCCGCCCGCCACGATGCCCCGCGCCGCCGCCATGGTCGCGCCTGCGGGAACGATCCAGCGCGTGAGGATATACCCGGATACCGTGACGATCAGCGCCAGCCAGACGGGCACAAGGCTCTCTCCCGCCCCGATCATCAGCAGCGCAAGAGCGCCTGCAATGGTGATCCACGCCACCTCCATCGTGAGGCGCGTACCTTCCAATGCCAGCGGCGCCCACCTCATTCCATCACCGCCTGCGCCGGAACGGCGTGCTCAACACGACGAGTCACCCCGGGTCGGAAAACCGCCTCGTGCTCCAACTGCGCCATCTGATGCCCGATCTCATGCACGATGATGTCCGGATCAGACAGCAGCGGCGACGGTGTTTCCGATGTCCAGACCACGCTTGGTCTTGCACCCGCACGCCGCAGACTGTGCAGCGCGTCGATGGTCTCCTCGTCGATCACGCTCGTGACTAACACAACAGTCGCACCAACCGGCAAGCGCCGCGTTTGTTCCATCAGGAACTGCCCCATTGCCTGCCGCCCCATGGGCGTCACGACTGCGAGGCTCTCCAGGACCGTCGTCAACTGCTGGCGTGTGCGATTCGGCATCACCCTGATCGGTTCGTCCGTCAATGGAGAAACGCTGTTCGTCATTAGCCCAAATGACATCTTTCGCGCATAGGCCCATTCCGCAATCGATGCCGCTGCCGTCACTCCCCGTTCCAACAATAGGGGTGAATAGCCCCACTGCCCTTCTGCAGCCGTCAGTGTTTGCGCGTTCAGAGCAAGGATCATGGTCTCAGAGACGGAGGGCGAGAACAGCCGCACCGTCAGAGCTTGCGAACGCGCCGTCGCCTTCCAATCCACACGTCTCAGAGAGTCGCCCGCCTCATACGGCCGCAGGCCCCGCAGTCTGCTCGGATCCTCGTGATAGGGCTGGCCGCCGCGTTGTTCTCCGAACGGACGCCGAGCCGGTATACCTAAAGCAGGCAGCGGCAACGTTTGGGGATAGACGATGACGTGGTCCCATTTCGGCTCAAGTCGCTCCGAGAAAAAGAACCCGAACACGTCTCCGCTCGTCACGCTTGCCGGGCCGAAGCGATACAGCCCTCGCTTCCTGCACTCCATCGTGAATCGCCATGTTACTCGCTCATACCGCGCCAACGACGTTGAGCGAGTCGTGGTGTACGTCCCTTGCTCCACGCGAATGGTGCGTGGCTTGTCCGCCTCTTCAAGGCCGGACGGGAATTGATCCTCAAGCGTGACCCAGGGCATGGGGATCGCCTTGCGGTTGGTGACACGTAGTTGAACAGTCACATCATCACCGACAAACGCGCGCGTCTCGGAGAGAGACCGCTCGAACGTCACTCGCGCCAGCGATACGCGATTCCACCCATACGCAACCAGATACGTCAGGATAACCAGCGCGCCCAATCCCACCAGCAGGCCCTGCCCCGTCGCAAGGCCGATGATCATCAACAGGCTGAAAGTGGCTACCCAGCCCCCGGTGAGCGTGAGCATGTCTAGCGGTCCGCGGCCACCTCTTCGGCCACGGCATCGTCCTCCGGCTGCCCGCTGATCGGTACGGGTACCGTGCGGAGAACATCGTCCACGACGTCAAGGGAGGTCAGCCCGCGCAGCCGCGCTTGCGCATTCAGAATGACGCGATGCGTCAGCACGTATGGCGCGAGACGCTTCACGTCGTCCGGCGTCACGTAATCCCTCCCCTGCTGCAGCGCCAACGCCTGTGAGGTGTGATGAAGCGCCAGCGACGCCCGCGGGCTAGCCCCAAGATCCAGTGACGGATGGTCACGCGTTGAATGCACGATCCCGATGATGTAATCCTCCAACGCCGGCTCCACTCGCGCAGTCGCAATCTGGTCCTGCATCGACAGTAGTTCCTGGGTCGAAAGAACAGGCCGCACGCGTTCAAGCGGATCGTCTGCGTTGAATCGATGGATCATCCGCGCCTCTTCTTCTGCGGAGGGCAGACCGAGGCTCAACCGCATCAGGAACCGGTCCAGCTGCGCCTCCGGGAGAGGGAATGTGCCCTCGAGTTCAATGGGGTTCTGGGTGGCCATCACAAGGAACGGCGCGGGCAGCGGCAGGGTCTCCCCCTCTATCGTCACCTGCCCTTCCTGCATCGCCTCCAGCAGCGCCGACTGCGTCCGCGGCGTCGCGCGATTCACCTCATCGGCCAGCATGACCTGCGAGAAAATCGGCCCGTTCCGGAGCTCAAAATCCCCGGATCGCTGATTGTAATAGTTGATGCCCGTAATGTCCGCCGGCATCAGATCCGGCGTGAACTGCACGCGACTGAACGTACAGCCCAATGATGCTGCCAGCGCCTTGGCCAGCGTGGTCTTCCCGCTCCCCGGAACATCCTCAAACAGCAGGTGGCCCCGGCACAACAACGCTGTGATGGCCAACTCAATGACGTCATCCTTGCCCACGATGACCGAGGCCACGCTTTTCGCCACACGCCGCGCGGCCTCCTGAACAGTTAAGGTCTGGTTAGCGATTGCCCGTCCCCTCCCGTTGGTTCACACAAGTCTACGGGCTGCCCTGCCAAGCGGCAAGGAACAGGCGCCCTTCTCTCTATACACTCCCAACTCTGACTGCTAGGATGGGGCGTGGTGGGGGAATGACCATGGTTGGCGTGGCGTCCGACCCGCATGAGAAACGAGCCAAAGATTCTGGGAGGAAGAAATGCCGGACACGATTGTCTCTCACGACGTTGACCTGGTGAAGGGGTATGCCGCCTATCCCATGGAGGAAGGCAAGTACCCGGGCATCGTCGTGATCCAGGAGTGGTGGGGACTTGATGAGCACATCCGGGACGTAACCCGTCGATTCGCGCGACAGGGCTACACCGCCATCGCGCCTGACCTGTTCCACGGCGACGTGGTAAATGAGCCGTCCGAGGCGCAGAAGCTGGCGATGGGTCTTGATCGCGGTCGCGCGGTTCGTGACACCCGCGCTGCTATCGACTACATCAAGAGTTGCGACTCCTCAAACGGCAGCGTTGCCGTCATCGGCTACTGCCTCGGCGGCGGCGTCTCGCTGCTAACCGCGACAGAGGACGACGGCGTCTCCGCGACGATCGTCTACTACGGCGGCATTCCTGATCCCGCCGACCTGCTGGACAACGTGAACTCTCCAGTGCTTGCCGTCTTCGGCAGCGACGAGGCGGAACGCGCCAATCAGCTGGAGAGCGAGTTGAACGCGCGCGGCAAGTCCGTCGAAAAGCACATCTATGAGGGCGCAACGCACGGCTTCTTCAATGATTCCGGCCAGGGCCACCACGCTGAGGCCTCCGCCGACGCATGGGAGAAGACCCTCGCCTTCCTCAAGGCAAACGTCCCGGCCTAACAGCCACGATCCCGACTAAACAAGGAGGGGCGGGTCAATGACCCGCCCCTCCCGCTTTTTGAACCAATGCCCTACCCGTTCACCTTGAGCCTGTCGAAGGGCGAACGGGCACGCATCTGTCATTCTGAGCGCAGCGAAGAATCAATCTGCCCCATCCCCGCATATACTGGCCACAAGGTGCCATGATGACCCGGTTCGTTCTCCCAGTGACGTTGGCGCTGGCCGGTTTCATTTTCTTCGCGGGCTGTAATGCCAAAACGGAAGATGCGCCTACAGAACAGACGCCTACTGGCACGTTTGGTTCCACCCCTTTTTACTACGGCGTGGCGCCGTTGGAGGAGACGATAGCTTGGGCGGACATAATCGCCCGGGTGCAGTTGCTCTCAGTGACTGCGGTGGCAGAGCAAGAGACGGGACAGACTGACTATATCGCCGCCCTGGACTACCGGTTCCGTGTGTTGGAGTACCTGAGAGGAAGCGGCGGCAACGAGCTTGTGGCAGTGGTCGATGACGTTATGGAGACCTTTAGCAACAGCGGAAGTGCTGTCACGCGTGCAGAGGCACTAAAGGACAGGCGGGACACGCAGTGGGATAGCAAGGAAGCCGTCATCTTTTTGAAAGACGCTGTGCCGGGGTTGCCCAGCACTAGCCGGGCAGACCGGTATTGGCTGGGGGCGCTATCCTTCCACGAGCCGTGGGAGGATTACCACACGATAGCCAGCCGATGGAACAAGAGATGGCTGCCCGCCGCTTCGTCCGGGGCTGCCAGGGCATCCGGCGGCTCAGATACGCAACGCTTCCTGTTGGATGCGCCCGTGGTCTCCGGTAGGGCGGGCAGGGCCGCGGGCCAGTCCGGTGGCGCTCCCACGATAACACTGGCTGTGTTGAAGACCAAGATTGCGGCAAACGCGAAGGCAATCGCCGCAGGCGGCGGCTCCGAGGCGTACAAGGACTGCCTCTATCTGAAGCTCGAGTGGGCGCGTGAGGTCCAGTATAGGCTGGATAGCATAGTCCGGCTCGGCGGCCAAGGTTACTTTTACAAACGCCATGATGCCGCCCTTGACTCCGGACTAGGTAAAGGAACGATGGCATTCACAGACCCGGCATATAGCGAGTTTCCGTCAACCCCGCCGCCTCACGTCGGCGATGCTCAGCTTACAGGCAGGGACGCGGCTTTGTTTAGATGGGAATGGCCAATGGTTTTGGACACGGTACGTCCCCTGCCCGCCGGAGAGTACAAGTTCTACTTCGTTGGTCGGCCAAAGGAATACATCATCTGCGATGGTGTGCCCGACCTGGAGAAGAAACGGCAAGAGGTGTTTATCACCGTCACTCCCCCCGCCGGCACGCTGCATGAAGCGTTCTTTGATCCGGTGGACCTGAACGGAGGTGGCGCTGGCGCAAATAGCTCGTCCGGGGTTATTGATCCCGATGAATTCAGCGTCAGCGGGGATGACTATGAGATTGAGAGCATCGTATGGGATGATGATGATGACGAGGTCGTCTTGACGCTGGATGACCACGTATCACTGAGCGGCTACTCGCTGGACTTCATTGAGCTGGACGGCTCCATTGACACGACACTGGATGTTGCTGATGCTACCGTCAATCAGACGGCCGCGACGTGGACATGGAGTGTCACCAGCGCGCCATGGGCGGACGGTGACCAGTTGATGCTCCGCATCCGCGAAGAGACGGCTGCTCCCGGAGGCGCCTAGCCAGCACTTAGTTCGGCCGGTTGATCAAATAATCCCCGATCTCGATCAACGCCGTTGCGCCGTCATCCGGCAACCCCGCCGATTCAATCAGTGTGCGTCCCTTTTCCCAGTGCGAGGCGGCCTCCGCAGCGCAGAAGTCGGACGCCCCCAACGACTCCAGCAGGGCAACAATGTCCCCCACCGCATCCGGGCCAAATCCGCTCCGGTACATCTCACGCAGCCGTTCAGCCTCGGGCGAATCCCCCTGCGTGAGGCCGTAGACGACGGGCAGACTCTTCTTGCCGTCGCGGATGTCCAGCGCGGTCTCCTTGCCGATGATCTCCCCGCCCCAGATATCAAGCACGTCATCATGAATCTGGAACGCGATGCCCATCTCGAACCCTGCCTCGCCGAGCAGCCTGCCCTGCTCCGCCGATCCACCCGAAAATGCGCTGCCGATCTCCAGCGCACACCGGAACGCCTCAGCCGTCTTGTTGCCAATCATTCCCTTGTAATCGTCAACCGTCACGTCGGCGCGGCTCTCGAACTCCATGTCCAACGTCTGCCCCTCACACAGCGCAAGGCACGTCTCATCCAACATCTTCACCGCGTGGAGAACGCTTTGCGGCGGCGCGCCGTCCTCCGCCATCCGTAGTACAACAAGCTGCGAAAGCGCATGCATCGCATCCCCCGCGTTGATGGCCTGTGACGCCCCCCACCTGCTCCACACCGTCGGCCGATTGCGCCGGTATGTGCTTTCGTCCTGGATGTCGTCGTGGATCAGTGAGAAGTTGTGCAGCAGTTCCAGCCCGACCGCGGCGGGCAGCGCATCCTCCCAGTTCCCGCCGCACGCCTCCGCCGTCACCAGTGCAAGAGTTGGTCGAAGGTACTTGCCGCCCTGGGTCAGCGCGCCGTCCTCCCACCCAAGGTGATGGCGCATCATGTCGAACAACTGGCCTTGACGGCCATTCAGAATACGAGCTATAGCCTCATCGATTGTGGTTCGGAACCTGTCGAGAGACGTCGGAGCTTCCATCGCAACGTCCCTCCCACGCCGGTTAGTCCGTCCGGATGAAACCCGTCCGTGGCCGCTCAGCTAACGCGTGTGCGCCTGCCGCGCGGGTTCTGACCCTCATTGGGATCGGAATCGGCGATGGCGGCAATGACTTCATCTGAAGGAATGGCGCCCTCACGCAGCACCTGCGGTCGGGTGGTTGTCAGATCAACGATGGTGGACGGCTGACCGGCAGGCAGAGTTCCCTCCCCTACCGCATAGTCCAACCACGGGCCAAGTTCTTCCATGACGTCGTCAAGTGAGCGGGCGTCTGACGATCCGGAGCGATTGGCGCTCGTGCCGATAACAGGACGACCAAATTCCTGGATCAGGTCGCGTGCGGTGGGATGATCCGGAACCCGAACGGCGACGGTTGTCGCCCCGCCGCTGACGATATCCGGCAGGTCCGGCGAGCGCTTGACGACCATCGTCAACGCGCCTGGCCAATACCGATTCGCCAATTTCCATGCGCTATCCGGCAGGTCGATAGCCACCTTATTGAGCTGCTCGGCATCCGAGAGCAGAACGGGTAGTCCCTGCCCATGGTCGCGGCCCTTCGCGCGGTAAACCCGTTCGACGGCCTCGGCATTAAATGCGTCAGCGCCTAGCGCGAAAAGGGTATCCGTCGGGAAGCACACAATTCCGCCAACCCGAAGCATCACGACTGCTGCGCGAATCTGAAGCTCTGGGTCTATTGCCTGGACTTCTGCCTCGTCTACGACGGTTTGATCGGCCACGTGGTGACTCCTTGACCAAGTATAGCACCGGTTAGTAGGCTGAGCGTCAATGGGGCCGCTGCGGGCATCGCAGCGTCGGCAGCGCGGAAAACCACATTCCGCGAAGGCCTTTGGGGGACTGGCAGCGCACGTGAGCAACGAACAATCTGGGGTAAGCCACCGCATCGCCACGGGCGATGATCGCGAAATCGCGACCTACCTTGAGATTGCCCAGCACGCCGAGGCGCGCCACCCGGACGCAGACACAGAACAGCCCCCTGCCCGTGACCTCATCGTCGTCATTGATTTCGGCTCCCAGTACAGCCGTCTCATCGCACGACGCATCCGTGAGCTGAACGTCTATTGCGAGGTTGTGCCTGTTACGACGCCGTGGCCTGAGATTCAGCGGATGCGGCCAAAGGGATTCATCTTCTCCGGCGGCCCGGCAAGCGTCTATGAAACCGACGCCCCCATGGCTCCCGCAGAGGTCTATGAGGCGGGCGTGCCAATCCTCGGCATCTGCTACGGCATGCAGCTTCTTGCCCACCAACTAGGCGGTGCTGTTGAAAACTCTACCCACCGTGAATATGGCCACTCCGTGCTCCATCGCGCTGCCACGATCGCCGATCCACTCCTTGAAGACCTGCCGCCAACGATGCCGGTCTGGATGAGCCACGGCGACCACGTCACCACCCCTCCGGCGGGTTTCCAGACGCTGGCATTCACAGACAATTCCCCCATCGCGGCAATGGCCAACGATTCAGGCTACTACGGCATCCAGTTCCATCCCGAAGTCGTCCACACACCCAACGGCAAACAGCTGCTCGAGAACTTTCTGTTCCGGGTATGCAAGTGCGAGCCGACGTGGACCGCGGCCAACTTCGTCGAGGGGACAGTGGCCCACATCCGCGAGCAGGTGGGAGACGGCCATGCAATCTGCGCCCTTTCAGGAGGAGTAGATTCGGCGGTGGCCGCCGCCCTCGTCCACCGCGCCATCGGAGACCGGCTCACCTGCATCTTCGTCAACAACGGCCTGCTCCGTAAGGATGAACCGGAGCGCCTGCGCGAGACGTTCGAGCGCAATCTCCACATGAATCTCATCGTCAGCGAGTCCACGGACAGGTTCCTTGAACGCCTCGAGGGAATCACTGACCCCGAAACCAAGCGCAAGACCATCGGCGAGGAGTTTATCTGGGTCTTCGAGGAGGAAGCCGGGAAGCTCGGTGAAGTCGATTTCCTCGTCCAGGGCACCACCTATCCCGATGTCATCGAGAGCCTGACCGCCGATAACACCGCCTCCGCCGTGATCAAGACGCACCACAATGTGGGCGGCCTGCCGGAGGAGATGCGACTGGAGTTGGTTGAGCCGCTGCGCTACCTCTTTAAGGATGAGGTCCGCGCCGTTGGAACGGAACTTGGCCTGCCGGATGAGATCGTCTGGCGGCAGCCGTTCCCCGGGCCGGGCCTTGCCATCCGCATCCTCGGTGAGGTGACACGCGAAGGACTGCACACGCTCCGTGAGGCCGACGCCATCGTTAACGAGGAAATCCGCAACGCCAACCTGACACGCGAGCTTTGGCAGTCATTCGCCGTCCTCACGGCCTCCCGAACCGTGGGCGTGCAGGGCGACTTTCGGACGTATGGAAACGTCATCGCTATCCGCGCCGTCACCTCCGAAGACGCTATGACCGCCGATTGGGCGCGCCTGCCATACGACCTGCTGGCCCGCATCTCATCGCGCATCGCCAACGAGGCCCCAAACGTCAACCGCGTGGTCTACGACATCACCAGCAAGCCCCCGGGAACAATAGAGTGGGAATAACCGCACGTTCCGTCATTCCCGCGAAAGCGGGAATCTTGAACCGGGAGCGCAGCCAAATCCTGTCAATCCCAATAAACAAAGTCCCCTCCCACTTATTGGTCCCCTCATTCCGGCGAAAGCCGGAATCCATCGGGCCCGTCATTCTGGCCGCAGACCAGAATCTGACACACGTTTCCCAACCAACTCTCCCCGCCACTCATCCGGTGACCCAATGCTGAAATCCATCCTTCTGCGCCTGACTCTCATGGTGCTTGGCGTCTCATTCATCATCATCGGCATCGTCACCGCCCTCTTCCCACGACCCATCATTGAACTCCTGGATCAGGAGCAGGTGAACGTCATCATCCTCGGAATGTGGGGGGCAATGCTCGCGCTGCTCGGCGTCGGCGCATTCCTCGCAAACCGGGATCCGATGCGACACATCCTCTGGCTGCGGCTCACAATCGGTTTCCTCTTTGGAATCGCCGTCTACGCCGGGCTCGTCTTATGGGGCGGTGGTATCTCCCGCGACACCGCGCTGGTGCTGGCCGCTATCGGCATCGTCCCCGGTGTTGCTTTACTGATCCTGTTTCCGCGCTCCCCGCGTTTCGTCTCCACCCGCGTTCGTTCCCCGGATGGCGTGCTGTTCACCGATGCGGACGATGGCGGCCTCTTCGTGCGGCAGCGCGGCGGAACGTTCAACCCCTATGTCATCCGCCTCCCGCGCGAACCCGCCATGCCGGACACGCATCACCGCCTCCATCCAAACGTTGTTGATAACCCATCCCGCGTCATGGTTGTCGGCGGTGGCGCGCGCGAGCACGCCATCGCCATCAAACTCCGGCAGAGCGCCGGGCTTGAGGAGCTCTACATGGCCCCCGGCAACGGCGGCACGGCATCCATCGCCGAGAATCTCCCCATATCAGCCACCGACACGGACGCCATCGTGCAGGCCGCGCAGGAACGAAATGTCGAGCTTGTGATCATCGGCCCGGAGGCTCCTCTCGCGCTCGGCCTCGGGAATGCCGTCCGTGACGCCGGGATCCTCTGTCTCGGTCCCACGAAAGAAGCAGCGCGCATTGAGTGGAGCAAGTCGTTCGCCAAGCAGGTCATGGATGATGCCGGAGTTCCGACCGCTGCGTGGACAAGATTCGACGACTACTCGCAAGCGGCTGAATACGTCCGTGCCCACCCCGCGCCGCACGTCATCAAGGCGGACGGCCTCGCCGCCGGAAAGGGCGTCGCCGTCTGCGACTCTGAGCAGGAGGCCGTCACGTTCCTGCACCATGTCATGCGGCTCCGCGACTTCGGTGAGTCAGGGGATTCCGTGGTGATCGAGGAGGCGTTGTCAGGCGTCGAACTATCAGTATTCGCGTTCTGCGACGGCGAGCAGATGATCCTCGTTCCTCCCGCCTGCGATTACAAGCGGATCTACGACGACGATGAAGGCCCCAATACTGGCGGCATGGGATCATACAGCCCGCCGGAGTTCGTCACGGACAAGCTCATGGCGGACATCCGCGACACCATCATCCGCCCCGTCCTCCGTCGCATGGTAGAGATCGGCGCACCCTACAGCGGCATTCTCTACGTCGGACTCATGCTGACCGACGACGGCCCCAAAGTTGTTGAATTCAACTCCCGTATGGGCGACCCGGAGGCGCAGGTCGTGCTCCCCCGCATCACGTCCGATTTTCTTCAGCTCGCCGTCGCCACGGCCGCAGGCAGACTTGAAGACGTGCATCTTGAGTGGACGCCCCAACCCGCCGTCGGCATCGCCATCTCTTCAGAGGGCTACCCCGGCGACTACCCAACGGGCCTGGAAATCACCGGTCTCAACACCCTCGACTACGATGCAATTGCCTTCCACGCCGGCACCCGCCTCGACCCCGCAACGGATAGACTCGTCACCGCCGGTGGCCGCGTCCTCACTGTCACTGCGCTTGGCGACACCATGGAGCAGGCGCGCGACAAGGCCTACGCCAACGCCGCCCGCGTCCAGTTCCAGGGCGCGCACTACCGCAAAGACATCGCCCTCCGCGCCGTCACAGCCACGCACCCTGGGCCTGGCGAAGGGCCGTCCACCTAACCCCCACTAATGCCATAATCTCTATAGGCGCAACACAAAAGGGGGTAACACGAATGGCCGCACTTGTTGGCATTCTCATGGGAAGCCGCTCCGATGAGGAGCTGGTTCAGCAGACCCAGAAGGTCCTTGAGGACCTCGGCATCGAGTACGAGACAAACGTCCTCTCCGCGCACCGCACGCCGGACAAAACCGCGGAATACGCCCGCACCGCGCAAGAACGCGGGATCGATGTCCTCATCGGCGTCGCAGGAGCCGCCGCCCACCTTCCGGGCGTCATATCCGCCTACACCACCCTGCCCGTCATCGGCGTCCCCGCCACCGGCAGCGCCCTCAACGGCCTCGACGCCCTCTACTCCATCGTCCAGATGCCGCCCGGCGTCCCTGTCGCCTCCGTGGCCGTCGGCTCAATGGGCGCGCGCAACGCCGCCTACCTCGCCGCGGCCATCCTCTCTTTGAAGCACCCCCACGTCCGTGAAAGTTATGCAGCGTTCCGCCAAAAGCAGTCAGAAGGCTAACTCAACAGTCGGAACCGAAGAAGGAACAACCCAACAGTTCCCTCTCCCCTTGGGAGAGGGTTAGGGTGAGGGCAACAGCATGATCGACCGTTACGCCCGGGACGCCATGAAGGCCGTCTGGCAGGATCAATTCAAGTTCGAGACATGGCTTGAGGTTGAGCTTGCCGTCTGCAAGGCGTGGGCGGAGCACGGCGAGATTCCGGCCGAGGACATTCCCTTGCTGGAACGCGCCACCTTTGACATGCCCCACTGGCAAGAGGCGTTCAAGACGACACGACATGACGTGACCGCATTCCTCTCCTCCATCTCCCGCGACCTCGGCCCGGAGAGCCGCCACATCCACAAGGGCCTCACCTCCAACGACGTGTGGGACACCGCCACCGCCCTCCAACTCCGCGCCGCCTCCAACATCCTCCTTGAGGGCATAGACAAGCTCGAGGAGGCCATCGCCCGCCGCGCCGTCGAGCACAAGGACACTCTGATGATGGGGCGCACGCACGGCGTCCATGCGGAACCCACCACCCTCGGCCTCAAACTCGCGCTGTGGGTGGAGGAGACGCGCCGAATGAAGCAGCGGCTTGAACAGGCCGCGCGCGGCGTCAGTGTCGGCAAGTTCTCCGGCGCGGTTGGCACGCATGCCACCCTGCCGCCCGAGATCGAGGAGACAGCCTGCAAATTCCTCGGATTGGACGTTGAAAACATCTCCAGCCAGATCGTGCCGCGTGATCGCCACGCCGAATTCGTCACCGCGCTCGCGCTGTGCGCCGCCTCGCTTGAAAAATTCGCCACGGAGATCCGCAGCCTCCAGCGCACGGAGGTGCTTGAACTTGAAGAACCGTTCCACGCGGGCCAGACCGGCTCATCCGCCATGCCCCACAAGCGCAATCCGGAGCTGTCCGAGCGTATCTGCGGCCTCGCCCGCCTCATCCGCGGCCACGCTGTCACAGCCCTCGAAAACGTCGCGCTCTGGCATGAGCGTGACATCTCACACTCCTCCGCAGAGCGCATCATCCTCCCCGACGCCACGATGGCCCTCGACTACATCCTCGACCTCGCCACCTATGTCATCGGCGGAATGCGCGTCTACCCGGAGACGATGTACGCCAACGTGGAGAAGACGCGCGGACTCGTCTTCTCCCAGCGCGTCATGCTCGCCCTAATCGACAAGGGGCTCACCCGCGACGAGGCCTACAAGATCACGCAGGTGACTTCCATGGAATCGTGGAACACCGGCCAGGACTTCCGTGATCTCCTCCGCCAAAACGCGGACGTCGCCCAGCACCTGCCACCGGACGAACTCGAATCCCTCTTCGACTACACCTACTACACCCGCTACGTGGACCAATCCTTCGCCAGAATCGGCCTCTAGTCAGCCATGTCTGGCGACAATGATGGGAGTCGTAGCCCCACGCGGGGCGAAAAGCGACAGGAAAAACGACGCCGAGCCCGCAAGATGGGCGTCAGCGGCAAGAGCTACGTCAACGCCGTCCGCAACGCCATGCTCAAGCGCAAAGCCGAGATAGAAGTCCGTGATCGGGAGAACAAATCTCAATAGGATGATCAATGAGTTTGCTTAGGCAGATAAATCAGAAATTGCCGTAGCAAACCAGTAACTCAGGTTGTATTTCCGATATGCCTACAATAAAGAAGGCACCCCCGCCGTACGGCGGGGGTGCCTTTCCTGTTCTCGTTGGTTAGCAACTACACCCGGTGGCACGCCACCCAGTGGTCTCCGCCCATCTCGCGGAACTCCGGGTCCTCTTCGGTGCACATATCAATTGCGATGGGGCAGCGGGTATGGAATCGGCAGCCGGAGGGCGGCCGAATCGGACTCGGCACGTCGCCCGTCAGCACGATGCGCTCGCGCTGCCGCTCCACGATTGGGTCCGGAATCGGCACCGCTGACATCAGCGCGCGCGTGTACGGGTGAAGCGGGTTCTCATACAGCTCCTCGCGCGTCGCAATCTCGACGATCTTGCCCAGGTACATCACCGCTACGCGGTCGCTGATGTGCCGGACCACGGAGAGATCGTGCGCGATGAAGATGTAGGTCAGGTCGAACTGCTCCTGCAGCTCCTCCAAAAGGTTGATGACCTGCGCCTGGATTGACACGTCGAGCGCGGAGACCGGCTCGTCGCAGATGATCAGGCTTGGCCGCACGGCCAACGCGCGTGCAATGCCGATGCGCTGCCGCTGTCCGCCGGAGAACTCATGGGGATAGCGGTCGCGCATGTAGGGGTTCAATCCCACAACGCGCAGGAGCTCCTCCACCTGATCCACGTAATCACCACGGCTGCTCGACATATTGTGGATGCGGATCGGCTCGCCAATTATGGAGCCGGCGGTCATGCGTGGATTCAGGGAGCTGTACGGATCCTGGAAAATCATCTGCAGGCGGCGGCGCATCCGGCGCATCCGGCCCGGGCTGAGCTTGGCCAGGTCCGTCCCCTCGAAGATGACCTCACCCTGCGTAATATCGTACACCTGCATAATGCAGCGCCCGACGGTGGTCTTGCCGCAGCCGGACTCGCCAACGACGCCCAGCGTCTCGCCCTTCCGGACAAAGAAGCTGATGTCGTCCACGGCCTTCACGTCGGCCACGTGCCTGGGAATGATCCCCCGTGAATTGACGGGGAAGTACATCTTCAGATTGTTGACTTCAAGAAGATTCTCGCCGGAGATCCCGGATCCCTCGGCGGCCACTGCTCCGTCTGCCTGCGTCGTCATTAGTTGCTCCCTGCCTGCGTGCCGGACACCTGAGTCACGTCCACCCAGCACGCCTTGTGTTGGTCTGTCGTTCCCTCCACCAGTTCGAAGGGCGGATATTCGGCACAACGATCGATCGCGAACGGGCACCGCGGGCGGAAGGAACATCCTCCCGGAAGATTCATGAGATCGGGGGGCATCCCCTCAATCGGATCGAGCTTCGCCCTGCGCGGTTCATCCAGCCGCGGAACTGAAGACAGCAGGCCGATCGTATACGGATGCCGTGGGTCCTTGAAGATTTTCTCAGCCGGACCGGACTCGACGATCTTTCCGGCGTACATCACATTGATCCAGTGCGCGTACCGAGCCACCACGCCAAGGTTGTGCGTGATGATGATGACAGCCGTTCCCAACTCCTCGTTCAGCCGCTGCATCAACTCAAGAATCTGCGCCTGAATCGTCACGTCCAGCGCCGTCGTCGGCTCGTCCGCAATGAGCAGGCGCGGCTCGCAGCTCAGTCCCATCGCGATCATCACGCGCTGCCGCATCCCACCGCTGAATTGGTGCGGGTAATCGGAAAGTCGATTGCGTCCGTCCGGGATGCCGACCATTTCAAGCAACTCGCCCGCGCGGGTCGCAGCTTGCTCCCGGTTCATCCCCAAGTGTGTCTCAAGCGCCTCAGTCAACTGGCGGCCTATGGTGAGCACGGGATTAAGGGAGGTCATCGGCTCCTGGAAGATCATGGCGATCTTCGCGCCGCGCACCTCAAGAACACGCTCCTCGCTCATCTTCAGCATGTCCTCGCCGTCAAGAAGCGCCTCCCCGGCCTCGATGCGGCCGCCCGGAGGGGGAATCAGCCTCATTACGGAGAGCGCCGTCACGCTCTTGCCGGAGCCGCTCTCGCCCACGACGCCGACGATCTCGCCCGCATGCACGTCGTAGCTAACGCCATCGACGGCCTTGACGATGCCGTCTGTCGTATAAAACCTCGTTACCAGGTCCTTGATTTCCAGAACCTTGGTCTGAGACGTCTCGGTTGCCACAGAGCCTCCTCGCTGCACTCCCCCAGGGCATGAATGCCCGCTGCTTACCAACTCTAACCGAACTAGCCGGTTGCCACACCTACCGGTTTCGTTCTCGTGGGGAAGAGGAGACTCGAACTCCTACGCCTTGCGGCACATGATCCTAAATCATGCTCGTCTGCCAGTTCCGACACTTCCCCCATTTATTCACCGTGTGACCCGCCCAGGATTCGAACCTGGAACCCGCTGATTAAGAGTCAGCTGCTCTGCCAGATTGAGCTAGCGGGCCGCAGCGAATACCTATTGTATGCGTGTTTCGGTCGGATGACGACAGTACGCCCCGAGTTTCTTCTCCTCCCCTTCGTCCATAAGAACGATGCCGTAGCGCCTTCCAAGCGTTACGACAATGCGCGGACGGTAGCATACCCCCCGTTCACCGTCAAGCAGCACAGCCCTTCCACACCCTTTAACGCCTCGCCTAATTAATGCCTCGCCTAATGCCCCATGTCATTCCGAGCGCAGTCGAGGAATCCAAAGACTCAATAGACCGCCAAAGCCGGAACGCGGCGTACCAATCCTGTGCACAGATCAACGCTGATCGCGAGCTACGGCCGTAGGCACTGCCTACCCACCCAACTCCGTAACGCAAGTCCCCTCATTCCGGCTTTCGCCGGAATCCATCAGAATCCCCTTCCCCGCTCATCCTGAGCCTGTCCAGGGGTGCCCTCCTCCACGCCTTTGCTATCATCACCCATATGAAAAAGACGGTTAGCGATATCGACGTGTCCGGCGCGCGATGCCTCGTGCGCGTCGACTTCAACGTTCCGTTCGAACTCGGCACAGCCACAATCTCCGATGATTCCCGTATCCGCGCCGCCCTCCCTACCATCAACTACCTTCGTGAACGGGGGGCGCGCGTCATCCTCGCCACCCACGTGGGCAGGCCAAAAGGCATTGACAATGGACTGCGCGTGGCGCCGATGGCCGCGCGGCTGTCTGAACTCCTCGCATCGCCGGTCACCGTCGCCCCCGATTCAATCGGCGAAGAGACTGAAAAGCTCGCCGCCGCGCTTGGGCCCGGCGACGTCCTCTTCCTCGAAAACACGAGGTTCCATCCTGAAGAAGAACAGAACGACCCTGACAACGCCGCCGCCCTCGCCCGCCTCGCGGACATATACGTGAATGACGCCTTTGGGTCCGCCCACCGCGCCCACGCCTCCACGGAGGGCGTCGCCCATCTCCTGCCCGCCGTCGCAGGCTTCCTTCTTGATAGGGAGATCCGCATGTTGGGCGGCATCCTTGAGTCGCCGCGCCGTCCACTGGCGACGCTCATGGGTGGCGCAAAGGTCGGCGACAAGATGGCCGTCATGGAGCGACTCATCGAGAGCTCGGACATGCTCATCGTCGGCGGTGGCATGGCCGCCGCGTTCCTTGAGGCTCGTGGGATGCGAACCGGCAAGAGCCTGCTCGAGGCGGACGGGCCGCAGATGGCGGGACGAATCGAAAGCGCGGCAAAGGCCCGCGGAATTCAGCTTCTAATTCCGACAGACGTGATCGTCGCAACCGAACTCTCAGCCGATGCCCACGCGTCCGCCGTAAGCAGCGACGCCATCCCTGCAGAGGGAATGCTCCTGGACATCGGCCCCGAAACGCGCGATACCTACACGCGCGCATTGCGCCTCTGCCAGACAGTGCTCTGGAACGGCCCAATGGGTGTGTTTGAGTACGACCAATTCGCAGGAGGAACCCGAACCATCGCCGAATTCCTGGCCCAACACGCCGGTACTCCCACCTCCCTTCGTCATTCCCGCGAAAGCGGGAATCCAGTGCGGCGCGCAGCGCCGCCACCTTCTGACACCACAAACGGCGCAACCGTCATTGTTGGCGGCGGCTCGACGGCTGAGGCCGTGGATGCCCTCGGCTATGCGGACGCAATGACGCACGTGTCCACGGGCGGCGGCGCAGCCCTCGAATTCCTTGAAGGACGCACCCTCCCCGGCATCGCCGCCCTCCAGGACGTAGAATAGCCCCCTCGTCATTCCTGCCGCCCTCTGAATCCCCCGCGAACGCATGCCCCGCACCCCGATACGGGGCGGGAATCCAGTGCCGCCCGGAGGGCGGTCCCCCATGTCATTCCGGCGCAGGCCGGAATCCACCCCGTGGCCCAAAGGGCCACAACGCCCCCCATTAACCCTGAGCCTGTCGAAGTGCCAAGCGTCATTCCGCCCCACTCCGAATCCCCGCGCAGGCGGTGGCCCACCCCACCCAACCCCGTAACGCCATTCCCGTCATTCCGGCGCAGGCCGGAATCCATCCCGTGGCCCGACAGGGCCACAACTCCCTTCCCACTCGTTGCGAATGACAGACTAGCCGGCACCGTACGTGTGTGCTAATCTAAACTCGTGGAACCGAAATGACAGGATTTCTTGGAAGTTGAATATTAGAAGGTAAGGATAGGGGAACGACAATGTCGATTGAGGCTCTATTGTTTTTCTGCGGCGCAGTTCTATTGGGTTTGGGGATCGGTGCATTGCTGGGGGTAGCCTGGGGCGAAGAGGTAAGGAAGCGAAGTAACTTGCTTGCCTTGCTCGGGCTGACTGCTGTCGCCATTTTCTTGGCATCGATAATCAGCCCGCCGACCTTGGCAGACATTTATCGGGGACTTGTGAGCTTCAATCTTGCAACGGACTGGCTCGTGACAGGCTTCGTGACAACATTGTTTGCGGGCGGAGTGGGAGTAGCAGCAGGGTTGGCGATTCTGTCAACGATTGAATTCAAGCACGTATTCGACAAGCTTAGGTAGCCAATGGCTGATACACGCCCCCGATATATCGATGTTGTTGAAGTAGCGAAACTGGTACGACGCTCGCTCAGGAAGAACTTCCCGGATGTCAAGTTCTCTGTAAGGTCAGAACGCTACGCGGGAGGCGCATCTATTCATGTGACATGGAAGGCCGGCCCTAGCGAATCCGACGTGCAGTCAGTTGCCAGTCAGTTTGCAGGTGCCCGCACTGATGGCGACTACTCACCACGTTCTGTCTACCACTATCTGCGGCCTGATGGGGAGGCAATGGTGGCATACAATCCCTCATCATTGGCTGTCGGTGCCTCAGAACCACAAGGTGAAGACAATCGCTTGCTTGAACGAGTGATGCCCCCGGACGTTGAGCTGGTTCACTTTGGCGCTGACTTTGTGCTGTGCTACCGGGAACCGTCGGATGAAGAAGCTGCTGAGGCGAAACGGAAATTCGAAGAAGTACGTGCAAAGCGAAGCCCTGACGAGTTGCCGTTCTGAGCCTGCTCCCCACCCCCATCCCCTACAATTAACCCCATGACCACCCCAACCCCACCAGATAACTGGAAAAACAGACTCTACTTCGGCGATAACCTCCCAATCATGCGGGAGCACATCCCGGACGAGTCCGTCGATCTCATCTACCTCGATCCGCCCTTCAACTCCAACGCCACCTACAACGTCCTCTTCCGCGAGCACGATTCCTCAGAGTCCGCCGCCCAGATTCAGGCATTCGACGATACCTGGCACTGGAGCACGGACGCCGAATGGCACTACCAACAGACCGTCACCACCGGCCCGCGCAAACTCGCGGACATGCTGCAGGCCATGCGCACATTCCTCGGCCAGAACGACATGATGGCCTACCTCACTATGATGGCCCCGCGGATGGTGGAGCTGCACCGCGTCCTCAAGCCCACCGGCAGCATCTACCTCCACTGCGACCCCACCGCCAGCCACTACCTCAAGCTCCTCATGGACGCCGTGTTCGGGCCGACCAGATTCAGGAATGAAATCACGTGGCAACGTACTACGGCACATAATGATTCCACCCGGTATGGTGCCAACACCGACATAATTCTCTTCTACTCGAAAGGGGATGAGTGGGCTTGGAATCCCCAGTACCGGGAATACGATGACAAATACACCGCGAGGTATCGGTTCAAGGATCCAGACGGGCGTGCTTGGACCGACGACAATCTCACGGCCAAGGGCCTTTCAGGTGGTGGCTACACATACGAATACAAGGGGATTACATCTTATTGGCGCGTTCCTATCGAAACGATGGAGCAGCTTGACTCCGAAGGGCGTCTTCATTTCACAAAGAACGGTGGCATCAGGCGCAAGCGATATCTGGACGAACAGAAGGGGCGACCGGCGCAGGCGCTCTGGGATGACATCGACGCCATAAATTCGCAAGCCGCTGAACGCCTCGGCTATCCCACCCAGAAGCCCGAGGCCCTGCTTGAGCGCATCATCTCCGCCTCCAGCAACGACGGTGATGTCGTCCTTGACCCGTTCTGCGGTTGCGGCACCGCCGTCGCCGTCGCGGAGCGCCTGAACCGCAAGTGGATCGGCATCGATGTCACCCATCTCGCCATCTCCCTCATGCGCAGCCGCCTGCGCGACTCGTTCGGCGATGATCTGTCCGACTATGAGGTCATCGGCTCCCCCGCGGACGCGGAGAGCGCCCGCGCCCTCTCGCTTGAGGGCGGCAACACCGGCCGCTATCAGTTCGAATACTGGGCGCTCGGCCTCGTTGAGGCCCGCCCCGCGCGTGACATGAAGAAGGGCGCGGACGCCGGCATCGACGGCTATATCAACTTCTTTGACGACAACTCCGGCAAGGCAAAATCCGTCATCGTCCAGGTCAAGAGCGGGCATGTGAATCGCGGCATTGTAGGTCGGCTACGCGGTGACATGGAACGAGAGGGCGCGGAGATGGCCCTTCTAATCACCCTTGAACCGCCCACGCGACCGATGCAGGAAGATGCCACAGCCGCCGGATTCTACACACCGGAGGCCTACCCGGATCGACAATTTCCGCGTGTCCAGATCGCCACCATCGAGGACATCCTCAACGGCAACGGCCCCGCGATACCTCAGCTCGGCCTCTCCCAGTCCCCCACCTTCCGCCGCGCCCCGCGCCAACGCCGCTCACAAGGCCGCTCAGAACGAATGCTGTAGCCACTCCCGTCGTTCCCGCGGAAGCGGGAATCCAGTGCGGCGCGTAGCACCGCCTCCCGTTCGCCCTGAGCTTGTCGAAGGGGGCTCCCGAACGGGGACCTAGCTCCCCATGTCATTCCGAGCGTAGCCGAGGAATCTAAGGCACTGCCTACCCGCACATGCCGGAACGCGGCACACAAACCCCAACTGCCAGACAACCCGAAACGCGAAGCATGGCTGTAGGCACTGCCTACCCCCGCTATACTGTCCTCACGCATATGGCCGACTTTGAACTTATTAAGAGCCTCGCCCGTAAGACGGACACGAAGATCGTCCTGCTCGTCATGGACGGCTTGGGCGGCATACCCCACCCCAGGACGCTCCGCACTGAGCTTGAAGTTGCGCGAAAGGACAACCTCGATCGTCTCGCGCGCTCCTCACAGACCGGCCAGTCGATCCCCGTCGCACATGGCATCACGCCCGGCAGCGGCCCCGGCCACCTCGCCCTCTTTGGCTACAACCCGATCAAGTACCTCATCGGCCGCGGCATCCTTGAAGCCCTTGGGTTGGACATGGATGTCCGCGACGGAGACGTTGCCGCCCGCGGCAACTTCTGCACCATCGGCGAAGACGGCACGATAACCGATCGCCGCGCCGGCCGCATCGCAACCGAATTCAACCGCCAGCTGACAGATCGGCTGAATGCCATCACCGTTGACAATGCACAGCCAATCATTGCTTCAGGCCGCGAGCACCGCTTTGCCATGCTCTTCCGCCCGGAGGACGGTGGTCCGCAACTCAGCGATGCGCTGACCGACAGCGATCCCCAGCGCGAGGGTTTGGCCCCCTTGGAGGTCACCCCGAACACGATTCCGGCCCAAAATACGGCCGACATTGTGAATTCCTTCCTTAAGCGTGCAATGTCCGCTATTGCTGATGCCCACCCCGCAAACGGCCTCGTCTTGCGCGGTTTTGCAACGATACCGGACCTCCCGCAGATGTCGGACATTTACGCCCTGAATCCCGCTGCAATCGCCGCATACCCGATGTATCGAGGCCTTGCGCAGCTGGTGGGCATGCGCGTCGTGCCAACCGGCGAGACAATCGAAGACCAGATCCAGACCACCCGCGACATCTGGAACGACCACGACTTCTTTTTTGTCCACTACAAGTACACCGACAGCGCCGGCGAGGACGGCGACTACGATGCGAAAGTGGCCGCAATCGAGCGACTGGATAGCGCCCTGCCCGCCCTGCTGGACCTCGATCCGGACGTGTTGGTTGTGGCGGGGGACCATTCCACGCCAACCGCGATGGCCGCCCACAGCTGGCATCCGGTTCCCGTCATGATTCGGTCACGGCATGTCACTGCAGGCTTCGCGGAGGCATTCACAGAGCGCGAATGCGCGAAAGGAATGTTGGGAACCATGGCGGCGACGGACATCATGCCGCTGGCGCTCGCCAACGCCGGTAAACTGGACAAGTTCGGCGCGTAAAAACCCTACATTGTGAAAAAGTGAACATGACATCTGAACGCAGGCCACTGATCGCCGGCAACTGGAAAATGAACACGACTCTGGCGGAGGCAAGGGTCCTTGCCTACAACATCGTCCACATGGTTGGAGTCCCCAAGGATGTTGACGTGGCCGTGTGCCCACCCTTCGTCTCGCTGCCCATTGTTGCCGAGGCGCTGCGCGGATCGCCCGTTGCGCTTGGCGCTCAGAACCTTTATCCCGCGGAGTCAGGCGCATATACGGGAGAGGTCGCGCCGAATATGCTGCAGGGCCTGTGCCGTTACGTGATTGTCGGCCACTCCGAGCGTCGCGCCTATTTCGCGGAGGCGGACGACTTCGTCAACGCAAAGGTCCGCACCGCCCTTGAATACGACCTCACCCCAATCATGTGCGTCGGCGAAACACTGCAGCAACGAGAGGCCGGCGAAACGGAAGATGTTCTCAGAACACAAACTTCCGGCGGGCTGGCTGACGTGGACGACGTGTCGGCGGTTGTCATAGCCTACGAACCCGTGTGGGCTATTGGCACGGGCGTTGCGGCGACGCCGGACGACGCGCGGGAGGGAATCGCCGTGATCCGCAACACAATTGCGGATGCGCACGGACAGGACACAGCCGAGTCTGTCCGTATTCTCTACGGTGGCTCCATGAACCCACAGAACGTTGCGTCGCTGCTTGAGCAGCCAGGCATCGACGGTGGGCTGATTGGCGGCGCGGCGCTCAATGCAGAACAGTTCGTCGCCCTGGTGCGGGCGGCGGAGGAACGCGAGCGCGAATAGCCTCTGCTGCGTCCAAATTTCTGTTCGAACAAAGCGTTCGCTTGCCTATACTGAACACACGCAAACTCTCATGACCATAACGACAAACAAGTCATTCTGACTGGCTACCACTGCCACATCGTTCTCTACGGACAGAAATTCAGGAGGAAAGCAGAAGCATGTCCACAGATTCCACCCTTCGTATCGGCCTCGTTGGCGCAGGCCGATTCTCACAGCGACGCGTTGTGCCGGAACTCGCGAAGGTTCCCGGTGTAGAATTCGTGGCCGTCGCGAATAACAGCGCCGAGTCGACTGCCCGTGTGGCGGAGCAATTCAACGTTGCCACACAAGCATCCTCATGGCAGGATGTCGTTTCCTCTCCGGACGTGGATCTTGTCTTCAACGGCACCCAGGCCCCGCAGCATCGCGATATCCTGCTTGGCGCACTAGAGAACGACAAACATCTGCTCACCATGAATCCACTGGCAATGACCGGCGCGGAGGGACGTGAAATTGTGGCGGCGCTGGAGGCGCGGCCTCAGCTCAAAGCACGGCAATATCCGGCATTTCCCGGCGGTCCATACGACCGTGAAGATGCGCTTGTCCTGCGACTTCTATCTGAGGGGCGTATCGGACGCGTCTTGAGCGCGGAGATGAGGTGGCACACACCTTTCCTCGCCTTCGGTAGCTACTTTGACATCCTGAACCGATGGCTTGGACCGCACCGGCGTTTGCTGGTCGTTCGCAAGCAGCACGAGGTGGACAACCGGCGCGTTGGCTTCTCAGCCATCGTTGCCGAACTGGAGGATGACGTTGCCGTGCGCTATGTGCATGACAATCTCGCGCCAAAAGCCACGCACAACGCCCACATCGCCCTGCACGGCGAGGAGGGCACCATCGTCATTGAGGGCTACCCTGCCGACCCTTTCTCTTCTGTGCGTATTGCTTCAGGTGATGGCGAGTCTGAGGTCGTGCCGGTGCCGGACGATCTGAGACAGGCGTATGAAGAGGAACGGCGCGTCAACATTGAAGAGCAGTTCCTCGGATGGGTGATGGGTGGCGCAGAACCTACTCCACTCCTCCTGACTCTGCAGGAGGGTCTGCAATCCATTGACGCGGCAGAGGCGTTCGTCTCCTCAATGCGTCAGGGCGGCGCCTGGGTGGAGCTGCCACAAGACTAGGCTGCCCTGAATCGGCGCGTCGCATCGAACAAGGCCAGATTTCACCCATGGACACGCCGGTCATTGCGCTTGTTGGGGCAACGGGGGTTGGGAAGTCGTCTGTCGCAGTCGAACTGGCTCGACGCATTGGCGGAGAGATCATCAACGCGGACAGTCGACAAGTCTACCGCGGCATGGCAATCGGCACAGGCATACCCTCTGAGGAGGAGCGCGGCGGCGTGCCGCACCATCTCTATGGCATATCTGAACCCGATGACGACTTTTCGCTGGGACGGTTTCTCACTGCCGCCACGTGCGCCATACAGGACATCCGCGAGCGCGAGAAAACGCCAATCGTGGTGGGCGGAACGGGCCAATACGTGTGGGCTTTGCTTGAGGGATGGAACGTGCCGAAGGTAGCGCCAAACCCGGATCTGCGGCAGGAATTGATGGATCGTGCCGAGGCCGAAGGGCGCGACGCCCTGCACGAGGAACTCCGCAGTCTGGATCCCGCCGCCGCGGATCTCATCCACCCCAACAACCTGATCCGCACCGTGCGCGCGCTGGAAGTTGTCAGGACCACGGGTCGGCGTTTCTCGGAGCAGCGCACCCAAACTGCCCCGCCCTGGGACATACACATCGCCGGTGTGAGTATCGAGCGCGATGCTCTGGACTCACGCATAGAAGAACGCGTTGACCGTCAATTGGAGTCCGGCTGGATCGACGAAGTCAAAGACCTCCTGGAAGAGGGCTATTCGCCGTCGCTTTCATCATTCCGCAGCATCGGCTACCGCGAAATCGCGGCCCACATTGAGAGCGGCATGCCGTCCGATGAAATGCGACAGACCATCATAAGCAAAACGCGCCGTTTCGCCCGAACCCAATTCGCGTGGTTCCGCGCGGATGATGAGCGCATCACGTGGTTAGATGCAAACGAAGATTCAGAGCATCTCGCGAAACAGATACAAGCTGCACTGGGACTGTGACGACGGACGGCGGTATACTTGGCGCATGAACTTCACGAAGATGCACGGTACAGGCAACGACTTCATCGTTGTCGAGGGCGGTTCCGCCGAGGTCGATTCCACGAATTGGCCTGAGGTGGCGCGCGAGGCGTGCAGCCGCCGGTTCGGCGTAGGCGCGGACGGCATCCTTGTCATTCGCCCCTCCAATGACGCTGCCCTGCGCATGCAGATCTTCAACCCGGACGGCTCTGAGGCGGAGATGTGCGGCAACGGCATTCGCTGTGTCGCCAAATATGCCATCGAACGCGGAATTGTTGATGGTTCCGCGATCCGCAACGAGGCCGGTCTGCCCATTGAGACCCTCGGTGGGTTGATGACCGTTTGGCCCCAGAACGGCAACGTGGGTGGAGCTATCGAGGCGGTGCGGGTCGGCATGGGCACGCCGATACTTGAACCCCGTGACGTTCCCGTCGCCGTGGATGGTCCGGGGCCTGTTCAGAGTCACTCACTAGAAGTCGGTGGGCATGCTCTGAGCCTTTCCTTTGTTTCGATGGGGAATCCCCACGCCATTGCATTCATCGACACGCCGGTCGCGGATTTCCCGCTTGAAACCGTTGGACCGATGGTGGAGAACCATCCTCTTTTCCCTGAGCGGGTCAACTTTGAGATCGTCAATGTCCAATCTCGCGAAGAGATAACCATGCGCGTGTGGGAACGCGGCGCAGGACTCACGATGGCATGCGGTACAGGCGCCTGCGCCGTCGTTGTCGCGGCACGTATCGCCGGTTTCGTGGATGATTGTGTGTCAGTGGAGCTCCCCGGCGGGTCGCTCACCATCGAGTGGGACGGCAACCCGGACAGCCAGGTCTACATGACCGGCCCCGCCACAACGGTTTACGCCGGTCAACTGCTCGTCAACTAGCGCTCCCCGGTTCCGGTTTCAGCAGCAGTTCCTGATTCGACATACGTCTGCCGGAGACGGGCGGGCAGCTCTGGTCGCTTCATCGTCATATACATGTACAGCGAGATAATAGCCATCATTCCAAGTGCGAAGAAAGCCCAACGATAACCGTCCGCGCCAAACTCGTCATACATGAATCCGGCAAAGACCGGGGCGAATATTCCGCCCAGCGCCGTAAAGGTGAATTGAAGTCCCAGCAACTGGCCGTATACCTGCCGGCCAAAGAGTTCTCCAAGGAGAGCGGATCGCGGCGGGTTGCCGAGGCCGAACCCGAAACCGAAGAACACAGCAAAGAGCACGGCTGTAACCGGGTCCCGCGCAAAGAACAGCAACACGGCGCCGATTATCTGCATCGTGAACGAGATCGACACAATCTTGCGCTTGTCATACATGTCGGCAAGGATGCCGCCCAGGATGCGAGCCGGGAAACTGGAGAGCGGGAGGAGGGTTACCAGAAACGTAACCCACCACCTGGAAAATCCAAACGAATCCCACAACACAAACTGGTGAATGATGAAAGAGCCGAAGAAAATGAACCCGAAAATGTTGGCTACAACGTACTTCCAGTATGTCGTCGTCCGAATCGCCTCTTTCACCGTGAACGTCGTATCGGCGTAGCGGTCGTCCGCATCCATTTCCGCGTAGCGAGCAGCCTCTTCGTCGGTCACGCCATCCGGCCTCAAACCGTACTTCTCAGGAGCATCCCGCATCATGAGGCCGAGCGGCAGCCCGACAATAAACGTGGTAATCCCGAGATACAGCAGCGCCTCCCTCCATGCAAAGAGAGCGATCAGCCCCACGATGAGCGGCACGATCAAGGCGCTCACCCCGGCACCATAGGACACGATGGCCATGGCCGTGCCACGCCGGCGGATGAACCAGGCGTTGACGGCGGTATTGACCGTAAGGAAGGAGCCAAACGCAAGGCCAAGGGCCATCACCGCAAAGGCGGCGAAGAACTGCCAGAGCTCCTGCACGAAACTCAGACCAATGAACCCACATCCGAGTATGAACATCCCGCCGAGGACAGATTTTCTCGGGCCGAATCGGTCGACAACAAAACCAACCAGGGGCCCGAAGATACCCTGCTCCATCCTCTGGAAGGCGAATGCAAAGGAGGCCACGCCGGCCGGCCACCCGAACTCATCAAGGATTTCCGCAAAGAACGGCGAGAAACCGTAGAAAAAGACGCCGGCTGTGTAGAAAAGGACGCCGAAACTGGCAATCGCCAACCACCAGCCGTAGAAAACGCGGTTGGGGTGAATCAGAACTGATAATGCAGCTTTGACGGCGACCTCCCAACAAAAACCAAAGCCCGCAAACGGGCGGATTGAATAAGTATAGCCCCGCTACGCTACCGGGCGCGGTATTTCCGTTGAAGGCAGTCCGATTATGCGGATGCCGGTGGCGGCGCAGTGGATTGTCTCGGACGGGTCACCGTGAGCGTCAGCGGTACCGAAAGGCTGAGGATCGCGGCTACAATGACGAACCCAATCACGTAGCTGTCCGTCTGATCGTAGAGCCAACCGATAGCAACCGGCGACAGGATGGCCGGCAGCGAGGCCAGTCCCTGCTGAATACCGGCTACCCGTCCAAATATCGCCAGTCCCCAATACTCGGCCTGAAGCGCAAGCCGCACCGATGATTGTGAGCCGATGGCGCTTCCCAGGAGAAATCCAGCGAGTATCGTCAGCCACGGAATGGTGGACATGGGTATCAGCACAATTGCGATCCCCTGCACAGTGATTCCCAGTGCAAGCACCACCCGTTTGTCCACGTAGTCGGCTATCGTCCCGGCGATGACGCGAATGGGAATGCTTGAGGATGTCTGCCACGCGAACATGAAGGCAATGAATTCTCTGGAGAATCCATTTTTCTGCAGGATGAGCGCCTCAAACGTGATGATGGACCAGGACGCGCCCAGCAGCGCGCTCGCGATGACGTACTGCCAATAGCCCCGGCTGCGCAGCACGTCCCGCAGAGTGAAGTTGGCTTCCGGGAAAACGTTCGCGCGCGACGACGGCGCGGTTTGGGCCTCGGGGGCTTCGCCGCCGTCAGGCTCCATCCCATAGTCCTGCGGCCTGTTGCGTATGAGGGGAATCAGGAGCATTCCGACAACCCAGAACCCCACACCTGCGCCAAACAGGACGGATCGCCACCCAAATTCAGGGATTATCCACGCCCACACCCCTGCCAGCAGCCCGGACATGCCCGGCCCAACAATCATGATGCCGTTAGCGCGTCCTCGAAATCGCCGAAACCATGCGTTGATCGCAGCGGCCGTGACGATAAACGACCCTGCGCTCAAACCGAACGCAAAGACGATGAAGACACCGTAGTACTGCCAGATGTTGTTGACCTGGCTCATCAGCATGCAGCCGCCGCCGGACACGAAGTAGCCGACTATCAGAATCTTGCGGGCGCCATATCGATCAACCAGGTAACCGGTCAAGGGAGCGGTGATGCCGGATTCAAGTCGTTGTAACGACGGTCCAATGCCCGCCAGCGCCTGCGACCATCCAAAGTCTCGCACCATCGCTGCGAAGAAGTTTGAGAAGCCCCAGAAACCGATGCCATCTGTGTAGGCGGCGAGGCCCGTGCCTGACAGCGTCACCCACCAGCCGTAGAAGACCTGCCGTGGGTGCCGCGCGAACATCCACGCGGTCATAACGGCTTTCTGGGTCCTCATGTCGTGGTAAGCCTCGCTCCATCAGCGGTGCTGCTCTTCGGGCGTGATATCGTGAGGGTCAGCGGTACGGAAATACTCAGAACCGCAGCGACAATCATGAATCCAACAAGATAGTTGCCAGTCTCGTCGTAGAGCCAGCCGATGGCGAACGGCGCAATGATGGACGGTATGGACGCCAGTCCCTGCTGAATGCCAACGACACGGCCAAAGATTGCGAGGCCCCAATACTCAGCTTGTAACGCAAGCCTCACAGATGACTGTGAACCGATGGCGCTGCCCAACAAGAATCCCGCTATCATCGCAATCCACAGTTCAGTCGCCAGGGGGAATAGGACAATCGCTACACCTTGCACGATGATGGCGACGGCAAGGACAACGCGCTTGTCTATGTAGTCGGCGATCGTGCCCGCGACGACTCGAATAGGAATGCTGGAGGAGGTTTGCCAGATGAAAACGAGCGCAATTGCTCTGTCCGTTAAGCCATTTTCGGACAGCATCAGAGCCTCAAACGTGATGATCGACCAGGACGCGCCGAGCAGCGAGCTCGCAATAACGAATTGCCAATATCCCCGGCTTCGGAGCACGTCCCTAAGGGCATAGTTGGCGTCAGGCAGAGCGCCAGTTCGCGCAGTTGGAGCTGTCTCTCTTTCAGCCGCAGGGCCGCCGTCCGGCACCATCCCATAGTTCTCCGGCCTGTTGCGAATCAAGGGAATCAACAACATGCCGACAATCCAGAATCCAATACCTGCGGCAAACAGCACTTCACGCCAGCCGAATTCCGGGATCACGAGCGCCCAGAATCCAGACAAGACTCCCGATAGTCCCGGCCCCACAAGCATGATTCCGTTCGCGCGGCCTCGAAAACGGCGAAACCATGCGTTGATCGCCGCCGCCGTCACGGTGAAAGCGCCCGCGCTGAGACCAAACGCAAGGATGATGAACGAGCCATAGTATTGCCACAGGTTCTCGATCTGGCTCATCAGGATGCAGCCGCACCCCGCCGCGATGTAGCCGATAACCAGCACCTTGCGAGCTCCGTATCGATCCACCATCGCGCCGGTGATTGGCGCGGCGATACCGGATTCAAGCCGATGCAAGGACGGCCCAATGGCTGCGATGGCCTGCGGCCAGCCAAAATGGCGGACAATGGCCGCAAAGAAATTGGTGAATCCCCAGAAGCCGATGCCATCCGTGTAGGCGGCGAGGCCCGTTCCGGCCAGCGTCACCCACCAGCCGTAAAAGACCTGCCGTGGATGCCGCGCGAACATCCACGCCGTCATGACAACCTTTTCGGTCCTCATGCGGCCGCGAGCCTCACTTCATCGGGCGCGCCGCTCGTCGGTCGCGTCATAAGGAGGACCATAATCACGGCTAGAGCAAGAGGAACCACGACGATCATAAACGCGATGCGGTAATCGTAAGCGTCCGCGAGCCAACCGACCAGCACGGGCGAGATCAAACCACCCACCGCCCCTGCCCCAACCTGCAAACCCATCAGCGAGCCGAAGATGCCGCGTCCCCAATAGTCGCCTTGCAGTGACAGCCGCGCCGCATTGCTGCCGCCCCACCCTGTCCCGTAGATGACTTCAAAGATGATGGCAACCCAGATGTTGGCGATGAAGATGAAAAGAATACCGCCCGCCAGCTGGAAGCTCAGCATCGTCGCGACAACTAATTTCTTGTTGAACCTGTCCGCGAGCGCGCCGGAGAAGAAACGCATAGGGATGCTGGCGACGGTGAACACAACGACCATCGCGCCCGCCGTCTCCATGGAGAAGCCATAGCTGACGAGCGCGGGGATGTGGTGGACAACCATCGCCGTGATGGCCACCTGCTGCATGGAGAGAGCGCCGACATAGAGCAAGTATGAGCGACTCAGCAGGATGGAACGCACCGCCCCGGGCGACGGCTCGGCGTCAGCCGCGTCTCCGGCCTGCCCCGATTCCGAGTCGTCCGCCTCCGGCGGATCACCGTCCATACGGAGGCCGTAATGCTCCGGTCGCCTTCGGAGAACCATGGCGAGCGGGATGCACGTTATCCATGTGCCGATGCCCGTGAACAGGGCGGCGTCGCGCCAGCCGTACTCCCCTATCAGGACAACCAGCAGCGCCGTCATGATCCCCCCAAAGCCCGGCCCAATGAAAGTCAGGCCCAGTGCCTTGCCGCGGTTGCGCAGGAACCAGTTGCTGATGGCGGTCGCCACCATCACATATGACGTCGCGCCCATGCCGCTGCCGATGAGAATGAAGGCGACATAGTACTGCCATGCGTGCTCGACGTGGCTCAGCACAATGAATCCTGCCCCGCCACTGAACATCGCGGCCGCCGTCACGAGGCGAGGCCCGAACCGGTCCGTGAGCGCGCCGATGGTCGGACTAAGGATCGCCGTGAACACAGCCATCATCGCGGGCCCGCGTGAGACCTGCTCACGCGTCCAGTTCAGATCGATTCGAATGCTGTCAAAGAACGCGCTGAACCCGAAGAAACTGACGCCGGTCGTATAGAACATCAGGTACATGCCGGACAGCGCCATCCACCACCCATAGAAAAGGCGCGGACGCCGTCGGCGCGTGGCTGAGACGTCAACGCTCATACCGCCACCTGCAGCTCACTCTCAGCCGACGTGTCTCGGTATTCCGGCCGCTTCATGAGCAGAACAAGGACAAGGGCTATGGCGAGCAAGGCCAACAGAAAAAGGCCTCGCAATTCATGTGGGAACCAGAAATCTCGCTCATATGCGGCAGGCCAATACAATCGAGATGACAAATGATGTACGCCAACTGCGAAACTCGCGAGGATCCCCAAAAGTACGGCGAAGTGTCGTGTCCCCCAATACTCTGTAAGAACTAAGAGGGAAGCGGCGCTAAGAGCTCCGGCTCCTGCCCCCACGGCCACAGCGAATGCCATGTCGGAAACGACCCCAATCCCACTGCCCGTAGCTATGACGCTAGCAAACTGGGCCACTATCGCTCCAATAAGGACGCGGCGGCCCCCGAATCGGTCTGCAAGCACGCCGGTAAACAACAAGATCAAGGCGCCTAAGAGGTATGCGGTGCCCGGCTGGTCATTTATAAAAAAGGCGCTATAGACCGCACGTAGCGGGAACACTATATGCCAACTGGTCCAGTAGCCAGGATAGAACTGCCCTAGAACGAGGAAGGTGGCCTGCAATCCACTTGCGGCGACTAGTAACAAGTATGAACGGCCAAAGAGGATTCTACGAAGTGGCGGTGACGAGACATCACCGCGCAAAGGTTCTAGCCCTCCCGTATCATTCTGACGCGAATCTTTTACAAGAAGAAACTCTTCTCGACGTGCTGACCAGTTATTTCGAAACCGACTTCTCAGCACAAAATAGACCGGAATGATTCCAATCATCAGGAGGACTGCAATGTCGATTACATGTACCTGGATCATCCGAGTGTCTGGCCAAACACCCCGGGTAAAGTCATAAGGTAACAACCAATAAGCGATTCTATGAATACGAGGAAACGGCAGCACCGGTGCAAGCATGACAGCAGCTAACAGCACAGCAAACGCTTTTCCGCGATTCGAACTAAACCACGATGATATTACCTTGGCAAACCCAATCAGCAGGGCTCCGGTTAGGGCACCTATAATCACAACCCAGAAGACGTATTTGAGCCACAAGTTGTTGGAGATTTCTGCCGCAAGTGCCAATATTGCTGCCCCGGCAACTATCGGAAGGATCACTACTATGGGAGTGAACCGATCCACCATATATCCGATTGCAATCGCTACGACTACGGCAGCCCCTAAACCCAGATATGCATCGACGCCTTGAGGGAAATCTTCCCCCGGCCTAAGTTGTCCAAATTCCATATCAAAGGCGAACAGAGTAGGCGCTTGCCCACGGGCTGCCACCGCCAACACAAAGAACCCCACCAGCACCACCCACCAACCGCGGTAGAGGCGGCGGCGGGTCAGCCACTCAGGGAGCAGCGGCTCCGTACCATAATCCTGATCCTGGTTCATGCCCCATGCTAGGCGCGGCTGTATCCCAAACACAAACATAAGTTGGCAGTTAGCGCAGATTGCTACAATAGGTTTCAGCGTAGCCCACACGTCAGTTCAGATAGCAGAGGAGACCCAGCCGAATGCCATTACCAGAGCAGGCACGTCGCGTCGCGCAGCTACCCCCGTACCTATTTGTGGAGGTCACGCGCAAGATCAATGAGAAGCGTGCCCGCGGCGAGGACGTGATCTCCCTTGCCATCGGCGATCCTGACCTGCCCTCCGCCCCGCACGTCATAAGCGCGCTCGTCACGTCATTGGAAGACGTTGCCAATCACCGCTACCCGGAATCCGACGGCCTGCCGGCCTTCAGGCGCTCAGTCGCTGACTGGTACAAGAAGCGATTCGGCGTGGAATTTGATCCTGATACGGAAGTGCTCCCCACCATCGGCTCAAAGGAGGGCATCGCCCACATCGCGTGGTGCTACCTAGACCAAGGCGACATCGCACTGGTGCCTGACCCCGGCTACCCGGTCTACAGCGTCGGGACGATGCTCGCAGGGGGCGAGTCGTACTACATGCCGCTCCACCGTGAGACCGGATTCCTGCCCGATCTGGACGCCATCCCTGAGGATGTCGCCCGCAAGGCCAAGCTGCTGTGGATCAACTACCCCAACAACCCGACGGCCGCTGTCGCGGAGCTTGATTTCTATGAGCGGGTCGTGGAGTTCGCCAAGAAGTACGACATCGTCGTCTGTCATGACGGCCCCTATACAGAGGTTGCGTTTGACGGCTACAAGCCGGTGAGCTTCATGCAGGTGGACGGGGCAAAGGATGTGGGCATTGAGTTCCACTCACTGTCAAAGTCGTACAACATGACCGGCTGGCGCATCGGCATGACCGTCGGCAACGCCGAGGTCACCAACGCGCTGATGCGGATCAAGTCGAATGTGGACTCAGGCGTATTCCAGGCAGTGCAGCTGGCAGGCATCGCCGCCATTGAGGGACCGCAGGACATCATCGACCACCACAACGCCGTCTACCAGGCGAGGCGTGACAAGCTCATCCCTGCCCTGCGCAAGATGGGCCTTGAGGTCGATCCGCCCAAGGCGAGCCTGTACGTCTGGGCCAAGCTGCCGGACGGGGTGCTTTCCGGGGACTTTGCGTCCCGCCTCATCGAAGAGGCGAACGTCGTTGTGACGCCGGGCCGCGGCTATGGTGAGGCTGGCGAGGGATATATCCGCTGCTCACTGACCGTCGGGGACGACGCTCTTGACCGGGCGCTGGAGCGGCTGGGCAGCGTCAACGTCTCTGATTTGCTCTAGGTGACGAATAGACTTGGCAGAAGTGAGAGGAACAGGGCGCAGAATGACAACTGTCAGCCCGTATAGCGCAGATGAAGAACGCGTGATGCTCGCTCTGGCATGGGCAGAGCACTCAATGACGTTGTCTGAGCTGTCGGCCGGCCTTGAAATCTCTGCGGAGGACTTGCGGGAAGCGATGCGTTCGCTCTATCAACGTCATTTCCTGCTGATTTCGCGGGGTATTAGGCAGATTGAGGATACCTACCTGCTTTCACGACCCGCCCGCAAGTATGTCAGCCGTTACCTGCTCCCCGAGACGCCGCCCGAGCTACCGATTGAGACACTCAGGATCGCGAACAAGCGGCGCTAAAGATCCGCGCTGAACGCGAACCAGTTCACCCACCAGTAGTAGGTGATGTAGGCGCCAGCACCGATGAGCATGACCGGGCTCGCCCACTCCACAATCGGCATCGCCTGGCGAATCACCACGCGGATAAGATCCTTGAAGACCGCTGCCCCCAGCGTGAGCCCGATCAACCCCACGCCCATCCCCGCCCCGTAAATCAGGAACATGATGAAAGCCGCATAGCCGCCGATGACCTGTCCCTGCGCGAGAATCGCGAGGAAAATGGGAAACGTGCAGCTTAGCGTGGCCAGCGCATAAGCCAGCCCGAACAGGAAAACGGACGTCAAACCCCGGCTTCCGGTGCCCCAATTGACCCCAATGGTCGGAATGAGCGCGATGGAGCGCTTGTTCACCAGCATGAACACAATCATGTATCCGCCCAACAGCACGAGCGCAACGCCAACGATGATCGCGATATACGGAATAATGTCGCGCAGAACAGTTCCCACCGCGCTCCACACGACGCCGAACGTGCCGAACAGGAACAGGAATGCGAGTGCCGCCGTGCCCCCGACAAGCATCGCCTGCCCAAGACGGAGCGCAATGGGCCTCTCCTCGTACCCCTCCTCGCGTGAACCGATGTAGTAGCCGATGTACGCGGGCAGCATCGCCACGCCGCACGGGCTGGCCAGCGCAACAAAGCCTGCGCTGAAGGCAAAGGCAAAAGGAAGGTTGAACATTATCCGGCCCTCATATACGAAAAGTATACGGGGACGACCCAATCCATGTCGGCTTGTGCCGACGGCGTTCGTTTGAGGTTGAAGGCCGTTTTCCTAGGCGTTTACGGTCTCCTGGTCTATAACAGCGCAGGACATCAGACGCTCTGCGGATTCCGTGAGCATGGCATCACCAAGAGTCAGAATGTCCCGCACGCGCGGATCCGGTACAGAATAGAAGACGTTGCGCCCACGTCGATCCGCATCCACGAAACCACACCAGCGAAGGCAGGAGAGGTGACTGGAAACGCGGCCTTGCGGCGCTCCCAGCATCTCCACAAGTTCCGAGACACTGCGCTCTGACTCCAGCAGGATATGGAGGATTCGGAGTCTCGTTGGGTCTCCAAGCCCGCGGAAGAATCGCGCTGCCGCCTCTGCGCTGGAGGGCGCGGCAATCATGGGGCCCGTTGGCGTGAGGGTCATTGCGTGCATTGCGCTCATTATGTGAATCCGTCCATTCCCGGTTCTTCCACTTGTCCTACCCTGTCCATTCGGGGGGCGCGCATACACCGCTCCTCACAAGTCATGGACTCCTTAACTATATCGTATGCCGCAGGGGGCGTCCGCCCGTACAATTGAGAGCACATGCACGCGCCCATTTTTTCTCAAACTTTTGCTCGACGCTTGTTGGCCCTGTTGCGACACGCGACCATCCTTGTGGCAATTATTGTCACCGCGGTGGCAGCGGCCTGCGCCAGCGCGCCAACTCCCACGCCCGAACCCACCCCTACAAGCACGCCGACGGCGACACCCGCTCCCACCGCAATCCAAAGCACACCGAGCCCTCACACACCACGCCCGATCAGTCTGCCCGCAGATGAAGCGCCCCACACGGAACCGGTGGAGTGGTGGTACTACAGCGGCATCCTGGAGGACGCGGAGGGGAACGACTATGGATTCCATTTCGTCATATTCCAGGCGACGAACCCGGAGAACGGCGATGCGGGCTACATGTCCCACGCATCCGTGTTTGATGTAGGTACAGGCCTTAGAGAACAGTCAGTGCGTTTCGGGGTAGGCACTCAGGCACAGCCGGCTTCGGGATTCGATTTCTCCGTCGGAGACTGGACACTCAATGGCGACGATGGCAAACACTCATTCTCCGCAACGACGGACACCTTTGCATTCGACCTAACCGTGGAGGCTACCAAGCCTGCCGTTCTCCAAAACAAGACCGGCTACCTGGAGGCGTTGAACGGGTGGACCTATTACTACAGCTGGACAGATATGGACTTGCGCGGAACGCTTACGGTCAATGGGCTGGAGCTGGACGTCACCGGCGAAGCCTGGATGGATCACCAATGGGGTGATTTTGTCGTCAGGGGATACCCGAGCGGTTGGCAGTGGTTCGCTGTTTCTTTTGACAACAACTATGAGTTGATGGTAGCCGAGGCCCGTGAATCCGATGGGGAAGTCATTACATACGGCACGCTGGTTGACCCGTCCGGCACGACGGCGCACATCGACGGCGAAGACATCGCAATCGAAGTTCTCAATACATGGCCTAGCCCGCACACCGGCGGGGAATACCCTGCGGGATGGCGCATCACAATCCCCGCGCATGAAATATCCATGACGCTCACACCCCTGCTGGACGACCAGGAATTCACGCTCGCCTTTCCGCCGAACACCATCTACTGGGAGGGCTTGACGGAAACGGACATCACGTTTGGCGGCGAGCCCGTTGGCGGTTCTGCTTACGTAGAACTTGTCGGGTACGCGCCGCCCCCGACACCAACCCCCTGAATTGCTTTAGAGAGATTCGGGGAACCGGCCTATCCATCGTCCTCGTCCTCCATCCCGTACGTGCGGAATGTCGCGCCCCAACGATCTGAGTGTTTGTACGTGAGGTCTTCGAATAGTCCGGAAAACTGCGGAGTGTCTATCGGGTCTGTTGTCATGACGTAGGCATCCTCGCCGTTGTCCGAGTAGTAGCGCTTGCGTCGCCCGACAATCTTGAAGCCGTATTTCTTGTAGAGATTCTGGGCAACTTCATTGGACACCCGGACCTCCAGCGTCACGGCACGGCAATTGAGCAGCTTGCTCGCCTCTACCGCGCCAATGATGAGCAGTTCGCCGATCCCCTGCCCTCGATGTGATGTGCGCACGCCGACGCTCGTCACGTGGCCTTCGTCGATGACGGCCCACAAGCCGAGATACCCGGCGATTAACTCCTCAGTTGGCGGCGGCGCGTCTGTGCTGACCCCGAGGAGCCGCTTGACAGTGTTCGTGATTCGTCTGCCACGTCTCCGCCCGTTTCCCACCGGTTTATCCGTAGGTGGAAGAGCATTCTTGCGGGCATAATCGTTATAGGGCGCATCATGTGCAACTGCAACCAGATAATGTGCATACTTCCGTTCACGGAGATCGCGCCGGAACGGCGGCGCGTATCTGTTCTCCGGAAACGCGTCGCGGTCTATCTGGACGGCCTGAGTGATATCGCCCTCATGCATGGGGCGAAGCAGCCAGGGCATTGCGTCAAACGCGTCGTTGTCCACCATTTATCTCTTGTCGCCTGCAAAGAGGATAAAGTGAAATAGTCGTTTACGGGCAGCTAACCCTGAGAGGAATCTAAACGTTATTTGGATGTAGTGAATGAACCAGGAGCCAACACGCATTCACTCGGGGGCGGAAACACCACTGACTGACGATGCCATCGCAGCCATTGTTCAGCAGGCGCAGAATGGGGAGGCAGCGGCGTTTGGCCAACTCTATGAAATCTATTCCGACAGGGTCTTTCGATACGTCGCCTATCGAGTAGACAGCGACGCGGACGCGGAAGACATCACGGAGGATGTGTTCATTCGTATGTTAGAGGCAATCGGCTCATTCAAATGGAGGGCGGTGCCGTTCTCGGCGTGGCTTATGCGTATCGCGCACAACCGCGTCATTGACCACTACCGTCGTGGGCGGCTCCGCACGGCAACGCCGCTTGATGATGCGCCCCCCATTCCCTCGCGTGATCGGGACCCGCAGGAAAGGGTGGACACGTTCTCAGACCTCCAGGAACTGCGTGTGGCGATGGCCGGCCTGACGGATTTGCAAAGGCAGGTGATTTCCTTGAGGTTCGGCTCAGACTTGTCAATTGCCGAGACAGCTCACGTGATGAATCGCAATGAAGGCGCGGTGAAGGCTCTGCAGCACAGCGCGATTCGAGCGCTGCGTCGGCTCATGTTGCCGAAGAATACGCAGGGCGGTGCAACCCCATGACCATGCCGCCGCCTGACGATCCTGCCCTTTCTGAGGTTGTGAATGAGTGCCTGGAGGCCCTCCGACGCGGTGAATCCATTGATGACTGCCTGAGCCGTCATCCGGACATCACGGACGAACTGCGTCCCTTGCTGGCCGCCGCCGTCGCAATGGCTGATGTTGCTCCAGCCCGGGATGACGTTGCACGGCGCATTGCACACACGCGCTTTGAGGGCGCCGTCCGGCATCACCTCGCCACGAAGCGGCGCGCGACATCCGGCCGATTCTCAATTCGTGACTGGTGGAACACCCGCGCCTCAGGTTGGAGACGCATTTGGGCGGTTGGATTCGCCAGCATGGCGTTATTTGTCATCATGAGCACGGGCGCGGCTTATGCCTCAGTGGACGCATTACCTGATAGCCCGCTCTATCCCGTGAAGCGTGCTACTGAGCACGCGCGGCTTGCAATCACGTTCTCAGACGAGAGCAGAGCCATCTATCACCTGGAACTCATCGAGCGGCGCACACTGGAACTGGCAGCCGTCGCCGAATCCGGTGATCAGACACGAGCGGAAGAACTCAGCCGTGATGTGCTTAAGAACATCGAATTCGCGCGTGTTGAGGCCGGGTACACAGAGGCTGATATTCCACAACAAGAGATCGCCCAGCAGACCGGTGCCGCCGGCCAATTGACCGGCGATACGGCGGCGCCGTCTATCACTGTCTCTCCTGACGACAGTGGCGCAAGTTCTGCCGAGGTCACCGATATGGTGCAGGTTCGCGTGGACCCCCGTCTGAGTGCATACATCGAAGCCGAGCGAGAAACCGCTGCCCGCGCGTACGCCACACTTCAGATCGCTTACCAGATCGCTCCACCACACATGCGGCACCACGTATTGAACGCGCTGACTCTGGCGGAGCAACGCTATAGAACAACCCGTTTCCCTGGCGAGCCCGCTCCAATCTCCCGCACGCTTTTTGCACAAGGGATTGTTCGCGATACTGACCGCGGTATGACAATCAGCGGTAGACTTCCGTTTGAAATTTCCCAGAATGCCCTTGGGAATCGCCCACCGCAGAACGGTGATGCCGTTACTGTCGGAGGATACGTTCGGGACGACGGTGTGCTTCTTGTACTGCGTCTTTACGCGTTCGAGGCGGAGGAAATTGCGGACAATCGAATCTGGCTGCAGTCTGAAGCGCTTGGCCGGAACGATGAACTCCTCTTTATCCCCGGCTTCAACGTCTCAGTGGACGATTGGGCGCAGGTAGGTAACCTGTCAGCTACTCAAGGCAGCTGGGTCTATGTAGAAGGAACGGTGACGGACTACGGCGAAGTTGATGGCGCGGATATCCAATTACTCGGAGAAGGCCCCATTCACTTCCCACGTCCATAGGACTTTCACTCAGCGCGCGGGGCAAACCTAATGTAACTCGCGCTATACTTGGATGTTATGAACCGTCCCGCCCAAAAGTCGGGCGTTTGGTACAACGTTCGGATCTTTCTGCGATTGCAGACCTTCCTCCTGCCGTATTGGCGTCGGGCGACACTCACGTATGTCCTGTTGTTCGTCTCCAGCGCCAGCGCCCTCGTGATTCCTTGGCTCTTTGGACGAGCAGTCGATCGACTCGTTGAACAGGCATCCTTAGGCACCATCCTCACCGTCGCAGGATGGATCCTGTTCGCGGCTATCATCCGCGGAGCCACATCATACGGTCAGAGCTATTTCAGCCAGGCAGTTTCACAGCATGTGGCGTACGATCTGCGAAACGCCATGTACGACCGCTTCCAAAGGCAGAGTTTCTCTTTTTTCGATACGTCACGGACAGCTGAGTTGATGTCACGGGCGACGGCAGATGTGGAGTCCGTGCGAATGCTGATGAGTTTCGCGCTGGTCCGAATCATTCAGGTCGCTGTGATGCTCTTAATGGTCACCGTCGTGCTGCTCCAATCCAACTGGCAGCTGGCATTGGTAACGCTGGCGGTTCTGCCGTTCATCGCGTACCGCACGACTCGAACAAGCCGCCGCCTGCGCCCCGTCTGGCTCTCCGTACAGCAGGAAATGGCAGCCTTGAGCACCGTCCTTCAGGAAAGCCTCTCCGGAATGCGCGTGGTCAAGGCGTTCGGGCGTGAAAAAGAGGAGACGGAACGGTTCAACAAGCAGGCGCACATACTTTACGAGCGCAACATCACTGCGAACGATGAGCAGGCCCTCAACACGTCTCTTATGACATTCTCCGTCTACTTTGCCGCGGGAATCCAGTTGCTCTACGGCGGCTACCTGGTGATGCAGGGTACTCTCACGCCCGGCGATCTTACTGCCTTCCTGTTCTACTTGCTGACGATTACTGTCTACATCCGCATGATCGGCTGGCTGGGTAATCAGCTTTCCCGCGCCGTCGCGTCCGGTGAACGCATCTTTGAGATCCTGGACGCTCGTCCGGAAGTGCGCGAGAAACCGGATGCCACGAACAACGCTGTCGTTGCCGGCCAGATTGCGTTCAATACCGTATCGTTCGGGTACGGCGGGCGGGATGATGTGCTGAAAGACGTGACTTTCGTGGCAGAGCCCGGGCAGGTCATCGCCGTGGTGGGTGCAACGGGCAGCGGAAAGACAACCCTCGTCAGCCTGATTCCAAGGTTCTACGACCCGACGCGCGGGGCAGTCGTCATTGACGGGGAAGACGTGCGAAACATGACGCTTGACCACCTGCGCGGCTCAATCGGCATTGTCCAGCAGGACGTTTTCCTGTTCTCCGCAACGATTCGCGACAACATCGCTTATGGGATGCCTGAAGCGCCGGAGGAAGAGATAGTCGCCGCGGCCAGCGCCGCCCGCCTGGACAATTTCATCCGCAGCCTGCCCGATCAATACGATACATGGGTGGGCGAGCGTGGTATCAACCTCTCGGGCGGACAGCGGCAGCGGCTCGCAATCGCCCGCACCCTGCTGCTCGACCCGCGCATCCTGATCCTGGATGATTCCCTCTCCAGCGTGGACGCAGAAACCGAGAGGTCGATTCAGCAGGCGCTCGACCGTGTGATGCAAGGGCGCACGACAATCGTCGTCGCCCAACGGTTGGCCAGCGTTCTGCGAGCAGACCAGATACTCGTACTGGATGAGGGCCGTATCGTCCAGCGCGGGACACACGCGGAACTAGTCTCTTTCCCGGGGCCTTACCGCCAGATTTACGAACTGCAGCTCCGCCACCAGGAAGAGGCTTATGAGGCCGCTCCGAGCGCGGTCACCATCAGAGGCACACAGCCATGATGGGCGGCTACTATGACGGCTGGGACGATGAGCAGCTTGGCGCTGTCTATGATCGCAACGTCGCCGTCAGGCTGATCCCGTATATCGCCCAATTTAAGCTGTGGGCGGCGATCGCCGTCATCGGGATGTTGGCCGCGACGTTCAGCAGCGTCGCCATGCCCTTGTTTATAGGCCTCACGGTCGATACGGCCATCGCTACCGGCAACACCGCGCGACTGGCGTGGATGGCGGGCCTGTTCTTTGCCCTCGTGGTCATCAACGCCATCGGCCTCTGGCTCCAATCGCGCTACATGGCCAAGGTGGCGCACGCGATGCTCGTCAACATCCGGACGGAGCTCTTTGGCCACCTCCAGAAGCAATCGCTGAGCTTCTATGACAAGCAGCAAGTGGGGCGGCTCATGTCCCGCGTCGTCAGCGACGTTGAGCAGATCCAGCAGGTCATGACGGGCGGGGTCATCGGCACACTCAGTGACGTTCTAACCCTGGTTGGCATCGTTGTCATCATGTTCGTCATGGATTGGTCGCTCGCAAGTGTAACGCTCAGCGTCGTCCCTGCCCTGATCGTCATTTCAATCTTCTGGCAGAAGCGGGCGCGCGTGGCGTTTCTGCGCGTGCGCCGCGCCATCTCTGTCGTCAACGGGAGTTTGCAGGAGAACGTTTCCGGTGTGCGCGTCGTCCAGAGCATGAACCGCGAGGACGAGAATCTGCGCCGCTTTGACCAGATCAACCACGACCACCTTGCCGCCAATCTGCGCGCCTCTCGGCTCACTGCCGGCATGTTCCCCGCTGTGGAGATCATGGTCGGCATCTCCATGGCCGTGGTCATCATCTATGGCGGATGGCAGGTCCTGCAGGGCGCTTTGACGGTTGGCTTCCTGGTGGCATTCACACTGTGGGTGCAGCGCTTCTTTGATCCCATCCGCAACATCACAATGCAGTACACGGAACTCCAGCGCGCCATGGCATCCGGTCAACGGATATTTGAGCTGTTGGACACCGAGCCCAAGGTCGCGGACAAGGAAGGCGCGCAGCCGCTGCCCCCAATCACCGGACGCGTCACATTCGAGAACGTTTCATTCTCGTATGAGGATGACATTCCAGTGCTGCGCAACGTTTCGCTTGATGCGGAGCCGGGCGAGACGATTGCGCTTGTGGGCGAGACGGGCGCGGGCAAGACGACGTTTGTCAGCCTCATCGCCCGCTTTTACGACGTGACAAGCGGCAGGCTTGTAATCGATGGCCATGATGTGCGGGACGTACAGCATAAGAGCCTCGCGCACCAGATGGGCATCGTGCCACAGGAGCCGTTCCTGTTCTCTGATACCATCGAGGCGAATATACGCTTCGGAAAGCCTGACGCGACACGCGCGGAGGTGGAGGAGGCGGCGCGCGCGGCGGGACTGCATGAAATCATCCTGCACATGGACAATGGCTATGACACGGAGCTGCAGGAGCGTGGCGCAAACCTCAGCGTCGGCCATCGGCAGCTCGTCAGCTTCGCCCGCGCCATCCTTGCCGACCCCCGCATCGTGATCCTCGATGAGGCGACGGCCAACATCGATACACGCACCGAGGCCCGCATACAGGACGCGCTGCGACGGCTCCTGCCGGGCCGCACGTCATTCGTCATCGCCCACCGGCTCTCCACCATCCGTGAGGCTTCACGCATTTTGGTGATGGACAACGGAACAATCGTTGAGAGCGGCACGCACAATCAGCTGTTGGCCAATGATGGTATCTACGCCCGCCTCAACGCCATCTCTTACGGCGCCGAGGCCACAAACGGCCACGTCGAAGACACGACAGCTCCTCTTCCCGCCCCCGCAAGCGTAATGGAGGACGATGCGGCCATCAGGAACTCAAGATACGGGTTCTAGGAACTCCGCTAACCTCTCTAGTGCCGCCTTCCAGTAGGCACGACGCGCCTCCACATCGTCGGTACCGACGAGCTTCGACTGCATCACCGTGATGCGGCTCTTGGCATCACCGCTCGCGTAGTAGCTGATATCGAGGGTTGATTCAGTGCCGTCGCCGTCCGTCCAGGTCGCGCGGGTTGTTTTCTCACGGGTGTCCTTGCGAACCGTGATGGGCGCCTCCGGCAGCCATTGGCCCCGGTGTGAGTGATCGGCGAACGCACCATACAGTTCCGAGAGCGCCACCGGAAGTGTCTTGCTCACGCTGACCTGGTAGCCGCGCGTGGTTTGATGCCGCTCTCGCATCCCTCGCGACCTCTCATAGTCGACGGTCACGTGCTGACTCCACCACGGGGAGACGTCATGCTCCTCCCGCAGCATCGTGGCGATCTCCTTGTGCGTCAGGTCCCGCGCCCCAGCCGCATCCAGGATGGAGTTCCACTCCTCCGGGGACTTGCCGGTAGCCTTAACCACAGCCTCCGGCGAAGCTTCAGGACGACTCTTGCGTTCAGTCATGGTGCTCAGTGTAGCGCAACGGCAGTTTCCCCATTGACCGCCTGCCTGCCCTCTCATAGAGTGGTATAAGTAACCGACCGACTGGTCAGTCGGTTGTGCCCGGAGGACAATCATCTCATCGACGGTTTCTGACAATTCCAGGGGGCGCGCTGACGGCGCGTCTAACAACTCCGTGGACGCAGGAAAGGCCGCTACGCGGGAGCGCATTCTAGAGGCGGCGGCGCAGGTGTTCTCAGAGTCCGGCTACCATGGCGCAAGCGTCGATGACATCGCCACCGCATCCGGCGGCTCCAAGGGCGGAATCTATTTCCATTTCCCCGGCAAGCGTGAAATCTTTTTTGCGCTTGTCAATCGCTTCGCTGATCGGCTCCTTGCCGATGCCAACAAGTCCATCGCCACACAGACCAGCGGCGTTGAGCAGGCGGGCGCAGTCATTGAAGCCACGCTTCAGACCTTCGCGAACCATGCCCGGCTCGCCAAGGTACTGATGGCCGTTGGGCTGGGCCCCTCCTTTGATGAGCCGCTGTTGCGACTCCACGACCGGTTTGCCAGCTTGATTCGTGAGAGGCTGGACGCCTCAGTGGAAGATGGCTCAATCCCGCCACTCGACACAACCCTCGCCTCCTACGCGTGGATGGGAGCACTGAATGAGATCATCCTCCGGTGGCTGTACACGGGTGAGCCGTCGCCACTCACGTCAGCCGCGCCGCAGTTGAAGTCGATTCTTCTTTCAAGCGTGGGCGTGAGCAATGCGGGCTTGGCAGCCACCGGCATGGAGGCTAACTGAAATGCCAAAGGCGTATCGAGATTTAGGCGAGTTCATCAAATTCCTTGAGGGACGCGGTGAACTCAAGCGCATCACGGCGCCCGTCACGTGGGACCTGGAGATAACGGAGATCACCCAACGTGTCCTGCGTGAGGGCGGCCCTGCCCTCCTTTTCGAGAACGTCGAGGGTTACAGCGACACGCCGGTGCTCATCAACCTCTATGGGACTGAGCAGCGCGCGGCATGGGCGCTCGGCGTCGACGAGCTTCACGAGCTTCCCGCGCAAATCGAGAAGATGATGGCGATGGCGCAGGGCGGTCCGCCAGAAGGCTTGATGGGCAAGCTGCGCATGTTGGGCGACCTGGTCAAGCTCGGACGTATCGGACCACGTACCGTGGAGCGCGAAGACGCACCATCTCAAGAAGTCATCATGCAGGGAGATGAAGTCGATCTCCTCTCACTTCCCATTCTCAAGACGTGGCCGCAGGACGCCGGGCGCTATATCACGCTGCCGCTCGTCATCACGAAAGACCCTGCCACCGGCACCCACAATCTCGGCATGTACCGCATGCAGGTCTATGACAAGAACACCACCGGAATGCACTGGCAGACACACAAGGTCGGCACTCAGCATGAACGAGCGTCGGCAGAGCGCGGCGCGGGACGCATGGAGGTCGCGGTAGCGCTGGGCGGCGATCCGGCTCTCATTTGGGCCGGATCCGCCCCGTTGCCCGCCGACGTGAGCGAGTACGTGCTCGCCGGATTTCTGCGCGGCCAGCCGGTGCCCGTCACCAAGGGCATTACAGTCGATCTCGATGTTCCCGCGCAGGCCGAATACATCCTCGAGGGTTACGTCGATCCGTCGGAACGGCGTCCGGAGGGCCCTTTTGGCGACCACACCGGCTACTACTCCATCCAGGATTCCTATCCCGTCTTTCACGTGACGGCCATCACTCACCGCCGCAACCCTATATATCCAACCATCGTCGTGGGCAGGCCGCCACAGGAAGACTATTGGATGGGCGTTGCCACGGAGAGGCTCTTCTTGCCCCTGATGCGGCTGATGCTGCCGGAGATTGTTGACGTTCACATGCCCGCAGAAGGGGTCTTTCACAACCTCGTGCTTGTCTCCGTCAAGAAGGAATACCCCGGCCACGTGCAGAAGACGGTGAGCGGCATGTGGGGACTGGGGTTGATGTCACTGGCGCGTGCCATCGCTGTCTTTGACGACGACGTGAACATCCATGACCCCTCGGAGGTCGTTTGGCGGCTCTCGAACAACGTTGATCCACGTCGCGACATCTTCTTCGCCGATGGGCCGATTGACGATCTCGATGTCGCCTCTCCAACGGCGCGCGTCGGCAGCAAGATTGGCATCGACGCCACGCGCAAGTCCGGCGAGGGCGAGATGGGCGAGCGGCAATGGATGCCGGACATCACCATGGATCCGGAAGTCGTTGACAAGGTCACGCGGCGCTGGCAGGAATACGGGCTCTGATGGATTCCGTCGGTCGGCCGCCTCTTGCCCGCCCCTGGTCCTATATGGGCCGCCTGGGCATCATGCTCGATTCCATCCGGTTCGAGCATTCCATCTTCGCTCTGCCCTTCGCCTACCTGGGAATGATCCTTGCCGCCGGCGGCTGGCCGACGCTCTCTCAGTTCATCTGGATCACCGTGGCGATGGTCGCCGCGCGCACTGTCGCCATGAGCGCAAACCGCCTCATCGACCGCGAGATGGACGCAGAGAATCCCCGCACGGCCATGCGTGCCCTGCCCCAAAGGCTCCTCCGCCCGTCCGACATGCTTGGCATGTTGCTGGTCAGCCTGGTTATCTTCTTCTTTGCCGCATACATGCTGAATACGCTCGCGCTCATACTCGCGCCCATCGCGGCCATCATCGTCATCACCTATTCCTACGCCAAGCGATTCACGTGGACGGGGCACTATTGGCTGGGATTTGCAGACGGGATCGCGCCTGCCGGCGGATGGATCGGCGTAGCGGGAGAACTGCCGCTTGAGGCTGTCATTCTGGCGATGGCCGTCACAACATGGGTGGCCGGATTCGATCTCATCTACCAGTGCATGGACTACGACTTTGATATCCCCCGCAAGCTTCACACCATTCCGGTCAAGTGGGGCATTCCTGCAGCACTGTGGTGGGCGCGCGTGACCCATCTCCTGACGATTCTGTTCCTTGTAGCGCTGGGCGTGATGATGAGCCTTGCGTGGCCGTACTACATCGGCGTTGCCATCGCCGCCGCCCTGCTCCTCTATGAGCACTCGCTCGTCAAGGCCGATGATTTCTCACGAGTGGGCGTCGCTTTCTTCAATATCAATGGCGTCATCGCGATCATTGTCTTTGTCTTCACGGCGGTGGCCGTCCTGATCGGTAACGCCTGATGCAGAAGCAACGAAGGTTAGAGCAACTCCCCGTGATCGTCGGAATCTCCGGCGGAAGCGGCGCGGCCATCGCAGGGGGCATCATCGACTCGCTGCTGGAAGCACAGGTGCCCGTTGTCTGCACCATCACCTCCGGCGGGCGGCAGGTGTGGGCACAAGAGATGGACGAGCCATTCTCACGCGCGCTCGATACGTGGTCGGCCAATGAGTGCTTTTCGTACTACACGTCGAAGCAACTTGGGGCGCCCATAGCAAGCGGCGGAATTCCGACGAGGGGAATGATCGTTGCAGCGTGTAGCATGGCGACCGTGGCGGCCATCTCGCAGGGCCTTGGGGACAATTTATTGCGGCGCGCGGCAGACGTGACCATCAAGGAGCGCCGTCCGCTGGTGCTCATCCCTAGAGAATCACCCTTGTCCGCCATCCACCTAGACAATATGAAACGACTGGCGGAGTTGGGGGCAACAATTCTGATGCCCGCTCCTGCCTTCTATTTGAAACCGGGCACGGTTGATGACATCGTCGACTATTTCGTGGCGCGGGCGCTCAACGCCATCGATTCAACAACTTTCCCACTGCCCGTTTCCCTCCAATACGAGGGGATGGGCGGCAACAGGGCGCTCAATAATCTTGCGGACAAAAAAGCTGAAGACATGGATTTTGAGGAGGAATAGTCGTGAAACTACGTCGTTTAGGTTGGGTTGCTGTCATTCTTGCGGTGGCGGCAATCACTGTTCTTGGCATGGCGTGCGATGCCTTTGCGGAGGATACGCCGACGCCTGAGCCAACACCGATACCCCCCACACCGACGCCTGAAATTGACGATACGCCAATCCGGGTGGGGCTATTGCCCATCATTGACAGCGTGCCGTTCTATCTGGCGGAGGAAGAAGGCCTGTTTGAGGCCGCAGGGCTGAACGTTACTTTTGAAACATTTACCAGTGCCCTGGAACGCAACGTGGCGCTCGAGACCGGCGCCATCGACGGCCAACTCGCAGACCTGATCGCCACGGGATTGATCAACGGGGAGAGTCACAAGGTTTCAATCGTCAAGACGACATATCGCGCCACCGGTGACGTGGCAATGATCGCCCTGGTTGCCGGAGCAGACAGCGGTATCGCGTCTCCTGCGGATCTGGAGGGCAGGAGTGTTGGCATCTCCACCAACTCCCTGATTGAATACCATCTCGATCTGTACCTTGACGAGGCCGGCCTCGCCCGCGATTCCGTTGAAAAGACGGAGGTCGCTGCAATCCCGGTCCGCATGGAGCTGCTATCACAGGGACAGTTGGACGCGGCCGTACTGCCTGAGCCACTCATCACGCTTGCCGTTAACGCGGGCGGGACAGTCATCCTTGACGATCGCCAGAGCCGCCTTGGCATGAGCGTGCTTGAGTTCAACGTTGATTACCTGACTGATCACGAAGCGAATGTGAAGAAATTCCTCGAGGTTCACGAGGAGGCCGTTCGGCGGATCAACGCAAATCCGGACGAGTACGCCTACCTATTGCCCGCCAAAGCCCGCCTGCCTGAATTCCTTGTGGGAATCTTCAACGTTCCACCATTCCCCAGCAATGATGTTCCGACTGCAGCTGAGACGCAGCAGGCCTCAGATTGGCTGCTTGAAAAGGGGCTGATTGACCAGGCAAGGGAGTACGGCCACTGGGTGCATCCACGTTTCATTCCATAGGAATATCCCTGCGCCCCTCAGCAGTCTCGACATGACTGGGCAGAAGCCGATTGCAGCCCTCGGGGACGTGACGTTCGCGTACCCCGGGGGCACTGCGGTTCTGCAAGACTTTTCCTGGGAGATGTCTGACGGTGAATCGTGGGCGATTATTGGACCGTCCGGTTGCGGCAAGACCACTCTGCTCTACATCCTTGCCGGTCTGCGCCTACCCGATAGAGGCAACGTAGCCATCGCGGGAGAACCTATCAGCGGCCCCCGCCGTGACATCGGCCTCATCCTGCAAGATCACGGACTTTTGCCCTGGGAGACCGCCATGAGCAACGTCGGTATGGGGCTGAGGCTCCGAGGCGCCTCCGGGCGCGAGTGGCGCTCAGAGGCGCAGTCATGGCTCGACCGTCTTGGGTTGGGTGAGTATTCAAAGCGCTTTCCCGCTCAGCTCTCCGGTGGCCAGAAACAGCGCGTCGCCATTGCCCGCACGCTCGCTGTATCGCCAACGCTCTTACTCATGGATGAACCGTTCAGCGCCCTTGACGCCCTCACCCGTGAGTCGCTTCAACTCCTGGCCCTGGAACTTGGGATTGCCCGTGGTCGCAGTGCTGTCCTTATCACTCACGACATCAATGAGGCCGTCATGTTGGGCAACAAGATCCTAATCATGGGCGCCGGGCCTGACGATCCGGCAACGATTATCGAAAACCCCGGCGCAGGACGAGACGGTTTTATCGGCTCTGATGACTTTAGAGAGCTGGCCAGCGACGTGAGATCCAGGCTGAACACGAACCCGGAAGCAGCGGCCTCCAGATGAACGAATCCGCGCTTGCCCGGGTGCGGAGTCGCGCAACGACGTTTGGCGGCGGCATTATCGCCGTGCTGGCCGCCTTGCTTGTGTGGCAGGTCATGTCATGGATTGTGAACTCCAACATTCTGCCCGGCCCGGTGCCCGTCAGCCTGACATTTGTCGATCAGCTTGATGAAGGACTGCTGGGGCATGCGGTAGTCAGCGCCTATCGCGTCGTGCTTGCGATAACCATTTCAATCGCGATTGCGGCACCCCTTGGCCTCATACTCGGCACGAACGCCAGACTATACATGCTATCCGCACCCATCATCTACCTCAGCTATCCCATTCCCAAGATCGTTGCGCTTCCCGTTATCCTGCTCTTGCTCGGACTGGGCGACGCGAGCAAGGTAACGATGATCGCCCTCATCCTGTTCTTCCAGATCTTGATCCTTGTGCGTGACGAAGTCCGCACTGTGCGGCCGGAACTGGTCCTTTCGGTACGTTCTCTTGGCGCGAACCGTCTCCAGCTCTTGCGGTTTGTCTTTATGCCTGCCTCACTGCCCGGGCTCTTCACTGCCCTCCGCGTGAGTACTGGCGTCTCAATCGCCGTTCTGTTCTTTGTGGAGAGTTTCGGCACGCGGCAAGGCCTTGGATACTACATCCTCGTTGAATCATGGGGACGCCTCGCCTATGAGGAAATGTACGCAGGCGTGATAGCCATGGCCTTGCTCGGGCTGGGAGTCTACTATGCGGTTGACGGCATAGAACGCCGTCTGACTCGCTGGAATCGGGAGGACCGCTAACCCACCGACGTGCGGCTAACTACTCAGCATCCGGATCAATCTTGAGCCAGCTGGGGTTCGAGTCATTGGCGTCATTGCTGGTCAGGCGAACCGGCTCGGTCTCATCGCTCAGGCTCCAAAGATAAATCTCATTGTTGCCCTCACGATCGCTCACAAAGACGATGGTCTGGCCGTCCAGCGCAGTGGACCATGACGGATGCATACTGTTGTACGGCACATCCGGCGTGCGGTCGGCGCTCCTACGCCCCTGCGACGAAACATACCAGAGATGAATGGCATTAGTTGGATTGGTAGACGCAGATGCATCTGATTGCATGATGACGTCCCGGCCATTGGGAGCGTACTCCGGGTAATCTTCGGAGGAGTTCGGCGCCCTGAATTCTCCTGTTGGCCTCAGGAAGGTTTCCTGCGGGATAACACGAATGAATTGTCCTCCGCTGTCGAGTACGTGAACGTCAACGGTTTCCGGCGACTGGCTTGCAGACACTGCAATCTCCTGGCCGTCCGCATTCAGTCGTGGATTCCGATAGGAGTAGGTTGTGTCATGACCAAGCAAGTTCATACCTGTGTCATCGTCACCCATGCCTTGTTCTCCCATCCAATAGAGTTGCGGTCGGCCCGACGCGAGACCCGGCGTGGAGATAGTGACAAGCATCCGCTCTCCGTCCGGGTACCAGGTTATTGACTCTATTGTTCCGCCGGCTCGACCATTGGTTAGATTGATTTCTTCATCCTCTTCAATGTCGCGCAGGATGATATCGGTTGAATTCCCCGAACGCCTGATAAACGCCAGCTTGGCTCCATCGAAACTGACGGCAGGATTGATGTCATCGGCGCCGTGATCCGTGACCTGCGTTTCCATTGTGCCGTCGTGCTGAATTGAGTAAATATCCCAATTCCCGTTCCGGTCGGACTGGAAATAGATTGTATAGGCAGGGTCTCCGTCGCAACCGGACACGACAAGCGTTCCCAGAAGGAGCCCCGCCATGATTGCCAACCACCGTCTCATGAGTTGAAGCGCCTCCCCGCATCGGCCAGTGAAATAGGCACCCTCACTGTATCCCACCTTAACACTAAATGACCCCAGCTGGAGCGCCGGGGTCATTTGTCAACAGTCTTTGCGGATGATCGATCAGGTGCCGAAGCATCCTCGGTAATCAGCGTCCTCTCAGCCGCGGATCCAGGACGTCCCTCAGAGCGTCCCCAAACACGTTGAACCCGAACACTGCCATACTGAGAGCGAGGCCGGGGAACACAATGATGTGAGGGGCAAGCTCGGCAAAGTCCAGCGCGCTGGCATTGAGCATGCCGCCCCAGGACGGATGCGGTTCCGGAACTCCCAGACCGAGGAAGCTAAGAGATGCCTCTGTTGTGATTGCAGAGCCCAGCCGGCCGGTCACAACAATGATCCACGGCGCCATCGAGTTGGGCATGATGTATCGGAAAATGAGCCGCAGGTGACTGGCTCCGATAGTCCGACCGGCCAGCACGTAGTCCGTCTTGGTTACGGATAATGCCTGGCCGCGCACAACGCGAATCATGGCGGGTAACGCCGGAATTGAAATTGCAACGATCGTGACCTCAATACTGAAGGTCTGGAGGATGGCGACAATGGCCATCGCAAGAATCAGGCCCGGGAATGCCTGGAGAACGTCAACGAGGCGCTGACCAAGCAGGTCAACCCAGCCACCGAAGTAAGCGCTCGTAATTCCAAGGATGCCGGCAATAGTTCCCGCTCCCATCGCGACCGCGAAGCCGACGTACAAGGAGATCTGTGCTCCGTAAACGATCCTGGTAAACAGATCACGCCCGTAGCGATCCCCGCCTAGCCAGTGTTCAGCGTTCGGCCCAACCAACTGTGCTGAAATCTGAGACGCGTAGCGATAGTCAATAACACCCTCGTAGTTTGCCGCGTTGGATGTCAAAAACTGCCAGATGGGTGCAGTCGCCGCCATAAGGATCAGGAGGAGCACCAAACCTAACCCAAGTAATCCGAGAGGTCGCCTCTTCCACAGAAGCCAGTTACGCTCCAGGATATTTCGCCGTCGCCTTTGACCAATAATCTCTGCGACCGCTTCAGTCTGTGCCGCCATCTCTTTGCTCCCCTTGAGTGCCGTCTACTCGATTTTCAGCCTGAACGTGGCTGGTTCTCTTCTCACACACCTGCCGAACGATCTAATACCGAATCCGCGGATCAAGCCAACCGTACAGCAGATCCACGCCCAAGTTCGCAGCGACAACCGCAAAGCCGGTGAGTGTCACAACGAGCTGAACGACCGGGAAATCTCGCTGGTTGATGGAGTCCACCATCATGCGGCCAATGCCCGGAAGGCCGAAGACTTGTTCCGTGACAACCAGGCCAGTCACTGTAATCGGCAGGAAGATGCCGATAAGGGTAAGCACTGGAATCAGAGCGTTCCGCATTGCGTGGCGAACGATAATCACGCGCTCCTTGAGGCCTTTCGCACGAGCTGTGCGGATATAGTCCTCTCGCATGACCTCAAGCATGGTTGCCCGCATCATGCGTAACGGCACACCCATCAAGAAGCCAAGGCCAATAATCAGAGCGGGCCAAATCAACTGCGCCAGGTTGGCAACCGGATCTTCCCAAATCGGGATGTATCCCTGCCGGGGAATCCAGTCAAACAATCGGACAAAGATGAGGATCAGCATCATGCCGCTCCAGAACGTTGGAACGGAGATGCCGAGAATCGCGATTCCACGAATGAGGTAATCGAAGAATGTGTCCTGCTTGAGTGCTGCAACGACTCCACCGGCGATACCCAGAATGCTGCCGATGATGAGGCCCATCAGGCCAACTTGCAGGCTAAGGGGAGCTTTCCGGCCAATCAGCCGATCCATGTCGGCGTTGTAGAAGAATGACTTGCCAAAGTCGAGCGTGAATAGTCCGTAGATCCAACCTAAATACTGCTCATAAAGTGGTTTGTTTAACCCGAGCTCATCGCGAATCCGCTCGAGTGCCACAGGATCGATGCCTCCGCCGCCTTCGCCGCCGCCAAGCATCATGATGGCTACGTCTCCCGGCGCGATGCGCATGATCAGAAAGACCACGATGGTCACGCCAAAGATTGTCGGCACTGCCAACAATATGCGGCGGATAATATATGCCCACATCTGCTTTCGCCCCTCCCCGGTAGGCTACAAGCCAGCCTGCGTCATTGGTAATCGGGCCGTTGCTTGCGCCACGGCTCGTTTCCCGTGTTTCGCACCATGCTATGGATGCCCCCTACCCGTGTCAAGCATTTACCACCCGCCCCATGGGATTAACGCAGTTCGTCACGAGGGTGGTCACCTTTGGGATGACCTTTCTTTGGCTCAGGTGATTTCGCCATTTTCATGCTCTAGTAACGAATTCGCGGATCGAGCCACCCGTAGAGCATGTCAACGCCAAGGTTGGCCAGCACAACCGCAAAGCCCGCCAACGTGACGACGAGTTGGACAACGGGATAATCCCTCTGACTGATCGCGTCCACCATCATGCGGCCTACGCCGGGCAGACCAAAGACCTGCTCCGTGACGACGAGACCGGTCACCGTGATCGGCAGGAATATCCCAATCAGCGTCAGCACGGGGATGAGGGCGTTGCGCATTGCATGGCGGACAATGATGACCCGTTCCTTGAGACCTTTGGACCTTGCGGTGCGCACGTAATCCTCACGCATAACCTCCAGCATGGTTGCCCGCATCATGCGCAGCGGCACCCCCATGAGGAAGCCAAGGCCGATAATCAACGCGGGCCACATCAGCTGTAGCAGGTTGGCGATAGGGTCCTCCCAGATGGGGATGTAGCCCTGCCTCGGTATCCAGTCAAACATCCTCACAAAGATGAGGATGAGCATCATCCCGCTCCAGAACGTCGGAACGGAGATACCGAGGATTGCCGTACCGCGAATGACGTAGTCGGTAAACGTGTCCTGCTTGAGAGCAGCGATGACCCCGCCCACAATGCCCAGAAAGCTGCCGAACAGGAGCCCCATCAGACCAACTTGCAGGCTCAGCGGGGCCTTGCGCGCGAGCAGCGTTGACATCTCCGCGTTGTAGAAGAACGACCGTCCGAAGTCCAGCGTCAAGATGCCAAAGAGCCAATCAAAGTACTGGACATAGAGCGGCTTGTTCAGTCCGAGTTCCTCACGGATGAGGTCAAGGGCAGCCTGATCGAAATTACATTCCCCATTTGCACCACAAACGATCATCAGCGCCAAATCACCCGGCGCAACTCTCATGATCAGAAAGACAATGACCGTTACGCCCAGGAGTGTCGGTATTGCCAGCAACAGCCGGCGCACAATATATGCCCACATCGGTTTCGCCCTCCCCGTGCGATTCACCCTCTGTGCATGCCTGCCGCGGAGCGGTGTCGTCCCTCACCGCGCCGGATATTCAGGCCAGTCTAACCATCGGATTGCAAGGGTCAAGGCGAACGCAGAAAAATGGGGCGTTTTGTACGAATCGACGCGGTAAAATAACGCCGCGAGCTGTCAAGGGGCAGGGCTGTCTGAGGCTAAACCGACGATGCTTCACGCAGTCTCGCGCAAAACGAGAATGCGGGCGGCCCATGGGCCGCCCGCTCGTTTCTAGAGTTGATCCTCGTTAGTTCGTCGGCCTGTTCTCGTTCAGGAAGTCCAGGAGCGTCCGATTGTATTCCTCGTGACGCTCGAACGGCGTCCCATGCCGAGTGGGGAACACCTCGACACCAGCCTGCGTTCCGGTCATTGCAGAGGCAAGATCATGCGCCGCCTCCGGTCCGGTGTACTGATCCCCTGCCCCAACGACGATCAACGTGGGCGATGTGATGCTCGCCACGTCCACACCGGACGGGCCACCCATGCCTGCCTTGACGCGGAGGTACTTCTCATGATCGTTGGCCGTCGTGATGGCGTGGTGAGCCGTAACGATCTGCGGCCGCGCTTCACGAAACTCCGGCGTGTAGACCTGCTCCAGCCAGCCCTGCCACACAAATTCCATCCCACCAGCGCGAATGCCGGCTATGCGCTCCTCACGCATCTTCTGAGCTGCCGCAGCCTCTTCCTCGTTTGCGGGCGGAGGTGGGTCGAGCCTCCCACCGTTGGAGATCACCGCGCCCCATATACGGCTCGGATGAGTCGCGGCAAAGTTGCGCACGATGCCGCCGCCCATCGAATACCCGATCAACGCTGTGCGCTCGATGCCCAAACCATCCAACAACGCGGCAAGATCGTCGATGAACGTCCTTTGGCTTAACGAATCATCCTCCGGAGTCTCAGTGTCCCCGTGCCCACGCACGTCATAGGTGAGGACATGAAAGGACTCTGCGAGCGCCGGAACCTGCAGCCACCATGCATTGCGATTGTCTCCGGAGCCGTGAATCAGCGTCACCCACGGCGCACCCTCCACTCCGGAGGTCTCATAGCACTGTTCAATACCGTTCGCCGTGATCATCTGCGCGGCCATACTCCCCCCAATCCCTTGTCATGCCTCTAGTGGCTCTCCCGACCCACGTTTGGATTGTAGCGTGGGCGAGCCGTGACACGCCGCACTACAATAACGAGTGAGCCCGGAACGTTGGCGGGCCTTAGTGTTGGGGTGTATCCACGTGGCGATTGAGTTTAATGTAGAGGTTCATTTCGAAGCACCCCCAGAGAAAGTCTTTCGGGCACTGACGAGCGTTAGTTCATTCAACGAATGGATGCCGAACCTCAAGGAGGTCAAGGTTCTGTCAGATGGCGACATTGGAGTGGGAACGGTCTTCGAGGAGACCCGTCGCATGTTCTTCCGTGATGCCAAAGAGCACTTTCGGGTGAGCATGTATGAACCGCCGGAGATGTTTGAGTTGACCGTTGACGGATCACAGGGAAGCAGCGGCAGCGGCCAATACATGTTCTTTTACCATCTGGAGATGGACGAGGAGAACGGCGGCACCAGCATGTCCATGCATGGCGAGATCACGGGGCTCAATAAGGTCATGGAGTTTCTGGGACGTCTGACCGTTCGATTCATGGCGCGAGGGATCCGCAAGGACTACCGCGCCCTCGCCAACCACCTGGCCGCGCAGGCCAACGAATGACGTTCTTCAACACAAGTGGGCGAAACCGCCTCTACGGCGACCTCGCCTACCTCTGGCCGCTGATGAGCCCGCCGGAGGAGTACGCGGATGAGTCTCCTCACTGGCGCAACCAGATCCTGACGCGAGTAAACAAGCGCCCCGTACACGCCTTGGAACTCGGCACCGGTGGAGGCCATTTCATCTCGCACCTGAAGGACATCGTGGATGCGACGGCTGTTGATCTATCTGAGTCGATGCTGGAGAACGCGCGGCGACTCAATCCGCACGTTGAACACATCGTTGGGGATATGCGGTCAATCCGCCTTGAACGAACCTTTGATGTTGTCCTCATCCACGACGCCATCGCCTATATGACATCAGAGGATGATCTGGAGTCTACGTTCGCGACGGCCCGCGCCCATCTTGAGCCGGGCGGTGTATTCATCACGATGCCCGACCATTACATCGACCGCCCCGTCTGGCCGTACATCGGCCACCAAACGCATACGAAGGACGGCAGGGAACTCACCTATATCGAGTATTCAGCGCCTGACCCGGACGAACCGTCGCTTTTGCAGACAACGTTCCTGTTCGTCATCACGGAGAATGGCGAACGCCGCATGGAACTCGACCATCACACGACGGGGTTGTTTCCTGTTGATACGTGGAGGCGGCTGATAGAGGAAGCCAGCTTCAGCGTGGAGCAGCTAGATTATCCTGTGGCCGATGGCCCCATAAGCCAATACCTTTGGGTAGCAACGGCGGTCTAGGGGAACAGCGCGAACTCTTCCAGGCCCTCGGTCTCCGGCGCGCCAAACATGAGGTTCATGTTCTGGATCGCCTGCCCTGCCGCCCCTTTAACAAGGTTGTCCAGCGCCGTGACGATGATGATTCGCCCCGTCCGCTGATCAATCACCGGGTAGACCTGCGTCATATTGCTGCCGGACGTTTGTTTGGTCTGCGGCGGCATCTTGGTCACCCGCACGAACGGCTCAGTGGCATAGTAGTCCTCATACAGATCCCGCAGGCGCTGCGCCCCTTCAGGGCTCGCAGGCAGCCGTCCGTCAGCAGGCGTCACATAGATCGTGCTCAGGATGCCGCGCGTCATGGGTATCAGGTGCGGCGTGAACGTCACGTTCCACTTCTGGGACGGGTCAATCTCATGCAATTCCTGCGTGATCTCCGGCAGGTGGCGGTGCCCGCTCAGCCCATAAGCGGACACGTTCTCATTCACCTCGGAGAAATGAACCGTTTGGCTGAGTGAGCGGCCCGCGCCGGACACGCCCGACTTCGAGTCCACAATTACGTTCGGTTCGATGAGCTTCTCCTTAACTAGGGGGGCGAGTCCCAGCAGTGCGCCCGTCGGATAGCAACCGGGGTTAGCGATCAGCCGCGCCTCCTTGATCTGCTCCCGATGCAGCTCCGGCAGGCCATAGACCGCCTCTTCAAGAAAGGACGGCGCGGGGTGTGGTTGGTACCACGCCTCGTACTCCTCAACGTTGTGGAGCCGGAAGTCGGCGGCGATGTCCACCACGCGGGCGTTCTTGCCGAGCATGGCCACACACGCCTCCGCAGATGCCTTGTGCGGCAGCGCGGAGAATGCTACATCAACGTCGTCAAGCTCGTCCTGTTCGACGATGGGCAGGCCCATCTTGTCCAGGTGCGGCAGGTACTCGTCCAGCTGCTCACCGGCGGCGGATCGCCCCGTGACGGCGGTCAACTCAACATCGGAATGGCCGCGCAGAATCCGCGCAAGCTCCATCCCCGCATACCCCGTCACATTGATAATCCCTGCCCTGATGGTCATGGTCCGTATCCCTTTTGCCCTATTGCAATACTATCTGGCGTTGTAAGTGAATACCCATTGTAGCAAGTGTGAAGGGGAGTGAATTCTGGATTCCCGCATTCTCGGGAATGATGGAGGGTCTACACCTTCTCCGTGCTGCTGGGGCACAGATCTGAGAGGACGCAACCCGGGCAGTTGGGGCGGCGGGCGTGACAGACGCGACGGCCATGCTCAATCAGGTCGACGTGGAATTGGTAGACCTGCGACTCATCAAGATACGACTCCAGTTGGTAGTGCGCCTTGTCTGCGTTCATCTTCTTTGGGATGAGGCCAAGTCGCCCTGACACTCGGTGGACGTGTGTATCGACCGGCAGCGCGGGACGACCGAGGCTGAACAACAGCACGCACGCAGCCGTCTTTTCCCCCACCCCCGGCAGGCTCAACAGCCACTTGCGCGCCTCATCGAACGGCATGTCCGCAAGAAAGTCGATGTTGAACTCCCCGCGCTGTCGATGAATTTCCTGCAGGATGGCCTGCACACGCGGCGCCTTGATCTTCGACAGCCCTCCGTGCTTGATGGTCTCCTGCACGGCATCCGTCGGGGCATCAACAACGTCCTGCCACGTCGGGAACGTTGCACGTAGATCCGCGAATGTGCGGTCGGTGTTCAGGTCGGACGTGTGCTGCGAGAGTACGGTGTAGATCAGCTCGTCCATCGGCTCGGCGCGCTTGAACCAGGGACGTTCGCCGTTCTGCTCAAGCAGTAGTCGAGACACCTCCTGCGCGCGTTGGGCGCGGACGGTCGGGCGGCGGCGTTTCGTGGTCATCGCGTGCTAGACTCTCCCTATGGATTCCCCACATATTCTAGCTAGCAGTACGTTTGAATCGACAATCCCGGCCCTAAAGCCAGCCTCTCGTAAGGACCCTACCAATGCGTGACGAGATGACGCAGGCCCTGAGCGGCCACAACGCCGATTACATCGAGCTGCGACTTGAAGAACTGGAGACGAATCATATCTCCATGCGGGGGCATGAGATCGATGACATTGGCGGCTCATCGAGTAGAGGCGGCGCGGCGCGGGCATATGTAAACGGCACGTGGGGTTTCGTGACGTTCACGCAGTCCGACAACCTGCGTGAACGCGTTGCAACTGCCGTCCGGCAAGCCCACCTTGCCTCCGGTGAGGGCGGAGAGTTGGTCCGCGGGGAGCCGGTCATTGCAGAGCCGCCGCCCGTCCTGGACAACGATCCTTTCCTCGTCCCGCTCGACAAGAAAGTGGGGCTGCTGCAGGAATACGTAGAGGCGATGTGGGCCGTGCCGAATATCCAGAGCACGTCCATCGGCTCTGGTAACCGCCGCCGCGTGACCCACTTCGCGAATTCGGAGGGCTCATATATCCGGCAGGAACGCGTGGACGTGACGTTCAACGCACGTGCCATGGCCCGCAGGGACAACGATGTCCAGCAGTATGGCGTCAGCGTGGGCAGCCTAGGTGATTACACCGTCTTGGAGGGCCGCCACGACGAGATGCGCGAGATCGCGGAAAAGGCCGTCTCGCTGTTGGACGCGCCGCAGGTTGAGGGGCGCGAATACACGGTGATCTGCGACCCGATTCTCGGCGGCGTGTTCGCCCATGAAGCCTTCGGCCATCTTTCCGAGTCCGACTTCGTCTATGAGAACGACCGCATGAAGGAGATCATGGTGCTTGGCCGACGATTCGGCGGCCCGCACCTGAACATCGTGGACGGCGCGTCCGTCCCCGGCCTCCGCGGTTCCTATCACTATGACGATGAAGGCATCCCTGCTCGCAAGTCGGACCTTATCCGCGAGGGCGTGCTGGTTGGCCGGCTCCACTCGCGGGAGACGGCGGGCAAGATGGGCGAGGGCGTGACGGGCAACGCCCGCGCCATGGACTATCGTTTTGCCCCCATCGTTCGCATGACAAACACGTTCATTGAGCCGGGCACGGCCACTGCTGAGGAGTTGATTTCCGAGGTCAAGGACGGCGTCTACTGCAAGAACTGGTACGGCGGCATGACATCCATGGAAATGTTCACCTTCTCCGCCGGAGAGGCATACCGCATCCGCAACGGCCGCATCGAAGAGTTGCTGCGCCCCGTCGTCCTTTCCGGCAACGTCTTCACCACGCTGGAGAATCTTGACGCGGTCGCTAATGATCTCGATATGAACCAGGGCGGAGGATGCGGCAAGGCGGGCCAGTCCCCCCTGCCCGTCTCCAATGGCAGTCCGCATATTCGCATACAGAACTGCCTCGTTGGAGGCGCTTAGAACATGACGCAAGGGCCACCCGACGCAGACGTCGCGCTGCTGGAAAGAGCTCTCGCCTACGCGCGCGGCAAAACAACCGCCGCCGAGGTGTTTATCGGTGAGGGCGAATCCACGCCCGTCAGCTTCGAAGCTGAGAAGCTAAAGGAGATCTCCACGCGCCAGACGTGGGGGCTCGGAATCCGTGTCTTTGTCGGCGGACGAATGGGCGTCTCCTCAACGAACGATCCTGACAAATTGGAAGAGCTTGTTGACCGCGCCATCGAACTCGCCCGTTACGGACCTGAATCGGAACTGACCCTCCCTGACCCGTCGCCGGGCACTCCCTCAATCGACACGTATGACCCTGCCATTGAGGAGGTCACGACCGAGGCGATGGTGGACGCCGGACGGCGGCTGCTGGATGAGGCCAAGCCGCTTGAGCCGGAGGCGCTGTACGGCGCGAGCCTCACCCACAGCACAAGCAGTTTCGCATTCCTCAATTCCAACGGGGTCAGCTTCGGACACCGTAAGAGTGGCTTCGGTCTGTTCGTCTCCGGCACGCTGATACGCGGCACGGACATGTTCTTCATCGGCGAGGGCGACCGCGGATGCAGCCCGGACTGGGACATGCAACGTTACATTGACGGGATGCGACAGCAGATTGAGTGGGGTAAGGAAATCGCCCCCACCCCCGCTGGCCACATGCCCGTCCTCTTCATGCCGCGCGCCGTCTCATCCGTCCTGCTCGGTCCGTTCCTGTCCGGCATCAACGGCAAGAGTGTGCTGCTGGGCTCATCTCCCCTTGGAGGTCGTATCGGCGAGCAGGTCTTTGACCGGCGGCTGTCCATCATCGATGACCCCACCCTTCCACTCAAGCCGCCGTCCCGCTCCTATGATGACGAAGGCGTGCCAAGCCGCCGCCAACCCCTCGTCGAAGACGGCGTGCTCCGCACAATCCTCTATGAACTACAATCGGCTTCGAAGGCGGGAGTAGAGCCGACGGGCAGCGCCTCGCGCGGACTCGGTGCGATGCCCGGCGCGGGCACAACTCATTTGAGCATCAAACCCAGCGATGCCTCGTTCGATGACATGCTCCGCACGATGGGAGACGGTGTGATCGTCGAGCGGCTCATCGGCATGGGACAGGGCAACGTCCTGGGCGGCGACACCGGCGGCAACATTCTGCTCGGCTACCGTGTGCAGGGCGGAGAGGTTGTGGGTCGCGTCAAGGACACCATGCTCCACTGCAACATCTACGACATTCTCAAGGACATCAAGGCCATCGGGGCTGAAGCGACTGAGCTTGGTGGGTCGCTGTCTACCCCCGCGATCCTCTGCGACGGCGTCTCCATTGCCCCCAAGACGGACTCGGACTAACAGCGCGGGGAACTCCATTCATGCAGTCGGATGGTGTCGAAAGCGTCATCAACGCAATACGTGAGAATCCCGGCGAAGTATCTGCCGCCGCCCTCGCTGAGCTATCCGACCCCGACCGTGGCGAGTTGGCCAGGGTTATAGAAACCCTGCGTGACATTGATTTCGAATACCGACGCGCCATTGTTGGTCAGTTGGTGGAACTCGCAGAGGAAAACGTCGATTACAGCTTTGATCGCATCTTCATGACCCTGATGGAGGACGAGGACGAAGAGGTCAGGGAAGCCGCAATCACGGGTCTGTGGGAAAGTGACAATCGCGCGCTGATCGAGCCCCTTTTTGAGCGGCTCCTTTTCGACACCGAAGAGCGCGTACGGGCCGTTGCCGCCCAATCGCTCGGCCGCTTTGCAGTCCTTGCGGAGCTCGGCGACCTCCTGGAGCGTGACACCAACCGTGTTCGTGAGGGGCTGCTTGACGTGATTCGCAACGAGCAGGAGCCATCATTTGAGGTGCGCCGCCGTGTCATTGAGGCCGTCTCCGCTTTTACTTCAGAAGAGGTGCGTGAACTCATCCTGGAAACCTATGACAGTGCCAGTGAGACCCTCCGTGCTTCTGCCCTCTATGCCATGGGGCAAAACGCGGATACGTCCTGGTTGACGTATATACGTGAGGAGATGGAGAGCGAGTCCGAAGAGATACGTTTTGAGGCCGCTGGCGCTGCCGGCCGCATCGGTGATGAACGCCTGATCCCTGCGCTCGCTCGCATGGGCATGGAGGACAACACTGAAATCCAGGGCGCTGTCGTCACCGCCCTGAGCGCCATCGGCGGTCCCGCGGCGCAGCGGGTGCTGCGCCGCTTTCTCCAACACTCCGATGAGAACTTTCGGGAACTTGCCCTTGACGCGCTCGAAAACATGCAGAGTTTCGAAACTAACTCCGAGATTCTGCGAAAGTCCGCCGGCAGCGCGTCGGACGCCGTGTCTCCGCAAAACGACGACCCGGATGATGATGTCTTCGAGAACTTCGATGACGATCTCGGGATCAATGAAGAACTTGATGACGATGAGGATTTCGAGGACGACTGGTAGACCACATGACTGAGGAGCATCCGAAAGACCAGCGCGATATCCAATACGATGTCTCGGCGGGCGGCGTGGTCGTCCGATGCACACCGGACGCGCAACTCGAGGTCGTCATTTGCGGCCGCGCCGCCACCGGTCTCTTGGCCCTGCCAAAGGGAACGCCGGAACACGGCGAGACGCGGGAGCAGACGGCCATGCGCGAAGTGCGCGAGGAGACTGGACTGATCGTCTCCATAATCGGAGACCTGGGTACCGTGCGCTATACATTCGTGGCGGAGGGGGTGCTGCACGATAAACGGGTCTACCATTTCCTGATGGAACCAATCGGTGGCAGCGTTGACGACCACGACACCGAGTTTGACAGCGTTGAATGGCTACCCCTTGAACCCGCCACGCTGGCCAGGATGACGTACGATACGGATGTGGAGATTCTTAACCGGGCCATTCTCGCGGTGGCTCACAACCCGGACGAAGCCGATGGCCACTAGGACCAAGCCGCTCATAATCACCGGAGAGCGCGTCGGCCTGAGAGACAAGGCCGAAATTGATGCGTGGAACGATTATCTCTGGCGCTCGGACGATGAGTTGGCTGAGCTGGATGCCACATATCCGCTCAAGATGACCTATGAGCAGTACGCTCCCATCCATAAGGACGATCTGAACTACATTTCCAAACGCAGTCATCGCTTTGCCATCGTTGAACTCTCAGAAGGCAAACACATCGGCAACTGCATGTATTACGACCTTGACCGGCGCGCTAAAGAGGCCGAACTCGGCATCATGATCGGCGACCGTGCCTACTGGAATGGCGGATACGGCACGGATGCCGTCAAGCTCCTGACAAGCTGGATGTTCAACAAATTGGAGCTGAACCGCGTTTATCTCAAGACGCTGGACTGGAATGTCCGCGCCCAGCGAGCATTCGGGAAAGCGGGTTTTACCCAGACCGGTTTCCGTGAACAGGGCCGCTACCGCTTCATGTTGATGGACATCAAGCGGGACAACTGGGAACAGATTCAGCCCTCGTCCGAGAGCACGGAAACCTAAGTCTCCATCCCTGTCCTTCTCTCTCGCCGGTGGAGATCGTGTGATAACGAGTACGGGAGTGTCGCCGGGCTCTAGTCGAGCACTGCCGTCGCTTCTACCTCTATCAAATAATCCGGGTGCGCGAGGCCGCTGATGAACAACAGCGTGCTGGCGGGCGGATCATTCGGGATGTGTCGCTGTCGAGCAGATCGATACCCCTCAAGGTCCTCTCGCCGTGTCAGAAATGTCGTGACCTTGATCACGTTCGCCCATGTCGCGCCAACTGAGCCAAGCGCGACCTCCAGGTTGCTGAACACCTGCTCCGCCTGCTCTTCAATGTTGCCGACACCAACAATCTCACCCGCCGCATTCTGGGATGTCTGACCGGCGATGTGGATGAAATTGCCAACCTTCACTACCTGTGTATAAGCCGCCGGCTTGCTCAGTCCGTCCGGCTGTATTCGTTCAATGCTCATATCATTCCCCTTTGTTCTTCAACGCACTGGCGAGTGATTCGATGAACTCGCGTGCCTGCCATTCTCTCACGACGGATGCCCCTTCACCCGTCTCACTGTCCAGGAGCGACGGATCACGCCCTAACCTTTCCAGGCTCTGCATCGGCCAGATAAGGGCGGGGTCCAGATCCAGTTTCTCACCCTGCTCATTCCGCCACGCCTTGAGGTCACGCAGTCGGTCGATTTGCTCCCGGGTGGGTCTGCTATCAAGACCACTAGAGTTTGAATTGCCGTTTCGTGGGCGCGTGACTGGTGGGGAGGCAAGACCGCGTTCCCGTGCTCGCTGCAGCCGTCTGCCATACCGCCGCAGTGGGTTCGCAGGGATGCCCTCAATCTCGGACAGGGCCTCTTGTCCCGCGGCTGCAATAGTGGTCAATACCGCGTCACTCAGGATCTTGAACGGCGGCATATCCCGTCGCACGCCCTCTTTATGCCGAAAGACATACAGTTCGCGTAGCACGGCCAACTCCTGCGGTCCCAACGCCCGGCTGCCCTTGGCGTTCAGGAAAGCAATTTCAGGTGGGTCGGGCGCGCGATACCGAACATCTTCAAGCCGTCGAAACTCTTCTTTAACCCATTCAACGCGCCCCAACTCCTCAAGCCGCCGCTCCAATTCATCACGCAAGTCCTGCAAGTGCAGCACATCATCAACGGCGTACTGGAGTGCTTCATCGGGCAGCGGCCGCACAGTCCAGTCAGCACGCTGAAGGCTCTTGGATTTCACGATAGTGACACCAAGCGCATCCCTCAGAACCGAGTCGAGCCCCACGCGCCGCATGCCACAGAATTGCGCCGCGATGCTGGTGTCAAAGACGCTGGCAACACGGAACGACCATTCCTTGTCCAAAACGCGAACGTCGTTAGAGGCGGCGTGGATGACCTTCTCAACGTTTGGATTGGCCATCAACGCGCCCAGCGGCGCGATATCATCCGTCGTCATATCAAGCGGGTCGATGACCCATGCTCTGCCCCCCGCCGCTATCTGCACCAGGCAAACGCGATCTGGAAAGCGATGAAAACTATTGGATTCCGTATCGACGACGATGCATTTCTCGCGGGACAGCCGCTCAACCAGCCCTGCAAGGCTGCGGGCGTCCGTGACCATTTCGACTCGAGAGGGGCGGTTGCTCCAGGTCAGTTCAGTTTCTCCAGTCCTGCAAGTCCGGCCAGCAGGCGCTTGACGCCCTGGCCCTTGAACGCGACTGTAACCTCAAAATCATCCCGTGTCGGCGTTTCCAGGCACGCCACGACGACACCCTGTCCGAACTTCGCATGGCCCACGTGGTCGCCGGGCTTGAACGGCGCGGGAACCTTTGGCACATCCAACTGCGGCTCCGGCATCGGCTCCCGCGGGCCGGAGAATCCGGAAAGCGACGGCATTCGCCGCTTGACCAGGTTATCCGGCAGGCTCTGGAGAAAGCGTGACGCCTTGCGGGGCCCATATTGCCCCCGCATGTTCCGCCGCAGCGCGTACGTCATATAGAGCCGCTCCATCGCCCGCGTCATGCCCACGTAGCACAGGCGGCGCTCCTCCTCCATCTCAGCCGGATCACCCGACTCAACGGATCGGATATGCGGCAATAGTTCTTCTTCGCAGCCCACGATGAACGCGACCGGGAACTCCAGCCCCTTGGACTGGTGAAGCGTGATAAGGGTGACGGCATCCTGCCGTTCGGAACCCTCTTCGCGTATGGCCGCATCAAGGTCAGTTGACAGCGCCACCTGGTCAAGGAACGTCGCGAAGGCCTCCTCCGGCGCGAGCACCCGGTACTGAGCCGCCACATTTCGCAGTTCCTCGACGTTGTCGAGTCGATCTTCGGCGTTCTCGTCATTCTCAAGAAAGTCCCTGTAACCGGTCTTGTTGAGCACTTGGTCGAAGAATTCGAGAATGTCCTCGCCCTTCAGGGCTTCAAGCAATTCCGTCATCATTTGGACAAAGGACCTTACCGGACCCAACGACTGCGCCGGCAGGGTTGGCGAGTTGGGCTCCTGCCCCTCTGCTGCGACCTGCATGGCCGCGTACAGCGGTACATTATTGGCCTCAGCCCACTGCAGCAGAAGGTCGAGTGACCGCTTGCCGATGCCCCGGGTCGGCACATTGACGATGCGCAGCAGGCTGATATCGTCGAACGGGTTGCGCAGGACACGCAGGTAAGCGACAACATCCCGAATCTCGCGCCGCTCCCAGAAACGTAGCCCGCCAATGATGCGGTAACGGAGACCCGCCCGGTTGAACGCATCTTCAAACGCGCGTGACTGCGCATTGGTGCGGTACATGATCGCGCAGTCGCCATACCGCTTGGAATCCTCGTTCACCAGTCGCTCTATCTCCTCCGCGACGTAGAGCGCCTCATATTCTTCGTCGTCAGTCGCTTCAACAACCACACGTGAACCGCGCCCTTTTTCCGCTGTCAATTCGATATCGATTCGACTTGCATTTGCGCTGACGACTTCATAGGCGGCGTCGAGGATTGTGGAGGTGGAACGGTAATTTCGGCCTAGCCTCACGGTCGTTGTGTTCTCAAAGTCGCGTTCAAACTGCAGACTATTCTGTATATCTGCGTGACGCCACGAGTAGATGGTTTGATTGGGGTCACCCGCAACCCAAAGGTTCTGATATTTTCCGGTGACAAGCTTGGTCAATTCGTACTGGGCTCGATTTGTGTCCTGCCACTCATCCACCATGACATGCTCGTAGCGATTCTGATACCGGTCACGGATCTTCTCTTGCGAACGTAATAGAAGGACTGGCTTCACCAGAAGATCGTCAAAGTCGACAGCGTGGGCCGCCTGGAGAAACTGCTCATAGCGGTCATAACAGGACGCCACGATTTGCTCGTATCGATTCCCGGTTTGAGAGGAATAGTCCCCTACAGTCAGCATCCTATTCTTTGCTCCACTGACCGCATTGAGGATGGCCGAGGGGCGATATGTGTGCGGATCAAGACCCTCAGCTTCAACAGCGCGTCGCATAAGGCTGGTCTGATCATCTTGGTCATAGATGACAAAGTCGGAAGGAACATGCACTTGCTCGCCGTGCTCGCGGAGGATGCGTACTCCGAATGAGTGAAACGTGCCCAACGTCAGTCGCTCTGCCCGTTTACCTATTAGTGCCTGCATACGATTACGCAACTCACGTGCCGCCCTATTGGTAAACGTGACAGCCAGTATCCGCCTAGGATCAACCTCCAACAACTGCACCAAGTAAGCAATACGGTGGGTAATGACACGAGTCTTACCAGAGCCAGGGCCCGCGATGATGAAGACGGGGCCTCTGACAGCCTCGACCGCATCACGTTGTTCGTCGTTCAGATTTTCGAGAATATCGCGCGCTGCTACGGTAGTCATAGGAGAAACCAATCTCCACTAAGCATACCAGCGGCACGGCTGCATTAGCGGCGCACAAGATTCGGGGGCGTCTCATGAGACGCCCCCGATTTCTGCTCGTATGCTTTGGGCAGAGTTGCTACTGTTTGGCCAGCGCCACTGCCCGCTCCATCATGTCAGGCGGCGGCCCGAAGATCTGGAACGGGTTGGGCATCACGCCCAACGGCACCTCAATCAGTGCCGGCGCCTCCGCCTTCAGAGCCTCCTCCACCTGTGTTGTCAACTGCTCCGGCGTCTCCGCCCGCCTTCCCTGCGCGCCGAACGACTCCGCAAACTTCACAAAGTCCGGGTTATGCAGATCGGACGCGATGAGGCGATGGTTGAATGCGGTGTCCTGGGTGCGGCGGACATTGCCGTACGCGCTGTCGTTGAACACCACCGTCACAAGATTGATACCGTAGCTGACAGCCGTCGAGAGCTCCTGCGCGCCGTACAGGAAACCGCCGTCACCGGAGATCGCAACGACTGGCCGATCCGGATTCCCAACCTTGACGCCGAGCGCCGTGTTGAAGCCGTACCCAAGCGTCCCCTGGTAGCCTGCGCCGATGTAGCTGCGCGGCGAGTAGACCGGGAAACCCTGGTTGGAGAAGTACCCGACCTGCGTGACCTCCGTCACGAAGATGCCGTCCTCAGGCAGGGCCGTTCGAATCGCGCCTGCGAATTCAGAAACGGGCGACATCGACGCCAGCTTTTCCTGCACCGTGGCGCGTACGGCGGCCATCTCCTCGTCACGCGAGTCACGCGACTTGTTATGACGCGGAACGCGCCGACCGAGATCAGCAAGCGCGGCTTTCGCATCTGCCACGATGCCGATGTCCGGCGCGACATTCCTGTCCAGTTCGGAATCATCAATATCAATGTGGATGACGGTTTGGCCCTCATCCCGTGGATACGGATTGGGGCCGGGCATCACGAATCGCGTGCCAACAGCGAGAATGACGTCCGCATTGGGCAGCAGATCGTACGCAGCGATGGACGGCAGAGCGAGCGGGTGGCGGTCAGACAGCGCCCCGCGTCCGTTCTGAGAAACAATCACGGGCGCGCCAAGCATCTCTGCAAGCTCCTGCACCTCCGCAGTTGCTTCGCTTGAGATAATGCCGCCACCCACGAAGATCAGTGGTCGCTCGGCGTTTCCGAGCGCCTGCGCCGCCTTTTCCAGCAGCTCCGGGTCTCCCTCGACCGCGTGCGGCATTCCCGGCTCGTAGAACTCGACCTCAGCCTCGGTCATCAGCACGTCCACCGGCACTTCAATCTCCACCGGGCGCGGCCTGCCTGACTTGAGTTGATAAAAGGCCTCATTGACGAGCCCCGGCACATCAGCTGCGTCCATGGCGCGGCCGGCCCACTTGGTGACGGCATCAATGGTCTCAAGCTGGTTCTTGATTTCATGCAGCGCGCCCCTGCCCTTGCCGAGATGGTGTGTGGGAATCTGGCCGGCAATGCAGAGCACCTGTGAGTTGGTGGCGTACGCAGTTGAGAGTCCGGCAGCCGCGTTCAAAAGCCCCGGCCCCGGCACGACGATGCAAACACCAATCTTGCCCGTCGAACGGGCATAGCCGTCCGCCATGTATGACGTGCCCTGCTCATGCCGCGTATGAATCACGCGGATCGAGTCCCGTTCGTCATACAGCGCGTCGAACGCCCAGTCGAGCTGCACGCCGGGCAGTCCGAAGACCACCTCCACGCCCTCGCGCTTCAGCGCCTGCACAAGAGCTTGTCCTCCGGTTAGACGCGGCATGATCCACTACCTCCCGTGCGCCCTCTTGGCGCCTGCGTTACTCGTGAATGCCATTATGACGCACATAGCCCGATGCCGTGCATCCATCTACGGAACGAGGAGCGGATGTTCCTCGGTCACAATCCACGTTTCCGCCGCCAGCGCATCCCGAAGCGGCTTTGGCAGCGAGAAGATGTGCCGATGCGTAAGCCCATCGTAGTAGCGGAGGCTCAAGTTGATTCTCTCTCCGATGAGCGCGTCGATCTGTTCCGGGACAAGACCGGCTGGGTTCTCACCACTCTTTGACGCCAACACAAAGCTCCACGCGCCCCCAAAATCCATGATTACGGGGCTGTAACCGGTGACAACCGGGAAGACGGAATCCAGAGTGTGATAGAGCGCAGTGAATCCACGCACGAGGTCCGTCAGGGCCTCTGGTTCGTGGCTGTTCGCGTCAGTCGCAGGCCCTGCCGTCATGCCCGCAATAGCCGGGCCGGATTGCACCACGAGCGCTCCGTCCACCGTCAGGCGATCGTTTGCCATGCGATAGAACTCCTGCGTATACAAGCGGAACGCAGGGCCAGCCTCCATCGGGTCCACAAGGTCGAGAATCATCACGTCGAAAGGTTCATCGGTATTTTCCAGATAGGCGAGCGCGTCCTCATGCCGCAGCTCGACACGTGGATCGTCAAATGCGCCCTGGTGCCACGTGGGCAGATGCTCCTTGCAGAGGTTCACGACCTCTTCATCAAGGTCGACCATCACGACGCTCTCAACGGAGCGATGCCGCAACACTTCCCTTAATGTGGCCCCTTCACCACCGCCGCCAATGAACACGCGGCGCGGCGCGGGATGATGGAGCATCACCGGATGAACAAGGGCCTCGTGGTAGACGTACTCATCCGACTGGCTGGACTGTGTCTTGCCGTCGAGGCGCAGGACACGGCCAAAGGGCTCTGTGTCAAGGATCTCGACCTGCTGGTACTTCGTACGGCCCGAATAGACGACGCTGCTGATGCGGGTCAGTTGATGAAGAGAGGGTGTGACGGCTTCTGTCGTCCACTCGTTGCTGGAATACGGAAGCGCGTCGCGGCTGGCCGGACTATCGCCGGCAGCCTGTTGATCAGGCGCCCGCGACACCGGCGAAATCGTGCTCCGAGCGAGTCACGGCGCTCACGGACGGATCCAATTGCCCGCGCTGCAACGTGACAACCGACAGGTCCTGAGAATGGAAAGCCTCGGCGATGTGCCGGGTAGCCTCATCAAGTCGTGAGGTGTCGCCGCACGTGAAGATGTCTACAGCGGCGTAGTTGTGCTCCGGCCAGGTATGGATACAGATATGGGATTCGGCGATGATGACAACACCGGTGACGCCCTGGGGGCTGAACTGGTGAAATGCGTGTCCGATAATCGTCGCGCCAATACGTCTCGCTGTATCTATGAGCGTGGATTCAACGTTCTGCAGATCATCAAGCGCATTGGCATCACAATCGCGGAGTTCCACCAGCACATGCGTCCCTAGAGCATTCAATCTCACCTTCCCCCACATCAAGATTTTTGGCGCAAGCGCCATTATACGGGTCACATTCGCGGCTATACAAGAGTGTCGGTTGGGGATTTGAGCAGCTACTTGAGGCTGCCTACAGCCATGGCAAGGGATTCGTCAAAGGTCTTGATTTGCGTGACACCACGCCTTTGGCAGCTTGCGAGGTAGCAGAGGTCTCTTGCCTGAAGCGCTGGGTACCGTTCACCCAGAATGCGAGCCAACTCGACGTCCTCTTGTTCCAGTGGCCACACTTCTATGAGGAACCTTGAGACGTGTTCCAGTGCTTCGTCAAAATCGCCCAACCTGCCAACTGGCAAATAGGAATGGGCTAACTCTTGCAACACTTCAGCGGACGTAACGAGTTCAGCACTGTCCATGAGAGACTCTGCGAAGAATTGACGAGCAGTGGATTGCAATGGATGGGATCCACTTACTGCATACATGAAGACGTTTGAGTCAACAAAAATCATGACCTGCCGGGAGGGGGATTCCAGTTGACCGTATCTCAGTCGGTGTCCGGCATACTGTTCCGAGCAGCATCCAGTACACTCTTCCGCGGTGTGTTGATCACTCGTTTATGCTCTTCCCAATCGGGCTCCGGACCGAGTCCTTCTGCTTCGTGGCGGGCATCAATCCTTTTGTAGAAGTCTTCAAGTTCTTTCAGGGACTCAAACGGGCGTCGCTCCTGTCCTTTGCGCAACCTGTCCTGTGCAGCGGCCCGCAGCCAGGCGCTAAACGATAGACCCTCCCTCTTCGCCTGTTGAACGAACCTGGCTCGGTCTTCGTCCGGGATCACAAGCTGTACTCTCGCCACGATTGCGCCTTTGTTCACGCTATGGGATGTGTAAACAAGTTACACATCGGCATGCTGCCGGTCAAACACCGGGAACGACTGTGTTCTGCCCCCCAACAAGACTGCGGCGCGGCGGTTGACCGCCGCGCCGCATCTCTTTGGCACTTTCCCCTACCCTCGGGAAGCGCCGTTCTCCCATCCATCCTTTTGCGCGGGGAGATGGTCGTGGGAGAAGGAGGAGTAAAACAACTGTACGGAACGTGTGTTCGTTTGTCAACCCCTTTTGGATAATTTGTTCCATTTTGCTCCGGCTTGGTCTTGATTGAGAGAGGGAACGGGCGCATAGTGGCGGCGCGGACAGGCGGGGAGAAGGGACGCGACGCCATGGATTTCAGTTACTCCGAGCAGGACGAGGCCCTAAAGAGAGATGTGCGCGAGTTCGTGGAGGCCAACTGGCACTCCCCTTATGAATCCCACATCAATTCCGTCTATTCCTACGATGTCGATACACAGGAGGATGAGGTCCTTTTCCAGGAATTCACGAAAAAGCTGGCAGACAAGGGCTGGTACACCATGCACTGGCCCCGTGAATACGGCGGACAGGCTGTTCCTTTCAACACGCAGATCGCCTACCGCGAGGAGATGGCCTATCGCGGCGCGCCCATCGCCCAGCCCGGCTTTGAAGCGCCCATGCTCATGTTCCACGGGCAGCCCTGGCAACGGGACTTCTTCCTGCCAAAGATCGCCAGCGGGGAACTCATCTCATGGTCGCAGGGCTTCAGCGAGCCGAACGCGGGCGCGGACCTTGCAAACCTCCAGACCCGCGCCGTGCGCGACGGCGACGATTGGGTGGTGACCGGCCAGAAAATCTGGAACAGCCAGGGGCACCACCCGTGGGTCGACTGGGGTCACTACCTCGTGCGGACGGACCCTGATGCGCCCAAACACCGTGGCATCTCGTATCTGATCATCGACATGAACACGCCCGGCGTCGTTAAGCGGCCGCTGATGGACGCGCTTGGCCGCCGCAGGTGGAGCGAAATCTTTTTGGACAACGTCCGTGTCCCCTCTCGCAACGTCATCGGTGAGGAAAATCGCGGCTGGTATGCCGCCATGACGACGCTTTCTTTCGAACGCTCCCAGATCGAGGCCCCGGCGCGGCGTCTGCGCGACCTTGAGCGGTTCATCGACTACGCCCGTGAGGCCCGCGTCAACGGGGGACGGCTCATCGACGACGCGCGAGCACGGCATCTGTTGGCGGAAGCACGCATCCTTATCGAGACAGGCCGGATGCTCGCCCTCCAGGTAGCGTCGATCCAGAGCAAAGGCGAGGTCCCGATGATGGAGGCGGCGTTCTCCAAGCTGTTCCATGATGAGATGACGCCTCGAGTCTATGAGACCATCGCGCGGATACTTGGACAGGACTCCGCCATGACCGTCGGCGAGCCGCGAGCGCCGCTGGGCGGATACCCCGCGGTCAATTCCTACCTCAGCTGGATGAACCGGTTCGCGGGAGGCGGACGCGAGATCCAGTTGAACATCATCGCCCAACGGGGACTGGGCCTTCCCCGCTAAACAGCCACTTGCCCGCAAGACACAGACGGGCGCATAGTAGCGGCGATTGGGGGGCAAGGCTATGGCTACAGATACTGCGCCGTTGAGCGGATTACGTGTCCTTGAAATAGCGGGCGAACTTATTGAGCCTGTCGGACGGCATCTTGTTGATCTTGGCGCAGACGTGACCCTTATCGAGCCGCCGGAGGGCAGCCCGTCCCGCCACATCGTGCCACAACCGACTCGCCCGACCAATGAACCCCGCAGCCTGTATTTCCTGCGGTTCAACCTCGGTAAGCGCAGCATCGTTCTCGATCTCGATACGGAAGAGGGCCTAACCATCCTGCGAGATTCGCTGTTGCCCAACGCAGATGTCCTGATGACATCGTTCAACCAGCAGGAACTGGAGTCACATGGCCTCGACTACGCCTCCCTCGTCACCATCAATCCCAACGTCATCCTGACCACAGTCACGCCGTATGGTCGCACCGGAATCCATGCAGGATTCGCGGGCAACGACTTCACCGCCGGCGCGGCGGGCGGCATGACGTTCATGGAGGGAGAGCGCGACGGCCTCCCTGCCACGCAGCCGCACTACCAGGGAGTGCAGATGACGGCGCTGCATGCGGCATACGGAACGCTTCTTGCGTGGTGGAATGTTCGGCATGGCGGACGCGGCCAGGAAGTGGACGTGTCTCTGCAAGATGTCATCGCGCACGAGTATTTCAACCTCGTCTATTACGGTTCCTATGGCGAGATTGTTCAGCGTGTCGGCGGACTGAGCGGCGGACGCCCCACCAACTACTTCCCCTGCTCTGACGGCTGGATTCTGATGTCCCTCATCCTGCCGCACCAGTGGAAGGCATTCGCGGAATGGACTGACGACCCGCTAATCATGGATCCGATGTTTGATGATGAAACGATGCGCGCAGAGTCCGTCGAGTTTCTTGATGAGCGCATGTCAGAGTTCACTCGGTCGATGACAGTGGAGGAGTTCCTGCAAGGCGCTATCCCACGCCGGATTCCTGCCGGGCCTGTCAATGACATTGTCGGACTCATCAACCATCCGCATACTATCGCGCGCAATGTGATGACGGAGGTCGATGATCCCGTTGTCGGCACGTACGCAACACAGGGAGCGCCTTTCAGGCTCAGCCGAACGCCATGGGAGATCAAGGGCCCTGCCCCAACCATCGGCCAACACAACAACGATTTGGCGGCCATCTCCACCCGCCCGCATGAGAACGGTCGCGTGGCGTCCACTGACTCCGTCGCTGAGCGCACGCTGCCTCTTGAGGGCGTTCGCGTCGTTGACCTGACAAAGTCGTGGGCGGGGCCGTACGGCGCGCGATACCTGGCCGATTTCGGCGCAGAGGTCATCCGCATCGAGTCCACCAAGTTCCCCGAGGGGCGTATCCTCGACGCGGACACCGACCGGGCGTCGTGGCTTCGGTCCAACACGATGTACGCGGAGATCAACCGCAATAAGTACTCGATTGCGCTCGACCTCCATTCTGAAGAGGGCAAGGACATCTTCAGGAGGCTGGTCGCGGAGAGCGACATTGTGCTGGAGAATTTCCATTACGCTACCCTGCCTCGCTGGGGCATGGCATACGACGACCTCAGGAAGGTCAACCCGCGCATCATTGTCTTGAGCGCCCCCGGCTATGGCTACGAGGGGCCGATCCGCGACTACTTTGCCTATGGCGGATGCATCGGCGCGTATGCGGGCATCTCAACGCTGTGGGGGCATGCGGACTCCGACGTGAATGAGCGACCCAAGCAGGCGTATACGGACTTTGTGACGGCGGGACATCTTTCCCTGTCCGTCATGGCGGCACTACATGAGCGTGAGGATTCCGGCGAGGGACAACACATCGAACTCACACAGATCGACTCCGCCGCAGCGATGATGGGCACAGCCATCCTCGAGCACACCATTAATCGGGAAACGCCACAGCCAATCGGCAACCGCAGTCCCCACGCCGCACCTCAGGGGGTGTATGCGTGCATCGGTACCGATAAATGGGTCGCCATTTCCTGCGAGTCGGACGAGGAATGGCAGGCGCTGGCGGGTCTGATGGGAGGAGCACTGTCAGCGGACTTGCGCGAGAAGACGGCGACGGCAGAGTCCCGACACTCTCTCCATGACGAAATCGACGCCGCTATCGGGGAATGGACATCCTTCCGCTCACCCGGACAGGTCATGCAGGCATGCCAGAAAGTTGGCGTGAAGGCGGCCATCGTCGCGTCCGGCGAGGACCTGTACCACGATCCGCATCTGCGGTCGCGGGGCTACGTCGTTGAAATCGATCATCCCTGGCCGGGCAAGCTTCAGCACCCGGGCATGACCGTGAGACTCACGGAGACGCCGGGGCAGGTACGCCTGCCCGCGCCGCTCACCGGGCAACACACGGCGGAGGTGTTGGAGCACGTGCTCGGCATTAAGAGCGATGAGGCAGAGGAACTGACAAAGGCCGGCGTGCTGGTCTAGGGGAGATTGGAGTAAGACGATGGACTTCAGATTCACTGCCGAAGATCAGCAGCTGCGCGACGAGGTCAAGAACTTCGTCGAGAGCGAATGGGACGCGCAGGGCATCGACTCGTTCAGCAACTCCGTCTACTCCTATGACGTCCATCACGTCGAGGACGATCGGCGCATCCACGAATACACGAAGAAGCTGGCCGAGAAGGGCTGGTACACCATGCACTGGCCGGAGGAGTTCGGCGGAGCGGGCGCTCCCCTGAGCAGGCAGCTGGCCTACCGCGAGGAGGCAGCGTATCGCGGCTCCCCCGTCACCACGCCCACGTTCTTCGCTCACACGCTCATGTACTACGGGCAGGACTGGCAGAAGGAAGAAATACTCGGCAAGATCGCCAGCGGCGAGCTGATCAACTTCTCGCAGGGATTCAGCGAGCCGAACGCCGGAGCAGACCTTGGCAGCCTCCAGACTCGCGCCGTACAGGACGGCGACGATTGGGTGATCACCGGCCAGAAAATCTGGAACACCGGCGGCCACATGGCGGACATCGGCCACTACCTTGTCCGCACGGACCCGCAAGCGCCCAAGCATCGCGGCATCTCCTATTTCATCGTTGATATGCACGACCCCGGGATCACACTGAGGCCACTGTTCGATGCGCTCGGCAAACAACGGTGGGTCGAGGTGTTTTTGGACGGCGCGCGCGTGCCGTCGCGCAACTTGGTAGGAGAACTCAACCGCGGGTGGTACGCCGCCATGACGAACATGTCTTTTGAGCGCTCCAACGTCGAGGCGCCGTCATATCGCCTCCGCGACCTGGAGAATTTCCTGAACTACGCCCGCGAGACCCGCTTCTCAGACGGCAGCAGCACCATCCTTGACGACCCCATCGCCCGCCACGTGCTGGCAGACGCGCGTGTGCTAATCGAGCTCGGGCGGATGATCTCCTACCAGGTGGCGTGGATCCAGAGCAAGGGTGAGGTACCGGCGATGGAATCGGCATTCTCCAAGCTGTTCCATGACGAGATGACGCCGAATGTGTTCGGGTCGCTAAACCGGCTGCTGAGAGAGTCCGGCATATTCAACGTCGGCGACCCACGCGCGCCGATGAACGGCTACCCGCAGGTGAACTCCTACCTGAGCTGGATGAACCGCTTCGCCGGCGGCGGCCGCGAGATTGAGTTGAACATCATTGCACAGCGAGGTCTGGGTTTGCCGAGGTAGGCGATGAGGAAGGGTGGCATAAGGTTGATGTATACCTTCGATAGGAAGGACGTGTGGCCAAGAAAGTCAGGGATGCGATCCGCACTGTTCAAAGAGATGGTTGGTATCATGTGCGAACAAGAGGAAGTCACCGTCAATATCATCATCCGACAAAGCGTGGCACAGTGACAATCGCGGGAAACAGCGGGAAAGATATTGATCGCCGTGACTGGGCGGACATTATGCGGCAGGCAGGACTGAAGGAGCGTTTCTGATGAAGCTCACTTACGCAGTCGTCCTGACTCAGGGGCCCAACAACTGGACTGCGCGCAGCCCGGACGTGTTCGGATGCGTAGCGGCGGCGGACACATACGATGAGACGCTCCGGATATACACCGAGGCGCTGATTGATCATCTTGAGCTGTCCGCTGAGCACGGCCATCCTGTGCAATGGCCAAAGTTGGATTCCACTGAAGAGGCCCTGGCCGCGGATTCAGCATTAATCAGAGAACTCACCGCAGAGTACCCGAATGAGTCCAGGGATGAGGATGAGGGATGGTTACCGCCGGTTGCCGCAATGATCGAAGTTGAGGTCAATATCCCGGAGCCCGCTCGTCGCTAGTGGAGGGAGTCTATGGCCCCGCCACGATATCCACAACCGTCGTAATGATTGACGTGGATGTTGCCGCGCCTGCGGGAGCGCGGTAGGGACGCACATCATCGCCCAACGGGGACTGAGCATACCCCGCTAACCCAAATCCCTCACCCCCCACGGATACGTTCGAATGGCCCGCACTCCCTACGTCACGTGTAGTTCATGCAAAGTAAGCATGCACAACTACGCGTATGACTATCACGAGCACAATCCCAGACGGAAGCCATCTCCGCGGGACAGTGTCAGTTGTAATGCTTGCCGTGGTACCGGCCTAATACAGGGCGGTCAAGCCCATTTTCTGGGTGGTCGAGTCCTACGGTGTACACGCTGCGGCGGCCACGGATTAGTACGCTCAGCGTCCGCTCCACGCCCTTCTCCGCGTGGTGGCGTATCGATCCTCAAGCCTCATCAGGCAAACCCTGAAGGTCTAACGCAGTCCGAACGCGAACGTCTGATGGATGCCATAGAGGAGATCGTGACCGACGCAGAAACGGCAGCGGAAGAGGAGCGCCTAGCTCGCCTGCAGGAGCGAACAGAAGAACAGGAGCGTCAAGCGGAAGAAAGGCGGGTAGAACACGAGCGAAAGCTGGAGGAGCAGCGGCGAGTAGACGAACGGTCAATTGAGGGACAGGAAGAGCAGCACGCACAGTCACAGTACGGCTCAGAATCCGAGCCAGACCCAGCGGCAGCGCGGGAACGCTTGGCAGAACATCTTCGTCGACAAGAACAAGAACGAATAGAACAAGAACGCGCGTCAAGGGAGCGCACCCAAGCTCAGTTTCCCAGCTCAGACTATCCGACATTCCATTTGTCGGACGCGGGACGTGGTGCCCGCAGAGGCAGCATCCCGCGTGGTCTGTGTTGGATTTTCCTCGCTTTGCTACTGATGCTCTCCGGAGCTATAGTCACCCTGATCCTTACTGAAAATCCATTCGAAGATATTGGCATTCCCGGTGGTGGATCTGAGCAACCCAACACCGATGACCCAGATTCTGTTGTACCTCCAGTAGCTCCCTCGCCTACTGCCACGGCAACGGCAACAGCAACCCCATCTCCGACGCCCGCGCCCACCGCTGCTCCGACGCCGACACCTGTCCCGGTATCCCCGTGGGCGGGTTTCGCCATTACGTCGGAGACTCTTGGCAGGGAGCTGCTGGACAGACTCGCCACCGAAGAACTCGCCTGTGTGCGATCCAACGTCTCGGAGGCCATTCACGACTACATTGCAGACCTACCATTGGCAGTCCGTATTTCCGCCAACCCACCCGTTCATGTTGTCAGTGACATGACGGAACTGCCGGAGTTGGCGGAATGCCTGTCGGAGGAGAGTGCGGAACACCTCAATTTCGCCATTGCCGTATTTCATGATCCAAGTTTGGCGCCAACTCCTGAACCAACTGTTACATCAGTACCAACTCCGGTTACAACCGCAACGGCAACACCCCGGCCAACCTTCACAGCTACACCCATTCCCACCTCAACACCAACGCCGCGACCTACTGCAACGCCTACACCACGTCCCACAGCGACGCCCGATCTTACCCGCGGAAGTGCTGGGTGGATCCAGGCTCTTGAGTTCCGGATTCACGAGTTGGTCAACCGGCAGAGGTCGACACCCTTGGGTTTCGATGCTGCACTTGCGTCTATTGCCCGTACACACAGTGTCGACATGGCTACCTCGAGATTCTTCTCACACACCAATCAGAGGGGACAATCGCCAACGGATAGAGGGGCTGCAGTGGGCTATGACTGTCGCAAGGACTATGGCAGTTACTACACATATGGCTTGGCAGAGAACATATTTCGAGCAACACTTTACAGCCAGTATTGGACACTCAACGGAGTAGTTGTCAGAAGGGATTACTACACGTTGGGCGAGTTGGCTTCCTTGGTGGTAGACGGCTGGATGGACAGTCCGGGTCACCGCGAGAATATCTTGAATAACACTTTTGACGTGGAAGGCATCGGTGTTGCAATCAACGACGATGAAGAAGTGTACGTTACTCAGAACTTCTGTTGATGCAGGGCTTTCTCAATCGACGTAAACTTATGCCGCAATTAGAGCCGCTTGCTTGGGGAGAGGGGGTATCGCCGTGACATCTGAAGATGAAACGTATATCACGCCGGAGGTGGAGGCGTATATCGGGACGGAGAGTCCGCCGCTTGTCTCTCCGCCGGTGTCCGAGAGCGAGATACGACGGTTCGCCATGGCGGCCTATTGGCCTGAGGTGCCGCCACGTCGCTTCTGGGATCAGGAGTACGCCAAGACCACGCGATTCGGGGGAATCGTCGCGCCGGATGAGTTCAACCCGTTCGGGTGGATGGTCGGACGGGCACACATCGGCCCGCAGCCGACACATATCGACGATGCCCAGGGAGAGCTTGAGGAAGCGCGCAACCTACGCCCGCCCGGTGCGCCGGAGCGCTATCTCTACGCCGGTTCCTCGTCCGAATACCACGCTCCGATACGCCCGGGCGATGTCATCACGTCCGTTCTAAAGTTCACGGAGGTCTATGAGCGACGCGGCGGACTGGGCCTCATGCTCTTCTACGCCGTCGAGGAGCGGATGACCAACCAGAACGGCGAGCTGGTCCGCGTGTTCAAGACGAACAACATTTTGTATTAGGGGTGGGAGCTGCGTTACGCGGTTGGAAGGCGTACCGGGGTCTTTAGATTCTGCTTCGCCGCGCTCAGAATGACAGCGTGAGGAAACGGAGAAGAACAATGACACTTTACTGGCAGGACGTTGAAGAGGGATCTGAGATTCCGGAGTTCGCCCGCACCACGGTATGGCAGACGCAATCGCTACAGAATCATCCGTAGGGGATTCAGGTTCGGGAGCATCTGTCCCGAGGGGGTCGTCGTCGATGGGAATGGCCAGGGTAATGTCCACGTTGTTGTCCCTGTCGATGACCACCTGCTCCACCACCATCAGGAGAATCTCCCTGCGCTGCTTGTAGGTCAGGTCGTCCAGGCCCTTGCCGACTTCTCTGGCCCAAACCAGGACACTCTCCAGCATACGCCGCTTCTCGACCCCGCTGGCTTCCTGAGCGCGGTAGTAGTCCAGCTTCGCCCTGGCGCTCTCCAGTCGCTCGGTGATGTACCTGCGTTGGTGGTCGAGCTGGGCCTCGGTAATCTTCCCCGACACGAACAGCCTGATGGCCCGGTCCTCCTCCATCTGGATGCTCCGCACGTCCCGCTCTGCCTGGGCTATCTCCTCCTCCAGCCCGCCGTTCTCCTGGGAATCGAGGGTGTCGATGCCCGCAACGATCAAGTCCGGGCTTTGAAGCATCCGCTTGACCTCGCTCCAGACCGGCTCCTCCAGCCGCTCGGCCCTGATGTATTGACGGTCTCTGCATTTGATGCGGAGACTGTGCATCCCGTGGCACTTGTAGTAGCGCTTGGGAACGGCCATGTCGTAGCGGTACTTCTTGCCGTTGCGAATGCTGGAGGTCCTCCACTGGGCCTTGGCGTGGAAGTTGTGGCCGCACTCGCCGCATTTGAGAAGGTGCTGCAACAGGTAGAGCACCTTGGTGTTCCTCTTGGCCCTTCTGCTCCGCTGCTTCTTGAGGGCCTGCGTCCGCTCCCAGGTCTCGTCGTCGATGATCTGTGGCACGGGCACCTCTATCCAGGTGTCCTCCGGCTGCTGGTAGACCTTCATCCCGTCTTCGGTGGAGACGTGGCGCTCCTTGCCGTAGACCCAGGCGCCGGTGTAGGTCTCGTTCCGCAGCACGTTGTGGACGTATGCCTGGCTCCAGCGCGTATTGCCGGTCTGGGTGGGGATGCCCTCTTCGGTGAGCCGCAGGGCAATGGAGGGAGAGCCCACGCCCTCTTCGAGGTACATCTGGAAGATGCGGCGCACGACCTCGGCCTGCTCTTCCACCACCTCCGGCCTGCCGTCGTCTCCGATGCGGTAGCCATAGGGAAGTCTGCCTGTGGGCACCCGCCCCTGCTTGGCGGTGCCGCGCTTGCCCAGGGTGGAGCGCTCGCGGAAGTTGTCCAGCTCTATCTTACCGATGGCTGCCATGAGGCCGAAGGTCTTCATGTCGATGGCATCCATGACAGCTTCGAGGCGTATCTGGTGGGCTTCGACGACCTCCATGAGGGCTGCTGCGGGGTACATGCCCCGGCTGAGCCGGTCGGACTTCCAGCATACGATGACATCGAATCGTCCACGTCTGGCGTCGGCCAACATCCTCTGGAACTCCGGGCGCTTCTTTGACCATCCCCTGCCGACCTCGTGGTATCTGGCAACGATGGTCAGTCCCTTATCCTTGCAGTAGGCTTCCATCTCGCCCATCTGCTCGGAGATGGAGGTCTTGTCCTCGGTGTCCTGGCTCTTGTCGGAGACGCGTGCGTAAATTGCCGCCCGGTTCGGCTCCGTCCTTCTATTGGTAGTTCTGGCCATCACTCCTCCTCAAGTACGAATCCGACTGGAATCAGGCGACCTTGATGTCGGTCAATTCGAAGTCACTGCCCTTGAATAGGAGAGGCTCCCGCGTAGTTTCTGCAAGGGCGTAGGAGAAACAGTCGCCAAAGTTCAGCCCCGCTGGGTGGTTACGCTTGCCGAACCTCCGCCAGGCCCGTCTTGCCGCGTGCGCCTGTTCAGGGGTGACCGGCTCAAGCTCGATCCCCGCCTCTTGCAGGAAGGCGTCAAGCTCGTAACCGGCGGCTGGACCGCTGCGACTTTCGAGGACAATGCTCGTTTCCAAAAGGGTAGCCGCCGACATGCGACGGGTCGGCGCCGACGTGATGGCCCTGGCGAAGCGCGCAGCGTCCGGCTCGCGGAACAGGATGGCAAGCACTGCCGAAGTGTCTAGGATCACTTGGGCAGCCCCCACTCGTCATACAGGAAATCGCCGTGTTCAACGGCAGAGGGGCCGTCGCCCATCATGCTGGCGCAGCGCTCTCCTATAGCGAGAAGTCTTTCGACCTGTGCCTCGGCGCTGCGCTCACTCCTCTCGCGTTCCAGCCGCTCCCTGAGGGCCACCGTTATAGCGCCAGTCATGGTATCGCCGGTGAGTTGCGCCAACTCGCTGGCCAACCGACACGTCTCTTCGTTCTTGATGTTGATGCTCACCGGCCCCTCCTCATACGGGTAGACTCTACATATATAAGTCTACCATACACCCTATCGCCGCCCTCTGCAACTGGTCCCGGGGCGACTTTGACAGGTCTGGGGACGGCAAGCCTGCATCAGTCATTCGCTCCACATTCGTCCTGCACGTCCTGGGTGGCGTACCTGATTGCCTCGAACAGATCACGCCTCCAGCCAGTTCTCCACCGACAATTCAGGGATGCGCTGAAAGTGCCGGATGTTGCCAGTGACAACCGTCAGACCGCGAGAGAGGGCTATGGCGCCAATTCTGAGGTCCGCCTCCCCCAGAGGCGTTCCCTGGCGCTCCAGCTCCGCTCTCACTTCGCCGTAACGACGTGCTGCATCTCCATCGAACGGGAGCACTGGCAGATTGGGCAGTAGGGCCTTTTCCAGCCGGTCCAGAAGGAGGGTGGTGTGCGTTTGCAGCTTGTAAGCGCCGTAGATCATTTCACCCAAGGTGATGCTGGATGTGAACTGGGCCTCCTGGGGCACCGAAGCCAGCTTGGCGACAAGAGCGGTGGAGGGTGTGCGTTTGGCGATGTTGCTCAGAATGTCCGTGTCGAGGAGGTACATCAGACGCTCATCTCCACCGGGCGTCCCAGGTCGTTGTCCCGCTCGGCATAGATCTCCTCTAGCAGAGACTCCACGTCGGCATCGTCGATTTCCCGCCACGCCCCCGCCAGGGCGAGAGCTCCCTGGGGTCTTTCGGATGTCGTCTGAGCCTGCCCAAGGTATTCCAGGTCGGAGACCCTCACCAAGGCTACCCAGGGTTTGTTTCGCCGTTCGATGATGACGTGCGGCCCCCCGTAGGCCACCTCTGACGCTATGGCCGAAAGTTGAGCCTTGGCCTGCGCTGCGCTCACTCTTCTAACCATTGTTCGCACCTCCTGCTGTATGACTGATTAGCCGACATGACCAATTGTATCTCATATAGACTACAATGACCAGAAGGTCTGTGTGCTGGTATGCACTGGGCTGGGCGAATGTCGGCGCGTTGGTGGATGCGCTCGACGTCTCTTCGCCTACCATGAGGGACATGCTTCTCCGGCGGATTCTATGCGGGTTGGTAGCGCTGGACGCTGACCTCGCTCTCCCTGGCCCGCATCCGCGAGGCGTCGTGCCAAGCCTGCATACGCAGCAGCATGTCCATGTTCACGTCAAACGCCTTTTCGATGCGAAGGGCCATCTCCGGCGACAGTGAGGCGTTGGCGTTGAGAAGGTCGGATAGGGTCGCCCTGCGAACGCCGAGTATCTCGGCCGCCCTCTTCACGCTTAGTCCCAACTGCTCGATGACCTCCGTGCGGACGAAGTCGCCCGGATGGGAAGGCGTCATGCGTACTTTGATATTGCTATCGTCGTTGACCATCAGTGGTAGTCCTCCAAGTTCAGCCGATATATGTGTCCGTCGTCCTCTTCAAAGGTGATCCGCCAGTTGCCGGATACCGAGACGCTCCATTCTCGTCTTCGGTCTCCCGAGAGCCTGTGAACGCGCCAGCCGGGAGGCGCGTCGGCGATGAAGGCGTCCATGCGATTCGGCCAGGATGACGACAGTCAGAATCCTGCGGACCCGGTCAACCAGCTCATGGGGCAGGAATCGGCATCATCGTCTTCCAGCAGCCTGCGCAATCCCCTGTGGCGGACGGATCGGACGATCATGCCACAAGTGTACGTCCATACCGTACATTTGTGCAAGTCCCTCCTATAGACAGGCTAGGAGAAGACTGGCGGCGGACATGGAAGAGGGGTTGGCCAGAGGGAATGAAGGTGACAGAAGAGTACAACAGGTGCGCGTCGGGCATTCGCGCCTGTTCGCGCAGTTGGCGCCACGGCCAAGGGGATTTGAGGCATCGCTGGGCCAACTTTCCGGCAGAATGAAACCCGATCGGAAAATTGGCGTCAAATTGCTGCGTGCCGTGGAGGGCGGCGTTCTGGCAACTCACTCACGATGCGGGTTGGAGTTCCTCAATCGTGACCTCTGCGTCACTGTAAGCGTCCATCGTAACCCGGCTACCCCAGATCAGTGCCATGCCCAGCAGCGGAGCGCTATCCGATTGCAACACCAGAACGTCGCTTATGCGGCTATGCCAAGAGACTGAGCCAAGGTAGACCTGGAAATCAAATAGCTCACCGTTGGCCAGCTCGAAAGTCCGCTGACCGACGGACGGCAACCCCAGATCGCTGATGGTTCGTGGGGACAGAGTAAGGTATCCGGTGAAACCGGTGTCGAGGACCACCTCGACTGGCTGGAGACGCCCATAGCCATCCATGATGTCTACGACAATCAGGGCCTGTTGGTCGCCACTTACCCTTCCCCTAATCACGGTGTACAGGCGTCCGAAAACCGCCGACGTGACTGTATGCCGCGCGATGGCCGACGCGCACCCCGTAGGTCACTGCGTTCGGTCTACGCTTCAGCAGCCGTCGCGTGGCGGCAGCGTCTCTTGCGTCGATTTCGTAGTCGCCGGACTCGACGTCGATGACTACGAACGTGCCCCTTTCCACAGAGCCAATTCGGTCTTGGATCTTCTCCTTGTAGATGGATGCTCCAAGGGCCGTTATCTCCCCGGGGCCGTAGTCTCGATGTGCCATAGCGCCCTCCTCCAATTGTTCTTTGGGAAGCGTCCTGACGACTCTAAAGATACGCTTCACAGCGTTCTTCAGTCAATCCAATGCGGTCAGTCTCCACGGCCCCCGTCGACTTCTTTTTCAATCCCGTCCGTTGCCGTGCCACCGGCGTGCGGAAGGTCCGAGGTGGTGTCCTCCCCCTGCGCGTCCTGACAATCCTGGGTGGCGTATCTGATCATCAGGGACATGAGACGGCGCAGCCGGTCCTCGGCGTCGGGTCCCGGCTTGGAGAATACCCTTACCCTGCCTATCTCCGAGGCGTCGCTGCGGGGCTTGGCCCGCCTTTTGTGTCCGTTGCTATCCTTCATATCCGTCTATTCACTCGGCCAATTTCAGGGCGCAGGTGTACCCCTGCGCTCACCCCATCGGCTTTTCGGAAGCAGCCGCTGTGCGGTATCTGCCTCTCTATCGGTCCTACTCCCTTCTCGCGTCGGTGCGAGCGTTCTTCAAAGGCTGGAGCCGTCCTGCGCGGGGTCTGCGGCCCCGCGCCTACTCAGCCCGGATTTGGTCCGTCGGCCCGTGAATGGGCGCGTCCGCGACTCTCATGGCGGGCAGCAGATGCCCCAGTCCCAGGTCTTGGGCGAGGTCGTGCAGGGCCAGGAGATAGCGGTAGCTGGGCCTGCTCAATCCCGTTCGCCATCTGTGCAGCGTGGTAGTGGTCGTTCCGAGCCGCCATGCGATCTCGTCCCAACTCATCCCCGACACCTCTTTGAAGTTCTCCAGCACCTGGGGGAAGCCGTAATCCGGGAGAGCGTTTCGGCGGACGCTCCTCTGAGGTGTCCGCCCATGCGACATGGGACCGCTAGACCCACCGGATGGAGGCCATGTATCCGTTGCCCATAAGGATGTCGAGGCCGCCCGGAATGAGCGCCGCGATCCTCACGAGGGCGTAGAACCCGTCGCCGTCGGGCTTGATGGGCTTGCGGCCCTTCTTCTTGGGTCTGCGCCACCTGTGCACGCGCTTCTTGTCGATGCCGATGGCGTCGGCGAAGGCGTTCCAGGTGAGGTTGCTGGCCTCCTTGAGCATTTCCAGCCGCTCGGGGAAGTCCTCGGGCAGCACGCCGCTCTGGTAGGGCGCAATGAGTCCCGCGACGTTGATGCCGGTCTCGTCGGGGTTGCCGTTACGGTGTTCCATCTTGCTCCTCCTCTTCGTCGAGCCTGAACAGCTCGCTGAAGTCCTCGATGCCGAGGGCCTTGAGCATCCGCCTGCGGATGCGGCCGGAGGGAGCGCGGCCTGCGGTGACCAGCTTGGACATGTAGCCGGAGCTGATGCCTATCTCCTGGGCGAGCCAGTTCTGGGAGCGGTTCAGCAGCGCCAACCGCTTCCAGAGGGACCGGGCGTCGAGGCGCACGGTCGAGCCTGCGCCCCGCCTCCGGCGGCCTCTCGGTCGGTCTGTCCTGTTCGATGTCATGGTTCGAAGACCTCCTTTCTGGACGGGCCGGGAGCCGCCGCTCCACTCCCGCCCCGTTCCGGGGGATTCATCGGTTCCGCAGGACGTGGGCGGGTTCCCAGTCGTGGGGAGTCCTCCACGTCCTTCCCAGCGGCCCCAGGGACGCGATTGCCTCCCTGTGGGATACCCACAGGGGCACGCCGACGCCGGTGCGGTTTATCTCGCGCCGGGCCACTCTCAGGAAGTTGGCTGCGGCCAGGTCGTCGTCGAAGACGATGAGGACGGCGGGCCGTACTCCGTGGTCGTCGATGGGACCGTGAGATGAGTAGTAGCGCAGATAGGGTGCAAGGCGGGTCGCCATGGTCGAGGGTCGCACGGCCCGTCGCTCCCACTCCAGGAAGAATGCCCACGCAGCCGGACCTCTTCCGAGGAGGCCAAAGGCGTCGGGGTTGACGGAGCGCCTTCGGCCTTCGTGCCTGAAGTGGCGCGATGCCCTCTTGGGCGGGTCGATCTGGACGACCTGCCATCCCAGGGTGTTGGCCTGTCTCGCCAGGGATGCAATGAAGGCGTGAACGGCGTCGGTATGCTGGACGTTCCTGAGCAGTTGACGGGTTCTGCCGCCGGACACGTTGCGCCACTCGCACGGGGCGTCGCCGTCCTGGAGGGCGACGCTCCATCGCCTTCTCGCCACGGCGACGGAGGTTCGGTCTCTGCGGGCCAGCAGCGCGATCCCCCGGTCAGTGAGGGCCAGGCGTCCGCTGCTCTTGATGGGCCGGGTCACGAGGCCGAACCCTTCCAGGGGGTTCACGATCTGGGAGACTCGGCGGGTGGAGACGACCATGAGGCTGGCGAGTTCGGTGCGGGACATCCAGGGCCAGTCGAAGATGAGGTCGAGAGCCCGCTTCTCAGCGGGCCTGAGCAGTACGGGCAGCGCGGGGGCCGTGTTCGTGTCTGAGTCTTCCGGCATGAGCGCCGCCGACGGAGGAGCCTCAACGGGTATCTCTCCGCCGGGTCGGAGTTGGTCCAGGGCGTTCCGCAGATCCGTCGCTGGGCCGGAGGCCGAGGGAAGCCATACCGGGTCTTCGGGCGCGGCGAGAACGGCGTCCTGCTCCAAGGCCAACAGCCCGTTCACCCTGCGGGGCGTCATCCTGCGCGCGTGCCTCAACCGTACCTCGTCGGTGGCGAGGACGAACACCGTCCCGGGCGATTCTCCCTGTCCCAGCTTCCACAGCCGTCGTGAGAATCCCGTCCTGTCGGATGCGTGTCCCTGTCTTGCGATCCCCAGGGTCCTGCCGCCGGGGAGGGTCATGGCGGCGTCGAGGGGGCCGGAGCGGTAGAGCCGCAGGCCGATGGGGAAGGCGACGGCGGCCACGGTGGAGGCCAGGCGGTAGACGACGGCGAGGGCGTCGAGCCTGTCCGTCAGGATGCGCAGCCACTGCGCGGAGACAGGCCGTGAGCGCAGAAGGTCATCGGGGGAAGAGTCCTCGGCTTTTGCAACTGCCCGCAGCCCTGTGCCGGTGATGCGGTAACGACGGGTGGGCGGGGTCAGGTCGGCGGCGTGGGGAATGGAGGCGACAAGTCCCGCGGCCTCCAGCCTTCGGACTGTCTCGTACACCGCGCTCCTGGACATGCCCGACATGGCGGCCAACTCCAGCCGGTCGATGAAGGGCATGTCGACAAGCTCTTGAAGCAGTTCAAGGTCGGCGGGCCTCATTACTTCGCCTCCCCGTCCTTGCGTTTGCGCCCACGGCCGCTGGTGTGCTTCCATCGTTCAGCGCCGTGGGGAGTCTTTCCCTTGGCCTCAGTCGCGGGAGCTTCGTCTCCTTTCAGCTCTCCCAAGCCTCTGCGATACTCGCTCACCTTCCCATGGCCCTCCGATTCGCCGTGGGCGATCTGCTGGGCCGATAGGGTGTATTCGGATGTCGCGGCGCGAACGCGGGCGGCGACGGCGGAGTCTCCCTCCTCGGGCTTGCGCACCTCCATCGAGAAGGCGGGCATCCGCTCGGTGCCCACGGTGGCGCGGACGTAGCAGTTATGGACGGGCAGCGACACGATGTCCTCCTCGGTCACCCGGTCCTTGCCCAGCTCCCAGACGAGGTGGCGGGCGTCGGAGCCCGCCACCTGGAAGACGGCCAGGCACCCTACGTTGGCAAGCAGCGTGTCCCGCATGGTGCGGGAGAGGTCGTCCAGCTTGGCCAGGCTCTGTGTCGCCAGGATGAAGGAGGCTCCGAACTTCCCCAGCTCCGACAGCATCGACTCGTAGTCCACGCCGGGCATCGACTGCATCTCGTCCACGACGACCAGCGCGCCGCGACGCTCTCTGAGAGACAGGCTGCCCTGCTCCCGTATTACGGCGTCCACCAGGTTGAGCAGGGACGCCCCGACAAGGGCGGCCACGTCGCGGCCCACGACCCCCTGGGCGGTGGACACCAGCAGGATGCCGCCGTCGAGGATGGTCTTGCGAAGGTCGATGGTGGAGCGGCGCTGTCCCAGGATGGCCCTTGCCCTCTTTGAGGATGCGTAGTAGGAGAGACGGGTCTGGACGGGGGCCAGGGCCTCGGCGCGGTACTGGCGGTGCCAGCTGCCGAAGTCCCGCACCCACCATTCGAGTAGGAAGGGGTCGCTCACCTTGGCCAGGACGGAGTTGCGGTAGGCGTCGTTGGACAACAGCCGCAATCCGTCCAGGATGGTGTGCTGCTCGTCGGCGTCGGTGGCGGGGTGCTCGTTGGCCTCGTGCAGCGTCTTGACGGTCTGCTCGAGGATGGACTGCATCCTCGGCCCCCACTGTTCCCAGAGGCCCCTGGCGACCCGGACCACAGAGTCAG
>CBDBNN010000002.1:0-526868 GCA_965207895.1 Dehalococcoidia bacterium
GTCAGCTCCGTCACCCCCGGCGCGAACACCAGCTCACCCTCCGCGTACTGGTAGTCGGTCATGTGCGCCCGGTCGTCCAGCAGGTGGTACGCAGGCGCGGTGTTCCATCTGATCCTGATCTCCTCGGTGGACGCCTCGGACAGCCGCACCCGGAACTCCAGCACGTCGCCCTCCACCGCCGACGCGGCCTCGACGGTGACGGTTATCTCCACCTCCGGCGCGGCATCGTCGTTGTCGGCCACGCCGACCGTGGCCGCGCCCTGGGACGAGGACACCGTGTAGCCGCTGCCCGCGTTCACCGTCGCCGTCACCGACCCGTCGGTCTCGTCGGCGTCGTCGTCCGTGGTGCCGACGGTGAGGGTGACGCTGCCCGTGGTGGGGACGGTCACCGTGCGCCGGCCCGTGGTCGCGCCGTAGTCGCCGCTCTGGGACACCGTGACGCTGACGTCCAGGTTGGCCGCCGGGGCCGGGCTGGCCGTCACCGTGAAGACGGCGTCGCCGCCCTCGGTCACCCCGCTGCCCGCGCTGACGCTCACCACCGGCGTGGGGGCGGCGTCGTTGTCGGCCACGCCGACCGTGGCCGCGCCCTGGGACGAGGACACCGTGTAGCCGCTGCCCGCGTTCACCGTGGCCGTCACCGAGCCGTCGGTCTCGTCGGCGTCGTCGTCCGTGGTGCCGACGGTGAGGGTGACGCTGCCCGTGGTGGGGACGGTCACCGTGCGCTTCCCCGTGGTCGCGCCGTAGTCGCCGCTCTGGGACACCGTGACGCTCACGTCCAGGTTGGACGCCGGGGCCGGGCTGGCCGTCACCGTGAAGACGGCGTCGCCGCCCTCGGTGATGCCGCCGCCCGCAGTGACGCTCACCACCGGCGTGGGGGCGTCGTCGTTGTCGGCCACGGCCACCGTGGCCGCGCCCTGGGTCGAGGACACCGTGTAGCCGCTGCCGGCGTTCACCGTTGCGGTGACCGACCCGTCGGTCTCGTCAGTAGTATCGTCGGTGGTGCCCACGGTGAGGGTGACGCTGCCCGTGGTGGGTATCGTCACCGTGCGCCGGCCCGTGGTGGCGCCGTAGTCGCCGCTCTGCGACACCGTCACGCTCACGTCCAGGTTCGCGGTCGGCGCCGGGCTGGCCGTCACCGTGAAGGTTGCGTCGCCGCCCTCGGTCACCCCGCTGCCCGCGGTGATACTCACCTCGGGCGTGGGCGGCGGTGGAGGCGTCTGCGCCGCCGCCGCTTCCAGGGCCGTCAGCTCGACGACCACCAGGTCCCACACGGGGCTGCTGTGATTGTCGGCCATGTCCTGGGCCTCGGACGCCGTCATCGGGCCGCCGGTGACGCCGGTCCCGTCGTGCTCGCCGAAGGCCAGCAGCACCCGGTTCCAGCGGTTCACGTGGGCCGTGCCGTGCTGCGTCTGCGACGCCAGCTCCCTGACCTTCGCGATCACGTCCGGGTCCACCGTGTAGCCCGTCTGCTCCTCGACGACCGGGTCGTCGTCGGCGACGTCGGCCGTCTCCGTGGACGGCGCGCCCACCGTGTAGTCGCTGCCCGCGTTCAGCGTCAGCGTGACCGAGCCGTCCGGCTCGTCCACGTCGTCGTCCGTGGTGGTTATGGTCACCGTGGCGCTGCCCGACGTTGGGATGGTGACGCTGGTGGGCAGCGTCCCGTACCCGAAGTCGCCGGTCGTGGCGACCGTCACGCTCACCGCCAGGTCCGCCGCCGGGGCCGGGCTGGCCGTCACCGTGAAGGTGACGGAGTCGCCCTCGGTGCCGTCGGCGGCGCCGGTGACGCTCACCACGGGCGTGGGCGTGTCGTCGTCGTCCAGCAGCGGCAACGTGACGCGGGAAGGGTCGCCCAGCGTGTAGCCCTCGCCGACCACAATTTGCGCCACCAGCGTGCCGTCGGACAGCGCGTCGTCGTCGGAGTAGGCGATGATGGTCTGCGATGCGGACGACTCGAAGGCCTTGATGACCAGCGTGAGGAACTGTTCGCGCGCGACGCGGTCCGCACCCTCGCCCATCTCCTCGATAACGCTCACGATGACCGGCGTGTCGACCGGCGGGACCGGGCTGGCGCTGACCGTGAAGGTCACGTCGCCGCCCTCGGGCGCCGACAGCGCGTTGCTGGAGAGCGTCATCGTGGAGCCGTCGTTGAGCGTCCCCAGCGCCGAGAACGCGCGGCGGATCTCCGGCGGCGCATTGGACGGCGGCGTGAACTGGTTGCAGTCCACCTTGACGCTGAACTTGTTCGACGGCCAGCCTGACGGCGACTGCAACTGCACGCAGAACGTCACGGCCTCCCCCGGCACCTCGTCGTTGCGCAGGGTCACCGGCGTGATCGTGATCCGGTAGACCGGGTCGCCGGGGTTCGAGCGGTCGCGGTACGTGGTCTTCAGGCCGGTGTTGACGATGCCCGCTCTGTACGGCTCCTGGTTGACCACGCCGTCGTGCGCGATGACCCGGTCAACACGCCGCGAGTAGATGTACGTCGGCGGCGTATCCGTCAGGCTGTTGTCGGCCTCGATCTTGACGCGCCACTCCGAGAAGTGCTCCTCGGCGTCGTAGAGGTCGTTGCGCGGTTTACCGGGGCTGACCAGCGGCGGGCCTGTCGGCAGGTCCCACCACCAGTGGATGTTGAAGTAGTACTCGCACTCGCCGCCGGTCGTGTAGCTGTCGCACCTGTAGCCGACGGCGTCGCCCGCGTTCGCCAGCAGCGTGCCCGTGTAGGCCGTGTCGACCGTCAGGTCGGCGGGCTGCGGCGACTTGGTGTCCACCACCTTGACCCGCACGTCGTGCCAGGTGGTCAGGTTCCAGTCGATCCCGCGGCCGAGCCGGTCGCGGCCGGCGAACTTGTCGCCGGGCAGCTCCAGCTCGTGCTGGATGATGTACGCGTTGTGATCTTCATGGTCGGCGCAGTGGACGTTGACGCTGATCGTCTGCCACTGATCCCAGTTGCTGGAGTCGAAGTCCAGCGAGATGTAGGTGTTGACGGGCGGCCCGCCGGAGACCGCGTAGGTCGTGTCCTCGCCGGGCGGCCGCACGGTGATGCCGTTGCGGTAGAAGTTGGAGGCCCAGATCTCCCGTTTCCAGATCTCGTTCCAGTGGTCGCTGTCGACCGGCCCCGTGGCGAGGCTGCCCTGCCGGTAGACGACGTACTTGGGGTTGTAGACGTTGAGCTCGGCCTGGCCCGCCGGGTCGGCGTAGAGACGCACGCGGTAGGTGACCAGGTCCGTGGGGTGGGTGACGCCGCCCAGCTCGGAGACGTCGTTGGGCGCGGTATTACAGGCGGAGGGCTCGTCCACCACGATCATCCGCTGCCGTCCCTGCCAGCGGAGTAGTCCCCACTCGAGCGGTTCATCCACATCGGCCTGCACGATCTCCAGGCGCGGCCGCTTGTCGATGCGGAAGACCGGCGAGATGCCCAGGATTGAGTGGTCCTCAACCCTCGTGGTGGAAGCGCCCACCCAGGGGTTCCGGGTTTCTCCTTCTTCGAAGGACTGGCCGCGGACGACGTGTCCGCTGCTGCCCATGCTGCTCAACGCATGTTTCGTCCCGTCCGGTTGGGTGCCGCTCCAGTGCCAGTCGACGCGGGTGTCGCCGTCGACGACCGAGACGCTGGCCGCCGTCCTGCGGTCATGTTCGGACCAGTTCTCCCACGAGCTGCTGAAGAATCCCGCCGTGTCCTTGGCCACGCGTGGGCCGTTCAGCCAGTAGATCGCCGTGTCGCGGCCCGGGTCGATGTGGTCTCGGGCGTTGACCGTGGGGGTCGATCCCACCACTTTGAACGCGTCGGAATAGGGAATGATCGCCGGGTGCGAGCCGCCGGTGTGGCTGCCGACGATGGAGTCCTGGACGTGGGCGTCGTAGTCGGCAATGTTGGCGGTGGTGGCGTCGCGCCAGGCGTTGGTCAGGAACAGCAACCGGAACTCGCCGCCGATCCTGCGCAGCTCCTCGGGCACCAGCGGCCAGTCGGCGGGCACGGTGTAGGTGCCGTCGCCGTTCGCCTCGGGCGCCGGAGGCGGGCTCTCGTCATCGATGACCGTCACCCGCAGCCAGTCGCGCTCGCCGACGTCGTAGCCGTCGAGGCCGCCGGTGAGCTTCAGGTAGAAGTGCTCGTAGTCCTCATGGTCGGCGTCGTCCATGATCTGGACGCCGGTGGCGGTGTCCCGGTTGACCTCAACGGTCACGTTTTCCGTGCCGGCCGATATGGGCACGTCGATGTAGTCGGTGGTCACGGTGGACCCGTAGTCGTAGTCGCTGCTCTCGGTCGCGCTCCATCGGCCCTGATGCGGCTCCTGGGTCCGGAGCCGCACCGTGATGTCCTGGTAGGGCGCTGGACGCGCGTACAGCACGACCGTATAGGCATCGGCGGAGCCTTCCACCACCGCGAGGGTGGTCCCGCCGAAGCTGACGGTCGGCAGGTCGTCGTCCCGCACGATGGCGTATGCCTTCCGGGCTTCTTCCCTTCTGTCCGGCACATACTGCCTCCCATAAATGGTTGCGGGCAGGATCTCCACCAGAATCTTGCCGTCGGCTTCGCTGACGTCGTCGTCGATGATGGGGACGCACAATTCCCTACTGATGTAACCGTTGCTAACGTGTTCAGGATCGCGCAATTCTATGGAGCTGGCTTCCTCGGTAATGAAGGAGCCTTCCTGGGTGACCCGGTAGTTGATATTGGTCGGGAGAGCGACCGACCCTCCCAGGGCGGGGCGTACCCGTACTGTGAATCTTGCGCACGGGTGCGCGCCTTCGCGATAGGTGGCGCTCCGAGTGCTGGTTTGCCCTTCGGCGTAGACGCTCGCTATCGGGCGTAACCGAAGCGCCTCATGGTCAACGTCGGGGGCGTCGTCGTCCACTATGACCATCAGTGCCGACAGGATGTTCTCCATGTCCAACTGGTAATTCTTGCCCGGCTGAAGGGTCACGACGACCGATTTATCGGCATGAAAAACATCGTCGTCATTGAGAGCAACCGAGAACGCCCCCGCGGCCCGAGGCGGATCAGGAAAGAGCTGGACGAGCGTAAAGCGGTCACCTGTCTGAAGCGTGGCGTCGCCAGTCTGAAAGACGTGGTAGTTGACTTCAAGCGGGTAGATATCCTTGCCGGCGACGAAGGGGTGGCGCACCTGGATGCCATATACGAGAGAGCCGCCCTGCTCTCTCCATGTTGTTGGATTCGGGGGGATGAGCGATACGAGCGGCAGCGTATCGCTCTGCGCCTGCGCCGTCCCGGATGGCGGGCCGCCGAGCGGGAGCAGGGCTGCGAGGAGTAACGCCCCCAGGAAGCCCAGGAGTAGCCAGCGTCGAGGCTTGATCACGTTTTCCCGAACGTCGGGGGGATGAATCTCCGCAGCGCGTCGGCCATGTCGTCGAACCTCCTCTTCGCCCGACTTATGCCACGACGCCGTGCGGGCGCTGGATCACTGTATTTCAAAGCCCAAGTACGTAGCTGCCGCAAACAGCCAACCTAGACTGTCCGCCAATCTGGGCGGAGGTGTCAAGGCAATCAACCGTTCCTGTTGTTGTTCAATCGATTCCGTCCATCACCTTTACATTCCGTGGGGTAAAGCAAGTGGGGCCTGCATCATTGCCGCAGGCCCCCTTGCATCCTCTTGCCAATCCGGCTGGGCCGGCGCAGCCCTGGGCCGGCCTATCTGATCATCCTCCCGAGCCGTCCTCTTTCCTGTCCCGTCAGCCTGACTCCGTGCTTCTCCTGCACCATGGCTGCATCCCCATCAGGAGCGAGCCCGCAGTGTCATGGACACGGGCCGGTGGGATAGGGGTTCGGCACGCACGAAAGGGTATCGTAGTAAATGGTCGCCAAGAACAGATTGTCGCGCCGAACCACCCAAGCGTGAGCTATCAAGTTCTCCGGCCCGTTGACGACCGCCCAGGGAATGTTGATCCAGCGGCCGGCCTCCGTTGTCTTCGATACCTCCTGGAAAGCCGGATTCCCGTCCACATCCACAAGCGGCAACTGATTGGAGTCGAATCCCACCAGATTGGGAGCGGTGCCGTTGACGACGTAAATGCCGTTCTCGTCCAACACGGTCAGGAACCAAAGGCCGCCGGAGTTCTCCCCAGCGCCGTAAATCTCCTTCACCGCATCCATCCCCTTGCTCTCGTACACGTCAACGGCTTCCTGGATGAAATCCTGGGCGAATGCCGGCAGGTCTTTGGGGGCCGGGTAGTATCCGGAGGCGAACAGCAGTCCATCCTTTCGGACCGCGTAGGATATTTTTGTGGCCTCTCTGAGGGTTGCCGGATGAGGCCACAGGTATTCCACCCAGACACCTTCTCCCTCTCCGGCCTTGGCCAGCGCTTTGCCCAGCTCAAACCCGTCCCTCGCCACGTCTTTGATGTCGGTTCCTTTCAGGTTAGGCCGGAACGGATGGACGATGTAGATGTCGTCGGCGTCGGTAGCGAACAGATACCATTCTCCCTCAAAGGAAGCTACGCTGTCATAGTAGGCCACCATGGCGTCAACGCCGTCTTCCTCATAGCGTTTGATGGCCCGGTTCACGTAGTCAAGGGTGTACTCGCGGGGGTCTGCTACCATCCAGGGCGGGCGTTCATCTTCCGGCAGGGGGTTGTAGTAGCCCGAGGCGAAGATCAGCCCGTCGTGTCGGATGGCCCAGGTAGTCTTGGCTTCATCCCGGCCGCTGACCGGGTTGAGCCACAGGTATTCCACCCAGTCACCCTCCTCCGTCGCCTTTGCTATATCCTTGCCCAGTTCGTAATAGTTCCCCTCGAAGTCCTTGCCTGTCACCTCCTTGATGTCCGTCCCTCGCAGGTCATGGCGAATAGGATGCACCAGGTAGATGTCGTTCTCATCCATCAGGAACAGATAGAAAAAGCCGTCCATGCTGTCCCGGCTGTTGTAGTGGGCGACGGTGGCTTCAAGCCCGTTCTCATCGTAATACCGTATTGCCCTGTTCACGTAATTCTTGGTGGCGTCGCCAATGTTTTCTCGAAGGATGAAATGCCCGGCAGTGAAGATGAGGCCGTCGTGTCGGATGCCGAAGCTCCGTTTGGGTTCGAGCTGTCCGGTAAGCGGGTTGGTGGATTGGTATTCCAACCAACCTTCTCCCTCAGCTGTCGCAGCGATCCAGCCGAGCAGAAACGCGGTGAATTCACCTGCATCTACGCCTATAAGAGGGATTCCTACTATGTCCCGACGTACCAAGGTTGCCCACGTAGTGTGGGTAGTGGGGTCGAAGATGAACATCGACCGAACGCCTTCGAGGCTCTCCTGGCTGTTGTAGTAGGCGAGGGCGGCCTCCCGTCCGTCGCGGTCATAATGCTCGATAGCCCGCATCACGTATTCGCGGGTAAGGGCGTCGTCGTCCGGCAAGTCGGGTTCCGGCGCCGAGGTAGCCGCAGGTTCCAGCGTTGGCGTGGCCGAAGGTTCCGGGGCTGTGGTGGGCGCAGGCTCCAGCGTTGGCGTGGCCGAAGGTACCGGCGTTGCGGTGGGTTCGTCGTCGCAGGCAACGGCGAGGGCTGAAAAGGAAGCCAGAACCAGGAGCAAGGACAGTGCGCGCAGCCAGCCCGGCATCCGCCGGGCTGGCCTTCTGTTCGGTTCGCCGCCGGTTCGTTTTTCCTGCTCTGCACGCATCGCTGATCACCTTCTTGCCGGTCCGGCCGGGCCGGACTAGTCGTCGTCCACGATCGTCATGGTTCCCACGGCGTCGGGCGGGTAGAGGGTCCCGGGCAGGTACGCCTCCACCGCGAAGTACTCGTCCGGCTCCTCATCGTCGTCGTACTCCAGCCACACCTCCGCCGTCAGCTCCGTCACCCCCGGCGCGAACACCAGCTCACCCTCCGCGTACTGGTAGTCGGTCATGTGCGCCCGGTCGTCCAGCAGGTGGTACGCAGGCGCGGTGTTCCATCTGATCCTGATCTCCTCGGTGGACGCCTCGGACAGCCGCACCCGGAACTCCAGCACGTCGCCCTCCACCGCCGACGCGGCCTCGACGGTGACGGTTATCTCCACCTCCGGCGCAGCATCGTCGTTGTCGGCCACGGCCACCGTGGCCGCGCCCTGGGACGAGGACACCGTGTAGCCGCTGCCGGCGTTCACCGTCGCCGTCACCGACCCGTCGGTCTCGTCAGTAGTATCGTCGGTGGTGCCGACGGTGAGGGTGACGCTGCCCGTGGTGGGGACGGTCACCGTCCGCTTCCCCGTGGTCGCGCCGTAGTCGCCGCTCTGGGACACCGTGACGCTGACGTCCAGGTTGGACGCCGGGGCCGGGCTGGCCGTCACCGTGAAGGTGGCGTCCCCGCCCTCGGTCACCCCGCTGCCCGCGGTGACGCTCACCACCGGCGTGGGGGCGTCGTCGTTGTCGGCCACGCCGACCGTGGCCGCGCCCTGGGACGAGGACACCGTGTAGCCGCTGCCCGCGTTCACCGTGGCCGTCACCGACCCGTCGGTCTCGTCAGTAGTATCGTCGGTGGTGCCCACGGTGAGGGTGACGCTGCCCGTGGTGGGTATCGTCACCGTGCGGTGGCCCGTGGTCGCGCCGTAGTCGCCGCTCTGGGAGACCGTGACGCTCACCGCCAGGTTGGCCGCCGGGGCCGGGATGGCCGTCACCGTGAAGACGGCGTCCCCGCCCTCGGTCACCCCGCTGCCAGCGGTGACGCTCACCACCGGCGTGGGGGCGGCGTCGTTGTCGGCCACGCCGACCGTGGCCGCGCCCTGGGACGAGGACACCGTGTAGCCGCTGCCCGCGTTCACCGTGGCCGTCACCGACCCGTCGGTCTCGTCGGCGTCGTCGTCCGTGGTGCCGACGGTGAGGGTGACGCTGCCCGAAGTCGGGACGGTCACCGTGCGCTGGCCCGTGGTCGCGCCGTAGTCGCCGCTCTGGGACACCGTCACGCTGACGTCCAGGTTGGACACCGGGGCCGGGCTGGCCGTCACCGTGAAGGTGGCGTCCCCGCCCTCGGTCACCCCGCTGCCAGCGGTGACGCTCACCACCGGCGTGGGGGCGGCGTCGTTGTCGGACACGCCGACCGTGGCCGCGCCCTGGGACGAGGACACCGTGTAGCCGCTGCCCGCGTTCACCGTGGCCGTCACCGACCCGTCGGTCTCGTCGGCGTCGTCGTCCGTGGTGCCGACGGTGAGGGTGACGCTGCCCGAAGTCGGGACGGTCACCGTGCGCTGGCCCGTGGTCGCGCCGTAGTCGCCGCTCTGGGACACCGTGACGCTCACGTCCAGGTTGGACGAAGGCGCCGGGCTGGCCGTCACCGTGAAGACGGCGTCGCCGCCCTCGGTGATGCCGCTGCCAGCGGTGATACTCACCTCAGGCGTGGGCGGCGGCGTTTGCGTTGACGCCGCTTCCAGGGCGGTCAACTCGGTCACCACCTCGTCCCAGACGGGACTGCTGTGTTTGTCCGCCATCTCCTGGGCCTCGGACGCCGTCATCGGGCCGCCCGTGACGCCGGTGCCGTCGTGCTCGCCGAAGGCGACGAGCACCCGGTTCCAGCGGTTCACGTGGGCCGTGCCGTGCTGCGTCTGCGACGCCAGCTCCCTGACCTTCGCGATCACGTCCGGGTCAACCGTGTAGCCCGTCTGCTCCTCAACGACCGGGTCGTCGTTGTCTGCGACGTCGGCCGTCTCCGACGACGGCGCGCCCACCGTGTAGTCGCTGCCCGCGTTCAGCGTCAGCGTGACCGAGCCGTCCGGCTCGTCCACGTCGTCGTCCGTGGTGGTTATGGTCACCGTGGCGCTGCCCGACGTTGGGATGGTCACGCTGGTGGGCAGCGTCCCGTACCCGAAGTCGCCGGTCGTGGCGACCGTCACGCTCACCGCCAGGTCCGCAGCCGGCGCCGGGCTGGCCGTCACCGTGAAGGTGACCGACTCGCCCTCCGTGCCGCCGGCGGCGCCGGTGACGCTCACCACCGGCGTGGAGGCGGCGTCGTTGTCGGACACGGCCACCGTGGCCGCGCCCTGGGACGAGGACACCGTGTAGCCGCTGCCCGCGTTCACCGTGGCCGTCACCGAGCCGTCGGTCTCGTCGGTAGTATCGTCCGTGGTGCCCACGGTGAGGGTGACGCTGCCCGTGGTGGGTATCGTCACCGTCCGCTGGCCCGTGGCCGCGCCGTAGTCGCCGCTCTGCGAGACCGTGACGCTCACGTCGAGATTCGCGGTCGGGGCCGGGCTGGCCGTCACCGTGAAGGTGGCGTCGCCGCCCTCGGTCACCCCGCTGCCCGCGGTGATACTCACCTCAGGCGTGGGCGGCGGCGGCGGCGTCTGCGCCGCGGCCGCTTCCAGGGCCGTCAGCTCGACGACCACCAGGTCCCACACCGGGCTGCTGTGATTGTCGGCCATGTCCTGCGCCTCGGCCGCCGTCATCGGGCCGCCGGTGACGCCGGTCCCGTCGTGCTCGCCGAAGGCCAGCAGCACCCGGTTCCAGCGGTTCACGTGGGCCGTCCCGTGCTGGGTCTGCGACGCCAGCTCCTTGACCCTGGCGATCGTTCCCTGGTTGACCGTGTAGCCGCCGTCGTCGTCGGACACGACCACGACGGCCGTCCCCTGGGACGAGGACACCCGGTAGTCGAGGTTGGCGCTGGCGTCGACGGTGACCGTGACCGATCCGTCGGGCTCGTCCACCTCGTCGTTGGTGGTGGCCACCGTCAGCGCGGCGTAGCCCGCAGTCGGGATGGTCACCGTCCGATGTTCCATGGATATCCCGGAGTCGTCGCTCTGCGACACCGTGACGCTCACGTCCAGGTCCGCAGCCGGGGCCGGGTTGGCGCTGACCGTGAAGGTCGCGTCCCCGCCCTCGGTCACGTTGCCGTCGGCGGTCACGCTGATCAGCGGCACGGACGTGTTGGGCGCGGGCGTCTCGAAGTCCACCGTGAAGGTCTTCGGCGTCGCGCCGGCGGCCAGGGTCCGCACGGTGATCTTGTCCAGCTGGGTCGTCCCGTGAAGGACGGAGACCACGTAATGCGACTGCGGGTCGAGGCCGGTGAGCTGGTGCTCGGTGGCGGTGGTCGTGACTTCCGTCAGGACCGGGACGCCCGTGAAGCTCTCGTGCCAGACGACCAGGTAGGACGCGCCGTCCCCCTGCGGCTTCCAGGCGACGGTCGCCGTGGTGTCGGAGACGCGCTTGAGCTGGACCGGCGGCGGCGGCGGCAGGTCGTTGTTGGCGATATAGACCGAGGCGTAGCTCCTGAACCTGTTCAGCCGGTAGCCCTCGCCGAACCGCACCGTCGCGCCGAGCATCCCGTTGGAGCCCCAACCGGTGTCGTCGACGGTGGGGATGGTGAACGAGACGCTGCCGCCGGTGGGCACGTTGACCGTGCGCTCGCCCAGGTGCTGGGCGGCGACCACGGAGCCGGGGCCGGCCACGCCCACCCTGACGTCCAGCGGCGCGTCGGGCGCGGGGTTCACGGTGACCGTGTAGACCGCGTCCTCGCCCTCGGTGATCGTCCCGCCGGCGGCGCTGATCGACACCTCGGGCACACGCTCCACGATCACCGACGTGGGCTCCGCCTCCACGGGCGAGCCCGCCGCAAGCGTGGTGAAGCGGATCACCGGGCTGGCGGTGCTCAGCTGCGTCGCGCCGTGGTCGGCGTAGTAGACCACCGCCCGGTACTCGGTGTCCGGCTCCAGGTGGCGGATGTTCCAGGCCGGGTCGTTGGGCTCGGCCCCGAACCAGGCCTCGTCGGCCGGGACGCCGGGGAAGGGCGACGTGGTGGACCAGTAGCGCACCTCGTAGCCCTCGGCGCCGACCACCTGCGGCCAGCTCAGGTCGATGCCCGTGTCCGACAGGTTGGCGTAGGCCAGGTCGCCCACTCGCTCCACCACCGGGTCGGGCAGGTCGCCCAGCAGCCGCTGGCAGCCCACGCAGGAGCCCAGCGTGCGGTGGAAGCTGAAGCTGTCGGTGCGCACCGTCTTCGGCGGCGTCTCCGTCGAGATCTGGTTGTCGCTGCGCTCGTACAGCTTGTAGCCCTCGACCTGGAAGGTCACGTTGCCGACCACGTTGGCGCCGACGTGGATGTCGACCTGGACCGGCGTGCGGCCGACCGTGACCGAGCCGGCGCTGACGGCAGAGTCAGTTCTGAAGGTGTGCAGGTGCGATGCGGCGGGGCTGGTGAACCAGACCCGGTGGGACCGGAAGTACTCCGACGTGCCGCTCCGCAACAGCGGCCTGGCGAAGTCGGCGCTGATGGAGAAGCGCTTGTCCTGGTCCGCCGGCGGGTCGTTCTTCGTCCGCACCCAGAAGTAGTGCGCCTTGCGCCCCGTGTTCAGCGAGGCCGGGAAGGCCAGATTGAGGCCGCCGTCCTCGATGGACGTCCAGGTGGTCCCGTCGTCGATGGAGAACTCCAGGGTCTGCTCCCACTCGTCGTCGTCCCTGATGATGAGCGGCACCCGCACCTCGGGGAAGTCGAAGCCTCCCACCTGGTACAGCACGCCATTTTCATAGAAGTTGTGGCCGACGGCGTGGGGCCGGTGGATCAGGAACGTCCCGTGGTCGAAGGCGTCGCTGTCCTGCCCCGCGGCGAGGCTCACCGGACGCCACTTGTTGGCGTCGCTCTCGTAGACGGACTGCGACGAGAAGGGGCAGCCGTCGTGCCGGTCCAGCAGCGGGCCGGCGGTGCTGCCGTAGCCGAAATGAATCCCATCCCGGCCAAGCCCTTCGACGATGGGGTCGCCCAGGTTGTAGGGGCTGCGGCTCCCGGTGTGGCACATCAGCCGGTCCCGGTCCGGTTTGCCCGGCCCGATGTAGCCGCCGTGGTGGCTGAGCGGCTCACCCACCTGGCTGGCGACGTAGAAGTGCCGGCGCTCGTGGGGGTCCACCGCCTGCCACTGGTAGGTCACCGCCGGGCCGCCCTCCGTCAGCGTGATGGTGGGCGGCGGGTCGTGCCTGTTGTAGTTGGCGATCACCCAGCCCGTGTCGCAGTCGTTGCCCGAGATCGTGCCCGCGCAGGTGCGGAACTGCACGAAGGCGTCGGCGGCCCCCAGGTTCAGGCCGATCTTGAGCGCCTCGGAGTGGGTGCTCCAGGAGACGGCGGGGTTGGGGTAGAGCGACCAGGAACTGTGGCCGTCGCCGATGCTCCAGCCCTCGGGCAGGCGCAGGCCCCGCAGGCGCTCGGAGTTCGACGCGGTGGCGCGAAGGGTGTACGTGCTGTTGGGCTGCACGGACGCGTCGTATACGTACACCCAGTAGGTGGTGTTCGGCTCCAGCCGCAGCCCCGAACCGTCGTCGCCCTGGTAGGTGAAGGTGAAGGTCCGGTCGGCGCTGCCCACCGGCATGGAGGGGCGCGCCAGATCGGCCAGGACGTCGGCGGCGGTACTGCCCGGCGAGCCGCCGGAGCCGGCCCAGATCTGTACCCTCAGATCACGGGCGGCGTCGGAGTCGCCGATCTCGGCAAACTCGACGTCGACGCTGTTGAGGCGGTAGTGGCCGCCGTTCCTGCCCGTCGTGAACGACTGCGCGCGGTCACGTACGGTACTGGCAGTCGTCACGGTCAACGCCGCGCCGTCCGCCTGGCCCAGGTTGCTCATCACCGCCGGCTCACCGGGCGGCGCGTTCACCGGCGTGGGCTCCACCCGGAACAGGGGCGAGATGCCGTAGAAGGCGTGGTCCTGGGTGCTGGCGATGGTGTTGTAGCTGATGGGGCCGGTGTCCGCGTCGGTGGTCGAGAACCGTCCCCGCCGGGCGTTGCTGGCGCCCAGAGGGTTCGCCTCCTTCGCACCGTCGGTGCGGGTGCCCGTCCACGGCCAGTCGTTCGAGGTGCTCCTCTCGCCGCTCTCGAAGCGCCGGTCCGCCATCGCCCAGTTCTCCCAGGTGTCGGACCAGAAGCCGGCGTTGTTCGCCGCGACGCGCTCGCCGTTCAGCCACCAGACCTCCGCGTCCGTGTGCCCGGCGTCGTTGGGGTTGGTCCGGGTGTGGTCCCGGGCGTCCACCGCGGCGGTGGAGCCCACCACCCGGAAGTGGTCGGCGTAGCGCCGGACGGCGGCGTGCCCGTCGCGGGCCGCCTCCCGCACGTGGGCGTCGTAGACGCCGATGTCGGCGGCGGTGGCGTCGCGGTGGTCTTCGGTCATGAACAGCAGCCGGAACGTCTCGCCCGCGCCCAGACCGAGCGGCTTCAGCGGCCAGTCCAAGGGCACGGTGTAGGAACCGTCCGCGTGGGGCAGCAGCCGGCCGTTGACTCCCATCGACAGAGTGGAGCCGCCGACCAGGGTGATCCAGTTGCCGCCCCCCTGCGCGCGGATGCGAGCGTCGTTGTTGATGCTCCAGCCGGGCGCGGCGCCCTCGTCCTCGGAGTTGCTCTGCGTGAACTTCACCTGGCTGTTGCCTTCCGTGAGCCCGGCTGCGTCCAGCACGACCCAGTAGCGGGTGTCCGCCTCGAGCGCGACGCCCGGGTGCGTGAAGCTGTACGTGCCGGCCTGCCGGTTCACCCAGTCGGGATTGGTCAGGGTCCCCACGACCGTGCCGGGAGCCCCGTTGGCACCTTTGTGGACGGTGACCGTCAGCTTGGAGCCGAAGTCCTCGGTGGACCGCCTGAAGGCCACGTCCACGCTGGTCAGGGTGTACCCCGAGGGGTTGCCGCCGGTGTCGAAACCCTGCGCCAGGTCCACGTGCAGGCCCTGCACCAGGCCGCTCGACTGGCCGGTGTTCTTCACCAGCGCCGGGTCGTCGTCCCGCACCCGGACCGTCGCCGTCCCCAGCGACGTGGCCAGGTCGTAGTCCGACCCGTCCACCAGCGTCACCGTGACCGAGCCGTGGGCTTCGTCCACGTCGTCGCCGGTGGTGGGGATCTCCAGCGTCGCCGACCCGCTGGCCGGGATGGTGACGCTGGTGGGCAGCGCGCCGTACCCGAAGTCGCCGGTCGTGGTCACCGTCACGCTCACCGGCAGGTCCGCCGGGGGCGCCGGGACCGCCCTCAGCGTGAAGCTGGCGCTGACGCCCTCGGTGACGGCGCCGCCGCCAAGGATGCTCACCCGCGGCGGCCGCGGCTTGCTGACGCCGTCGAGGCTGATCTTCAGTGATGATACGTTGGGGGTCCACGCGCCCGTCGAGGAAGCCGTTCTCGTCCCGGCGCCGTCGGCGATGCTCCAGCCGGCCAGGCCCCCGCCGTCCTCGGCGTCCGAACCCGTCAGGCGTACCCTCGAAGAACTCTGGCCGGCGTCCATGTCGATCACGAGGAAGTAGGTGGCGCTCCCCTCAAGGTCGATGCCCGCGCTGCTGGTGAAGGTCAGCGTCTGGTCCGAGGTGGAGGCGGGGAAGCTGGCGGGGTTGGTCAGGGTCCCCAGCGAGCTGCCCGGAGACCCTCCGGAGGCGGCGTGGATGCTGGCGGTCAGCGCCGAGGAGCTGAAGCCGCTGTGGATGGTGGAGAACTCCACGTCGACGCTGTGCAGGGTGTAGCCGAAGCTGTTGGAGCCGGTGGTGAACGCCTGGTGGAAGTCATTGCCCAGAAACGAGGTGCCTCCGTCCGCCTGGCCGGTGTTGGCGACGAAGGTCTCCGTCTCGACCGTCTCGACGGCCGTGCCGTGGATGGTCATCTTGCGGGACTGGCTGAAGGAGGTCCAGCCGCCCGAGGTGTTCCAGGTCCGGTAGTGGCCATCGTCGGCGATGGTCCAGCCGTCCGCGCCGCCGGCGTCCTCGGCGTCCGACGCGGTGTTCTGGATGGTGTTGGCGCCGGGCAACAGGACCAGGGTGACGTCCAGCACCGCCCAGTACGTGGTGTTCGACGCGAGCGCCACGCCCGAGTGCGTGAAGCTGTTCGTGCCGGCGGCAATCGTGCCGGGCTTGGTCAGGGTGGCGACCACCGCGCCCGGCGCTCCGCTGCTGTCGCTTCTGATCTCGGCAGTCAGCTTCCCCGCCAGCCCGCCGTCGTTGATTTGCGGAAACGAGAAGTCGACGCCCGTCAGGGTGTACCCGCCGGCGTTGGCGCCCGTCGTGAACGCCTGCGCGTGGTCGTGCTGTACGAAATTGCCGGTGCCGCCGTTCGCCTGCCCGAAGTTCGAAACCAGCGCCGTCTTGCTGACGCCGTCGAGGCTGATTTTCAGTGACGGCGTGTTGGTGTTCCATGCGCCCGTTGTGTTCCATGTTCTGCTCAAAGTGCCGTCGCTGATGCTCCAACCAGCCAGGGCTCCGCTGTCCTCGGCGTCCGAAGTCGTCAAGCGCAGATTCGAAAAGGGACCATCACTGCTAATGTCAATCACTAGGAAGTAGGTGGTACTCGCCGCAAGGTCAATGCCCGCGCTGCTGGTGAAGGTCAGCGTCTGGTCCGAGGTGGAGGCGGGAAAGCTGGCGGGGTTGGTCAGGGTCCCGAGCGAGCTGCCCGGCGACCCGCCGGAGTCGGTGTGGATGCTGGCGGTGAGGGACGAAGAGCTGAAGCCGCTGTGGATAGAGGCGAATTCCACGGCGACGCTGGTCAGGGAGTACCCACCCGGGTTGCTGCCGGTGGTGAAGGCGTGGGCGTAGTCATTGGACAGAGATGCAGCAGCGCCGTCTGCCTGGCCGGTGTTGGCGACGAAGGTCTGCGGTGTCTGCGCGTTAGCCTGCTCCGCCGGCGTCGCCGCGAACACCACCGCCAGCAGCGCGAGGGCGAGAAGCGCAATCCCAGGGCGCCTCATGAGAGAGAACCCCCACGAAATGCGGGGGGGGGGGGTGAAGCTCCGCAGCGCGTCGGTCATGTCGTCGAACCTCCTGTGTCGCCCGACTTATGCCACAACCCCTGCGGGCGCTGGATCAGTAGTATTTCTAGCTCATGTCAATATGTGTCGTAAACAGTCAGTATAGATTGTCCGTTAGTCTGAACGGGTTTGTCAAGATAGAGCACGGGCGATTGGAGACGTAAAGGGTTCGCCTGCTCACCTGGCCTGGATGACGACGCGCCCGCCATCCTCTACTTCCATGTACAGGCTGTGGCTGCGGAGCCGCATACCGCTTCAAGGATATACCCGCTGATGGCCCATTGACCGCTCTCCACGTCTATGGCGACGACCTTCCCGTCGTGGTCGGCCTCGCCCTGCCGCCGGATGTCGCGCTGGTATATGTCCTTGCCCAGGCGGGCGGTCTCTTCCTTCGGTCGGCTCGGCGGCGCCACAGGGGGAGACAGGCCAACCAGCTATCGCCTATACTCTGGACCAACTGGACTTCCCAGCCGTAGTTCGAAGACGGTTCTGTCCATCGTCAAGATAGGCCGGGTCGATGGGAATCGAATTTCATGACCTGCTGTAAGGCTTGAGGTTCCCCAATCCCACTGTCCATGAGTACCTGAGTTTTCCGTTGCTATTGCGTCTGTCGTATGACGACGCTGATGAACTGGAATCGCTGGGCATCCGTGAACGATGAGTTCGTCCCAATGCACATGGACGATGACGAGGCGCGCGCCAACGGACAGCAGGCCGCGTTCGGCGAGGGGCCGCTGCGGTATTCGTATCTGCACAGCGCGCTGCGGGATTGGATCGGCGACGACGGCGATATCGTGTTCGTCAACGCGCAGTACCGGGGCATCAACTACAAGGGCGACACCCTGACCGTCTCGGGGCGTGTGACCGGCAAGCGCGAGGAGAACGGCCGGCATCTCGTCGACGTCGACCTCGCCATCACCAACCAACGCGGCGAGGCGGTCACCCCGGGCAACGCGACGGTTGCTTTGCCGAGCAGGGGGTAAACGCTAGACGTTCACTTCCAACGGGTTGCGCCAGCGGAGGCCGGGGAAACGGCTGAAGTCGTTGTCGCCGGAATGAACCTCAGCCTGGTATTCCATCGCAACGGCGGCTATGTGGGCATCGGTTACGAGGTTTCCGCCAACACCCGCTGCCTGCAGCGCTTGCCGAAAGAGAGACAGGTGCTGTGCGCCGGGGTTGATCGGAACAACGTGCGGGTAGCTAAACCATTTGTCCACAGCATCGAGAGCCTCCGCGATTGTGGCCGGCGGCTCCAATAAGGAACGGCTTGTTATGAGACGAACAAAGCCGGATGTCACAATCCATGGGATCCCTACGCGCTCATTGCCATTCATGAGGCCTTCCCACCAATGGCGGGCATCCGTATGCCGGGGTGCGGTCGGGTTATGGGAATAAAGCAAGAGGTTGATGTCTGGGACAATCACCTGGAGTGCTTCTCCACAAAATCCTCTATTTCTAACTGATCATAGAGTTGATTGAGGCGTGTCAAATCAATACCCGGGCGAAAGCCTCCCCCGATCGGCTTGACCTTGAATGGGGGGCGCTCTTCGGGTTGCACAGGAGCAAGCCCTCGACGGAGAGCATCATTCACTGCCTGTTTAAAAGACACGTTGTACAGAGCAGCCTGCTCACGCAGACTGCTGGCAACATCATCATCTATCGTCAGTGTCGTTCTCATGGAAACATCATGATGTCCCAAACATTTGATGTCAAGATGTCTTAAGCCGTACGTGACAAGCCTGCCTTGCCTATGTCACTGTGTCGGCAGCGGGTGACAGACGCCCGCACCGGGGGAGGAAAAGTCTATGACAACCGCAAGTGATCTTTCGCGCGTGGCGGCGATCATCGGCGTCGATGAGTCCGATGAGATGGGCCACGTGCCGCACAAGTCATCGATGCAGCATCACGCAGAGGCGGCAGACAACGCGCTGCGTGACGCCGGCCTCACGCTGGATGACGTTGATGCCCTGTTTTGCGCCGGCGTCGGAACGGTATCGGTTGCCGAATATCTCGGCATCGTGCCCAAGTACACGGACACCACGTCCATTGGAGGCTCATCGTTCCTCGCGCACGTTGAGCACGCGATGGTGGCCATCAACGCGGGGCTTATCGACGTCGCTCTGATCACGCACGGCGAGGCGGGGCGCTCGACGCGAGCCAGGGCAGGTCGTGATGCGACGGCTGCCGGCTCGCAATTTGAGGCGCCCTACGGCATGATCGGCGCGCCGGTGGCGTATGCCATGGCCTGCAGCCGCTACATGCATATGTATGGCCCAGACCGAGTGCGGCAGGCCATGGCGGACGTGTCCATCGCGACACGAAAATGGGCCCTCCAGAATCCCAAGTCGTTCGTCAATCACCCCACGTGGATTGGCCCCGCCGATGTCGGTTATGAGGACTATCATGAATCGCGCTGGATCGCGTGGCCGTTCCATATCATGGACTGCTGCCTGGTGACGGACGGCGGAGGCGCGTGCGTGGTCGTTTCTGCGAACGTCGCCCGCAACGCTCCCAAGAAACCGGCGTGGATTCTCGGCTCTGCAGAGGGTCACGATCATCAGATCATCAGCCAGATGCCGGACCTCACCCGCACCATCGCGCATGAGACCGGGCCGCGCGCATTGGAGATGGCAGGCGTCACACATGATGACATCGATCTCGCGATGATCTACGACTCTTTCACGTACACCGTACTGACGACGTTGGAGAGCCTTGGATTCTGCGGGCCGGGTGAAGCCCCGGACTTCGTGGCGAACCTGCGGACAGGCCCGGGCGGCGATTTCCCCATGAACACGAGCGGCGGGGGCCTCTCCTACGCCCACACGGGCATGTACGGCATGTTCCTGCTGATTGAGGCGACGCGGCAGCTGCGCGGCGAGGGTGGAGATCGGCAGGTTGAGGATTGCAACCTGTCGCTGGTGCATGGCACCGGCGGCGAGCTCTCCTCCACCGCGACGCTGGTCCTCAGCAATTCATAGGAGAACAATCAATGACAACTCAACCGCCAGCCGGCCCGCCAAGGATCTTGCCGACTCCAACTCAGGAAAACGACTTCTACTGGGAGAAGTGCAATGAGCATGAGTTGTGGCTCCGGAGCTGCAACACCTGCGATGAGCGGTACTTCTACCCGCGCGATCTGTGCCCAACTTGCCACTCACGCGATACGACGTGGGTACAGGCGAGCGGGCGCGGCGAGGTCTATGCCTATGCCGTCGTCCACCGTCCACCCGCGCCTGCATTCGCAGAAGAGGTTCCCTTCATCACGGCGCTGATCAAGCTGGAGGAGGGCCCAATTCTGCCGACGCGAGTTGTGGGCGTGGAACCGACGCCGGACGCAGTCAGCATCGGTATGACGGGGCAGATCGAATTCGAGGACGCCAGCGAGACCATCAGCCTGCCCGTGTTCAGGCCGAGCTAGGGTAGCGAGGGTTCTCTGCCCTGCTTGTGCTGACCTCCTTCTGATTGGCCGGGCTTGCTTTCGGCGGGTCTTGGGGGAACGCATCGCTTCTTGTTCCTGGGCTACGCGTCGATTTGCTTTTTGCGCGGTGTCTGTTACTGCTCGGTGGCATTTGCGTGCCGCGCGTTGGGCCGCCGCCCATTCTTCACGTAAGGTCCGCCGTGGACCGGCCGTGAAGTCGCCCTAGTGACGCGGGATCAGCGCGTCAAGGTGACTCCCGCTCTTCTGATCAACGACGAGTGCCGCCGTCAGCTGCGGTGGCCGAGGCCGCGCCTATTCAACGCTGACCCGTGGGCTCGGCTGTCATATCTCGTGTATCCCCGGGGCCTTCGGCTGCGTGGGGAAACCGGACGCATCCCGAGCGGCTCGAACGGGTCGTGTTCAGTGAGCCGCTGAGGGCAACGGGCAGGCCATCTCACTTACGGCCTTTTGCGACCGCCTAGCGGTGGTTATCCGCCCGGTGTGTCTGGGAATCAAGTTAGCGATGCGTTCCCTTGCAGGGGGCGCCCTCCAATGCGCTCCCCCGGGTGAATTTTCGCGGCGCGGGTGTCGACAATCCGTGCCACGGGTGTTGTCGTTCGATTAGGGGACTTTAGGACAGGCGTTTTGGGTGAGTCAAATGGACGTGGCATGTATTAGTGGGAATGGAGCGGAAGACGGGATTTGAACCCGCGACCTTCTCCTTGGCAAGGAGACGCGCTACCACTGCGCCACTTCCGCCTATCCAACCGTTCGCATGTGCCGAGGGGCAGAGTTGAACTGCCGACACCGCGATTTTCAGTCGCGTGCTCTACCACCTGAGCTACCTCGGCTCGGTTGCGATACGTGGGATACAGCTTAATTTGGGCGTCGTTGCGTGTCAAAGCGGCGGAGGGTCTTTTGGGGCCGCCCTTTCGACGGCATACCCCTCCCCCACCCTGTCCCTCCCCCGCTAGGGGGGAGGGGGTTGTGTTGTAGAGCGGTACGGGGATCGGGTCGCGGAATGCGCACCAGATTCTGGCCGTTCGGCCAGAATGACGGTAGACACACAAGAATGACGGAGGGGAGATGCGCAAGTGACACGAGACAAACTGCAGCAGGCAGGCTTGGCGCTCCTAGTTACCTACCTAATCATAGGTCCTGGGCTTGCCCTGTGGACAATCTACGTCCAGGAGGTCGATTTCGGTGAGGGAGTGAGCTCATGGATCTTTTGGTGGGCGCTGCCTGGTCTTGCCGCGCTGCCCATATTTGCCTCAGTCACTGTAAAGCCACCCAAATCAAGGAACCACTCCAAGCTGTTCCATGGATTGGTCTTTGGCGCGACCGCGCTTGGAGCCCTCTTAGCCGGATGGATGCTATGGGTTTCCTTCGTACGTGCGCCCGATCATGGCGACGACGTGTATCGCTGGTGGGTCGCCGGAGTGATCCTGATGATGGGCACACTGTTCGTCATCGTTGACATACTGCCGTACCTCTCATCTGAAGAAGACACCCCAGAGGCAGCGCGTGAGGGCTTTTGGAAGAGAGCTGCCCCCGACCTCGCAGGAGGCGGGCTGATGTTGGCTGCGCTCGCCATCTTGCTGTGGGCATTCTACGTCGACGATGCGGACACGTCTGAGCCGGTGTACAGGTGGTTCTTATTGCTCGCGCTTGCGGGCTTCGCATGTTGGGTGATTCCGTGGGCAGCGCCGAATTGGAAACGCATTTGTAAGCGCATACTGGTTGGCGCGTTCATGTTCATGTACACGGCTATCGTGTTCGCGCTAGCAGTGGATGCCATAGACGGTAGTGAGGATTGGCGTTTCTGGACGCTGGTTGCAGTTTGGTCGGGAACATTCTGGGCTGTTTTGCATGAGGCACATTTACCAGTCATAGAGAATGCCATTGAGATAGTGCTGATAATCTGTGTGTTCATTACGGGCTTCGCGCTGCTGTGGATAATCATCGTCCCAGGGGTACTCGGCAACGAAGTGGGTTCCACCGAGAATGTTCTCTCGGCGTTGCTCAGCTTCACGGTTGAGGTCGTATTGCCGGTAGCCGGAATGGTAGGCGGGCTTGAGATTGTGAAGAGGCTGAGATATTGGTTGGGTGTTGGGCGCATCCCACGTATCCAACTGCGTCCCTAGAGAAGGAATAAATCAGGCGGGGCTAAACTCATGCCGGAGGCGCCGGAATTGACCATTGTCCGGGAGGTGCTGGGGCGCCGCGTCGTCGGCGCGACTGTGGAGTCGGCGCGCGTCATTCGTCCCACCGTGCTGCGGACCCTATCAGAGATCGACTTGGCCGCGGACATTGAGGGGCGATCGTTCACAGATGTGTCGCGCTACGGCAAGAGCGTTACCCTGACTCTCTCCGATGGCATGGCGCTCGTCATCTTTCCGATGTTGACGGGGCGGCTGCGGCTGGCGCAGCCCAAGGACAGGCTCACCAAGACCGTGAGTGTCAGTCTTAGGCTGTCCAACGGGATCGATCTGCGGTACCTGGATGATCGCCAGATGGGCATGCTGTACTACGCGCCGACTGAGCGGCTCACCGAGATTCCCCGCCTGGAGGAAACCGGTCCGGACGTTCTCGACGATCCGTTGAGCCTCGAGGAATTCGCCACGCGGCTCCGGCGATTCACCGGCGAGATCAAGGGAATCCTGACGCGGGGCGCGCTTGTGGCGGGTATCGGCAACGCATACTCGGATGAGATTGTGTGGGAGGCCGGCATCTCGCCGTTTCGTCGGCGGGCGGATCTGTCAGCAGACGAAATCGCCCGGCTGCATGCTTCCGTCTACACCGTTCCACGCCGTGCGGTTGTGGTGTTGCGCGAGTTAATGGACGAGGACATTCACCTTGAGCGACGCGAATGGTTATCCGTTCATGGCAAAGCGAACAAGGAATGTCCGCGCTGCGGCGGGCGCATCAGCCGACTCAGCGCCAACCGCCGCATCACGGACTATTGCATGACCTGTCAGCCTGGTCTTCTCATCAAGAACTAGGCGCGCGTGCGGGATGGCGTACGGTGTTGACACGTATATTGAGACAAGGTATCTTTATCATATCCAGCGTAAAAGACATAGAAACATTGGGAGAAGGTGAGACTGAGTATCATGGCTACCGAGATACGAGGTTCCAACATTCTCGCGGCCCTGGAAAACCAGGGCTATCGATCCACCCTGCCTCGCAGAGAAATCGTCGAGAACCTCGAGAAAAGAACCGATGGTTTCACGGCTGAAGACCTGGTGCGTGATCTGCCGCATATAGGCCGCGCCACCGTCTTCCGCACCATCAAGCTGCTGCTGGAATCAGGGATCATCTGCAAGTTGAGCCTCCTCAATGGGGAGCCGCGCTATTCTCTCGCCCACGCGGAGCACCACCATCACACCGTCTGCGTCACCTGCGGCACCATCGGCGAGTTTCACGCCGGCACGGTGGAGCGCGTTCTCCGTCTCATAGGCAACGAGGTTGGCGGCAGTATCATTGGGCACCGGATAGAACTCTACATCAGCTGTGCGAAGTGCACGCGAGAAAACCGGCCGATTCCGTCCAGTGCCCACACGCACGTCCCCTGATGCGGCTGCATCTTCCTGCGTATTTCGGTAAGGAATTTCACTATGGCCACACCCAACGGCTCCGTAGGTCCTGAGCCCTGCATCATCGTCAGTGATCTGACTGTCGAACGATCCGGCACGCGCGTCTTGACCGATGTTTCGTTTGAATTCGGCCCCGGCACACTTGTTGGAGTCGTCGGACCGAACGGCGCGGGCAAGAGCACCTTGTTTGAGGCCATCTGCGGCCGCATTCCCGTACACCACGGCTCAGCCGTCATTCGTACAGAGCGGCCTTTTGATCAGGGCGGCGTAGCATATGTTCCCCAGCGGGAAAGCATCAACTGGCGAATCCCGGTCACCGTAGAGGATGTTGTTATGATGGGCCGCACCAAGTTAAGAGGATGGTTGCGGCGGTACGACAAAGAAGACTGGTATCAGTGCCGCCAGAGCCTTGAGCGCGTAGACCTTTGGGATCGCCGTTCCGCGCTCATGACGGAATTGTCAAGCGGCCAGCGGCAGCGCGTCTTCATCGCCCGTGCCCTGTGCCAGGAAGCCTCCGTTCTAATGCTTGATGAGTCCTTCAGTGGCGTCGATGTCGGTGGACAGGAAGATATCGTCGGCGTGCTTCGCGGTCTCCGGGATGAAGGCAAGATTATCCTTCTTGCCACCCATGATCTGACCAACCTCGCGAAACGCTTCGATATCTGCCTCTGCATCAATCGGCACGTCTGCGCGTGCGGGCCGCCTGAGGAGGCATTCACCCCACAGGTCATGGAAGAGCTCTATGGCTCCCACGGCATCGCCTTTGCTACCGCCGGCGAGACCCGTCCGGATGAGGTGCCGGGTCACACCACCGTCCACGAAAAGCATGAAGAGGCTCACTCTGCCCGTGATTGAGTATCTTCTCGATCCCTTCCAATACAGCTTCATGGTCCGGGCGCTTGTCGTGTCCGTCCTCGTCGGCGTGATGTGCCCGATCATCGGCGCGTACGTCATCGCCCGCGGGCGCTCATTCATGGGAGACGCGCTCGCCCACTCCGTTCTGCCTGGCATGGTAGTGGCGTTCATGTTGGGTTTCAGCCCGTTCATGGCGGCGGTGCCCGCCGGCGTGGGCGTTGCGGCCTTGATGGGTTTCATCAGCCGCAGAACGGGCATCAGCGAGGACACATCCATCGGTATAGTCTTCGCAGGCATGTTCGCGCTCGGCTTGACGATGCTGGCAACGGCGGAAGGCCTAACTGTGAACGTGGAGGATCTGTTGCTTGGCCAGGTGCTCGGCGTCTCGACAACGGATGTCTATGTTTCGCTCGGACTTGCCGCCCTGGTCATCGCCGGCCTTTACGCCATTCACCGCGTCGCCGTTTATACCACGTTTGATCCTGCCAGCGCGGAGGTGGTCGGCATCCCCGTTAGAACGGTCGACTACGCCCTGCTAACGCTGCTCGCGTTGGTCATCGTCATCGGAATCCAGGCCGCGGGCATCGTGCTGGTGATGGCGATGCTCGTCACGCCCGCAGCCGCCGGTTACCTCCTGGCGCGACGATTCGTCGGCGGCATGATCATCGGCGCGATCATCGGCTCCATATCCGCCGTCGTTGGACTATATCTCTCCTACTACATGAACATCCCATCCGGCCCGGCCATGGTCTTCGTCGCCACGGGCGTGTTCGCCGTTGCTGCAGCATACAAGCGCCGCGTTTTCTAGGTTCTGCGCTGCGCTCACCCTTCTACAGGGCCCAAGATGAGCAAGAGTGAGTCGTTTGACGCAGCATTGACCGCGTGACTATGGTGGGCGCGTGACGGATTTCGATGATGCCAGACGACACGCGCAGTCAACCTGCCAGGGCATAAACACTCCATGACGCAGCAGGCCGTGGAGTCGCGTGAAGTGGCTCAACTTGAGGACATTGAGCGCCACGCCGTCGACTTCGCCCGCAAGGCCGGCGACATACTCCTCAGCCACTTCCGTAAGCCGCTGGAGATCGAATATAAGTCCGATGGCCGTCGCGACCCCGTCACGCAGGCCGACCGTGAATCTGAGGACTGGCTGCGGTCGGCGATCGCCGAAGCGTTTCCCGATCACGGCATTGTTGGCGAAGAGAATCCGAACTCGGAGCACGGCTCCGCCGAATTCGTCTGGGTGCTTGATCCGCTGGACGGGACGACCAACTTCCTGAACGGCCTGCCCGTCTTTGCGTCATCCATCGGCGTGCTGCACAACGGTCGCCCCGTTGTCGCAGCGATCTTCGTTCCCGGCCCGGACGGCGGTTCAGTCCTTCACGCGCGACGCGGAGGCGGAGCGTTTCAGGATGGCAGGGCCATCGGGGTTACTCCGAACGCCGAGCCGGAACGCGGACGGCTTACGGGAATGCCCTCCTATTACTGGCGTATGTGGGGTTTCAAGGACGGCCTGCGGATGCGCTTGGGAGAGGTTCGGTCTCTCGGCTCGATCGCGTATGAAATGACCCTTGTCGCGCGGGGAGCGATGCAGCTATGCCTGTTCGCTACGCCCAAGATCTGGGACGTGGCCGCGGGAATACTCCTCATCCAGGAGGCGGGCGGGCGGGTGCTTGAAAAGCGGGCTCGCCGCGCGCCGTGGTCGCCCTTTGCAGTGTTCGGCGATGAGTCTGTTTCGCTGGACGATCTGCACGGCTGGCGATCCGCCATTCTAGCGGGCAACGTAGACGTGGCCAATCACGCCGGAGACCGCATCCACCTCCGATCCCGCTATATTTTCCGCCTTCGCCGGTGGTGGGCTGAGCGACGGCGGAAGAGGGAATCCTAAGTCCTACAACGGTGGCCAGGGGACGTTCCGGCCCAGACCGGCCACCGGAAAGATCTTCTCTTCAAGCAACACGTCCAGCCGATCTCGCAGCGCCTCTACTTCCTCCGTCAAGAGGAAGCCGCTCATCAGGACGGCGCAGTCTGCGCCATCTTCGACACGGGGACGCAAGTCCTGCAGGTCGCTGAGCATTTCGTCGGGTATCGGTTCTCCCTCAAAGTCCCAGATCACCGTGCGCAGCTTGTAGTCCTCGTTGAACATCAGGCCGTGGTCTATGCCCCACAGCCGACCGGATTCATCCCGCAGGCAATGGCTTCCCTTGCGATCCGCATTGTTGCTCAGCGCATCGAACAGTGCCATCCGCTGCAGATCCGTTCGATGCTCATTCCGCAGTGTGAAATACGTCTCCGCCGGATTGTGCTCCACATAAATCTGGACCGCGCCGATGCCGTACGGCCCATCTCGCGCAATCGTGAACGGTACGAACTCCCAGCCGAGCGCCAGGCTCAACTCAAACGCCGCACACTCTCTCAGATACAGCGTTCCCGGCGGGAAATCCCACAACGGCGCCTCGCCTCGCTGCGGCTTGTAGATAACCCTGACGTGCCCCGCCTCCCCCTCGATCAGCCCTGTGAAGACGGCGTTTGAGCCATAGGGATGAGGCCTCATGTCGACGAATCCGCCGTCGCGAATCGCCGTGACGATATCCGGTTCAGGGTTCGCGTAGGAGTAGTCCACAGGAGGAAGCTATCCTGCTCTGGCAGGCCTAGTCCGAGCCACCCACCGTGGCAGTATGATGCCCATTCGTCATTGGGCACACGTGATTCGTTCCCGGATTCATGGGGCCGTGACACAACGGGCACCTCGGCCGACCGGCGGAGTAAACTTCCAGCGCCCTTGTCGACCAATCCTGGCTCTGCGCCATCGTCGCCCAGAAGCGCAGGCGAGGCTGGGAGTCGTCCTCGTCCTCTATGTCGTGCGCCTGGAACTCGATGACATGCGCCGATTCCAGGTAGCCAACGGCCCACGAGCCGGACTGAAACTCAAATGACTGCGAGAGCGATTCCGTTGGCAGTTCCTCCACGTTCGTTCCTCGCGATGAAGACTCCTCAACATTTCGTTCGACCATCTGGAGCAGCCGCTCAACAGACAGCGCGAGGCGACTCATGTCTTCTTTCTCTAGCCAGATGGTCGCGTTGCCGCCCGGGCCCTGCACGAGGATTCTGAAGCGCCGGTCACCCGGCTGTCCTACAGCTTCAATCGCGAACTGATCGGCGGGCCCAAGGATATGCGGTTCGTCGGCTTCCGTCATGCGGAGACTGTCGCCAAATCCTGTACAAGGGACGAGTCTTGCAAACAACTCGCCATCACGGCCACCTTGTCCGGGTGCATCTGCCCCCGTCCACCGAGCGCGCCGTCGCTCAGGCGCGTCGCCGTTGCGATCGTGCCGCCGGGCACAACGGCTACCGGAATCCGCAGTTCGTCAACGCGATTCTGCACATACGGAATGGGTCCCTGCCCACCCGTCAGGATAAGTCCCTGGCAGCCGGTGGCCATTGCGGGCATCTGGAGATCAGGGCGGTCCCACCGCGTCAGGACAACCTTCTCGTCGGCCTGTCCGTAGTAGTAGATTCCGCCGTCCAGCGCCAACGCGCCTACCATGATGCGCGGCACAAGCACGTCCAGCCCCTCCGGATACGCCACGACGTCCGCCTCAAGATGCTCCACGACTTCACGCATCGTCGGCGCGCTGAGGGTTCGGTCCTGTTTTATGGCGCTCGCCGCAGGCAGTCCTGCGTCCGTGATAGCCGGCAGCAAGGCCGTTTCCACGTAGTGCATTCGCAGTTCCGGCACGGCATTGATGATGATGTGGGAAAGCCGATCACCAAACTGCTTCGCCGCCGCGCGGATGCCGGATACGTCACCCTCTCCCATCGAATGCTCGTCATACCACAACACGAGAAAGACTTCGGCATCCAGCGCCCCGGCGAGCGCGGCGTCAACACCGCCGCCATCAAGCCCCGTGCCATCAATGATGGAGAGTGTTGCGCCAGATTCAGCGTTTGAAAGCACTTCACGCGCGGCATCAACATTGGCGTGGAACCGCTGCGAAACATCATCAGCCGGTTCGGCCGGAAACAGACGGGTATCATCCGGTTCTGCGGTGTTGCTCTTGGGAGCAGTTGCTCGAAAGGCCGTGCTGTCGCCTGCGAGACGGGCAATCGCCGAGGCAATCACGGTCTTTCCGACGCGCGGCTCAAGGGAGCCAAGATAGATTCGGCGCATCAGCCGGCCAACACCTGCGTCATGTGCCGCAGTATAGCATCGGGAGCCTTGATTATTTGCTCCAGTCTCAATTAGTCCATAATCGTCTCAACGGGGCATGCGGGGACACCCGCGCAACAAACAAAAATGAGGGGAGACACAGACCATGACAGACCGCATCACGGTTGGAAACGTTGAGATCCTGGCATTTGTGGATATCGGGCCTGCCCCGCGCGATCCCGCCATGGTATTCCCGGACGTCCCCGCCGAGTCTTGGGATGCCTTCAGGGACACTATGACGCCGGACGGCCAGCTACCCTTCCAGATGGGATTCTTTGCCCTTCGCTCCGGCGGGCAGACCATGCTTGTTGATACAGGCCTTGGGCAGGGGCCGTTTGAGGCGATGGGCGGCATTGGCGGCAAGCTCATGGACCAGCTCTCCGGCGAGGGCATCAGCGCGGACGATATCTCCCGCGTCCTGATCACGCATCTGCACGGCGACCACGTTGGATGGAACGTCACGTGGGACGGCGACACCCCCCGCGCCACTTTCCCAAACGCGACGTACACCATCCCGCAGGGCGACTGGGACTATTTCACGACTGCGGATGTTTTGCCCAACTCCCCCCACATGGAGAACGCCGTCATTCCCCTACATGACTTGAACGCGATGGAGCTGGTTGGCGACAACGAGGCGATCACCGATGAGATCACCACGTTCGTCACTCCCGGACACACGCCCGGCCACCAGTGTTTCCTCATCAGTTCAGGCGGAGAGAGGGCGATCTTCATCGGCGACGCTTTCCACACCGTGGCGCAGTTGACGGAAACGTCCTGGAACGTGGGCTTTGACGTTGACAAGCCGCTGGCGGCAGAAACGCGCGCATCCCTGGTTCAGCGTCTCGAGGATGAGGGACTCACGGTCGCCTCGGGCCACATGCCCGTCGGCTCCAACATCGGCCGCGTCATCCGCCTCAACGGCAGGCGCTCCTGGCAGGTGCTTTAGAGTAAGCCCTGTCCCCCTTGATGGGGGAGGGTTGGGGTGGAGGTGATGCTCCTCCCTACCCCAGCGCGTGGTTGTTCTCCGCAATCACGTCCAGCATGGCTGAGCAGATGATCTTGATCCGCGCCTCCATGTCCGCGTGCGTGTCCCCGTGTTTCGCCCGCTCGTTCTGGTCTGAGAGGCGCAGCACGGGATTGTAGTTCGGGTGCTCCGGGTTCAACGCGTTCACCCACGCTGTATTGTGCTCATAGACGAGTCGATTAAAGGTTGATTCAAGTGTTGCGCGATCAAGGCCTGCCATTGTGGACGTCTCCCTTGCTAATGACTAGTGTTTACCGACTGGAACAGTCTACGTCGCATGCCAGAACGGTATTGCGAGTACGGTTGACACTTGCTACAATCTGACGGACAAGGGTCATGCAACCCGTGTATGGCCGCGTGTTGACGCATCCGCGTTGCGTTTGCGGGTTCACGGGGAGGCGGACTGTCAGGACAGGCCTGGCAGATTAGACCGCATAAAGCGCGGCTGCGGAAAGGAAAGTATAGCGTCCATGAAGAATGAACTTAATCGCTCAGTTTCGTGGCTCGGCTCAACCGCGCGCACGTCTCTGACACACTCGGCCAGCAGATATTTTATCCTTGGCATCGCGGCAATCTTCGCCGCCTTCTTGATGGTTCAGGCCGCCGGTGGTCCTTCCCCTGTAACGGCCCAAACAGACCCAACTCCGACGGCGGAAGTAGATCCAACAGCAACACCTACTCCAAGCGTAATGGCAGAGGGTACAATCCGTCAGCAGAATCGTGCTGTCGACTCGATCTGGTCTGTCAACTTGGCAGGCAAATTTACGACAGCTGACCCTGCCGATGCAGAACTGAGTTATATCGTTGAGGTCGACCGCCCGAGCATCGTACGGGCCGCAATCCAGGGTTCGAGCGTGAGGCTGGTGTCGCAGGATATTGAGGGCCGCACGGATGTGACCGTTACGGCCACGATTGACTCTGGCGCTTCGGCGACGCAGACGTTCACGGTTGTTGTGTCCGGAGAGCCGCCGGTAGCCCCGACGGCGACGCCGATACCGCCAACAGCAACGCCAACTGCCACCCCGGTTCCACCCAACACGCCAACACCAACCCCAACGGCAACGCCGCGGCCGGTACCGACTAATACACCAACACCGACACCGGAACCAACATCAACACCAACGCCGACGCCAGAGCCGGAAGTAGTGCCACCTTCGCCAACACCCTCGCCAACACCAGTTCCGGAGGACGATGAGGATGATGATGGCAACAACCTGATCCTAATCATCGTCGGACTGATCGTTCTTGCCCTGCTTGGAATCGGCGCGTACTTCCTGCTCAGCAGGCGCGGAGATGGCAACGGAGGCCCCGACATGGGCCCAACGATGGATGACAATGGCGATGACGCCGATGACGGCGGCGGTGACGAGGAAGACGCCGATGACGGCGGCGGTGACGAGGAAGACGCCGATGACGGCGGCGGTGACGAGGAAGACGCCGACGACGATGGCGGTGACGGTGACGAGGAGGAGAACCGTCAGTAACCTCGCCTAACCAGAGACCAAAGAGGGCGCTTCGTTGAAGCGCCCTCTTTCTTTTTGCTCTACCTACCCGTCATTCCGAGCGCAGCCCAGGAATCTACAGTCTCAATTACACAGCCATACACATTCTTAGATTCTTCACTCCGCTGCGCTGCGGTAAGAGTGTTAGCGCCTCCGCTCACCCTGACATTGTCGAAGGTGTAACCCCGTGTTGTGAGTACGGGGTTACGCTTGCTACAATCTGACGGGCAGGAGCCATAGTGACGGGATCAAATAAAGCGCGGTTGGAAAAAGGAATTTACAGCGCCCATGAATAATCAACTCTTTCGCTCTCTTTCGTGGCTCGGCTCAAACACGCGCACGTATCTGACACACTCGGCCCGTAGTTACCTGATTCTCGGCATCGCGGCAATCATCGCCGTGTTTCTTGCCTCTCAGGCTCCTGCTCCTGCGGCGGGGCAAGATATTGAAATCACCACACCGGATAGCCTGCCCGATATTTCCTTGTCTCTGGATGGGCCGACACAGCGTGTTAGCTTGGGAGGCGCTTTTGACGCGCCTGCCGGAGTAACTCTGAGTTATTCCGTTGATGTCGAGCGCCCAAACATCGTAGGGGCCATTATCCAGGGCTCAGACGTAAGACTGCGGGCGCTGGCCGAAGGCAGGACTGATGTGACAGTTAAAGCCTCCGCCACGAGACTCGGCTTCACCATTTCGGCTTCCCAAACGTTCACGGTACGGGTATCCGGACAGGAGCCCACGGCCGAACCAACCCCTCCACCGCCAACGGCCACGCCGATTCCGGAAGTGACGGCCGTCCCGGCTACGGCAACACCGGAGCCAACCGCAACGCCGCGGCCAGTACCGACAAATACACCCACACCTGAACCGGAGCCCACGGCAACACCGGAGCCCACGAACACGTCAGTACCCCCGGCCCCAACAACGCCGGCAGAGCCAACAGCGACGCCCGAGACTGAAGACGCGGGCGGCCTTGGCATCGGAGCAATCATCGGTGGACTGGTCGTCTTGGCGTTGCTCGGAATCGGCGCATTCTTCCTCCTCCGCAGGCGCGGAGACGAGAACCAGTAACCCCGCCCAAACCGCAACCAAAAGAGGGCACTTCGTTGAAGCGCCCTCTTTCTTTTCGAAGCTCCCTTCCCCCACAACGCGGGGGCTAGGGTGGGGAGTTGACGCCCGCAGGGCGGCCTAAGTCCCCTTTAGCCCCGGTTTTGGAGCGCTCGGTAGACGGCCTCTGCGGTGATTGGCAGGTCACGGATCCGCACGCCGATGGCGTCCTCAATCGCGTTTGCAATCGCAGCCGCCGTCGGTGTGTTGGAGCTCTCTCCGGCGGACTTGATATTGTACGGGCCGGAGCCGCTCGGGGCTTCCACAAGCACCGTTCGCAGTTCAGGCAGATCGCTGACCGTCGGAATCTTGAACTCCGCCAGGGACGGGTTCGCCACGCGGCCTCCCTCGTCCACCTCCAGCGCCTCCATGAGCGTGAAACCGATGGCCTGCACGACCCCACCCTCAAGCTGGCCCTGGTGTCCGACCGGGTTGATGATCGTCCCCACGTCGTGTGCCGTCGTGAATCTCTCCAGCGTCACCTGCCCTGTGTCAGGGTCCACACGAACTTCCGCAATTTGCGCCCCGAACGACGTCATGGGCGACGGCGACGTGTCCTGCACATGCCCCCGTTCCACAACCGGCGTTCCTGCTCGTGCCACGAGATCGGCAATCTCTATCGATTCGCCAGAGTTCTCGTTCACAAGTTGCCCATCCCGGGCCGCGATCGACTCTTCGTTCCAGCCGAGGAGTTCAGCCGCAAGCTGCTGCAGCCGCTGCCGCGCCAACGATCCCGCCTCATGCCCCGCGACGGTGATGAGCCGCGTGGTGTGGCTGCCGCCGATGCCGGAGTCAAACGAGACGCTGTCCGTGTCGCGCGGCACAACGCTGATTCGCTCAACGGGTACGCCAATCTCCTCGCTAACAACCTGCGCCAGGATCGTGTATTGCCCCGCTCCCTGCTCGAACAGCGGGGTTTCCACGGTCACATCGCCGGAATCAAGAACGGTCACAGTGGCGTGCGTTTCGCCCCCCGGCGCGCCATGATCCGCCATCGCCATCCCGCGTCCCACGTGCTGAGGCCTGGGGCGGTCGTATTCCGCCTCGGCAACAGCCGCCTCCAGCGTCTCACGCGCTCGCAGGTCAACAAAGTGGTGGCCCGTCGGCGTTTCTTCGCCCTCGCCGATCATGTTTGTCAGGCGGAAGTCCAGCGGGTCCATGTCGATTGCGCGGGCAAGGGAGTCCATGTGGGATTCCGCCGCGAAGATCGACTGCGGTTCGCCCGGCGCGCGGTAGTGGCCGCCGGGTACGGAATTCGTATAGACCTGCCAGGAATCGATGCGCACGTGCGGGATGCGGTACGGCCCGCCCGCCAGGTGCTGCGCCCCGACGAGGTTCGCAGTTGGCACCGGCTTGAATCCGCCGTACGCCCCACTGTTCCAGAACGCCTCCGCGTGCCAAGCAACCAGCGTGCCGTCACGCTTGACGCCCGCGCGGATCCTGACCTCGCCGCCGTGGCGCGGATTGGCCGCCTGCAGTTCTTCCACATAGTCCATCACCATCTTGACCGGACGCCCGCCCGCGGCCATAGATAGCGCGTAGGCCAAAGGCACATCCATGGAACTGCCTTTGCCGCCGAAATCCCCACCGATGTACGTGGGATTGACCTTCATGGAGTCGGCGGAGATGCCGTAGGCCTGCGACATCTGTGCCCGCATGTTGAACGGCGCCTTGTTGCTGGCCCAGATCTCCGCGCGGCCGTCCGGTTCAGCCTTGACGACGCAATTGTGCGATTCAAGATAGGCCTGGTGTCCCTTGGAGAGGGAGTAATCTGCCTCAACGATGACGTCTGCCTCAGTGAAACCGGCTTCGACGTCGCCCTTATCCCATGCCTGGTGCGCAAAGAGATTCAAATGCCGCCCCTCAACCTGAGCGGGCAGGCCCTCGTACGAATTCAGATCGGGATGCAAGACCGGCGCGTCATCAGCGCGAGCAGACCGCACGTCCGCCACCACCGCCAGTTCCTCGTACTCGACCTCGATCAGCTCCAGCGCGGCGTCGGCCAGATCTTTCGTCTCGGCTGCCACCGCCGCTATCTTGTCGCCGATGAAGAGCGCCGTTCCCTGCGCGAGGACCGGCACGTCGTAGAGGCGTCGACCGATCCGCACTCCCGCAATGAGTGGGTGGGCTCCGGTCAGGACGGCATGGACGCCGGGAAGAGCCTCCGCTTGCGAGGTGTCAATGCTGACGATACGGGCATGGGGGTATGGGCTACGGAGCGCCCTGCCCCACAGCATCCCGGGCAGCGTCACGTCCACCGTGTATTCCGCGCCGCCGGTGACCTTCTCCGGTCCGTCCTTGCGCGCGGTCGATTTGCCGAGTTCACGATATGCAGTCGTCATCCCGCGTTTCTCCTTGATGAACTGGCTCCGCGGGTAGGACTCGAACCTACGACCAATCGGTTAACAGCCGACCGCTCTACCTACTGAGCTACCGCGGAGCGCTAGTGAAACGCGCCCATCCGCAATCGCTGAACGCGGATACACGGGCACCAAACCAGTATAGAGGATGCGAGGGCTCGAGGCCGCTATACTGAGCGCACGGAGGTCAAGACACGTGCCCCAGATTGCATTCATAGGAGGCGGCGTCATGGCGGAAGCCATGATCACTGCCATCATCCAGAACGACGTCGCGGCGCCCACCGAAATCACCGTCGGGGAGATCGACGGCGAGCGCCGGGATTACCTGGCGCAGAAACATGGCGTGCACGTCGTCGCCGACAACTATGACGCGGTCAAGATCGTCTCCAATGGGTTTGCCGTTATCGCGCTCAAACCCCAGCACATTGACGCCCTTTCCACTCTCAAGAGAGGGAACTTTATCCCGGGGCCCTACCTTTCCATCGCCGCCGGCGTACGCATCGACACACTACAGGAACTGACGGGCTGCGAGCAGATCGTTCGCGTCATGCCCAACACTCCCGCGCAGATCGGCCATGGCATGAGCGTGTGGGCTGCGACACCGGAAGTAACGCACCCTCAGCGCGACATGGCGCGCCGGATCCTTGCCGCGATGGGACGTGAGCTGGAAGTCCACGATGAGCACTACATCGACATGGCCACGGCCCTGAGCGGCAGCGGGCCCGGTTATGTGTTTCTCTTCCTTGAGGCCCTCATCGATGCCGGCGTGCACGTCGGCCTCCCGCGCGACCAGGCGGAACTCCTTGCGCGGCAGACCCTGCTCGGCTCCGCCGCCCTCGCCGACCAATCAGACCTGCATCCCGCCACGCTCCGCAATATGGTCACCTCCCCGGGTGGAACAACTGCGGAAGGCATCGCCGCCCTTGAGGACGGCGGACTCCGCGCGGCCGTTACGCAGGCAGTCACTGCTGCCTACCAAAAGTCGCGGCAGTTGTCGTAATCTTTCGCGTCATTCCCGCTATCGCGGGAATCTGAATCACATTGCGCCGCGAACCGGTTATCCTTGATTCATGGAATTCATCACTACCTTTGTCTACTTCCTTTGCCAGGTGCTCACCATCGCCATCTTCGTACGGGCGATCCTCTCGTGGTTTCCAAACGTCAGCAATGAGAATCCTCTCGTCGCAACCGTCTACCACATCACGGAGCCTATCCTCGCCCCTCTTCGCAGCGTCATTCCACTTGTTGGGATGATTGACATCACACCGCTGGTGGCGATCATCACCCTCCAGATCATCGCAAGCATCTTCAGCCGGCTATAGCTCCCTTCCGTCATTCGCGGGAAACTGGGACTCCAGTGCGGTGCATAGCGCCGCCCCTATCATTCCCACCCTCAAATTGCTATCATGCGGCAACTACCAGATGGTCGTTTTGAATTCAAGGGGAGCTGATGTCTGAAGGCGCCGCTGCGCAGGAAATAGGACTTTTCCAACGCTATACTGCGGCGCTCAAATACAGTGATTACCGCCGATTCTGGCTCTCGGCCACCTTTGCCGCCGCCGGCGTCTGGGGTCTCATCGCCGCCCGCGGCGTCCTTGCCTTCGATATCTCTGACGAGTCCTCGTTCTGGGTCGGGGTCACTACGTTCGCCGCTCTGATTCCGTTTGTTGTCGTTCCTCCGTTCAGCGGCGTGTTGGCGGACAAGTTTGACAGACGCTATCTCATCGCAGTGGCCCATACGGTCAACGTGCTATTGGCGCTGCTACTCGTGCAGCTCTATTTCTCTGACGCGATTGAACTCTGGCACTTGCCCGTCGTGTCTCTATTGAGCGGCATCGCCCGCGGCGTGCAGATGCCGACCCAAAACGCCCTTGTGCCAAATTTGGTTAGCAGAGATGACCTTCTCAACGCCATTGCATTGAACAACATCTCTCTGCAAGGCTCCCGCTTGATTGGCGGGGCGGCCGTTGGGCTGCTCGCCGCGTTCAGCTCGGAGAGCATTGGCATCGCCTTTGCGCTCGCTGCAGGGGGCTACACAGTCGCCACCATCATGGTGCTGACCATCCGCACCGCGTCCTCCGGTGCGATCCAACAGGGAGACTCAATCTGGACGGTCTTCACGGCGGGCGTAGTGTACGCGTGGAAGACACCAACCGTCGGTCTCATGCTCGTCCTCGTCGCATTCCACTGCGGCCTCACAATGGGCTTTGAGTCGATTCTGCCCTTGCACGGCAAGGTGAAGTGGGCAGCGGCGGAAACTGCCCTGCCATATTTCCTGGCAGCGTTCGGACTTGGCGCGGTTATCGGCGTCATGACCATCGCCGGCATCCGCAGCGATCGCGGCAAGGGCCTGGCCCTGCTCATATCCGCGGCGGGCAGTTCCATCGGCGTGCTTATCCTGGGATTCGCCCCGTCACAGTCATCCGGCCTTGTTGGCGCATTCATCATGGGCCTGACGCAGGCGCCGTTCATGTCTCTGTCGATCACTTATATCCAGACCGTTGTGCCGGATGCCATTCGTGGGCGCGTCTCAAGCTTATTTGCCATGTCCGCGCTCAGCTTGATGGCGATTCTCAATGCCGTGTTCGGACTCATTGCAGACATCGTCGGTTCCGTTCCTGTACTGCTCGTATCCGGGACGATATTTATCGTCGTTGTCATACTCGCCATGATGTTCGTCACCAAGCTCCGCCGCGTGATGATCGAGGGGTTTGGCGTCGGCCTCCAGACGAGTGCTCCCGCCCCGGCCCCAAGCGGCGGCTCGAAATAACCGCTGCTCACCGCCACTTTCCGCCGCAGGTGGTAGAATTGACGGTGGTTGCAAAGAACGGCGATGCCTGTCGCCGCAGGTCAACCGAATGGCATCAAATGCGGGGATCATGATGCCGGGGGGTGTGGCATGAGCGAGCGTGAGCTCCTGAAGGGCAGCACGGATTCCCTGTTCCTGGCGCTGCTGAGCGAGCGTCCGATGTACGGCTATGAAATCCTCAGGGAGGTGGAACGCCGCTCTGAGGGCTATTTCTCCATGAAGGAGGGCACGTTATATCCCGCCCTCCACCGCCTGGAGCGCGACGGCCTGATTGAGGGACTGTGGCGCACGGCACCGGGCGGGCAGTACCGCCGCTACTACGCCATCTCCAGTCACGGCGTCCAACGCCTGGAGCAGCGTCGAGCGGAGTGGGTCAACTTTTCGCGCGCTGTCAACATGGTCATAGCAGGCTCCACGCCGTAACCCCTAATCGGACATGCCGTCACCGAGCAGCATCTCCACGCCGATACACGCGCTGACAAGCCAGGTTCTCACACGGATCAGGTCCCAGCGCAATGTGTTGCGGGAGTTATCCGACCACATCGAGGACCACAGCAGTAGTCTTCAGGCGCGCGGCCTTAATCCAATAGAGGCAAACGCGCAGGCCGTTCGCGCCTTCGGGGATCCGCGCACCGTTGCAGCGCAGGTAGAGCGTATCCGCAACCAGGGATCCTGGCCGGATGTGGCGATGTCCGCGTTCCCGAGCCTGTTCGTGGCTTTCCTTTTCGCGACTAATCGCTGGCTGGACCTCGAATGGATCGCAGGCGCCGCGGTGGTCGCAATCGTCATTAGCGCGTTGGGCGTCTACCGATTCGGTCGCCGGGCGTGGGTCTTCTCATGGCTTGGATACGCCCTCTTCCCCGTCCTGCTCATCAGCATGGTCAGCCTCGGGACGACTGCCCACGCCGCGTGGAGCGTCCTGGGCGGCGGTTATGAAGCACGTGACCCGTTGAGTTGGTTACTGGGAATCGGGCTTGGTATTGCCGGCCTTGGCGTCATGGGAGCGCTGCTGGTATGGCTCAGCCGCAAGGACTGGATTCACGCCATCCTTGTCGTTCTGCCCATGGCCCTCTTGTCCGTTGCTATCCTCGCATTTGATCAAGGCGTCTACGCGACAATCGAGCAGGCCGCGGCGCAGAATGCCGTGCTCTTCGGCGCGTTCGCCATCGTCGTCGCAGCCGCAGTAAGGATGTCGGACCGCCTGTTCAAGGTAGGACTTCTGGCCGCCTCTCTCCCTCTCGGTTTTCTTTCGATTTCCGGCGGTATCGATATCGGTCTCCGCGTCATCGTGACAGCGGCCCTCTCATTGCCCGCCCTGCTCCTCATCATCGCCCCGTACGTCGTCACCCTTCGAGAACCGGACACGGACGAACGCATTGAGCACGGCGCATGGCTGCGCTAAACCGGCGCCAATGCTGATGAGAGGCCCGTGGTCGACCAATCCGTGACGTACATCGCAGCGTTCATTCTTGGATACGCCATCGGCGCGGCGCCCATCATCTATTTTGTGGCGCGAGCGCGGGGCATTAATCTGCATTCCGTCGGCACGGGCAACATCGGCGCGGGTAACCTCTGGCGGCACTCAGGCATGGCCATTGGCATGCTGTCCGTCCTAATCGAGGTCGGCAAGGGCACGTTGGCCGCCTTGCTCGCTGTAACCCTGCTTCCGGGGGATGAGACGCAATGGCTGCTTGCGGCCGGAGGCGTTGGAGCAGTCGTCGGACAGATGTGGCCCGTAACACTCCGTTTCCAGGGTGGACGCGGCAACGGCACGGCTGCCGGCGCGTTGGTCGCAATCGACCCGGTGGCGTTTGTGTTCGGCTTCGGCATCTTCTTGTTGTTTGGCGCACGGAAGATTATTCGAAACGTGCTGCCAAAGGTCGCGTCAGCGTCGCCAAGCCGCATCATTCCTGTCGCCGTAATCGGCGGGATGAGTGTGTACACGATTGCGGGACTCGCTCTTGGTGACCATGTGACAGCAATAGCCGGGGCAATCGTGCTTGGACTGACCTTTGTGCGCAGGTTGACTGCCCCCTGGCCGCCAGACCCGGAGACCGGTGAGGCGCCTGAGCGTTCCCTGTTCGCTATCCTGATCTACGACCGGCCAAGCTCTGATCAATGACTGAGGCCCGCGGCCCACGTCGGATTCTCCCAACCTCACGCCGCGATCAGGACGCCGAAGCTCTTTACCAAGGCCTGGGCGACCTCCCGACTCCACCGGGACACCCTGCCCTCATCTTGCTCGCGGGACTGCCCGGGAGCGGCAAGTCTCATTTCTGTCGAGAGTTGGCAGAGGTTTCGCCATCACTCTTGGTGCTGGAAAGCGACGCTCTGCGGGAGATCCTGTTTTCCGAACCTACCCACAGCGGGTCAGAGAACGCGCGCCTATTCCCCGCCCTGCACCGTCTCCTTGAAAGACTGCTTCGCTTTGGGCATCACGTGGTCGTGGATGCCACTAATCTACGGAGACGGAATCGAAGGATGTTATATGACATAGCACACCGGGTTGGAGCTCTGCTGCTAATCGTTGAGATGACGGCACCCGAGGACGTAATCATTGACCGGCTTACCCAACGCGCCGTCAACCTGAAAGCTGGTCGGCAAACCGATGACCGATCAACAGCGGACATGGATGTCTACTCACGAATGCGGCAAAGCGCGCAGTCCATCCGCCGTGAACACATCACTGTCGATACGTCGCAGGACATCGCTCCAGCCTTACAGCAAATTGCCGCCGAACTCCAGCCCAGTCTCAAGTCCACCACGCGCAACTCGCTATAATCGCCAAACAAACCTCTACAGGGTACAATCCCTCTTCGCGTAAGAGGGCGCATGGCACTTAAGGAGAACATCAAATGGAACTCAGAGCAGTACAGGGCAATATCATCGAAATCGAGGCAGATTGCGCCGTCGTTGGAGTCTATGAGGGGATGATGGAACGCCCGTTGCCCGGCGCGGCCGGGCAGGTGGACGAGGCGCTGGACGGACAGATATCCGCGCTGATCGAGGATGGCGAGATCCGTGGCAAGCGCGGGGAGATCACGATTATCCATACCACCGGCCGCATCGCCCCTCGCCGGGTCATGGTCGTTGGGGGCGGCCAGGCGGACGCTGCGGACGCGAATCTCCTCCGGCGTCTGTCCGCGGACGTGGCACGCCGCGCTCGCTCAAACGGCTACAAGCGATTGACCGCTTTTCGCCCTGCCGCTCACTATCTCAGCACTGTGGAGGCCGCGCAGGCGTCGGCGGAGGGCGGGCTGCTCGGCCTGTATAAAATCTCGACCAACGGAGCGAACTCCGATGAGAGTGATAATCGTGACGTTGAGTCCGTCACATTCGTGGCTGAAGACGATACCGACCTACCTGAGCTGGATCGCGGACTCGACCGTGGGGCAATCATCGCAGACGCTGTCGCACTTGCCCGCGACCTCGCGAACGAGCCCGCCAACCGCATGACGCCCACCATCCTCGCCCAAAGGGCAAAGGACGCCGCGGATTCCGCGGGCGTGACGTTCACCAACCTCAGCGTCGGCGAGATTACGGAGATGAAAATGGGTGGCCTGCTCGGCGTCTCCGCCGGTTCCCATCAGCCGCCCGCCTTCATCATCCTTGAGCACCGGGGCGACCCTGACAACACGCGCCCCACTGTCGGGCTGCTGGGCAAGGGTGTCACGTTCGATTCCGGCGGCATCTCCATCAAACCGGCCGCCAACATGAGCGCCATGAAGGGCGATATGGCGGGCGGCGCGGCTGTTATCGGCGCCATGCAGGCCATCGGACGCCTCGGCCTCCCCATCAACGTCACCGGCCTCGTGCCCGCCACGGAGAATCTCCCCGGCGGCTCAGCAACGAAACCCGGCGACGTGCTTACCGCCATGAACGGCAAGACCATGGAGGTGGAGAACACGGACGCCGAGGGCCGCCTGATCCTTGCCGACGCCCTTTCTTACGCCAACAGCAAGGGAATGACGCCGCTCGTCGACGTGGCCACGCTTACCGGAGCCATCCGTGTGGCCCTCGGAACAGTCGCCATGGGACTCTTTGCTAATGACGACGACATTGCCGGGCGGCTGCTGGATGCGTCCGAGGCAACGGGCGAAAAGATGTGGCGAATGCCTCTGTGGGACGACTACAAGGAGCAGATCAAGAGCAGCGTCGCCACAGTCAAGAACACAGGTGGGCAGCCGGCAGGATCCATCACCGCAGCAAAATTCCTGGAGGAGTTTGCCGAGAAGACGCCCTGGGCGCACCTGGATATCGCATCCATCGCGGCGACGGATCGCGAAAGGGGTTGGCAGGTGCGCGGCGCAACCGGCCAGCCGGTCCGCACCCTAGTCCGTCTCGTGGAGGACATGCTGGGCGACAACTGAGTTCATCACCGAAGGTCAACTACGCAGGAGGGAAAATGCCGTTCACCCAGCAGGACATCGCCCAGGGCAACTACCTTGTCACCGGTGCCAGCGGACGCACGGGAAGCATTGTTGTGCAGAAGCTCCGCGACGCCGGCGCGAATGTCCGCGCTTTGGTTCACTCGACCATCCCAGAAAATCCCGTTGATGGAGTGGAGTACGTTGCGGGCGATTACGAAGACAAGGACTCGCTCCTCGCCGCAACGGAGGGCATTGATTGGGTTATCGCCTGCGTCGGCGCTCAGTCCGCGACGCGCGGACTCCACCTGATAGAAGCGGTTGAGTACCAGGGCACCGTGAATCTTGTTGAAGCCGCAGGCGAGAACGGCGCCAGGCACATGGCCCTCATCTCCGTCCGCGGAGCCAACACCAAATGGGATTTCTACCCGGTCTACACCGCCAAGGCTCGCTCAGACCAGCGGCTTATCGACGCGCGGGTGGCCGGAACCGTCTTCCGCCCCGGCGGAATGATCGACACCTCCGGTGAAATAGTCCGAAGGCAGATCTATACCGTCACGACCGGCGGATCGATGACCATCTACGGCAAGCCCGATCAGCCGATGGTGTTCATCTTCCTGGATGAACTCGCCGACTATCTCATCCATGCTCACCTGGAACGCCGGGCCTACAACAACATCTATGAGCTTGGCGGACCCGGCAACCTGACGCGAGAGGAATACTGGGCGCTGTTCCAGGAATATCTGGGGGTCAGGACCAACGTCCGCTATGTGCCGGTTGATGAGATCGTCCCACGACGCCAGGAAGCGCTTCGAGAGCAGAACATGCCGTTGGCGCAGCAACTCGCGCGTGAGGAGATTGGAGGCCGCAGTGAGTCCGGCCATCCACCGATGAACATCTACAGCCGGCTGTTTGGCGTGAAACAGCGCGACTTTCGGCTCTGGCTCATCGGCGCCCTGAAGAGGGCAAAAGCCGAAGAGCGATAGTGATACACTCTTTCGGCGGGTTAGGTGGGGATCAGACCCGCGCAAGCGTCGGACAAAGCGTCATGGTGACGCTGACAGGAACGGTCAGATCGTCATTGCAGCGCCAACGTGAACGGGTTCGGTGGGGACCAAGCCCGTGCAAGCGTCGGACAAACGGTCATTGCGACGCTAACGTGAACGGTCTTTAAAAGCCATCGGGCCGGGGTGGGGGCCGGCCCGATGACCAGGGATAAAGGAGGATGAGAGGGTTGTCGTAATTGCGTGTGGATCAATCTCGTCGTGTAATACCTGCTCCTAGCACTTGGAGTAACCGCAGGCGAGGCACATCATGCAGCCCTCAGTGAAGATCAGCGTTCCATAGCAGTCAGGGCATTGCGGCTGTGACACGGCGCGCGGAGCTGACGTCTGCGCCCCGGCGAACAGTTGGCTCTGCACCACCGCGTCCTGGTGGGCCTCACCCAGTTCATCCAGATCAAACTTCTCGCCGAACGTCTCTCGCGCTCGTTTCACCATCTCGTCGCGTTCCTCGTCCACGGGGCGGGCATGTCGCAGCAGCGCCAAAGCCACCGCATCCGGCGCGCTGAGAACCTGCTGGCCCTCGTCCCACGTCGGCGCGTCCGTGATGCCGCGCAGTTGATCGATCACTTGCTCAACACCAACACCTGAGCGCAGCGCGAGCGACGCGAGCCGGCTTACGGCCTCCAGGTACGCCGCGTCACTGGAACCTGCCTTGCCAAGGTTGGTGAACACCTCAAAGGGTCGACCATTCTCAAACGTGATGGTGACGTACAGATTTCCGTGCCCTGTTCGGACACGATCAGTGATGCTCTCAAGGCTCTGCGGGCGCTGCCGAGGTATGCGATGAACGTCGCCCGATTCCGCCTCTTCTTGACCGCCCGACGCGCCCGTCTCCAGCACCTGCATGCTCTTGGAGCCATCGCGATAGACCGTGATGGCCTTGCACTGGGTCGTCCACGCATCCCAGAAGGCCTTGGCGATATCCTCAACCGTGGCGTCATTCGCCAGGTTGATTGTCTTGGACACGGAGTTGGTCGTGTTTTCCTGCCAGGCCGCCTGCATATTCACGTGCCAGTCAGGATCAATGGCCATCGCCGTGCGTACGCCGTGATTGCTGATCAGATCTGAGACAACCTCATCGCGCCACGCCGGATCGTTGGCCAGCTGTGCCAGCGTCTCCTCTGCCGTCTCCTCTCCGACATCGGCGACAAGCGCGCGGCGGACGGGCAGCGGAGCATCGAGGAATCGCGTGCTCGTTCCCTCGTGATCCTCCCACAAGATGTTCGACCACCACGCGAGGGCGAAATGCGGCTCGATGCCGGATGAGCAGTCCGCCAACCGTGAAATTGTCCCTGTCGGCGCGATCGTCGTCACGCTCGAATGCCGTACCGGCGGCATCCCCTGCTCCTTGAGCCGGGAATTCTCATACTCCGGGAACGGCCCGCGCTGCGCTGCCAGTTTCTCCGATTCCGACCACGCCGTCTCGCGGATAAAGCGGCCGACTTTCCGCGCGAGATCAAGCGCCTGTTCCGAGTCATATGGGGTTGTCAGATCTACCAGTGCGTCCGCCCAGCCCATGATGCCGAGGCCGATGCGGCGCGTCTTGAGGTTCATCTCCCGCAGCTCTGCCAGCGGGAATGTGTTGATTTCTATAACGTCATCAAGGAAACGGACGGCAGTCCGCACCGTGTCCTCTAATGCCGTCCAGTCGAATCCAGTCTTATCCAGGGTCAGATGCTTGGCGAGATCGATGGAACCGAGGCAGCAGTTGCCGTAGTTCTCAAGGAACTCCTCGCCGCATGGGTTGGATGTTTCGATAAGGCCGAGCTGCGGGTTCGGCTGCGTCTCCCACACGCGATCCATGAACACCAGCCCCGGATCGCCCGTCTTCCAGGCAGAGTTGCAAATATCGCTCCAGAGGTCGCGGGCCTTGACCGTGTCCGTCACACGGTCGTCTTTGGGGCTGATCAAGTCCCAATCCGCGTCCGCCTCAACAGCCCGCATGAAATCATCCGTGACCTGCACGGAGATGTTGAAGTTCTGGATGGAATTGTCATCATCCTTTGCGTGGATGAACTCCAGCACGTCCGGATGCCGAACGCTCAGCTGCCCCATATGCGCGCCGAGCCTGAACGCGCCCTGCGTCAGGGTCGCGCCCACGGCGGAATAGAGTTTCATGACTGCCACCGGCCCGCATGCCATTCCGTGGGTCGTGGCGATGGGGTCGCCCTTGGGGCGAAGACCGGAGAATCCGAACCCGATGCCGCCGCCCCACTTCTCAATCATCGCCGCGTCTGAGGCGACCTTCATGATTGAGGCCATATCGTCCTTCGGAGAGACGACGAAGCAGGCGCTCAGCGATCCACGGCCGTCCTTGCCGGCGTTGACCAGCGTGGGAGAGTTGGGCAGGAACTTGAACGTGGACATCACCCGATAGAACTTGCCCGCCCACTCGGCTGCCTCAACGTCGGTACCGCCTGCAGAGACCTCACCCTGCGAGACGGCTCGTGATACGCGCTCAAACAGCCCGCGCGGATCCTCTATGACCTCATTGTCCGCGTTGCGCGCCAGATAACGGTTCTCCAGGATGGCGCGGGAGTTGGGAGACATGACCGGCTCCTCTTCCCCGCTCGCATCCCACCGTGAGCCGGAATCCGACGACGCGGTTGCCCCGTTCGCGCCGTTCACATGGTGGCCGTTTGTCAAATTGCGCTGCGCTGCCTCAATAACCCTGGCGATAGCATTCGTGGCATCGCCGTTTTCCGTCCCGTTGATCTGATGGAGCGCGCCGTCCGGGCCAAGCGGCGGCGCGTCCGCCATACCTACAATGAAATCCGTAATCGCATCAATCTGTTCCGCGCTTTTGCCCTCAAGCTGCGCGGAGACCGCATCCCTAAGCGCGTTTCGATTTACGGCGACAACCGATCCATCGAATTCATTGGCTGAAGAAGACATTCGCAAATCACCTTGGTCCGTGGGGTTTATTTCTTTCTGTGTCAGTTCATTCACTCAACGTGGGTTACGGGGCGGGCGGCGTAGTAATTCGGGTTCGCCGCCCGTCTAGGCTCTCTTACGGGGTCTCCCCCTGGGCCGGCCGCCCGATCTTTCGGGTGGCAGGAGGGCCATCTGGCCCGGCGATGAGGAGCCGGGACCATCACGCAGGCCGTCGACCGCGCGCTGAAAATCATCCTCATCGGCGAAATCCCGGTAGACACTGGCAAAACGGATATAGGCAACACGATCAGCCTTGCTGAGCCTGTCCATTGCCAGCTCGCCGATCAGGTTAGTACTCACTTCTGCCCGCCCCCGTTTCTGCAGTTCATCTTCGATGTCATCAACCAGTTTTTCGATGGCTCCTGCGAGGATTGGACGCTTGGCACAAGCCGTGCGAATGGCCCTCGTGAGCTTGTCACGATCAAACTCCTCCGTGCGCCCGTCCCGCTTGACGACGGACAGCGACGTGGTGAGCAGACGCTCCACCGTGCTGAACCGCGCTCCGCACCGCTTGCATTGACGCCTCCGGCGCACACCTTGATCGTTGTGGCGGGTATCCAGGACCTTTGTATCGTCGTTCCCGCAGTGCTGACACCGCATCTCTGTCCCGCCTCCGCGTGAGGCGCCCGCTCACGATCTCTCCTCACTCCCCGTTCTACCATGTCTCCCGACATATATAGTTGTTCGTCAAAACAAACTCTACATGTGCGACACAAACTAGATAATATTCAACCGATAGTGGAGCCTGTCAAGTGTCGCGAGCGCCTCTCTCAGATAGGACCCGCGACAAATTTCGAGGCTCGTTCACAAGATTCTTTTGCGTCGTGACGCGCAAACCTTGCACCCCTTGACCATCATGCCAAAAACTCTTGCCGAATTGGCCGTCATAATGGGTAAGTCATGGCGAAATCAAAGGCTCGACGGAACGGGGCAAAGGCCGAATCCCGCGAAAATGCGGCCGGAGGGGACCGGTTAATCTCCGACAATCGCCGCGCCCGGTTCGATTACGACATTCTTGAGAGCCTGGAGGCCGGACTTGTCCTGACCGGCACAGAGATAAAATCCCTGCGTGCCGGTCGTGTCACCCTGGCTCACGCGTTCGCGCGAATCTCCGGTGGAGAGGTCTGGCTGCACGGCATGCACATCCCGCCGTACGCGCAGGGAAACATCTACAACCATGAGCCGACACGGCCCCGCAAGCTGCTGCTTCACCATCGACAGATCATGGCCCTCAATCAGCGCGTCACGTCCAGCGGCTACACGCTCATCCCGCTCAGGCTCTACATCACGCGCCACAAGGCCAAGATCCAGCTCGGCCTCGCGCGCGGGCGCAAAACCTTTGACAAGCGACAGGTCCTCGCCAAACGCGACGCCGACCTTGAGATGGCGCGGGCCCTCGCACCACGCCGCTAACTCCGTTCACCCTGAGCCTGTCGAAGGGGCCACCACCCATCCCTCACGCCTACCCGCGTATACTTGTTTGTGCAGCGGCCACAACTCGCAGGGAGTGGTCGTTGCAACGCATCAGCCACAGTGGGGGCGCGCGGATTCGACAGGGGTCTGCGAGGGTGTGTGAGCAGGCCGAGGCGCCGTGACCTCGTTAATCCCGCGGCACAAAGAGTAGCTGGCAACAACAAGCAGCTCGCACTCGCCGCCTAATCATTAGGTAGCGACGTTCTGAGGCGTTACCCCTGCGGACGGTTCAGGGCGACATTTCAGCGGGGTGCCGCCGCTCGTCAGCCGGTGACGCGCGGCGAAAGACCATCGCCGGCTTGCTGCTCGCGATCTCCTGTCGGCCGGGGTCGTGAGCGGCGAGAACACATAGACCGACTAAGCCTGTAGCGCCGCACCTGGAGCCGCCTTTGGACGGGGGGTTCAACTCCCCCCCGCCTCCACCATTTTTTGAACTTCGCGATCAGGAACGATTGGGCAATGTAGACGGACTTCCGCGTTCCGGCACGGGCGCTTATCATCCCCACCCGTCATTCCCGCTTTTGCGGGAATCTGAATCTCATTGCGCAGCCGAACGCCGTAACGCCCATCCCCTCATTCCGGCGAAAGCCGGAATCCATCCGAATTCTCCTCCCACGCGCGGCGTACAATATGCCCACAACCAAAGGAGGCACACGTGGCGAAGGCCAGGTTCATCGAGGTTGAAGTAGAAGCAGGCAATAACTGCGACTTCTCTCTCCACCGCGTGTTCAGCGTCGTTGATGACCCGCAGGAGGTCGTACAGGTTGAGGCGCCCGGCATTCGTGGCGAGTTGGCGATGGTTGAGGTCACGGGCTGGAGCGAGGAAAACGGACCTTGCCCCGCCTACGCCGCCATCGTCGAGGATTCAGGCGAGGGCCACGCCCTGCTCATCTTCGGCGGCGATGACGGCATCCGCACTCGCCCGCTTGACTCGGACGCACCCTGGAGCCTCGATGACCCCACCCAGACCGGCGAGCCTTGCCTGTTGCTGGACAAGACCACGCCGTATGTGGTGGCCGAATGACCACCCCGCAAGACGAAGCCTGGGACTACGCCGAGAATCTTCTTGCCCGGCCCCAGCGCAGCATCGAGGTAACCCTGTCGCGCAACGAGAATGGAACAACGCTACGACACGAGGGCAATGCTATGGTTCTCTGCCCTAACGATGAGATGGGCAACACACAGGCGGAGCTTGTCGCGCGGGCGTTGGGCATCGCCCTGCCGGATGTCGGCGGCTCTGAAACGGTCGGCGTGAGCAGCGGCGTCCTTCACCGCGTCATGTCGATCTCAACCATGGACCCGACAGATGAGGACATCTGGCCGCTCTTCGCCCGCCTTCTGGAAGAGGCGGAGGCCATGCGAGCCAATGTGAGCGAGCCCGATCTGTAGGGTTGTATCGCGACGCGCCCCTACTCGTCATCCAGGCTAGTCCTGGGCAACAATAGTGAAGAACATCACAAGCGTATTGACACGCTATCTGGCAACGGCTATAGTGCTTGTACTTTGAGTGAGAGAGTAATGAACTCGCGCACACATAGCCCATCTGTATTTGCGTTGGCGCGCCGCGCCGCGGTGACCTGCTCGTGTTACATGCCCGTCCCGGGGCGGGAGGCCACGCTTTAGCACTAGCTGGCCTCAAGGACACAGCAGCGCCGAATCTCTGGCAACACAGAAACAAGCGCATCTCCCGCCCCGAAGAACAACGGGGCGGTTTTCTTTTCTGGAAACCAACAACAGCAGCAAGAACACGCGACGAGGGGAATCGAGGGGAGCTAACAAGATGGCCACCTTGGAAGCACTACGGACGGAATGGACGGAGGAGCGGCTGGCGCAAGTTAGCGCCGAGCTTGAGAACGCTCATCCGCGTGAGATCGTCCGTTGGGCAGTTGAAAATTTCTTCCCGGACATCACGCTGGCGTGCAGTTTCGGCGGCGTGTCCGGCATGGTCCTGCTTGATATGGCCATGAACATCAACCCGGAGGTGTCCGTCTTCTATGTGGACACGGACTTCCTGTTCCATGAGACCCACAACCTCAAGGACACGGCGGCTCGCCGCTACGGCATCCAGCCCATCGGGTTCAAGACGGACGTAACCGTCGCGCAGCAGGCAGCCCTGCACGGGCCGGAGTTGTGGAAAGTCGATCCTGATCTCTGCTGTGATATCCGTAAGGTCAAGCCGAACCAGGCAGCGCTGGCCGACCAGAAGGCATGGATCGCCGGCCTCCGCCGCGATCAGGGCGACACGCGCAAGGATGTCGCGATTGTCGCGTGGGACACGAATTTCAACCTGATCAAGATCAACCCGCTTGCCAATTGGACCGAGGACGATGTCTGGGACTACATCCACGAGAACAACGTGCCCTATAACGCTCTCCATGAGCAGGGCTATCCCAGCATCGGCTGCACGAATTGCACGCGGCCGGTGGCGCCGGGCGAGGACCCGCGCGCAGGCCGTTGGTCAGACTTTGAGGACAAGGTCGAATGCGGCATTCACATCGACCCGGAGACGGGCAAGGTCGTCTCAACAACGGCCGCCAACTGAATCGGCGCTACGGCCGAAGACCTACACAAGCTAGAGAGCGGAAGAAAGAGGAGACACTCACAGGAGGAATTTGAGAGTGACCACCGACCACAACGGAGTGACAGTTTGGTTCACCGGCCTTTCGGGCGCCGGCAAGAGCACGATCGCAGAGCGGCTGCTGGCCATCCTGCGAGACCAGGGCATCAAGTCCGAACTGCTGGACGGCGACATCGTTCGCACGAACCTCAGCAAGGGACTCGGCTTCAGTAAGGAAGACCGTGACACCAACATCCGCCGCATTGGCTTCGTCAGTGATCTGCTGACGCGCAACGGCGTCGTGAGCATCGTGTCCGCCATCTCTCCCTATCGCGAGGTGCGGGATGAGGTGCGTGAGCAAATTGGTGATTTCATCGAAGTTCATGTCCATGCCTCGCTTGATGAGCTCGTCAAGCGCGACGTCAAGGGCCTCTACGAGAAGGCACTCAAGGGCGAGATTCCCAATTTCACCGGCGTGTCCGATCCCTATGAGGAGCCGCTGAACCCCGAGGTTCTGGTCAACACGGAAGACGAAGAAATCGAGGAAAGCCTCGGCAAGGTGCTGGCCGCGCTTGAAGAGCGGAAGATTATCCCCTCCGGCGCGACGAGCGAGTTGGCGGGGGCGGCAACCTAGACGATGACGACTTCAACGCTGACCGCCAACACAAACTCGTCCCACGCGGACACTGAGGAGACCATCGCCCCGCACGGGGGGACGCTGATCGACAGATTCGCGACTCCGAATCACGCACCCGAGCTTCGGGAGCGCGCGCCGGAACTGACCCACATCACGCTCAACGCGCGTGAAACTGCCGACCTGGATCTCATTGCCGTCGGCGCAATGAGCCCGCTGACCGGCTTCATGAATCAGGCGGACTACGAGCGAACGGTCCGCGAGATGCGTCTCGCGGACGGCACACTCTGGAGCCTGCCCATCACACTCTCCGCCCCGGCAGACACGGCCCGCGGCCTCAAGCAGGGGCAGGACGTCGTTCTGGTGGACGGCACAGGCAGGCATCTGGCCATCTTGTCCGTCGACGAGGTATACGAGTACGACAAGGAAGTGGAAGCCCAGAACGTCTTTCTCACGACCGAGGAAGCTCACCCCGGCGTCGCATCCGTGTACAGCCAGCATGACATGCTCATCGGTGGCACCGTCACAGTCATCGAGCGCGAAAACCTGGAGCCGGAACTGCGCCCCTACCGCGAGGACCCGGTGCAGACGCGCGCCGCGTTCGCGGAGCGCCATTGGCGGACCATCGTCGGGTTCCAGACCCGCAACCCCGTCCACCGCGCCCATGAGTACATCCAGAAATCCGCGTTGGAGATCGTTGACGGCCTCTTGTTGCATCCCCTCGTGGGTGAGACCAAGCCCGATGATATTCCTGCGGATGTCCGCATGAAGTGCTATGAGGCGCTGCTGGAAGGCTACTATCCCGAGGATCGCGTCCATCTTTCGGTGCTTCCTGCGGCCATGCGCTACGCAGGCCCGCGTGAGGCTGTGTTCCACGCCCTCGTCCGCAAGAACTACGGATGCACACATTTCATCGTTGGCCGCGACCATGCCGGCGTCGGCAACTACTACGGCACCTATGACGCTCAGGATCTCCTCCGCAGCATTCCTCCCGCTGACCTGGGCATCACGCCCTTGTACTTCGAGCACTCCTTCTATTGCAGACGGTGCGAGGGCATGGCGTCCATGAAGACATGCCCGTGTGGCCCGGAGCATAGAGTGTTTCTGAGCGGCACGCAGGTGCGGGACATGCTCGCCCGCGGTGAGGTCCCCCCCATGGAGTTCACCCGGCCTGAGATTGCGAAGATTCTCATTGAAGCCGCCCGGAACTAGTCGCCTCATCCGTCATTCCCGCTTTCGCGGGAATCCGGAACTCAAATAAGGATCCAACTACGACAATCGCGAACCGGGACGGTGATTTGAAGTGACACCACCAGGGGCGTACCCTGTAGGGGACTATCCGGAGGGAGGATCACGTGGCTACGACAACTGAGGTGGGACAACGTTCCGCCCGACCCTCAATCATCCAGTATCTGGATGAAGAGATCGCCGATTACGAAGGTAAGGTCAAGGAATTTCGCGCGGGAGAGATCCCGGAGGACGAGTTCATGTCCTTCAGGCTGCGTCTTGGCGTCTACGGACAAAGGCAGCCGGATTCCCAGATGTTCCGAGTCAAGATTCCTGGCGGGCTTGTCCACGCAGACCAGTGGGACGCCATCGGCCAGATTGCCGAATGGTGGGCACCCCTCCGCAAGGGGCACATCACGACTCGTGAGAACGTGCAGCTCCACCACCTCAAGCTTGAGGACGCCGCCAAGGCCATGCACCTGCTCCAGAGCGTCGGCCTCAGCACCAAGGAGGCCTGCGGCAACTCCGTTCGCAATATCACGTGCTGCCCATTGGCCGGCATCTGCCCTGATCAGGCGTTTGACATCCTGCCCTACATGGGCGCGTTCGCGCGTAATTTTGTGCGGCGCGATTTCACCTTCCACATGCCGCGCAAGGTCAAGCCTGCGTTCTCCTGCAATGACAATGACTGCGCGTCGGTGGGGATGCACGACATTGGCTTCGTCGCGCGCGTCCGCGAGATCGACGGCGAACAGGTCAAGGGATTCAAGATCACCGTCGGCGGCGGCACGTCCATCCAGCCGCTGATTGCAGAGACCATCTATGAGTTTGTGCCCGTCGATGAGTTCCTCCGCGTGTCTGAGGCCATGCTGCGCGTGTTCAACCGCACCGCGTGGCTGCGCCGCAACAAGATGAAGGCTCGCATCAAGGTTCTGATTCACACCGAGGGCATCGACTCCTTCCGCCAGCAGGTTGAAGAGGAGTTGCAGCAGGAGTGGGCGCAGGACTACGAGGACAAGGACTACCTCCTCTTCCACGATGACGAAGAGGCGGACATCCCCGCCCTGCCGACCGGCGTCGAGCCGCGCGGCGAGGACGATGCGGCGTTCCAGGCGTGGAAAGAGACCAACGTCATCCCGCAAGAGGCGGACGGCTACAGCGTCGTTGGAGTCACGGTTACGCGTGGCGACCTCTCCCCTGAGCAGTACTACGGCACCGCGGAGATTTCCCGCAGGTACTCCAGCTACCGCCTCCGCACCACTCCTGAACAGAACATGATGTTCCGCTGGGTTCCCAACGCCTTCCTTTACGACGTGTACAAGGAGCTTGAGGCGCTTGACCTGCATGAGGGCGGCCTGAACCAGATCACAGACGTGACCTCCTGCCCGGGCACTGATAGCTGCAAGCTGGGCATCACATCCTCCATGGGTCTGAACAAGGCCGTCGCCGATGCGGTTCGCAACCCGAACGGCCATAAGGGCCTAATGGAAGACCCGCTCATCAAGCAGATGCACATCAAGATGAGCGGTTGCCCGAACGGCTGCGGTCGGCATCATGTCTCGGATATCGGCTTCCACGGCGCGTTCATCAAGGGACCCGGCGGCGGTCAGATTCCGGCGTATGAGGTCTTTCTGGGCGGCAGTCATGAGAACGCCGACATGCGCTTCGGCGTGCGGCCGCGCGGCAAGATTCCCGCCAAGAAGGTCACGGAGGCCGTGTTCCACCTCTTGCGGTACTACAAGGACAACCGCGAGGACGGCGAGTTGTTCAAGGACTTCGCCCATCGGCTGGGGCGAGAGCCGTTCGAGGAGATCATCAAGGACTATCAGGACATCGGGCCGCTCAACAAGGCAAACCTCGAGCACTACATCGACTACGACAAGTCCGTGCTGTACGTGATGGAGCGTGGCGAGGGCGAGTGCGCGACGTAGGCTCAAAGCACGCAAGCTGCTGAGTGATCGGAACCGGCTGAGAAAGAGGGGCGGGGACGTGGCGGACCTTAAGGGACGGCGAATCGTGGTCCTTGAGGCGCGAATGCCCTCGGAACTCGGCAACCTTGTGGCCCGCCACGGCGGAGAGGCCGTAAGCGCCCCCGCCCTGCGCGAGGCAGCACTGCCGATGCAACAGGATGTCCGTGATGTTATTGACGGCATCTGCGCCCACACGATTCAGGCCGCGGTATTCCTGACGGGAGTCGGCGCGCGCGCCCTGATCAACGCGGCCGATCAGCTTGGCCGCAAGGATGAGTTTCTGGATGCCCTGCGCGAAACAACCGTCATCTGTCGCGGACCAAAGCCCGTGGCGGTTCTCAAGCCGCTCAACGTCCCCATCGCGCTCGTCTCGCCATCTCCTTACACGTCTGAGGACTTGCTGGCGGCGCTCAAGGAGTCCGACATCGATTTGGGCGGCAAGCGTGTCTCCCTACAGCACTACGGCGAGGTCAACGCGTGGCTGCGCGGGGAGCTGGAAGCCTTGGGGGCGGACATTCTCGAAATATCACTTTACTCATGGCAGCTCCCGGAAGATACGCGACCCGTCATCGACGCAATCGCGCTGATGCTCGCAAGAGACGTCGACGCCGTCATGCTGACCACGCAATCGCAGGCGCACAATCTCTTCCGGATCGCAGAACAGGTTGGCCTTGACGATGAGCTTCGCGAGGCGCTGTCCTCGGAAATCGTCGTCGCGTCCGTCGGCCCCGTCTGCACGCGGGCGCTGCGCGAGCATGGCGTTAAGCCGCACGTGGAGCCCGTCAACCCCAAGATGGGCCCACTCGTTCTTGCCCTGGCCGACCATTTCGCCAACACACCTTCAGAATCGACTGTGGCAGCTGCCACGAGGCCCTAGACGGCCCCTAAGCCGTCTTCGATCACACACAATGGGCTACTTTCCCGTCTATCTCGACCTGCGCGGCAGGCGCTGCGTCGTTATCGGCGACGATGATGAGGCGCAGATGAAGGCAGGCGCGCTCGTGGAGGCAGGTGCCGTCGTGACCGTCATCTCCCCCGAGGAACGGCCCCGATTCACGGAAATGGCGGAGCGGGGTGACATCACCCTGCACTCCCGCGGTTATGAGGCGGGCGACCTCAAAGACGCGTTCCTTGCCATATCAGCCACAACGCATGACCGCCCCCTAAGCGAAACAATCAAGGCCGAGGCGGAGCGGGAAAAGTGTCTGTTGAACGTCGTGGACATCACGGACCTCTGCACATGGATCTACCCTGCTCTTGTACGGCGCGGCGACGCGACAGTTGCTATTTCAACAAACGGGCGCAGTCCGGCCATGGCGTCATTCTTGCGCCGCGAGATCGACGAGGCGCTGCCACAGGGATACGGCATGCTGCTCGATGTTCTCGCGGACGTGCGCGCAGACTTGCGGCGCGATGGCAAGAGACCGGCGTCAGGCCGTTGGCAGACGGCGCTGAATGACGACGAAACTCGCACACTCATTTCAGCGGGTGATGAGGCCGGTCTGCGGGATCGCCTCGTGACCCTCCTGACGGACGGGAGTGGTGGCTAGCGGCGGCATCGTCCACCTGGTGGGCGCCGGGCCCGGCGATCCCGGACTTATCACGGTGCGGGGCGCGAGGCTGGTACGTCGCGCCGATGTCATCGTCTATGACAGGCTTGTGAATTCGTCGTTGCTTGCGGAGGCGCGTGACGACGCAGAGATGGTCGACGTGGGAAAGCACCCGTCGCGCGGCGGCGAGCATCTGCAAGAGGAGATCAATGAGTTGCTGATCTCACGGGCGCGAGACGGCGCGCGCGTCGTGCGGCTCAAGGGAGGCGACCCGTTCCTGTTCGGGCGCGGCGGCGAAGAGGCGTCGGCGTTGGCGGAGGCAGGAGTCGATTTTGACGTTGTTCCCGGCGTCACGTCTGCCCTCGCGGGGCCTGCCTATGCGGGAATACCCGTCACCGATCGCAACCTTGCCTCCGGCGTGCGTATCTATACCGGGCAGCAGGCGGACAACGCTCAGCCAATGACCCCGACCAACCAGACGTCAATTGTTCTCATGGGTGTCCGCACACTTGCTAACACGGTCAGGGCGATGCTCATGGCCGGCTGGCCCGAGGACACGCCCGCCGCCGTCATTGAACAGGCAACGACATCACGCCAACGCACAACGACGGCGACGCTTGAGACAATCGTGGCCGCGTCGGCGGAGGTCGGCATTCGCGCGCCTGCCGTCTTCATCTGCGGGCAGGTTGTCGGACTCCGCGACAATATCGCCTGGCTGGAGAAGAGGCCGTTGTTCGGCCACCGCCTGATGGTTCTGCGCGGAGAGACACGGGCGGCAGAGCTGATCACCTTGCTGGATGACGCCGGAGCGGAGGTTGTCCATGTGCCTGCCGTTTCATTCGACGGCGCGGAGGACTGGACTGAAGCCAATTCAGCCATCGAGAGACTGCCAACGTACCGCTGGATCGCCTTTACGAGCGTCAACGGCGTTGATTATTTCATGGAGCGGCTGCTTGAAAGCGGACGGGATACGCGGTCTTTGGCCGCGGCCAGAATTGCGGCCATCGGCCCGGCAACGGCATCTGCCCTCAACCGCCACGGTCTGAAAGCGGATCTCGTGCCGGGCAGGTTCAATACTGGGGCGCTTACGGAAGCAATCGCAGCGCAATGCGGGCAGAGGGACGGTATTTTATTGCCGCGCGGCAACCTCGCCGATGATGCGCTGCCCGACGCGCTCAGGGAGCACGGCCTTGCGCCAACACCCGTCGTGGTCTATCGGACACTCCCCGGGCCGAACCTGGCGGAGCGCGCGACGGCCGCCATAGAACGTGGTATCGACGCGGTCCTGCTGACAAGTCCGTCAACGGCCCGCAACCTTGTTGAAGCGCTTGGCGACAACCGTTCACTGCTGGACGGCATTCCTGTCATCTCCGCCGGCCCAACCACCTCACGCGGCGCGGAGGAGGTTGATCTGCGCGTGATACACGAAGCAATGGAGCACACGGCGGCGGGTCTTGTTGATGCCGCCCTTGCGTGGGCGAGGAGCGACTGATGGCTGCCGGTGAAGATCGCCGCGTGCTGCGCGTGGGCACGCGGAGAAGTCCCCTCGCAATCATCCAGACCGAGCTGTTCATGGAGGCCGTGCGAGCGAAGGAGCCAACACTTGAGTTCGAGATCGTTGGCATCGATACAACGTCAGACCGACATCCCACCTCTGCTTTCCCCGATCTCGGGCAGGGAGTATTCGTCAAGGAGATCCAGATCGCACTGGCGAACGGCGAGATCGATTTCGCAGTGCATAGCCTCAAGGACCTGCCGACACGCCTTCCGCCCGGCCATACGCTTGCAGGCGTCATGCCGCGTGCCGATCCCCGGGACGTTCTGGTAACACGCGATGGCTCACGGTTGAATGAACTCCCGGCGGAGGCGCGCGTCGGGACAGGCAGCATCCGTCGTGCCGCGCAAATACTGGCTGCCAGACCCGACCTCGTTATCGTTCTCCTGCGCGGCAACGTGGCGACGCGTGTCAGAAAGGTGACGGGCGAGTGGCGGGCCATCGAGGCGGAGGCGGCAGTCTTGGCCGCCGTCGGATTGCAGCGGCTCGGGATGGAGGATGTCATAACCGAATACCTGGAGCCGAACGTCATGCTGCCCGCGGTGGGCCAGGCGTTCATCGGCATCGAATGCCGCGAAGAGGACGAACAGGCATGCGCAGTTGCCGCGCTCGCCGAGGAGCCGGCAGGCCGGATCGCCGCGGATGCCGAGCGGGCTTTCCTTGCGGCTGTAGGAGGTTTCTGCCGCACACCCTTGGCCAGTCTCGCGGAGGTCAGGGACGGCGTGCTCTCCATCGAGGCGTTGGCCGCCAACGTGGACGGCTCCATCGTCTTGCGTGAGTCTGCGAGGGTGGATGCCGCAACACCGCCCGATGAGATTGGCGGACGCCTGCTCGAGTCTCTCTATGCGCGTGGAGCGCGCGACTTTATCATCCTGGACGACGAGCCAACCGCGGACGACGATTAGGCGCTATCGCTAACCGGATTTGCGGGCCAGCACATCAAGCTGATGCGCCACGTAGATCAGTTCGCCCTGCTCGATCTGCAGGTGACGCCCGGCGACCCACTCCTCGAGTCCCGCGTTGAATACCACGGAGTTCTCGTTGAGAGCCTCCCAGACGAAGTTGATGATGTGATGCAGGAAATACGTCACATCCTCCGGATAGCCTCCCTCCTGCGGGTAAACTACCCAACTTGATGAGCCGGCCGCCGCTATCTGGAGACCCGTGCGGGGTATCTCTTCGAGGAGCTCCCTTCCAGCCTTGCTACCTCCGGTTGACAGGCCGTCCGGCGTCCGCCGCTCATCCATGGTGCCATGGTAGCTATTGATAACGTGCCCATTGAGCACTGTATTGACAGTCGGTTCGAAAACGGTCTCTCCGTCAAACGTGATGGGCAGATACAGCAGGCCGCCGGGGCGGAGCGCGCTGGCGGCGGCTTCAAGAAACTCCGGCACGTTCAGCAGATCAAGCAGCGCCTGTCCGATAATCACGTCGGCCAGGCGCCCCGCCTCAGCTTGTTCTCGCAAATACGCAACGGCATCCGTGACGACAAGGTCCACGGACAGTTCGGCGCGGCCGTTTGAACCGAGAAGGCCACCAGCAACTTGTGAGGCCTCCGCAAGGCTCTCGCTGTCGTTGTCGACCATCACGTACTCGCCGCTCGAAAGCAGCCCCCGCTCAAACAGCCGCTTAAAGGTGCTGCCAACACCTGCCCCAAGCTCGATGACTCGGAGAGGTCCGCCTCCCATGTCGTCGATGCCCTGCGCCAGTGCGTCATAGACGCGCGCATTCAGCGCGTCGTCATCGACGACGGCCTTTGCCTTCAGATAGCGGACGGTACTATAACTCTCATTTCCTGGCATTTGCTTTCTCCACGATACCTAGCAAGAACTCACGGACGGATGTCATGGACTGCTCCCACGTTGGGTGGCGGGCGAATCGCTTGAGCGCCTGTGTCCCCATGCGTGCAAGACGCCGCCGATCCGTGGCGAGGTCATGCAGCCGTATGGAGAGTTCCGGCGCCGAACCCATGGGCACCAGGAAACCGTCACGCCTGTTCGTGATGATCTCATACGCGGCACCTGAATCCGAGGCGATGGCCGGCATCCCGAAACCCATTCCCTCCAGATAGACGATACCAAATCCCTCATACGAGGATGGAACGACAAGGACGTGCGCCTCCTCGAAACGCGTTCGGAGCGCGTCGTCCGACAGTGGGCCGTGGAATGTCACTCTGTCGCCGAGACCTTCATTTTGAACCTGCTGCCGCACCATATTTGCATACTCCGGCTCCACCTCAAGACCTCCAACGACATCCAGACTAATGCCCACACGTACCGTAAGGCCAAGAGCTTCTATAAGCACATGCAGCTGCTTCCGCTCAATCACGTTGCCCAGGAAGAGAACTCGCAACGGGCCATCTGCGTTGGCTCGTTCCGTGACGTCCTGTTCTGTCATGGAAACATCAAAGCGGTCCCCTGCAGGGTACGCCAGAACGCTTGGCTTGTCCGACCCGATCTGATCATGAACGGCCTTTCGGGTCGTCTCACTGTTGAACACGAATCCGTCAACAGAGCGGAGATAGCGTCGCTCGATAACGCCATAGGCGCGGTTCTTCCAGCCGGCGCGCATCTCACTCATACGCAGATGGTGGACGATTGAGATGATCGGCCATCGACCGCGAACTGAACCATTAACGCGCCAGAGAGACGGATGATTCAGCTCATCCTGCAGCATCACGTCCACGTCTGCGACCTTCAGTTGCCGCCGCAGTCCGCGCGAAAGCGCGTCCGTTAGGTGGCGGCCATAGTTCCGCCACGGAATCCCGATTATTTGGACGGTATCGCCCGCGCGCTCCAGTGTCTCAACCAGCCTGCGGTCATACAGATAGCCGCCGGACAGTGTGTCCAGGCTGCCGTAGATGACCAGCCCCACCTTCAACGGCGAATCTCCCGGCGATAGGACGCCCAGGCATTCTCCCCTTCCCAAACGCGGATAGTCATGGAGGCAAGCGGCTCAGTCGGAATGCGCTCAGCGATAAATTGCCAGAGGATGCGGGCAAAATATTCCACGCTTGGGTTCACTCCTCCGAATTCGGGGAGGTCGTTGAGAGTATTGCCGGCATATCGGGTGTCGACAGCAGCCAGGGCTTGTTCAACCGCGACGATATCGACCAGGTAGCCATGCTTGTCCAAACCCGGACCTTCAAGCACCGCCTCCACCTTATAGGGGTGGGCGTTAAGTTCATTCTCGGCGCCCCAATCACCGCCGATGAGGTAGTGCGAGGCTGTGAATTCATGAGAAACGGAGACGGTGTACATGTGCTCCTCCCAATCTGGCGCACAGAATTCAGTGGCTAGGCATTATCGTACGTCAGGAGAACCTGGAGCGCATCGCCGGGAGACTCATCCAGCAGCCGATAGGCATTCGCCGCTTCCTCAACCGGAAATCGGTCTGTGACGAGTTGTGATGGCTTGAGGCGCTCCACCATTCGCCACGCCGTCTCGAACCGCCGCTGCTTATCCCACCGGCCGGACAGTTCCGGAGCAATGGTCGTTACCTGGCTGCTGATGAGCTTGATGCGGCTGCGATGAAAACTGCCGCCAAAATCGATCGGAGCGCGCTTGGTTCCGTACCACGAGCCGATCACGATGCGCCCGCCGTAGCCCGTTAATGCAATCGCCGTATCCAGCGCCTCCGGCCTGCCGGACAACTCAAAGACAAGATCCGCCCCATGTCCGCCAAACACCGCCGCGATTTCATCCATGACGCCGGGCACGGATGGGTCATAGGATGCCGTCGCGCCAAGTTCCAATGACATCTCTCGCCGCGCCTCAACCGTGTCCAGCGTGATCAGTGACGCCAGGGGCATCTGCGCCAGCACCGCTGTCGTGAGCAGACCGATGACGCCCTGCCCGATCACCAAAACGTTCTCTCCCACAAGTGGCGCGCCGTCCATAGCGAAGTTCACCGCTGTTTCCATGGACGGCAGCATCACCGCGTCCTCATACGAGATTCCTGCCGGAATCTCCATCAGCGACTCCGGCTCCGCCTCAAAAAGCGACTCGTGCGGATTGAAAGCGAATGCGCGCCGACCGGTCAGATTGGCATCAATCCCTTCTCCAACCTGCGTCACGTCGCCAACTGCCGCGTAACCATACCGGAGTGGAAATGACAGGCCGCCCCGCAGTGCTGAGATGGATTCGTCCGCCGCCATCTCAGAGGGCGCTTCGCCACGGTACACAAGCAGTTCCGTGCCCGCGCTAATTGCAGACAGGCGAGTGCGGACCAGCACGCGTCCCGGTCCCGGAGCGCTCACCTCGTCGCGTTGAATCTCAGCACGGCGCGGGCCGACAAACGTCACCGCGCTCCTGGTTAGTCCGGCGGCCATTCCGGCCTGCCCCACACAATCAGGTCTTCACCCTCGCGTCTGTAGCCGAGGCCCTGTAGTCGCGGGAACGCATCGCTGGATGCGCCGTTCGCGCTTGACACCGCATGAAGTCCGCCCACAAGCGTCGGCGCAATTGTGATGACCACATGATCGACAAAACGTGCTTCCAGCAGTTCTGTGATAACGCGCGCTCCGCCTTCTACCATCAGGCTCCGCACGCCAACCTCATAGAGCGTGGCCATCAACGCGCGAATGTCCACAAGGCCATCCGACTCTCTCGCCGGCAGTCTCAGCACGCGCGCGCCCGCCGCCTCAAGCTCCACCTGTCGATCAACCGGCGCGTCCTGCAGCGTCGCAAGCCAGGGCATCGTTCGATAGCTCTCGAGCAGACTCGCGTTCAACGGAAAACGGAGTCGGCTATCCAGGATGATGGGCTGCGGGTCCTGGCCGTCTGCCAGCCGGACCGTCAGGCGTGGATCGTCCGCGATGATCGTTCCGATGCCAACGAGAATGGCATCGTTGGACGAGCGGAGCAGATGGGTCATCTCTGAGGATTTGGAGCCGCTAAGGTGGAGCGGCATTGAATCGGCGCCGGCAATCGAGCCATCGAGACTCTGTGCGTATGTCAGCGTCACGAACGGTCGACGATTCGCCTCTGCCACTGCGTGTTTCTCGTCGGCAGGCACAAACGGGCTCGAAACCTCTTCCGACTCCGGTGGCGCAATGTCCAGCATGTGCCCCATACGGTTGACCTTGGTGGTCAGATAGTCGACATTCTGCGTGGTGACCGGACCGGGTACTGGCACCCGCCCAGCAACCTTTGTGCCCAGCCCACGCAATTCCTCAACTTTTCTGGGGTTATTGGTCATCAGCCTGATGGAGCGCGTGCCAAGCTTCTGCAGCATCAGTGCCGCTATACCGTAACTGCGCTCATCTGCCTGATGTCCCAGCTCTAAATTGGCATCGACGGTATCAAGCCCCTGGTCCTGCAGGTTGTATGCGCGGAGTTTTTCCAGCAGCCCGATGCCGCGTCCCTCCTGGCGTAGGTAGACGATTACCCCCGCGCCCTCCCGCGCGACGGCCTCCATCGCGGATTCCAATTGCGCCGCACAGTCGCAGCGCTGTGAGCCGAATACCTCGCCCGTCAGGCATTCCGAATGAACGCGGGTAAGAACGTCCTCACGCCGATCCACGTCACCGTAGACAAGCGCCAGGTGCTCTTTGCCATCTACGTCATTGGAAAAATAATCGAGCCGGAATTCACCGTGAGCCGTCGGGATACGCGCAGACACACTGCGCTCTACTGTTGTTGGGTAAGAAGCCATCGTTCCCCTGATCCTGGATTACCTGCCAATCGGTTGCGCGCAGACCTCCACCACTCTGCGCAAACGTACCCATGATTGGCATCATTGTCATTCTTGTCAATTCGGCCAACTATCCGACAGCTTCCAGGAGTCGCAGGACAACCCCGGTTTCCGATTCTTCCCTTCCGCCGTTTCCTCGCGCCCCATCCAGTAGTTCTTTCATGCTCCGACGGCCGGCCGCCGTACCGGAGCCAATCATCTTGGACAGCTCTTCGGCACGGGCATCATCATCTTCCAGCAGTTCGATTCTCGTGACCGTGCGCCTGTCATCTATCTGCTTGAGCACGCGAATATGTTGCTCGGCGTGTGCCGCCACCTGCGGCAGGTGCGTCACGCAAATCACCTGCTGCTTGCGACCCAGACCTGCCAGCTTGCTCCCTATCGTTCCGCCAACGTGCCCGCCAACACCGACGTCGATCTCATCAATCGCCAGCGTCCGGGCATCGCCGACGGCCAGCACGGTCTTCACGCCCAACATCACGCGCGCCATCTCACCACCTGATGCAATGGCTGTAAGAGGTCTCAGCGGTTCCCCCTTGTTGGGCGCAATGAGGATCTCCACTTCGTCGCCGCCAGACTCGTCACACATGGTCAGCGCGTCCGTCTGTTGGCCTGAACTGTCATTCACACTTGCATTCGTTGCGGATGCAAGAGCGGAGCGCACGTCCAAAACAATCCTCGTCCCTGCCAGTGCCAGGGTCTCGATCTCCTCTTCCAAGGCGCGGCCAAGCCGGACGGCAGCACGGGACCTCTCTGCGGACAGAGACAGCGCCCGCTCCATCACTTGCCGGTTTAGCCTGCTCTCTTCTGCGGCTAGTTCAGCAACGCGGCCCGATACCTTGTCCAGGCCGGCCAATTCCTGTTCCGCTCGATTGCTCCACGCGATGACATCCTCTAGTGATCCACCATGCCTCCGCTTGAGGCCATCCAGCGCCGCCATGCGTTCTTCCACCACATCAAGTCGATTAGGGTCCGCTTCCAGTCCCTCAAGATAGCGCCCCAGTGACAGTACGAGGTCATGAGCCTGCTCGGCCAAGGACTCCGCCGCCTCCCAGGTTGCTTGTAGTTCAGCATCCAGGGCGGCGGCCTCTCGCGTGTTCTGGCCTGCTTCGCCAAGAACGTCCACGACACTGCTGCCGCCGTGGGTTGGGTCAATCAGAAGAGAGCGCGTGGCGCCCGCCAGCGTAACGAGCTGCTCAGCATGCGCAAGCCGGGATCGTTCCCGTTCCAGCGAAGCGTCCTCTCCAGCAACAGGCGCAATTTCCCGGAACGAGGCCAGCTCATACTCCAGTTCCTCGCGGCGTGCTGTCGCCTTCGCCTCCTCACGCCGCAGCCGTTTGAGGTCAGATCGAGCTTGCCGCAGTTGCCGGACGGCGTCGGCCACAGACTCCTGCTCCTCCTCCAATTCCCCATAGCGGTCAAGAATCTCTCTCTGCTCGCCGGGCTGAAGCAGCGCAAGCGTCTGCCTTTGTCCGTGCGATTCCGCAAAATAACGCCCCACGTCCTGCAAGAGCTTTAGGGCGACCTTTCGGCCATTCACCGTGCAGCCGCTGCGTCCTTTGTCATCAATCTCCCGAGCTACACGGAGAGTCGATTCCGATTCAGCGTTCTCGATGCCCAGTTTCTTCAACAACCCGTCAGGGAGGGAGCCATACTTCTCGTTCAGCTCGAAGACGGCCTCAATCCGCGCCTTCTCTGCGCCCGACCGCACCAGCGAGCTGTCCGACTTTGCACCAAGAACAAGAGAAATGCAGTTGATGATGATTGATTTCCCTGCGCCCGTCTCGCCGGTCAGCACGGTGAAACCGTCCTCGAAAGGAATGTTCAGTCGGTCGATGACGCCTACGTTCTCGATTGTTAGCCGTCGCAGCATGGCAGGATCTCCCCCTTACGCTGGGGGAGAATGTATCAGAACGCGCGTTCTTGGTCAAGGATGGAGCGATCAGAGGCCAAGCCGAGACACCTAGAACTCAATCAGCGCCCGTCCTACCACGTCACCGCGCCCAAGCGCCGAATAGGCGTCATTCACCTGCTCGATGGGATAGCGACGGGTAATGATGCGGGGACTCACATCCACTACGCCGCGCTCCACAAGGCTAAGGATCTGGGGCATGTCGGCACCCGCCCGTGCGCCATACGAGCCGATGATGCGCACGCCGCGCCTCACTATCCGCGTGATCTCCAGCGGCACCGTCTCTCCCGCAGACGCGATTCCAATCATAACGACGCGTCCGCTGTCCCCCACGGACTGAAATGCCTGCTGTACGGTGTCTGGCTTGCCCAGCGCCTCAAACGCCGCGTCGACACCGCTTCCACCGGTGATCTCCCTGATGCGGGCGGGCACATCCTCATGCGCAGCATTAACGGAGTGCGTCGCTCCAAACGACTGCGCGAGCTCCAGCTTGGCATCATCGATATCCACCGCGATGAGAGGCGACGCTCCCACAGCAGCGGCAATCTGGATAACATTCGTACCGACACCACCGACGCCGACAACCGCCGCGCTCTCACCCATACGTAGTTCCGCCTGATTGCGGATCGCCCCATACGCCGTGAACACGCTGCAGCCGATGATGGCGGCCTCTCGCAAAGAAATGCTGTCCGGCAGTCGAAAGACGGAGGATGCCGGCGTCACCGCATATTCCGCGAGCGCCCCCATGCTGTACATCCACACCGGGGTTCCGTCAGGCCGCGCCAACCGGGTCGTGCCATCGTAGAGTTGGCCCTTGAGCCGGTTGTAGGCGAAGAACGTCTCGCACATATCGTCTCGGCCCCTGCGGCAGAACGAACACTCCCGGCACGGCATGATGAAGCTGCACACGACCCGATCCCCAACCGCAACATTCGTCACGCCGTCCCCAACGGCCTCCACGATGCCGGATGTCTCATGGCCGAGCACGCACGGTGTCGGGAAAGCAACCTCGCCCTTCATCACATGGAGGTCCGTATGACACACGCCGGTCGCGGCAATCTTGAGCAGAACTTCACCTTCGCGCGGCGATGGTGTCGGTAGGTCCTCAACCGTCATCGGCTCATTGACGTCATTGAGGATTGCCGCTCTCATTCACCCTCTCCCTGCTTACGCGCCAACACGCCCAGTTGCGCGTACATATAGAAAGGCCATTCAGACTCCGCGAACCGGGTCCACGCTGCCGAAATCCTGTCCAGATCAGCCTGTTCCGCCAGCCCATATGCGAGTGCATCGGCCCCCACGTTGGAATGCAGGATACGCTGCGACCACATATTGCCCCAGAAGCGTGCCTCGTCGCCGTCCATCACAACAACGTTGGAGTGAATCTCATAGTCTGCGAATCCCGCGTCTCGCACCCAGTGGGTGAGATGACGTCCCGCGTCCGGCTCCGCCCCGTTCTGGTACGCGACGCGATGATAGAGGCTGCTCCATTCGTCAAATTCAGGGAACTTGGGCGACGGGCACATGGTGGCGTAGTCCGTTTCCCGCACACACAGAATCCCGCCCGGCTTGAGCACGCGCCGCATCTCTCGCAGGGCCAGTGGCTGATCGGTCAAGTGCTGCAAGAGTTGATTTGAATACACGACATCAAACGTGCCGTCTTCGTAATCGAGTTGGTAGATGTCGCCGAACGTGAATGTCACATTGTCCACGCCTTCAGACGAGGCATGATCGCGGGCCTGAACCAGTATCTCTTCAGACAGATCGATCCCGATGGTCTCACCGGGCGCAACTGCCCGCGCCAGCCCCGCAGTAATCGTCCCCGGCCCGCATCCCGCGTCAAGCAGGCGCATTCCGGCCTTCAGGTGCGGGAGCAGGAACCACGCTTCCCCTTCGGCGCGACGCCGGGCGTGATTCTGCACCACAGATGCGTGGTGCCCGTGTGTATAGCGATCCTGCGGGACGTCAGTCATGCGTGATTCTCCCCCATTGCACTATGGTCGCATGCCCGGCCATGCGCGGTATGCTGGCCTATGGCCGTCTCGCTGTCGACCCTTGCCCTCGCAATACCTGCTCATGCCTTGACCGGAGCGGGTGGATGGGCCGACGAGATTATCAGCTTTGGATTCATCATCGCCATCATTGCCATCCTGGTGGTGATGTCCCGCCTTGGCCGGCGCAAGCGACTCCGTGACGAGGAACGTAATCGCCACAGGCCTACTGAGTAGCCGCAGCCTGCGCCTCCGCGCGTTCCACGGCCGCCGGCGGCCTGAGGTACAGCGGCTCCAGCGTCGCAACATCGTCAACGTCGCCGCGCTGTAGTCGCAGCAGACCCAGCCGTGCCGCGTTGGCCGCCGTCCGTGTCCGAACGACATCCGGAGCGATCGTCAGCGCGCTCCCGAGCCCATCCTGTGCCCTCTCCGCCAATTCTTCGTCGAACTCCCCGGTCAGCACGCAGTCCTCACCGCGCTCAGCCATCCGCGCAACCAACTCCTCCGGCGAGAGGATTGCCTCTTCAACAAGCTGTGCCACTCCGCCGTCATCTGAGGCTGTATAGGCCGCCGCAGCATACTGCCCTCGCCCCGCATTGACCACCGACCACACCGTACGACCAAGATGAACGGCGCCATATGCCGCGGTGGCCAGTGTCCCAACGCCGACAATCGGCACATCAAGCCCCTGCGAGAGGCCTTTCGCCGTGGCAAGGCCAATCCGAATCCCGGTAAAACTCCCCGGCCCGCGCGTTGCAACAACACCGGTCAGGTCGTCCTTCGTAATTCCCGCCAGCATCATCACGTGGCGCAGCGTCGGATGCACGTGCATCGTGTGATTGCGTCCCGCGCGCCACGTCAGTTCCGCCGCGATTCCGCCCTCCGGATGGGCAATCGCAACGCTTGCCGTCTCAGTGGCGGTATCGATGGCAATTATCATTCCGTCGCCCCAACGCCTTCCGGCAGCCCGCTCAGGGCCTGCCCAGACAGCGGCCCGCTCGCTGTCACCGACAACTGTCGTTCTGAATCTGACACGTAATCGATCCGAATCTCCAGCCGATCATCCGGGAAAATCGATGTTGCGCGATCCGCCCACTCCACCGCCAGCACGCCGTCTCTCCCCAAATAGTCGTCGAGCCCTAGTTCCCATGCCTCAGCCGGATCGTCGATGCGATACAGGTCCATGTGGAAGAGGGGCAGGCGGCCCTGGTATTCGTTCACGAGCACGAACGAGGGGCTCTTCGTGTAAGCCGTCACGCCCAACCCGTCGGCAAGACCCTGGGTCAGCGTCGTCTTGCCCGCGCCAAGCTGCCCGATGAGCAACACAAGAGTCCCGGCTTCAACAACTCCGCCGATTGCCCGCCCAATCTCTTTTGTTTCGCCCGCGGAGCGTGAAACGCCGCTCCATTCATGCGTCTCCATACAGATAGCGTAGCGCATGGGTCATGAATGGTTGCGAAATGGAGATCCAGATTCTGGCCGTACGGCCAGAATGACGCGTGAGGGATCATATGTCCCTATCCTGCCCGCAAGAATCTTGGTCTGATTGCCGCCACGATGACCACAGATACCGTCAGCGCGACCCCAAGAATGGCTAGCGCCCAGCCTGCCCCGTATGCAGACCCCATGTATCCGGCCACAAGACTACCGATGGGCACGAAGCCACGGTCGAGCAGGTACAAACTGATGATGCGGCCGTGAAACGCGCTCTCCGTCTGCGTGAGCAGCATCCCGTTCGTCAGCACACGCTGGCTGGAATCCAGCAAGCCCAACAAGACCATGAGCGCCAGTGCGAGGATGAGCCACGGCGCGGCGCCAAGCGCCGAGAGGATCACGCCGCTCAGCGCCATCGTGACCACAATCAACATGCCCTTGTTCCGCACGTTGCCGAGGTAGGCGAGAATCGTCGGTCCGATAATCGACCCGATCCCCATGAACGTCAGCAAGCCGCCGAACAGCGTCGCCCCCGTGTTCTGGTTGAGATTGAACGCGTCTGCAATCGTCAACAGCCAATCGGCGTTAGGCGCGAATCGTTCGTCCGCCACCTCCGGCAGCAGGACCATGAACGGCTGCAGGAACATCAACGACAGCAGGCCCAGCAACAGCAACAGGAAAATGTTGACGTGCTGGCGGACGTATTGGAGTCCTTCCCACGTGTCCCGCAGCGCGCCCGAAACGCCCATGCTTTCCACGCCACGCTGCATCAGCGGATATGTCTTCATCCACAGCCACGCAGCGATGATTGCGAACTCCAGCAGGATGATGATGATGAACACCATCTCAAAGCCCGAAACCGCAATGAGAATGCCGGTCAAAAGCGGGGCGACTATCCGCGTTCCGTTGAGTGAGAACTGCTGCAGGGCAACGGCGTTCGCAACGCGCTCCCTTCCCACGATCGCCGGGATAAGCGCCTGCCGCCCGGGCTGATTGAAGGCAATCATCGCTCCTCGTGCTGCAAACAGCGCGTATGCGTGCCACAACTCCAGTTGATCCTCCAACAAGAGCAGCAGGAGCACGACGTAGATGACCAGGATGCCCACCTGTGTGACCACCAGGATGGTCTTGCGGTTGACTCGGTCAGCCAGTACGCCCGCCGGAATCGCGAGGAACAGTATGGGTATCGTTCGCCAGAAATTGACCCAGCCGACGGCGACGGGGTCCCCGGTTATCTCCCAGACCAGCCAGCTGCGCGCCACAATCTCCATCCACAGCGTGAGGGCGTGCATGCTCACGCCGGCCCACAGGATGCGATAATCGCGGACTTCGAATGCCGAGACGGCCTCCCTCAGCGAGGAGCGGCCCCTGGGAGTGCGTTGACCTTCCAGAGGTTCGTCGGGCGCGCTCGTCCCCTGCTCGGTATCCGTACCTGTATTGCGGCGGCGCACCTTGCGGAGTCCGATTTAGTCCATTTCCCGGACTTTCCTCACGAAGAATGTGAAGAAGGTCGTCACCGCGAGAAGAAGGATGGCTGAGCCGCCCACGGCCAGCTGGGCGCCGGAGAACCCGCCCTGCGTCCCAACAACATCGGCCAGAACACCGACGAAGAAAACGCCGAAATTCGTCATCGCCCAGTTGAGCATGTAGATGCTCATCACGCGGCCGCGGTGCTCATCGTCCGAGTACACCTGTGCAAGCGTGTTGCTGAGCGCCATCCGGCCTGCCTGCGCAAACCCCAGCGGGATGAACACGATGAATGCGATGAGATACGAGTTCGTGAAACTGAAAACGATCAGTGACGCCGCCATCACGAACATGCTTATCAGCAGCCACAGACCGCGTTTCTTGTCCTCCATCGTGGCAACGAAGATGGAACCGATGAGCGCGCCGATGCCGGAAATGCTGATGAGCAATCCCTGTCGCGCCGAGGATTCATCCAGCGTGTCAAACAGCGTGCCCACCAAGGGCAGCGACGTAAAGAACGTGAGCCGTGACGGGTCGACCGTCAGGATTGTGTCCGTGAACGCGGGAAGCAGGAACATGTACGGCATCGACAATACAAACGAGAACAGCGAGAAGATCAGCAGCATCAGGACCGGGGAATTGTGCCTTACATACGAGAGACCTTCCCCCACCTGCTTCAACATGCCAGAGCCGCGCAGCGCTACCGCGCCGGTCAGAGGAACACCCATCAGGATGAAGACGCCGGAGCCGTACAGCAACGCCATGATGTAGTACACGCCCTCGATGTCCCATAGAGCAATCAGGAAACCCGCCAGCGCCGGGCCCATCAGTCGCAGCAGGTTCATCGCCGCGCCGTTTAGCGCCACCGCGTTGGTAATCATATTTGCGCCCACCAGCTCGGGGATGATTGCCTGCCGCGCAGGCATCATGAGGGCCATCACGATTCCCTGCAGGAACGACGCAATCAGCAGGTGCCATACGGTGATTGAACCAAGCGTGATGGACATTGCAACGCCCACCGTGATTATCGTCGACATAATCTGACCGACGATGAGCACTTGCTTCTTCGGGATGCGATCGGCAAGCACCCCGCCGAACAGCGAAAGAGTCAACATCGGCAGACCATTCGCCAGCGCCACGGCCCCCAGCATCATCACGCTGCCGTCGTTCGTGCCCGGGGTCTTTGACAACTCGTAGACGTACCAGGAACGAGCCATCATCTGCATGTTCATCGCGCCCATTTGGCCGAGAACAAACAGGAAATAGAGGCGGTAGGCCGGTACGGTCAGAGAAGCGATGGCGCGGAATCCGACACTCCTGCGCTCAGTAACCGGGCCGGGCCCCTGCCGCATACCGGGACCGCCGCGCATTCCGCCCGGGCCGCCCTCCGGCCCTCCACCCATCATGATGGGCGCGCCTCCTCATTCTCGGAAGCGGCGGCTTCGATTTGTCCCAGGCGTTCCAGCCCCTCCAACAGGATCGTGAGACCGCGCTGGGCTTCCCTTGCCTCTTCATCGGTCAGGCCGTTAAGGCGCTCCCCCCACTCGCGGCGGCGCAACGTCAGCAGCCGCTCGGCGAGGTCCACACCTTCCGGCGTCAGGTGGCATACGTTGGAGCGGCGGTCTGTGGGATCCTGCCAGCGCTCCACCAAGCCGCGCTCCACAAGGCGGTCAATAACTCCCGTCGCGGTTGAAAGTGAGGTGCCAAGCTGGTTGGCCACAATTCCCATTCGGGAGTCGCCGTGTCTGCGGAGTGCAAAAAGCGCCCGCAGCTGCGGCATCGTGAGTTCCACCGTGAACCAATCGTCATGGACGGACGGCCTGAGCAGGCGCAGGATGTATTCGATGTCGCCGATCAGGCGCTGTGTTGTCTGGTTGGCGGCGCTCGCCGGCTCATCAGGTGTGGTAACACCACTTGTGGATCGTTCTTGCACAGCCGAATGTCCACTCGTTTCCAATACTTTCACTTACCAAAAGTATTTGACCCAGCAATACATGTCAACACACATACCATTGTCATTCTGAGCGCAGCGAAGAATCTAAAGTCTCCATTGCGCTGCGCAACGCTGATTTTGGATTCTTCACTCCGCTATGCTCCGTTCAGAATGACAGCTTGGAGACACTGCCATCCACGTGTCTGCTAGTCTAATGAAGCATTAATCTCCCTGATCACACCGCATAGGAGACACAAACAGAGTATGGCAGCAGAACGTACCCTCATCCTGATCAAACCGGATGCCGTTCAGCGCGGCCTGTCGGGCGAAATCCTCGGACGTTTCGAAAAGCGCGGCCTCAAGATCGTCGGCGCAAAGCTGATGCGGGTTGAACGCGCGTTGGCGGAGCAGCACTATGCCGAACACGTCGGCAAGCCATTCCTTCCCGGACTGCTGGACTTCATCACGTCGTCGCCCCTGCTGGCCATGGTGCTGGAGGGAGAGCGAGCCATCGAGCTTGCACGTCAGACCATGGGCGCGACGGATCCCGGCAAGGCCGCCCCCGGCAGCATTCGCGCCGATCTTGGCTTGTCAGTCGGGCTAAACCTGGTGCATGGCTCGGACGGCACGGAATCTGCCGCGCGCGAAGTTGCGCTCTGGTTCGATGAGTCTGAGCTAATCGACTATCAGCAAGCCACGGAGCAGTGGCTCATTGAATCCTGACCAGCGGCACGGCGCTGCGCCACAGCTGCTCCAGCCCATAGAGCTCGCGTTGCTCCCCGGCAAAGATGTGGACGATCACGTCGTTGAAGTCCATCAGGAGCCAGCCGGCCTCCGCGTCGCCCTCCGTTCGCAACACCGCCTGCCCGGACTCCTTCAACCCCTTATGCATCGCCTCCCGGATCGCTTGACCCTGCCGCCTGGACTCCACGGTCATCAGCACAAAGGCGTCTGCGTAACCGCAGATATTCCGCACGTCGAGCAGGAGGATGTCGCTGGCCTGCCGGTCCTCTGCTATTTCAACGGCTTTTCGCGCAAGAGTGATGCCGTCAGCGCCGGGATCGGCGTCGGTGGATGTGGCCTGTTCCGTCATGACGCCATACTACGCCACACCGCCCAACCCAACAACGCGCGCCAGTCCCGGGAGTCCCGCTGATGGACTCCCTGTCCGTCACCCTGGCCGTCATCGCCCTCCTCATCGGAGCGATTGCCGATCTCCTCTACCGCATCGCACAACAGCGCGGCATAGAGGCCCCTAACTTCATCTTCTGGCAGTCCACCGTCTTCACGATCATCATCTGGTCGGTGGCCATTGTGAGCTGGGTTGCATTCGGTGTCGACGGCCCGGTGGGCCCCATCCGCAGCATCGCGTGGCTGTACGGCCTGCCCGCCGGCGTGCTCGGCTACCTGGGGTTGACGCTCTTCGTCGCGAGCCTCCGCACCGGAGACGCGAGCGTCAACGCGCCCATCTTTAGGCTCAACTTCGTTGTGACGGCGCTCGGAGCAATCATCATTCTCGGCGAGTCGGCCGACCCACTGAAGTTTGGCGGCATCGTGCTCGCCATTCTCGCAGTCCTGGTCCTTTTGAACATCACACAGATCACGACAATCCGGTCCGATATCCGGTCAATCCTCTTTGCGCTGGCGGCGTCCGGATTCTTTGGCATCGCGGGCCTGGTCGCCAAAGCCGGCCTGGATACGGGCGAAATCGGCGCGGTCCCCATAGTTCTCACCCAGACCGTCGGTTTCCAGCAGGCCGCCATTATCACACTGCTGAGAAGGCGCAACTTCGGCATTACCCGCACCGTCGTAAACTTCGCCCCAGGCATCGCGGTATTACAGGTCACGTGGGCCGTTCTGCTCTTCGAGTCTCTGCGTATCGGCGACGCCAGCATCAGCTACCCCATCGTGCAGATGAGCTTCGTCATCACGGCCATCCTGGCAGTCGTGTTCCTGCGCGAGGAGATGAATTGGAGCAAGGGCGGCGGCCTGGCTCTGGCCATCATTGCCGTTGCCGTCCTCGGCCTCGCCGGTTGAGCATTGAACCGTATGACATCGCCCATGCCCGAACGCGGCATGCCAACTCAACAGGCCAGCCACACTTGATCGCGAACCTGAGAAAACTTTGCGTCGAATTCACCAACTCCGTATCGTAGAAAGAGCCATGAGTACTTCCGAAAGAGTCATTGTCGCCATGAGCGGCGGAGTCGATTCCTCCGTCGCGGCCTACCTCCTAAAGGAGCAGGGTTATGACGTCATCGGCGTCACAATGCGCCTCTGGAGCGATGACGTTGAAGGCGCGTCACGCCACAACCGCGCCTGCTGCTCCGTGGAGGATGTCTTCGACGCCAAGCGCGTCTGCCAGAAGCTCGATATGCCTCACTATGTCCTCAATATGGAGGAGGAGTTCCGCAAGCACGTCATCGAGTACTTCATCCGTGAGTACAAGAACGGCCGCACCCCCCACCCCTGCATCGCCTGCAACGACAAGATCAAGTTCGCGTTCTTCCTGCAGCGGGCGCTCGCGTTGGAGGCTGACAGGATCGCCACCGGCCACTATGTAATACGACGCGAGGCCGCGGACGGCCGCATTGAGCTTCACAAGGCCATCGACGCCTCCAAGGACCAGACCTATGTCCTCTACGGGCTCGGACAGGAAGAACTACGGCGCTCCCTGTTCCCCATCGGCGAGCTGCCAAAGCAGGACGTGCGGCACATTGCCCATGAGCTTGAGCTGCCCGTGGCGGACAAGCCGGACAGCCAGGAAATCTGCTTTGTTCCGTCCGGCGATTACCGCGCATTTCTCTCAGAGCACATGGCGCTCACCCCCGGCCCCATCCTTGACGTTGACGGCAAGCATGTCGGCTCTCACATGGGAACCGCGGGCTACACGGTCGGGCAGCGCAAGGGCCTCCCGCCGTCCCCCACAGGACGCCGAATGTACGTTATCGACATCGATACGACGGAGAACACCATCGTCATCGGCCCGGAGGATCACCTCCTCGCAAGCGGGCTGCGCGCGGCGCAGGCAGCGTTCATCGACGGAGTCGCCCCCGCCGGCACGCCAATGCGGGTGTCCGCCAAGGTGCGCTACAAGTCTCCCGAAGCGCCCGCCCTCCTGATCCCGGACACGGACGGCGACGGTTTCACCCTTGAGTTCAACGATCCGCAGCGTGCGGTGACGCCCGGGCAGGCTGTCGTTCTCTACGATGACGGTCGAATGCTGGGCGGAGGTGTAATCGAGCGCGCAATAGCCACCGAGACTCCGCACGACTCCCCACTAGCCGCCCAAGCGGTGTAAAATCAAGCTCGGGATAGCAGGTACAAGAGGTAAGAATGTCCATCATTGCCTTGTCACATGGGTTGCGCGACCTTCTCAATCGCGGGGATACCGCTCACGTGCAGAACGGGTATCCGTCCGGCGATGCCCTTGCAGGCGTTTTCCAGGCCTGCCAGCGCACCCTGACACAGGCCGTCGAGACGATGTCCGAGGAGGACATGGCCTGGCGGCCGTTCCCGGAGACGCCGTCCGCTGCCTACTACCTCTGGCACGTCGCCCGCGTGCAGGACGCCCTGCTCCACAAGCAGATCCTCAACCGCCCTGAAATCAATGAGACGCACGGCTATGCGCGGGAGTTCGGTCTGCCCCTTGAAGACACGGGGCAGGCGTACACCGCAACACAGCGCGCCCACTTCCAGGAGCCGCCAAAGAAGGCTCTTCTGGAATACCTGGGGCTCACGTTCCAGGCCGTCCTGCGCACCATCGAGGAACTCGGGCCGGAGGGTCTGGATATTGAGACGGACAGCGGCATGCGGCGCATCCGCTATCTCATCACGCTGACCACCCACGCCAACCTGCACGCCGGCGCAATCAACCACATCAGGGAAGTTCTCACAGCCTCAAGAGAGGTTCCTGCTGAAAACTGATTCTCCGGACGGCGACGTTGCTTCGTCACGTCGTCCCATCGTCCCCCCCGTCACGCGTCCCGGCCTCTCCTACGAGCGTGAGTTGCTCTTGAAAGGCGCTCGCACAATCGCCGGCATTGATGAGGCAGGGCGTGGCGCGCTGGCAGGTCCCGTCGCGGCAGCCGCCGTCATCCTCCCGGCACAGCCGCTGGCATGGTTCGATGACGTTGATGATTCGAAGAAACTCAGCGCGCCCGAGCGAGAACGCCTGGCCAAGCTCATTCTGCAGGACGCAGCCGTTGGTCTCGCCATGACGCCGGCAAGCCGTATTGATGCCGAGGGCATCGCCGTCGCAACCCGTGAGGCGATGCTGGCCGCTCTGAGCGCGCTCGGCAGCCGCGTGGACGGCGTCCTCGTGGACGGCTCGGCGTTGCCCATTTCTGATGGTATTCAACAGATGGCGCTTACCCGTGGCGACCAGGTCTCCCTCTCGGTGTCGGCAGCCTCCATCATCGCGAAGGTTTCCCGCGACGAGGTCATGCGACGACTGGACAACCAACACCCCGGCTACGGGCTGGCAGTCAACAAGGGTTATGGGACCGCCAAACATCTTGAAGCATTGCGAAAGATCGGCCCCTCTCTGATTCACCGCCGGACGTTTCGCAACGTTGAAAATGCTGCTGAGGCATCTTGACAGGACATCCCTTTGCCCCCTAGCATGGCGTCGTTCAGATATGGCAACCGATTTAGAGCCCCCAAGTACGGGGCACACACAAATTGCGCCGGGTCGACGCATGACTAACGTCACCGGGGCATAGACACCAGTGTCCGCCCTTCTTTTGCCGGCGTATCCGCTGGCCCTGATTCTACTGACGCTGGTTGTGGCGCTTGAAGACGCTTTCTTCCAAACACGGGGGGAGCGGCTGGAGCGGCTGGTTCAACGTCGACGACCGGGCGCGCGCCGCCTCGCCCAGCTGCAGGAATCTCACGATTCTTTGGCAATGGCCGCCCTTATGATCCGCTCGACAGCGACGGTTCTATTTGCCATTATCAGCTTTGCCCTCGTCTTGACGTACAGCCCCTGGCCCTCTTTGGAGGTTCTGCTCGGAATCGTGCTCACCATCGCGGGGGTAATACTGGCGCAGGCCGCCGGGCGTGTGTGGGGCGGCCATGACGCCGGTCGTCTCGCCCTCGTTTCCGCCCCGTTCGCCGCATTCGTCAACGCCGTCCTTTCCATGCCAGCTTCATTCCTCCGCGCCCTGTTCCGCCCGCTCGCCCGCGCCCTGGGGCAGAAAGGGGCAGATACCACACCCGTAGAACGCTCTGATCAACGCAACGGCAACAGCGACCATCCAAACGGCACGGACGCTGCCGTCACTCTGGACGAGGAGTGGGAGCGAAACGTCATGCGCGGCCTTGTTCGGTTGGAGTCGCTGGCGGTTCGTGAAGTGATGGTTCCGCGACCGGATGTCGTTGGCATTGAAGCCGGCTCGTCACTGGAAGACGCGGTGCAGATTGTCATGCAGGAGGGATTCAGCCGCCTGCCGCTGTACCGCGGCAGTCTCGACGATACGATCGGCATCGTCTATGCCAAGGATCTGCTCGCCGCGTTCCAGAACAAGGACGGAGATTCAACGCTTGAAGACATCATCCGTCCTCCGCTACACGTTCCGGAAACCAAGCGCGTCGGCGACCTCTTGCGCGAGTTCCAGTCACGCCGCGTTCATATCGCCCTTGTCGTCGACGAATACGGCAGCCTCGTTGGCCTGGTCACCAATGAAGACCTGCTGGAAGAGATTGTTGGAGACATCGATGACGAGTTCACCGCCAGTGAACCACTGGTTCGACGGGTGAACGAGCAGGAGGCCATCGTCGACGCGCGCGCGCCTCTCAAATACATCAACGAAATGTTCAACGTGGAACTGCACGCAGAGGGCGTTGATACCGTCGGCGGGCTCATCCTCTACGCGTTGGGACGCATACCCCACCCCGGCGAGACCGTCAGCGACAACGGTATGACGATGACCATCCTGTCCACCACCGGTCGGCGCGTCCGGCAAGTACGACTCCTCCATGGGGAGTCACCTGCCGAAACCGACACCGAAGACCATACGCCCACCGCCGCCTCCGCATAACCGCCCCGCTCACCTGAGCATGTTGAAGGGCCTGAGCGAAGAAACAAAGCAGCCAAAACGAATACGGGGGCACCCATGGGCGCCCCCGTCAATCGTGACTGATATTGTCGGTTGTCAGATGTCGGCTACTTGCCGCCCAGAGCCGGAGCCTCACCCGGGCCATACACCCGGATTGCTGTGCTCGCAGACGCGGGTCCGGACGCCCCCTCCGGCGTACGACTGCCCACTGCGATAACTGTCCACACGCCAGGCGGCAGATCTTCAGGGATAGCGGGCAACAGATCCGTGCCAACAACCATCTCAAGCGCGCCAGATGAATTCACCTGGGCTGTTCCCATTTGATAGTCGCTTCCTGCGCCACCCGCTTCGCGAATGTACAGCGACACATCATCCCGTCGCGGGAACCCGGACAGCCTGAAAGTCACCCGTGTCGTTCCCGGGACGAGGATGACGTTCGCATCGAGAGTATTGATATTGGCTTCCGGATTGATGGCTCCCGGTCCGGCCGCGCCGGGCTCTCCTGGCTCACCGGCCGCCCCGGGATCTCCCGCCTGCCCGGGAGGTCCCGGCTGACCGTCAATACCGTCAGAGCCGGGTGCTCCTGCGGGGCCCGCGGGACCTCGCTCTCCATCCAATCCTTGCGGACCCGTGCATGCCGCCAGTACAAGAATAAATGCGGTAATCAGAACAAGGGGCATCCAAAATGCTTTCCCTGTAAACACGCGCTGCTCCCTCCTGCCTAACCCCGTCCGACGCTGTGTACATTGGCCGAAATACGCGCGCCAAACGGCTGAAAGACACTTAATCATATTGGCTCAGATAGGGAACTGTCAAGGTGAACCGCCCTCAAAAAGCCCTTTACCACCTGGATTGTCGCGCTATCCAGACTTCATTACTCATTCAATTGCCACCACAGTTTTCGCCTGTCCTGCGTATAATGACCATCGGAGAGTCCCCAACGGAGAGGTGGCCGAGCGGTTTAAGGCGTCGCTCTCGAAAAGCGGAGTATCTTCACGGGTACCGTGGGTTCGAATCCCACCCTCTCCGCCATCACAAGACGGAGAGGTGCTGGAGTGGCCGAACAGGCACGCCTGGAAAGCGTGTAGGGTCTTACCGGGCCCTCGCGGGTTCGAATCCCGCTCTCTCCGCCACTTCCTTTCACCCCGCGCCCCCTCGTCCTGATCTCCATGCCTGTCCTCTGTACCCTACTCCCGTCATCTGAGCGCAGCGAAGACTCCAGAGACTCCCCGGCCGCCCCCACAAGAACGCGCATCGCAAACTTCACAGGCCCGCCAACATTGGTCGCGAACCAAGACAATCCCTCACCGTACGCCCCGCAGGAACGTGCTTCGCAAACTTCTCAGGCCCGCCAACATTGATCGCGAACCAAGACAATCCCTCACCGTACGCCCCGCAGGAACGTGCTTCGCAAACTTCTCAGGCCCGCCAACATTGATCGCGAACTTTAAGAATCCTTGACCGATAACACCGAAATCGATAGGTTTGAATCGTGAATGACGATCTCCCATATTGGATAGCGTTTCAGCGCGTCAGCAGGCTCGGCCGGGTCAGATTTGGACATCTCGAGTCGCATTTCCCCACTATGAAAGACGCCTGGCACGCATCAGAATCGGAACTCCGCGCCACGCGTCTTGACGGGCGTACGGTGCAGGAAATCCTTTCGACTCGTGCCGAAATCGACCCCGGGGACGAGCTTGAGAGGCTGCATCGTCACCGCGTTAGCGCGTATACCTGGCATGATGAGCGATACCCTGCCCGCCTCCGCCAGATCCATGACATGCCGCCCGTTCTGTACGTGAAGGGAGAACTCAAGCCGGAGGATGACCTTTCGCTAGCCGTTGTCGGAACCCGCAAGGCCACTCCGTACGGACGGCAGGTCACCCGAGAGTTTGTCCAAGACCTCGTGCAGGCAGGGCTCACAATCGCCAGCGGGCTCGCTGCCGGTATAGATTCAACGGCTCACTACGCCACCCTGCAGAACCGGGGCAGGACAGTTGCCGTCCTCGGCAGCGGCGTTGACATTATCTATCCCGCACAGAATCGCAAGATGGCGGCAGAGATCGTGGAGAATGGCGCTCTAATCAGCGACTATCCAATCGGCACGCCCCCAATGAAAGAGAATTTTCCGCGCCGCAACCGCATCATGAGCGGCATCAGCCTTGGTTGTCTTGTCATCGAGGGCAATGAGAAGAGCGGCGCGCTGATCACGGCACGCCAGGCCCTTGAACAGAACCGGGAGGTCTTTGCTGTGCCGGGCAGCGCCCTCAGCGAGCGGAGTCGCGGCCCCAACCTCCTCATTCAGAACGGCGAGGCCAAGCTCGTGCTTACCACGGAGGACATCCTGCAGGAACTCAACCTGTCGCAGGAGGATCGGCAGCTCAATCTCCCCTCAACTTCGGAGCCGGTTGACGAAGAGCAGGCCGCCGTTCTCAGGGTTCTCAGCCGGTCTCCCGTCCACATCGATGAGATCTATCGCGCCTCCGGAATGTCGATGCCTGAAGTGTCCAGTACCTTGACTATGCTGGAACTAAATGACCTCGTCAGACAGGTTGGCGGTATGCATTACGTCTTGACACGAGAGGCTCATGCGATTTACGAATCTCAGAGAGGAATCAGAAGCGGCGGGGAACAGACCGAGGCAAGGACCACCGAAAATCAGATCACCTGAAGAGGCAAACATCGAATGACAACCGGACGAAAGAAGTCGACGACCACGCGCAAGACAAAGAAGGCCCCTGCGTCAAGCAATGGCCGGGCAAGTGGTCGATCATCAACGGCACGGCGAACCAGCACAGCATCCCGGTCCAATGCGGCACCCGGCGCTGATGTCGTCATTGTGGAGTCTCCCGCCAAGGCGCGAACGCTTTCGCGCATCCTTGGTAACGGGTACAACGTTCTTGCGTCTATCGGTCACGTCCGCGATCTGCCCAAGAGCAAGTTGGCCATAGACGTCGAGCGCGATTTCGCCCCGGACTACGTGGTGCCGCGTGACAAGTCCTCCGTCGTCAAGGAAATCAAGGCCGCTGCAAGCGCCGCGGACATCGTCTACCTGGCAACAGACCCTGACCGTGAGGGAGAGGCCATCTCATGGCACTTGATGGAGGCCGCGGGCATCCCACAGGAACGGATGCGGCGTGTTGTCTTCCATGAGGTGACGGAGAACGCCGTCCGTCGTGCCTTTGACGAGCCGCGCGACATCGATGTCGATCTCGTCAACGCCTACCAGGCCAGACGCGTCCTTGACCGCCTTGTCGGGTATCGCCTCAGCCCGGTTCTCTGGAGCAAGGTGCGCAAGGGCCTGTCCGCCGGACGCGTGCAATCTGCCGCCCTTCGCCTCGTCGTTGAACGCGAAGCGGAGATCGACGCGTTCGTGCCGCAGGAGTATTGGGAAATCGACGCCGACCTCGCAACGCAGGCGGCGCAAACAGAAGATTTTTCTGCGCGATACCGGGCGGAGCTGGGCGCAAGCCGTGCTGCCACCATCCCGAATGAGGAGACGGCAGACAGGATTCTGGCAGACCTGCGCGCAAGCTCGTATCAGGTTGCGTCTGTCACCCGTCGTGAAACCAAGCGTCGCCCCGGCCCGCCGTTCATTACCTCTACGCTCCAGCAGGAGGCGTTCCGCAAGCTGCGGTTCACCGCCCGCCGGACGATGACCATCGCGCAACAGCTCTATGAGGGCCTGCCCATCGGCAATGAGGGCCCCGTCGGCCTTATCACCTACATGCGGACCGACTCAACCAACATGGCGAACGAGGCGGTGCAGGAGGCGCGAACCGTCATTGCCAATCGCTACGGCAAGGACCACGTCCCCGCGTCTCCCAGGTCCTTCTCGCGCCGCGTCAAGGGAGCGCAGGAGGCCCATGAGGCCATTCGCCCCACGTCCTTCATGCGCGACCCGGAGTCGCTGCGAAACTCCCTGAACCGAGAGCAGTTCAACCTCTACCAGTTGATCTGGCAGCGCGCGCTGGCATCCCAAATGGCGGACGCAACCTTTGACCAGACAACGGTGGATATCACCGCATCCGGCGCGCCGTCCGGCGTGAGCCATACCCTTCGCGTCAGCGGTTCAATCATGACCTTTGCGGGCTACCTCGCAGTCTATAGAGAGGGGCTCGATGAGCCGGACGCCGACTCCGATGAGGGACGCGTCCTCCCTGATTTTCGTGAGGGACAATCGCTTGACCTGCGAGACGTCGCGGGCACCCAGCGCTTCACCCAGCCCCCGCCTCGCTTTACGGAGGCCACGTTGATCAGGGCGTTGGAAGAGCGAGGAATCGGACGTCCAAGCACCTACGCCGCCATCCTCAGCACCATTCAGGATCGCGGGTACGTGGACAAGGCGGATAACCGCTTCCGACCTCTCAAACTCGGCACGGCGGTGTCGGGCCTCCTGTCCGAGTATTTCCCGCAAGTGTCCAGCCTGGACTTCACGTCACGCATCGAGGAGGAACTCGACGACGTTGCCCGTGGAGAGCGGGAATGGGTTCCCGTATTGCGTGATTTCTACGGACCGTTCAACGAACGAATCGACACGGCGCAGGAGAAGATCGAGCGCGTCCGCAACATCGACGAGGAAACCGACGAGGAGTGCCCGGAGTGCGACGCGAACATGGTCATCAAGCGCGGCCGCTACGGCCCGTTCCTTTCATGTTCGCGATTCCCTGAATGCCGCGGCATGAAGCGCATCCAGAAAAGCACAGGCGCCAATTGCCCGGACTGCGGCGGCGAACTCGTGCAACGATCGTCACGCAAGTCTCGCCGACCCTTCTACGGCTGCTCCAACTACCCCAATTGCAACTTCCTCACCAACCAGGAACCGTTGCCCCAGCCCTGCCCTGACTGCGGCGGCCTCGTCGTTGCCAAGAGTCGAACCGATGCCACGTGCAACGACAAGGAATGCGGCTGGCAAGGCTCCCGCGAAGAACTCACCGCCGAGCAGCCCCAAACAGAACCCCAACTCGTCGAGGTCTAACCATCCATGAGCGCCCTCTCCCTCAGGGAGAGAATTAAGGTTGTTGGACTGTTTCGTCCGCTAATTCTCATGGCGCCTAATCCCCTCCAAAGCGGGTACAGGATTCAGGCAGATTCCATTGTGTCCAGGGCAGTCCAAGGTTAAGCCGTGTCACACACGTTATTAATTCAGATTTTGTGATCGTTTCATGCGGTGAAACGGACAAATCCGTAATGAACCGGGCTGTCGGGTCAGCCGGTTCCACTTCGTTGCTACCGTCAATAGGCTCCTCCGCGGGGAGCCATGCGCGGCTCACTGTATCAATTGAATAATCCCAAACCGTTTGATGATAATTGTCCCTGTTAAAGTCCATCGCATCCTCGCCCGAAATCGCAGTCGCTGATGAAGATGTATAGGGCTTTGAGAGGTTTCTAAGAAAGAGAATTGCTCTTCGATCATCCCAGGTGGTTATGCGGTCTTGCATACGCCAGTTGGCATTGCCCTGAGCATCCGCGCCCATGGAACCAACATCTCCACGCGTGAGGTATGCGTGTTTCTCTCGAACGACGACGAGCACGTTCTTGGAACCTGAACCCAGAAGGTCTTCCAGAACAGTAAACCTCAACTCATGTATGGCGCGGTACGTGCACGCTACTCCGGGGCCGTTGTCAATTGTTTCGGTTGTCGCCGTAACGGATGAGAGAGTCGCTTCAACAATTCGCGTAGACCTGAATATTTGTAATTCAATGGACGCGGGGATACGCCAAGCGGGGTCTCCGTGGGAATGAGGGACTGGCGTAGCAGTGGGTCCTGCCAACTCCGTGTTCAGCGCTGCCAATGTGCTCTCGCAGACATCCGTTGAAACTGACGATCCAGGTGTGGCAGTTGATGGATCGGATGCAACTGTTTGCTCCGGAGACGAAGATCCCGGTGTGGCGGTCGGTGGATCGGATGGAGCCGTCTGCTCCGGAGACGGTGATTCCGGCGTGGCGGTTGGTGAATCGGACGGAGCTGTTTGCTCCGGAGACGATGATCCCGGTGTGGCGGTCGGCGGATCGGACGGAACTGTTCGCTCCGGAGACGGTGATTCTGGTGTGGCGGTCGGCGGATCGGATGAAACTGTTTCGTTCGCACACGCGACGGCAGAAACCAGGAACATGAGGAGACCTAGGGCCAGCGCCAGTAAGCAAAGGCGTGGAACAATGTCACCGGCGAGGTGACTGAGCTTTTGATGTGCCATCATGGCATCAGAATACATAGGTTCGAGATAGTATCACGACAGTGTCGTTCACTCTTAGACAAGCTCAGGGTGAACGCCGGGGTAGAATCCATTATTTTCAAACCTGGTCTAAAATAGTGGCATGGCACTCAGACACGCCCTCGCTCCTGAACAACCCGCGAACGCCGCCACAATCCCGCAGGAATGGATGGCCCGCCTTAGCGACTTTGCCGCGTTCCTTGAATACGAACGCGGCGCATCTCGCTACACCCTCCGCAACTACATGGGTGATGTCGGCCTCTTCCTGCAATTTCTTGCTGAGGAAGGTGTTAAACAACTGCCGAACGCCACGCGCGACCATGCGCAGCGATGGGTCTATGACCTCACAATGGGCGGTTCTGCCCGCTCCTCCATCTCCCGCCGCCTCTCCGCGCTCCGCTCCTTCTGGCGCTTTCTCGCCCGTGAGGGTGTCATCGAAAATCCGGAGACCATCACAAAGACGCCCTCACCCAAGATTGGCCGCCGCCTGCCGGACCTTCTTTCAGAACGTGACGCCGAGAGACTCGTCCATGCGCCACTCCGGTTCGCGGAGAAGATTGACGCATCGACCGTGGACGGGCAGCAGGCCCTGCAGCGCGCCCTTGCACTCCGGGATCATGCTGTCCTGGAACTGGCCTATGGAGCCGGCCTTCGTGTTGCGGAAATCGCCTCACTGGATATGGCCGGCCTTGATCTCCGCAATCGTGTCGCCCGCGTGTGGGGCAAACGCTCGAAGCAGCGTGAGACCCTCTTCGGAGAACCCTGCCGAGAGGCCCTCGCCATGTATCTCACTGACGCTCGCCCGCTGCTTGCCCACGGTATTAGAACGCGCGCCGCAGTCTTCCTCAATAGTCGTGGCGGACGCCTGACGACGCGCGGCATTGAGCTTTCCCTCAAGAAGTGGGCGCGTATTGAGGGACTCCCGGAGGGCATCCATCCTCACACCCTCCGCCATTCGTTCGCCACCCACATGCTGGACGGCGGCGCGGATCTAAGGCTTGTGCAGGAGATGCTCGGCCATGCCTCTGTCGCCACCACGGAAATCTACACCCACGTTTCCCAGGCGCAGATGGCGCAAGCCTACGCCCGTGCCCACCCCGGCATGAACCGCGACGATGATAATGAATCTCAACGAAACACCGTTGCCGACTGATAAAATAGTCACAGAGGGTTAGACCACAGATGCCGGAACGCGGAATACCGACTATTCTGACTGACTGACACTGAACGCGAAGAATGAATACATCGGCTACCAACGCCGGAACGCGCAAGAACAAACTCACGGGCCATTCAACAACGAACGTGAACGACAAAAAACATGAGAGTTTTACTGATTAACGGCCCGAACCTGAATCGCCTCGGCTACAGAGACCCTGCCGTCTACGGCACGACCACCCTCGCTGAGATCGAGGAAGCTTTCACTGCACGCGTGAAGGAGCGCGGCGCAGAATGCGTTTGCTTCCAGTCGAATCATGAGGGGGCCATCATCGATTTTCTCCAGTCTCAGATTCCCAACGGCATTGACGGCATCGTCATCAACCCCGGAGCGCTCACGCACTACGGCCTCAGTCTCCGTGACGCCCTGCAGGACGTTGGAGCGCCCACCGTGGAAGTTCATCTCTCAAACATCCACGCGCGAGAGGAATTTCGACGCCGCAGCGTCATCGCTCCCATCGCCCGCGGACAGATGACCGGTTTCGGCTGGCGCGCCTACCTCTGGGCGCTGGATTATCTCATCGACGAATTCGACAAGGACTGAGGACAACATGAGTGTCACGAATCGACTGACCAGGCTTCGCGAGACAATGGACCCCTCCGGCGTGGATGCCGTATGGGTCTCCCAACCTGAGAACCGTCGCTACATGAGCGGATTCACCGGCTCCGCGGGCTCCCTCTTTATCACCTCGGAAAGCGCAATGCTCGCCACCGACTCCCGCTACACGGAGCAGGCGGGCACGCAATCGCCCGAATACCAGATCGTCCACATGGCCGGGCCCGGCAGTGAGTGGTTCAAGGAGATGCTTGCGTCAATGGGCGACGCCAAGCGCGTCGGTTTTGAGGAGACACATGTCACCGTCGCAACGCATAGGCGACTCACTGAGCTTTGCGGCGAGGCAGGCAAAGAACTCGTCCCCATGAACGACACCATTGAAATGATTCGTGCCGTCAAGGACGAAGCCGAGCGCGAAGCCCTCATCTCCGCCATCCGCATCACCGATGAGGCTTTTGTGGAGGTTCGGGACGGACTTGAGCCGGGCGCGTCCGAGAAGGACGTGGCGTGGCGCATCGAGAAGGCCATGCGCGAACGCGGCGCGGAGGCGTTGGCTTTTGAGTCGATTGTCGCCTCAGGACCACACGGAGCGCGTGCGCACCACCGCCCCTCCGACGAACCCATCGACATCGGCGTTCCCATCGTCATGGACATCGGCGCCCGCTTTGACGGGTACCACGCGGACATGACCCGCACTATCTGCATCGGGGATCATGACGACGAATTCCGCCGAGTCTATGACATCGTCCTTACTGCGCAGGAGACGGCCATTGCCACAATCGAAGAGGGCATGACGGGCGATCAGGCGGACTCCCTCGCGCGGAGTATCATCGAGAAGGCCGGCCACGGCCCCGAGTTTGGCCACTCGCTCGGCCACGGCGTTGGACTAGCCATCCATGAATACCCGCGTCTCGGACAGCGCGCGCCGGACGTGCTGACACAGGGAATGATCTTCACCGTGGAACCCGGCATCTACATCACCGGCTGGGGCGGCGTCCGCATTGAGGACATCGTTGAGTTTAGGGACGGGCGCTGCCAGTCTCTAAGCAAGGCGCCAAAGATCAACGTGAAGAATGGGAGTTAGCACGGAATGATTGAGACGGGCGACCTGCGCCGCGGCGTGACCATTGAGATCGGCGGCACACTCTATCAGCTGCTCGACTTTCACCACCTCAAGATTGGACGCGGCTCCGCACAGGTCCGCATGAAACTGCGCGACATCAAGGGCGGCCACACCATCGAGCGCACCGTACAGGCCGGTGAGCGGTTCACCCGCGCCACGCTTGAGACCCGCTCTGTCCAATTCCTCTACAGTGAGGACGGCCTCTACCACTTCATGGACACGGAGTCCTTTGAACAGTTCCCCGTCGACCGTGATCAGATCGAGGACTCCCTGCCCTACATGATCGAGAACATGAATCTTGACATGGTCTTCTACCGGGACGCGCCCATCGGCGTTGAACTGCCCACAACGGTCACGCTAAAGATCGTTGAAACACCCCCCGCATTCAAAGGCGACACCGCCAACGCCGGCACCAAACCGGCGACGCTGGAGACCGGTCTCGTTATCACCGTCCCGATGTTCGTCGAGAACGGAATTGCCGTTGTCGTCGACACCCGCACTGGCGACTACGTGGAGCGCGCCTAACGCTCACTGAGAGGCTAAGGCGCGGTGGTATAGTGGAGCCCGTAGCGGTTCGTACGCAAGGGGGCGAGGTGACGGAGCAAGCAATTACAGAATCTCATCTCGATGCGAGACTCGACGCATTGAGGCATGAAGTGAGAGCGGATATCGCCCAACTCGAAACGCGCATCACCAAGTGGATCGTCGGCACAATGCTCACGGCTGCCCTTGGCTCCGCTGCCGTCGCATCATCTATCACCTTTGCCGCCTTGCGATTGGCCGGCTAGCACATACAGTGCGAGCCGACTTCCACGTCCACACGCGCGCATCTCCTGATTCACAACTCACTCCCGAGGCCCTTGTCCGGGCCTGCCAGCGTAAGGGCATCGACATCATCGCGGTCACGGATCTCCACTCCATCCGCGGCGCGCTCGATGTCCGGGAAATCGCTCCCTTCCCGGTCATCATCGGCTCAACACTCAACACGGCGGACGGAGAGATTATCGGACTGTTCCTTCAAGAGGATATTCCTCCCGGCCTCCCAGCCAGAGAGTCCGTGAAGCGCATCAAGGACCAGGGCGGCATCGTACAGATCCCCCATCCGTTCGACCGATTCCGCCGCAAGCACATCACCCTGCCCGCACTGATGGACATCCTCCCGGACGTGGACATCATCGAGGCGTTCAACGCCCGCACAACTCTAAAGCACGACATCATGCGCGGCGTGCAGTTCATCCGCGAGCACCGGGAGCAATACAATATCCGGCCCGTCGGCGTCACGGACGCCCACACTGCACGCGAAATCGGAAACGCCTATACGGACCTCCCGGCATTTGAGGGCCGGGAAGATTTCATGGACGCCCTCCGCCACGCATCCATCCACGGCAAGCGCACAACCCCTCTCATCTACCTCGCCACCTACTGGACCGTGCTCAGCAAGAAAGTGGGCCTAGCTCGCTCCTGATAAGCCGCAGCAGTCGCCCCCCTACGCCAGGTTTCGCACTGCCGCGGCCAGCTGATCCACTTCCTCTTCCGTGTTGAAGAAGTGCAACGAGGCGCGCACGCCTTCCGGATGTTCAATGTGGCGCACAACAATGCGGTTGTGTTCCCAGAGATGATCGTCAAGCGCGTCCGGCTGCCAGCCTTCAACGGCGAACGACACCAGGCCGGACGCCAGCGGCCCATCCTCCGGCGACAACACAGTCACGTGGGGGGATTCCCTCAGTTGGGCCTTGAGGCGAGAGGCCAGCTGGAGGTTGCGCGCCTCTATGTTGCCGACCCCTATCGGCTCAATAAAGCGGGTGGCCTCAAGAAACGCCGCCTGTAATGGTATGCTGCCCGATCCTCCAAGGAATTTGTCCATAGTGTTGTGGTTCGGAACAATATGGTTCGCCGTGACCGGCGATTCCATGTGCCGTCCGCCCGTGTGCGCAGGGTGAACACTCGGGAGCAGTTCTCTCCGGATATACAGCGCCCCCACACCCTCAAACCCCAGCATCCATTTCTGCCCGGGTATCGCATAATAGTCGTAGTCGTCCGCGACCATGTCCAGCGCGATGTGCCCGGCCGTCTGTGCTCCGTCCAGCAGTATCTCCGCGCCGTTCTCATGTGCCATCTGCGCAAGTTCGGGAGCGGGCATCCGCATTCCTGTTGAATACTGGATGTGGCTGACAAAGATCAGGCGCGTCTTCGGCGTCATGGCCGCCTGGAATTTCTCAAGGATGACATCCGTGGGATCGTGAGGATCCAGCGCAACGATGCGGACACCAACCCCGTAGCGCAGGCCAATCATCCACGCGGGCGCAAGCACCGACGGATGCTCCAGGCTGCAGGTAACGATCTCATCGCCCGGCTGCCAGTCCAGCCCGCTCATGACCATATTTAGACCTTCAGTCGTATTGCGCGTCATGACGAGTTCTTCCTCGGAGACGTTCATCAGCCTTCCGACGGCCTGCAGAGCCTGCTCACGAATCTCTCGCGCCGTCTCGATCACCCGCATGCTGGCCGGGGGCTCCATCGCCTCCATGTCAATGCGGCCCTTCAAGGCGTCGATCACCGACTGTGGCGAAGGCCCGGACCACCCCGTATTCATCCAGATCTGCTGCCCCACCGCCGGTATCTGTGATCGAAGTTGTGCAATGTCCATGAGAAATCCCCCCAGCGACTATCGTACACGGCATCGGATGCTACGCTTAGCCAATGGCGACTGACGACGAAACGGCATCGCGCCCACCTCTGCGCCTCGGCTGGCTGTCCACCGGACGCGGCCCCGGCTCTCGGGGACTTCTTTCAGCGGCGCAGACGGCGATCTCAAGCGGCGGGCTCAACGCATCCATCGACTACGTCCTCTGTACGCGAGCTCGCGGTGAGGCAGAGGGTAGCGACATGTTCCTCGATCAGGCAGAGAGTTACGGCCTGACTACTATCTCGCTCTCAATCCGGGACTATCGCCAACATCACGCCAACGATCCCGCGTGGCGAGACCACTACAATGCCGCCCTGTTATCCGCCATTCAGGTCAGACCCGTCGATGCCCTTGTCTTTGCGGGCCTCATGCTCATCGTCAACGAAGACATTGTTGGTGCCTACCCTGCACTCAATCTACACCCCGCGCTACCCGGCGGGCCTGTCGGCGCGTGGCAGGACGTGATTTGGGAACTCATCCGAAATGACGCGACTGAAACGGGAGTCATGGTGCAGCTAACGACGGCGGAGGTCGATAAGGGGCCAGTGGTCGCCTCGTGCCGCTTCCCCATTCGCGGACCGGAGTTCAACACTCTCTGGGATGATATCGAGGGACAGTCCGTTGACATCCTGCGCCGAGAACACGGTGAAAATCACCCTCTGTTCGCCAGGATCCGCCAAGAAGGCCTGCAACGAGAACCACACACTCTTGTGGAAGCCCTGCGCCTACTGGCAGACGAAAACGTCGCTATACGCGAGGGAACTGTCACAGATGCCAATGGCAAGCCATTGGCGAATGGCCTGGATATAACCGACGAAATCGAGGCGGCAATCAAAGACGCCTAGGCGCTCTCTTCTTCCGGCGTTAGGGTAACCGTCGTGCCCTGTGCATTGAACAGCAACGGCGGAACCTTGTTGTGGATGGTGTCGGCGGTAATCAGGCAGCGTGTGATGCCCTCCATGCTCGGCAGCTCGTACATCACGTCCAGAAGGATTTCCTCCACTACCGTCCGCAGCCCGCGCGCTCCCGTCTTCTGTGACAACGCCCGATCCGCCACCGCCTCCAGCGCCTCATCCGTGAACTCCAGGGTCACGCCGTCCTGCCCCAGAAGGCTCGCATACTGCTTCACCAGCGCGTTTCTGGGTTTCGTCAGCACTTCAAGGAGGTCTGGCTTCTGCAACGGATCAAGAGCAACTGCCAGGGGCATCCGTCCCACGAATTCCGGGATCATGCCGTACGCGAGAATATCATCGTGGCTGAGCTGCGCCATCACACGACTGCGCTCCGCCGGATCGTCCGCCATTCGCTCCGACCCGAACCCAATGCTCCGCTTGTCCTTGTTCACGCGGGCGGCAATGATCTCATCCATCCCCTCGAACGCTCCGCCGCAAATGAACAGAATGCCGCGAGTATCGATCTGGATGAATTCCTGTTGCGGATGCTTGCGTCCACCCTGGGGCGGCACATTCGCCGTGCATCCCTCAACAATCTTCAACAGCGCTTGCTGCACACCCTCGCCGGACACGTCCCGCGTCACGGACGGGTTGGCATTCTTACGCGCCGTCTTGTCAATCTCGTCAATGTAGATAATGCCCCGCTGTGCCTTTGAAACGTCATAGTCCGCCGCCTGTATCAGCCTGAGCAGGATATTCTCAACGTCCTCACCCACGTACCCCGCCTCCGTCAGCGACGTTGCATCGGCTATAGCGAACGGCACGTTCAGGATGCGTGCCAGCGTCTGCGCCAGGAGCGTCTTGCCGCTCCCCGTGGGCCCGACGAGCAGGATATTCGTCTTGTCCAGCTCAACGTCCGGGCTCTCTTCACTTTTGACGCTGCTGCGCTTGTAGTGGTTGTAGACACCGACGCTGAGCACGCGCTTGGCGCGCTCCTGCCCGATGACGAACTCACTCAGCAGGTTATAGATCTCTTTCGGAGCGGGGATCGGTTGCGGCTCTTCTTCCTGCTCCTGCCCCTCGTCGGCCGGCTGCTCACGGCCCTTTCCGCGAGGCTTTCCGTCAAGGATGCGCAGGCAAACGCGAACACACTCGTCACAGATGTACGCCTTGTGATCCGGTCCGGCCAAAAGTCTGACCGTTCCTTCAGGTTTGCCGCAGAAGGAACAGCGATGCGGCCCATCACCCTGGCCGTCGCCTCGTCGACCGTTCGTCTCGTCAACCATTCCCGTGCCTTTACTCCTCCCCAGCAGCCGAGTCTAAGGCAACCTCCGGCCCGTCCCGCACGAGCCTTTATTCCTGGCAGTTACGCAGCACTTGCGTCGTCGCTTTCACCCTCCGGACCCGCGAGCACCTCATCAACGATGCCGTATTCCTTGGCCTGATCCGCGGTGAGATAGTAGTCGCGATCCATGTCGCGCGCCACCTTCTCCACCGGCTGCCCGGAATGTCGCGACAGAATACCACGAATGATCTCCTGCAGTCGCAGGATCTCCCGTGCCGCAATCTCAATGTCCGCCGCCTGCCCCTGCGCGCCTCCCATGGCCTGGTGCATGTGAATGGTTGAGTTTGGCAGGGCGTACCGCTTGCCGGCCGCGCCTGCGCACAGCAGCACTGTCGCCATGCTCGCCGCCATCCCCACGCAGATTGTAGAAACGTCCGCGCGAATCAGGCGGATGGTGTCATAGATTGCCAGGCCGGATGTGATCACGCCGCCCGGGCTGCTGATATACAGCGAGATGTCCTTGTCAGGATCCTCCCTGTCCAGGTACAGCAGCTGCGCCACGACAAGGTTGGCAATCTGATCATTGATTGGCGTGCCCAGAAAGATAATCCGCTCCTTGAGCAGGAGGGAATAGATGTCAAAAGCTCGCTCGCCCCGCGCACCGGATTCAATAACCATCGGCACAATGCCCTGCGGCCCCGCCGGCACGATTCCCTGCGGCAATCCCTCGCCCGTTCCGCCTGTCCACGTTGTCATGTCGCTAACTCTCCTCTGACGTTTCACCGGGGCGATGCCCGCAGGCGCTACTCGTCCCCGTTTTCCGAATCCTCATCGGCGTCGGTTTCTGCCTCAGTCTCGGCGGCGTCCTCCGACTCGTCACGCTCCCCTTGCGCGATTTCTACCAGCATATCCATTGTCTTACGCGCGACAATCCTGCGCTGCACGGTCTCACGCGCTGCCTCGCTCTCAAATACCTGTCGGGCCTGCTCTTGTGTCGCCTCATCCTGCTGCGCGCCAACCAGCTGAGCGATGTCATCGTCGACCTCTTCATCCGAGGCTTCTATGCCCACCGACGTTGCGAGGTCTGTGATTAGCAGCCCGCGGAGTATGCGCTGCTCAGCCTGCGGCCGCACGGTGTCGCGCAGCACGTCCACGTCCTGCCCTGTTGTCTGAACGTATGCGGCGAGGGACATTCCCATCCCCCGCATCTGCTCATCCTGTTCCTGCAGAATGCGGTCAATCTCCAGCTCCACAACGATGGGCGGATACGTGACCGTAGCGACCTCTGCGAACTTGTCGAGGACATTCTCCTCGTAGTCCGCGCGCGCCTGTGCGTTGATTCGCTCCGTCAGATCAGACTGAATCCGTTCCCTGAGGGCTTCCACCGTCTCGAACTCATCGTCGCCGAAACCCTCGACCCCCTGCGCCCATTCATCATCAAGCTCAGGCAAATTCTGTTCCTTGACCTCACGGACCGTGACCGTGAAATGAGCCTCTTTGCCGTTCAGATTGCGGACAGTGAAATCATCCGGCACGGAGATCGTGAACTCCTTGGTCTCCTCGGCATTCATGCCAACGAGTTGCTCCGGCACACCGGGCGCGGGATAGGTCACACCTTCCTGCACCATGTAACTGATACCTGTCTCTTCCACAAAGACGCGTCGGCCCGGCACCTCCGACTCTCCCTCAGAATCATCGCCTTCATCGGATTCAGGCTCGGGATCGGCTTCGTCAGTCGCTTCCGTCTGCTCGTCGGATTCCGCGGCGTCCTCGGGATCCTCGTCCACGTATCCGCGCATGTCCACGGTCAACAGATCGCCAAGTTGGGCGGCCCGCTCCGCCGGCTCCCACGGCGAGCCCTGCCGACGCAGGTTGTTCAGCACTTCCTCAACCTGCTCGTCCGCGACCTCCGGATCCTCCCAGTCGATGCGAATCGACCCGTAGTCACCGAGTTCTACCTCCGGGCGCAGAGAGACCGTTGCGCGAAAGGTGATGGGGTCAAGCGATTCAATGTCCGTCACCTGTGGCTGCGCGATGGGCTCAAGCTCCTGCTGCAGCACGGCGTCCACTACAGACCGCTCCAGGAGCCCCTCAATATCGTCCTGCATCAGCGTTTCCGTGCCGATATGCCGCTCAAGGATCGCGCGCGGCGTCTTGCCCTTCCGAAATCCCGGAATCACGTAACGCTGCACAAGCCGGCGGTACGCCCGCTGCTTGTGATCCTCAATCTCCGGCTCTTCCAGCTCGATGAGCAGCCCAACCTGTCGGTCAGGCATATCTTCAGTCGTTATCTTCACGCGTGGAAACTCCGTCTTTAGATTGACTCGGAGGCAGGAACAACATTATACATCGGGGCGCCGAACACTCAGTCAGAAGCCGCGATCTCCTGCGCAGCCTCTCGCAGCCGCAGATTGAGATCGATTAGCTGCTGCTCATCCACCGTTGACGGCGCGCTCATCATCAGGTCTTGCGCCGACTGCGTCTTCGGGAACGGAATCACCTCACGGATATTCGGCTCCCCAGCTAACACCATCACCGTCCGGTCGATCCCCGGCGCGAACCCGCCATGCGGCGGTACTCCGTACTCAAACGCCTCCAGCATGTGCCCGAACCGCTCCAGTATTTCATCCGGCGCATGCCCTAAGAGCGCGAATATCCTGTCCTGCAGTTCTCGATTATGAATCCTGATTGAGCCTGATCCCAGCTCAATCCCGTTCACCACCAGGTCATACGCCCGTGAGCGCACAGCCGTCGGCGATTCCTCAAGCAGTCCGGCATCCTCCGGCACGGGCGCTGTGAACGGGTGGTGCACTGAGAGCAGACTGCCCTCCTCGTCCCCCGCCTCGAACAGCGGGAACTCCGTCACAAACGCGAACGCGAGCTCATCCGGGTTCGCCAACTCCAGCCGTTCCCCCAGCGCCGTCCGCAGCGCGCTGAGCGATGCGCTCACCACATCCTCATGCGCCGCCACGATGAGCAGCAGATCACCCGTTGAAGCCCCCATCGCGTCCGCAATCGACCTCACCGTATCGATATCCAGATGCCGCGCCAACGCGGAGCGCACATTGTCGGCCTGCAGGTCAGAAATTGCTGTCCCCGACTCCGCGTCCAGCCCAATTGTCGCCAGCCCTCGCGCCCCCTGCCCGCGAACGATCTCCGTAAGATTCTCAAGCTCACGGCGACTGTACCCCGCACACCCGGGCGCGACGATGCCGCGCACAGCGCCGCCAGACTCCGCAAGCGCGGACGTGAACACGCCCACGCCGCTGTCAGCGACAATGATCGAAATATCCGTGATCTCCATCCCGAATCGCAGATCAGGCTTGTCCGAGCCGAAGCGCCGCATCGCTTCCGCATATGTCATACGTGGAAACGGCGAGGTCACACGCTTGTCCGGCGCAGTGGTTTGAGCAAGTCCTGTGTACAACTTTTCCATCAGGTCCAGCACGTCCGTCTCATCGACGAAGCTCATCTCCAGATCAAGTTGTGTGAACTCCGGCTGCCGATCCGCCCGTTGGTCTTCATCCCGGAAGCACCGCGCTATCTGGAAATATCGCTCCACCCCCGCCACCATTAACAGCTGCTTCAACTGCTGCGGAGACTGCGGCAGCGCATAGAAATGGCCTGGGTGGACACGAGACGGCACAAGATAGTCCCGCGCGCCCTCCGGTGTGCTCTTCATCAGCATGGGCGTCTCGACTTCCAAAAAGCCGCGCCCATCAAGGAAATCGCGGATGTACTTCACGACGCGATGCCGCAACGCGAGATTCGCTGCCATTCGTTCGCGCCGCAGATCGAGATACCGATACTGCAGCCGAAGTGATTCATCAACGTCCGAGTCCTCGTTGATATAGAAAGGCGGGGTTTTGGATGGATTCAGCACCGTCACGTCACTCACGTGGATCTCGATGCCTCCCGTCGCGATGCGCGGATTCTCCGTCCCCGCCGGACGAACTTGCACCTCACCTGTGATGGCCACCACCCATTCATTCCGCAGAGCGTCCGCGGACTTGTACGCCGACTCCGCCGCCGACGGATCGACGACAACCTGCACCAGCCCGGTGCGGTCTCTTAGGTCAAGAAAAATCAACCCGCCGTGGTCGCGCCGGCGGTGAACCCACCCCGCCAAACGCACAACCTGCCCCGCCTCCCTAGGCGAAAGCTCTCCACAACTATGTGACTTCAACATTGGATACGTAAATCAGGCGTTGCCAAAGTGGCATGTACGGCAGAACAAGCAGGGAAACTCCCGTCCCCTACACTCACCCACCAATCATCATAGCACCCGCCGCCGGCCTACCCTGCGCGTAGTCGAAGGGAGCTCCCAAACGGGAAACTAACCTCCTCCATCATTCGGCGAAAGCATGTCCCGTGCTCCGACACGGGGCGGGAATCCAGAATCCCCTCCCCCTCGACGAGGAGGGCTAGGGTGTGGGTGATCCTACCGTCCAGCTACTGTCGGCAACTCCCGCACCTTCTCTCCTGTATGTTGTTCGGCAAGAGCCAGATCATACTGCGACTGTAGATTGAGCCAGAACTGCGGCTCCACACCAAACCAATGTCCGAATCGCAAGGCGGTGTCGCCGGTAATTGAACGCTTGCCCGCAATGATCTGGCTGACCCGATTCGGCGGCACGTCGATTTCCCGCGCAAACGCCGTCGGCGTAATCCCAATCTCCGCTAACTCCTCCTTCAGAATGCCACCCGGATGAACAACACGCCTAAACGTCACGGTTCCCTCCTTTCACTAGTGATAATCCACAATCTCTACGTCAGTCGGCCCCGGTCCCTCAGGCCAGGAAAAGCAGATACGCCACTGGCGATTGATTCGGATCGAATACTGCCCCGCTCGGTCCCCTCGCAAGGCCTCCAACCGATTTCCTGGCAACGCAGCCAACGTCCGCAATGACGGTGCCGCATTCAGAATCGCTAACCGCCTTTCCGCTTGCATCTCTATCGCCTGGAACTCTCGTACAAACTCTCCGGCGGCAAAGCGTTCTGTTCGGCGGTCCCGATAACTCAGAATCATGCTCAATCAGCCTATCGGGATATACGCTGTACGTCAAGCGTCATTCCCACGAAGTTAAGCCGTAGCGCAGCTACTCCCAAAAACCATCGCGGGGCGGCCTTGCAAGGGCCGCCCCGCTTTTCTTGGCAATCAATCGTGGACGCTAATCCTCGATGTAGCTCTCCAGCTGTTGTCGATTGCGCTGCAGCCGCAGGTTCTTCATCGCGCCGGCCTGGATCTGCCGCACACGCTCCCGCGTCAGGCTCAGCATGTCGCCAATCTCACGCAGCGTGTACTCCTTGCCGTCCATGATGCCGAACCGCAGCTCCAGCACCAGGCGCTCACGCGGCGACAGCGACGCAAGAACCGCCGCCATGCGCTCACGCAGCATTGTCTGCGCCGCCAAATCGATGGGCGACTCCGCCTCGTCCTGCGCCACAAAGTCCGCCAGCGTCGCGCCGTCCTCGCCGACGGGCGCGTCGATGGACGCGGGCTGCTGGGACAGGGAGATCAACTGCTCCACCTTCTCCAGCGGAATCTCCGTCTCTTTGGCCAGCTCCTCCGGCGTGGCCTCACGCCCGAACTGCTGGAGCAGGCGATGCCGCGCACGGTCCACCTTCGCGGACAACTCGCCCACGTGCACCGGCAGGCGGATGCTGCTCCCCTGCTCAGACACGCCCCGGGCGATGGCTTGGCGGATCCACCACGTGGCGTACGTCGAGAACCGGAACCCGCGACGATGGTCGAACCGGTCCACCGCCTTGAGCAGACCGATGTTGCCCTCCTGGATCAGATCAAACAGGGACAGACCCCTGCCCTGATACCGTTTGGCGATGCTGACCACAAGGCGGAGGTTCGCCTCCGTCATGGACTTGCGGGCATCCTCGCCCGCCTTGACCGTCCTCAGCAGATCACGCCGCTCTGCGCCGCTCATCGTGTCAGCGCCGGCAAGACGCATGGACGCGCGGCGTCCCTCATCCATCAGGATGCCGAGATCTGTCTCTTGCTGAGGCGTCAACAGCTTGCGGCGGCCGATGTCCTGCAGATAGCCCCGCAGAGGATCGTTCAGGTTCTCCGTGGAGCCGCTGTCGAACTCATCAACCTCTGCCGCACCCGCAGAAGTCCTCACCTCATCCTGCGCATCGTCGAGGTCGAGGACATCCACGGAGGTCTCGTTCACCTCCACAGGGACATCTGCCGAACCCGGCGCGCGCCGGGCCTCGTCCTCCGCGATCACGGCTCTGGCCTCGTCCGTTATCGCCTTCATCTGCGCACCTCCTTGTGTTGGTTTCGACCGATTACGCGCCTGTCAAAACCAGACACCCCCTCCCGGTTTCCCCAAAGGGATTGGCTAACAGCATAGACCTGCTGGCACGCTTGTCAATCTCTCGGTATCCGATGGTGCTTATGTCTCTCATAACTTCTTGCTGCCGTTCGTACACTTAATGTCCTTACTTGCTGTAACGCTTTTGGCGCCCAGCAGGAAAGCAGTCAGCCACTCGGAACGAGCGCCCGGACTGGTATGCGACAATTGTCCTTGCATGCATGGCATGCCGCGGAACTGAACAGGTATACGGAGCAGTTCACCCATGCAGGACATCCCTCGCCCATTGGAAATACTGGAGACGCTCTGCAAGCAGCCCGCCACGTCATACTTCGAGGACAACGTCTCTCGCGAAGTCGAGCGTATGCTCGCGGACGCCGCAATCCCCTGGGAGCAGGACGAGTACGGCAACATCATCGCCCGGCTGACACGACGCGACGATTCGGAACCCATGCCGCGCCCCGTCGCCCTTGTCGCCCACATGGACCACCCGGGCTTCGAGGTGCTCGAGGTCAACGGCCAACGGCTGACCTTGCAGATGCTCGGCCGTGTCTCAGATGTCATCTACGAACAACAGGTGGATCTTGTCGTCCACTGTAACGACGGCTCATCATGTGCCGCCCGGACAACGGGCCAGGACGGCGATATGGAGACGCGGATCCTCTACGCCGACTTGGCGGAACAGAACGAGCTGCCTTTGCCTGCTTTTGCGGTCTTTGACCTGGTAGATTGTGAATTTCGTAACAATACCGTTTTTGCGCGTGCCCTCGACGATCTCGCCGGTTGCGCCGCCACGTTGAGCGTTATGGAAACTCTCGTCGCGGAAAATGAACCGGTCGACGTAATCGGCGTATTCACACGTGCAGAGGAGAACGGCCTCATTGGAGCGCGCCTGCTCGCCGCCAATGCCTCTCTCCCAAAGGAAACGCTCGTCGTGTCCATAGAATCGTCCAGAACGCTCCCCGGCGCAGAACAGGGCAAAGGCCCCGTCATCCGCGTCGGCGACGCGCTTTCCACTTTTTCACAATCCGCAGAAGAAATCCTCCAAACTGCGCGAGTGGCTCTTCAACGCAGAGAGCCACCGATTCCGGTTCAACGGCAACTCATGTCTGGCGGTGTCTGCGAAGCATCAGCTTTTATCGCGCACGGCTATGAGTCCACGGGCGTCGCGTTCCCACTGGCCCATTATCACAACGGATTCGGCGAAGATTCCATTCAAGCCGAAAACATCGCCATCAGCGATTTTCTTGGAGGCGTAGCACTCCTGCTGGAAGCTACGCGTTCCATGCGCACCTCACAGCAGCAGGCATCCGGCGGTGCTCAATCGCTCTATGAGCGACTCCGCGCCGCGCCGGAAGAAGAAGGAAACAGGCTTCGTTCGATCGCCAAAAGAGCCGGATGATAAGCAGCCTACGGGTGCGACCTTGTCGCAATCATACGTAGCACATTACGCTTTCATACACTACGCTAGTGGCGGGAACCAAGCATGCTAAGGCAAGTCTGGCTTTACGGGCGAATCCTCATTGGCGTAGCCCTTGGAGTAGGGGTTGCCTACATTATTGTCCGTGAAGTTCATTTCGACGAGTTACTGGAACAACTCTCCGCGTTCAATTGGTACCTGATGATTCCCGTTATGGGCGTCGTCGTTGCGAGCAATGCCATTCGGGCGGTCAGGTGGAGAATGCTCTTCCATGGCCGGGCGCCAACCGCCACGCTGTTGTTTTTTGTAGAGAACACCGGCCAGGGTCTAAACAATCTCGCCCCCATTCGCGTCGTCGCAGAACCCATTCAATTCGGGTACATCGCGCTGAGGGAGGGATATGAAAGGGGGTCCGTACTCGCATCGATAGTGTTGGGTCGCGTGTCGGACCTCGCAATCACACTCGGAAGCCTTGCAGTCGGTTTCGCGATATTCGCGCCGGGAGGCGCAGGATACCTTAGCGTAATCATTTTTGTGCTGATCGGAATCCTTGTCGCTGTCGCGGTACTGTCGTTATATACGCACAAGATCACGTGGTTTGACCGATTCCCGATTGTGCGTACGTATTCGGCAGCGTGGCAGGAGCTCATTGCTCAGCCGCGGAAACTGGCCTCAGTGATGGGTGTAACACTCGCAACGTGGATGACACTCGGACTGGCAGCCTATCTGGTGGGACTGTCAAACGAGCTCGAGCCGAACAATTCACAGAACCCTATTGAAGTCTACGTCATCATCTATGTCGTGGTGCTGGGCACGATGACGTTGGGGTCAATCTTGCCGGGCTTACCCTCCGGCATCGGCCCGTTTGAGGCAGCCGCAGTTGCTTTCCTGGGATTCTACGGTGTAGACAAAGAAGTCGCGCTGGCTTTTGGCCTCATCATCCACGCTGCCTTCTTCATCCCGCCGATTATCATCGCCATTGGCACCCTGATCATGTTTGGTCCTCCATGGTCGACGCGGCATCGCGTGCGGCGTCTCCGCCGCGAGCGGCGCGAAGCTCGAACAGCTTCCGCAACCAGAAAGGTAGCGCAAGAAGGAGACCTATAAGCACCCCTCCGTACAGATACCCGGCATCATCCATCGCTATCAGCTCAGGCATCTGAACGTCCGTGAAAACTGACACCGTGGTTATGCCGAATGCAATGGCGATTGTCAGGCCGCCCGTCCATCCCATGTTCTTTGTCAGGAGCAGCATCGGGAAACCAACAAATCCGGCCACGACAGTCGGCCCAAGCATCATTCCGGCAACCCCGCCAAAAGCAGACGCCAGTCCTGCACCGCCTCTGAACTTCAAATAGACGGAATATTGGTGGCCCCATAGAGCGCCGGCCGCGGCAATCACCGATCCCGTGGGACCAAGATCAAAGACGCGGTCGGCAATCAGGACTGGCAAGAGTCCTTTGAGTATGTCAACGACAGCAACGAAGACTCCTACGCGGGGATCAATCTCCCTGAACACATTGGCCGCCCCGGCATTCCCGGTTCCGAGCTCACGCACATCAACGCCGGCGACGAGCCGCGACATGATAACTGCCGTTGGAAGGGAGCCAACCAAATAAGCTCCCAAAAGGACGCCTGCCAGTCCAATCACCTCAACCATCGTTGTCTATTCCTCCAAGAATGTCAGTTGAACGTGCTTTGTTCGTTTGAAACAGACCGACCTTAAGAGTAGCGCACGATCCTGTTGGACGAATGGAGTAGAATCGCTATTGGAAGTGACGTAGGCTCGAACACCAATCCAGCACGGCAGCTCCGCCCTGCCGCCGAACCAGAAGCGGGCAGGTTGAGGCCAGGATCATTCGGGAATCGGGGCGAAGAATTGGGCAACAGCCTCTTGGGATCGGTTGGTCTGCGGCTGGCCATTGCCATTGTGACGCTGGCAGCCGGTGTTTACCTCATTCAGGGCATAACCAACCTGTTCAGCGTGCTCTTTGATGTCCTGATTCTCATATTCCTCGCATGGATACTGTCTGCCGCTGTGCGCCGCCTGGCGAATTTTGTTGAGGTCTACGTTCCGCGTCCGACGTGGGCAGCGGTCCCAATTGCGTACCTCTTGATATTGCTCCCCGTTGTCTCACTGATCGGACTCCTGGTTCCGCTTACCATATCCCAGACTGTCACCCTTTCCGAAGACCTGCCTGAATTTGCCGTCAGGCTTTCGAGTTTCACATCGTCAATCAATGAGTTCTTTAATTCGCTCCAAGTGGCAGGAGGCGGCGAAGAAACCGCCGCCACTGACCCTCTACTTGCCTTTAGCTCCACTGCGAGCGTATGGGTACAGGACAACGCGCTGGGAATCGTAGGCAGTACAACCAACATCGCTATTCAGACCATCTTCTGCATCTCATTGTCGTTCTATATGACCATTGAGCGGGAGCAATTCCGAGCCTTGTTCTACAGGCTCCTGCCGGTGGAATACCACGAACGCGCTTCCGTGGTTCTAGCCCATCTCGACAGAACGTTCTTCTCGTACCTGAAAGGGATATCCATCGTTGTCGTGCTGTACTCCGTGGTTATCACGACGACCATGTTGGCTGCGGGATTACCCTTTGCGCTGCCGATTGGAATCACAGCGGGCCTCATTCAACTGATCCCAATCATCGGCGAAGTCGCCGCCATCGGCATTCCAATCACAATCGCATTGCTGACGGGATCGGTTACGACGGCAATCATGGTGGCAGTTGCCCTGATTTCGTGGAGCCTCTTCATGAACAATTTTGTTCTTCCACGTGTGTATGGCAGGGCTGTGCGAATGCCCGGCTTTTTTGTGCTGCTGGCAGTAGTGATAGGAATGCGATTCGCAGGCCCGTGGGGAGCCATGCTCGGAGTTCCCGTGGCCGGCTTCATCTACTCCCTGATCTTCGCGTGGGGAGAATTGAGACAAAACCACGACGCCGAAGCAGGCGAGTCCTCGGGAATGGAGGGGATGACAACTAACGAACAAACCGCTTCCGACGACGAGGTAGTCGAACCGTCAGGCGCGGCCGCTGGAATAGGAAACGACCCCGTCAGTACGAACGGTAATGAAACGAGGCTGCGAACACCAGAGCGGATCTTGGCCACCATCCGCAGCATGATTTCCCGCTAGCCCTTCAACGTTTGTCCCATGTTTGCATGGGGATAAAGTCTGTTCGCCTACGAGTCAAATCCCAGCCCCATTTCTTTCATGCTGACTACACGAGTTCGCTCGTTGTGGGCCACAACGATGTGGTCGAGCACCTTGATGTCCAGGGCGTTGCCCGCCTCGATGAGTTGGCGCGTGGTGCGTTCGTCATCCGGACTTGGGGTGGGGTCTCCTGAGGGATGGTTATGAACGATGATGATGCCGGGCTGGTTTCGCCGCACGGCTTCCCGAAACACTTCCGCGGTCCTCACGTGAGACGAGTTGACGGTTCCGCGATACAGGCTCTCTACATGGACAACGTGGTTCTTCGTGTCCAGCACGAGAACGCGCAACTCTTCATGATCAAGGAAGACCATGTCCGAGCCGACCACGTTATAGACATCCTCCGGCCCAGAGATCACCGGGCGCTGCTCCGGCGACTCAACCTGGAGCCGTCTTCCGAGTTCCAGGGCAGCCTTAATCTGAGCGGTCTTGGCGACTGCCATACCGGGCTGACGAGCAAGCTCATCAAATGTCGCCTGATGGAGTCCCTTGAGTCCTCCAAACTCGCGCAGGAGTCGCGTTGACATGGTGACGACGCTCTCATTGCGCCTGCCAACACGGAGGAGGATTGCAAGAAGCTCGGAATTGCTCAGAGCCTGCGCGCCCCGGTCTCTCAGACGCTCACGCGGCCTTTCATCCTGCGGCACGTCTCGTATGAGAAAACTCGCGGAGTATTCAGAATGCCTCGCGTATTTCTGCTCGTCCCCAACCATGATCCGACCCCCGACACGCCGGTCTCGACCGGCCAAAAGACAAGAAACCGGCGGCCTGTCGTCGTAACAGGCCGCCGTATCTGTTCGACTGCGATTTTGTCCCGGTCCCGTGATCCGGGCTCAGGCGATACTCTAGGTGATGTCGACGGCTGCGCCGACGCCCTCAAGCTTGGTCCTGATGGTGTCGGACTCGTCTTTCGCGACGTTCTCCTTGATGGCCGCAGGAGCGGACTCCACCAGTTCCTTCGCTTCCTTCAGGCCAAGGCCGGGCACCAACTCACGCACCGCCTTAATGACCTCAATCTTGTTGGGGCCGATGTCTTGAAGAGTCACGGTGAACTCGAACTTCTCTTCCTCGGCGGGGGCCGCTGCGGCATCCCCACCACCGCCCGCCGCCGGAGCAGCCGCAACGGCGACAGGCGCGGCGGCTGTCACACCGAGCCGCTCCTCAAGCTCCTTGACCAGGTCGGCAAGATCAAGGACGGACATGCCCTCGATTGCCGCAACAATCTCATCCTTTGTCGCCATCGTGTTAGCTCCTCTCCTCCAGCTGTCTGCGTCTTTGATCCAGGACATTCACAATACTGCTCACATGAGTATGCAATACACTGACCAGCCGTTGGCTTACTCCGTTCATCGCGCCCATCACCTGCGCCAGCAGCACTTCTCGTGACGGGAGCGTCGCCAGACGTTCCAACTGCGGCGGGGCAATGACCCGATTCTCCAGCACTGCGTTCGTGATCCGCAACTGCATCCTATTCGTTCGGACGTACGTCGAGAGAGCCTGGATGACTGGAATCGGATCCTCTCGGGTGACAATCAAGCCGACGGAGCCATCCAGCAGGCTGCCGATTTCGTCCCGTTGCCCCAACGACTCAGCCGCTCTCAGGGCGAGCCGATTCTTGACGATGCGATAGCGCGTGTCATTGATCCGCAAGGCGCCGCGCAGCCCTTCCATCTCTTGCACAGAGAGCCCGGAGTGGCCCGCGCCAATGATTAGAGACGCTCCATCAAGGAACTCCGTGAGTTCCTGCACCTGTTCAATCTTCTTTGCTGATGGCATGGCGTCGTCTCTCGATTACATCAGTTAGTCAACAGGTTGGAGGGCGCTTGCCGCAATAGGATCGATGCGGACGCCGGGTCCCATGGAGCTGGAAACGCTGACACTGCGGATAAATTGCCCGCGCACCACCTCTGGGCGGGCCTGCGTAATCGCGCTCACCAGGGCGGCCATGTTCCCCATCAGGTTTTCCGGTTCAAAGCTCGCCTTTCCGATTGGACTGTGGATGATGCCGGTCCGGTCAAGGCGAAACTCAACGCGTCCCTTGCGGGCCTCTTCAATGGCGCGCGGCAGATCCTGCGGCTGCACCACAGTGTTTCCTCGCGGGCTCGGCATGAGTCCCCGGCGTCCAAGAACACGCCCTAGCCGACCAATACGACCCATGATGTCCGGCGTTGCCAGCGCGACGTCAAAGTCCGTCCAGCCGCCCTCGATGCGTTCGATGAGGTCGTCGGAGCCCACAAAATCGGCGCCGGCTTCGGTGGCCAGCCGCTCACCCTCTCCTTGCGCGAACACGAGGACACGGACTGCCTTGCCGAGTCCATGCGGGAGCAGAGCGACACCGCGCACCTGTTGGTCCGCCTGCCGGGGATCAACGTTGAGGCGTATATGCAGCTCAACGGTCTCATCGAATTTCGCGGTGGCGGAATCCTTGACAAGACCTATCGCGGCATCCGGCTCGTAGAACGTCAGATGCTCAATCGGGTCAGCGGCCTGATCGTATCGCTTGCTGTGCTTTGGCATTTGCTGATTATCCGTGGCTTAGTCGCTAATGTCGATGCCCATGCTGCGGGCTGAGCCCATCACCATCTGCATCGCTGCTTCAACATTGTCTGTATTGAGATCCTCCAACTTCAGTTGGGCAATCTCTCGCACCTGGTCCCGCGTGACCGTCGCGACACGCTCAGTCCGTACGTCTGAACTGCCCTTTTCGATACCGGCGGCCTTGCGCAGGAGATCGGATGCAGGCGGCGTCTTCGTGACAAAGGTGAATGATCGATCCTCGTAGATTGTGATGTCAACAGGGATGATATTCCCGGTCTGGTCCGCCGTCCGCGCGTTGTACTCCTTGACGAATCCCATGATGTTCACGCCATGGGGGCCAAGGGCCGTGCCGACGGGTGGCGCGGGCGTCGCCTTGCCTGCCTGAATTTGCAGGCGCACTACCGACCGTACTTTTCGTGCCATTTTTCTTCTCGGTTGTCCTGTTGGTTGATGTTCAGGGTAAGACAGCGATGATTACGTTAGCTAGAGTTTTTCTATCTGGAGGAAGTCCAGTTCAACGGGTGTCTCCCGGCCGAAGAACGAGACCATCACAACAACCTTGCCGCGATCCGGGCTGACTTCCTCAACCGTGCCGATGAAGTCCAGGAACGGGCCGTCCGTAATACGCACGCTCTGCCCCTTCTGATACCCCACGCGAACGCGCGGCGCTTCCTGCTCCATCTGATCCAGGATGGATCGCACTTCGTTCTCATCCAGTGGAACCGGCCGCGGAGGGTCACCGCTGCTCACGAAACCGGTGACGCCGGGGGTTTCCCGCACCACGCGCCATGTTTCGTCGTCCATCATCATCTCAACCAGGATGTAGCCCGGGAATACTTTGCGGGTCACGGTGCGCTTCTGCCCGGACCGAATCTCGATTTCATCTTCGGTGGGCACAATGACGCGATAGACCCGATCCCTGACATCCAGCGAGTCGATACGGTTCTCCAGATTGCGTTGGACACGATCCTCCTGTCCGGAGTACGTGTGAACCACATACCAATGAACCTGTGTTTCGAGAATCTCGCTCTGCTGGGAAGTCATGGTCTGCCTGTCCAAACCAACGCCTAGACGCCCAGGATGAACTCGGTCATCAGGAAATTGAAGACGTAGTCCACACCGCCAAGGAACAGTCCGACTATCGTGGAAACAACCAGCACCATGATGGTGAGGCGGACGGCCTCTTCACGAGACGGCCACGTCACACGCCGGAGTTCGGTGATGACCTCCCGCGGCAAGCGCGTCATGGAACCCGCGCCGGGGCGGCGTGTACTGGTGGTCGGGGTACGTGTGCTCACAGAATCACCAAACGGTATGCCTACCGGACCTCGCGGTGAAGACGGCGCCCATGACAACGCGGGCAGAACTTATTGAGTTCCATCCGCTGCGTGTCATTACGACGGTTCTTCATGGAGGAATAGTTGCGCTCACGGCATTCCACGCATGCCATGGTGATAACGATGCGGTTTCCCTGTTTCTTTGCCATGGTTGCCTCGTTAGCCGTGAGCGCCTCTCCCCGGTTTGCGGTTTTTACTGGATGATGCCGGTAATCACGCCAGAGCCAACGGTTCGGCCGCCCTCACGGATGGCGAACCTGAGCCCCTCTTCCATCGCAACGGGCGTGATCAGCTCGATGCGCATTTCGACGTTATCCCCGGGCATCACCATTTCCGTGCCTTCAGGAAGGTGCGCGGAGCCTGTGACATCCGTGGTGCGGATGTAGAACTGCGGCTTGTAGCCATCGAAGAATGGCGTATGTCGCCCGCCCTCATCTCGCGTCAGAACATACACTTGCGCCGCGGCCTGGGTGTGAGGCGTGATGGAACTCGGCCTGGAGACCACCTGCCCCCGCTCCACATCATCGCGCTCAATACCCCGAAGAAGGAGACCGACTGCATCACCCGGCTCCGTCTCGTCGACGATCTTATGGAACATTTCAATACCTGTGACGACGGTCTTCCTCTGCTCGCCGAAGCCGACGATCTCGACCTCTTCGCCAACCTTCATGATGCCGCGCTCGACACGGCCGGTCACGACGGTGCCACGGCCCTTGATGCCAAAGACGTCCTCAATGGGCATCAGGAAAGCTTGATCGCGCGGGCGCTCCGGCTCCGGGATGTAAGAGTCAACCGCTTCCATCAACTGGAGGATGGAAGCATATTCCGCCGCGCTCGCATCGCTCGCATCGCTCTCCAAGGCCTGCAGGGCGCTTCCGCGGATGAACGGGATGTCATCACCAGGGAAGTCGTACGTCGAAAGGAGTTCTCGGACCTCCATCTCGACCAGCTCAAGAAGCTCCTCGTCATCCATCATGTCAACCTTGTTGAGGTAGACGACGATGCGGGGAACTTCCACCTGCCGGGCGAGAAGGATGTGCTCTCGCGTTTGCGGCATGGGGCCATCAGGAGCGCTCACAACCAGGATGGCGCCGTCCATCTGCGCCGCGCCGGTGATCATGTTCTTGATGTAGTCGGCGTGACCCGGACAATCGACGTGCGCGTAGTGGCGAGTAGCCGTTTCATACTCGACGTGCGCGATGTTGATCGTCACGCCGCGAGCTCGCTCTTCGGGAGCGTTGTCGATGGAATCAAAGGGCCGAAAGTCGCTTGTGCCGGCGAGATTCAGCACCTTGGTAATCGCTGCGGTGAGCGAGGTCTTGCCATGGTCAACGTGACCAATTGTCCCGACGTTGAGGTGCGGCTTGTTCCGCACAAACTTCTGCTTCGCCATTCCCTCCCGTCCTCCTTCGAGCTGGAGCCCACAACCAGATTCGAACTGGTGACCTCGTTCTTACCAAGAACGTGCTCTACCGCCTGAGCTATGTGGGCCTCTCTCTCCTTTCCACTTTTTCTGCTTCCAATTCGCCATTTCATCGTGCCTACGGGCGGCATACGTGTGATGCTGGAGCCCGAGAGGGGATTCGAACCCGCTAACCTGCCGATTACAAATCGGCTGCGCTACCCTTGCGCCACTCGGGCCGGGCCCTTCTCCTTGACGGCACAACAAAAGGAGCTAGCGGTTGCTAGCCCAGTTCAGTATGAATTGCAGGCTATCAATCGTCAAGTAGACGGCATGCGTCAGAGAAGGGAATCCTCCGCAGCCCGCCGCACGATGTCATACACACGACTCAGCGGCACGGAGGACTGTTCTGCCAGTTGGCGACAGTCCTCATATTCAGGAGAAATGCCGACTATCTCGCCTCCTGCAGCCAGCCGTTTAATCTTGACGCCCGCCGGGCCGAGTGGAGTCTGAATCACGACCGACTCTCTGACCGCTTCATAGCGCGTCACGGAGGTGACGCGGACCCCAAGCGTGGTTGTTTCGCGGAGCAGCTCGCGGATGATTACGTCCTTCCCGGATTCCGGCGCGATTGCAGACACGATTACGCCCGGGCGGCCCTTCTTCATCTGGACGTTCTGCAGCCAGACATCTCGCGCGCCGGCCGCCATCAGACGCTCGCGAACGTAGTCATAGACCTCGGGATTCATATCGTCGATAGTGGTTTCGACCATGACCATTTGCCGAGTCTGAACCGGCTCTGCGTCTGCCTCTCCAACGACGAGGGTGACGATGTTTGCCCTGCCCTTTGGGTCTTTCGTTCCTGCGCCGTAGCCGACGGCGTGAACCGTGTTCATTGCAGGGGGAGGATCAAAGGAGGCAAGCGTTGTGACGATTGCCGCGCCGGTAGGAGTTACCAATTCGCTCGTTTGCTGACCTTCACCATTCATGGGTGGAGGCAATGCGGGTGCTCCGGCCAGTCGCATGATTTCCAGCACGCCGGGAGCCGGCACGGGGAGGATTCCATGATGAGTGGTCACACGGCCGGTTGCCAACGGGAGGCCGGTGGAATAAAGGGGTTCAATTCCAAGCTCGCCCAATCCGACGAGCGTTCCAACAATGTCAACAAGTGTGTCGGCTGAACCGAGTTCCGCGAGTTCTACAGACTCAGCGCTGCCGCCGTGGACACGCGCTTCCGCCTCGCCAATGCGGTGCAGGATGGCGATTGATCGTTCAGTCACACGTGATGGAAGAGCGGCCCCCTCAACGCGGTCAACAAGGTCTCTAAGTGGCGTATGATCCGTAGCGCCATTGCCGCCCTGAACACTGATGTGCGTTGCGCGGATTCCGGCCCGAAAGGTTTCAGTTGGCGCAAGCCGGATCTGCTCGTCGGGGAATACACAATCGATTGCCGCGTTCATCACATCCACCGGAGCGCCGGCGTCCACAAGCGCTCCCAACAGCATGTCACCGCTGACACCGTTCGCGCATTGCAGCCACGCGATTCGCATGCGGCCTAACCCTACCCGCTCTGTTTGGGGAGCGTCGCCGAGCCGTTCTGGCTTGAGGAGATTGCAGCCTTACGTGTGTTCAGGCTGCCAGTCTTGTATCCGGCGAGATCCAGTGTGACGAATAGATAGCCCAGCTCACGGATGTGGTTGATCAGGTCCTCGCGCAGATCCTCAGCGATCAGGCGATGCATATCCTCGGACGGAACCTCGATCCTGGCAATCGCGCCGTGATGGCGCACACGAACCTGCCTGAAGTTCTGCTCATGGAGATATTTCTCGGCGCGTGCGATCTTGTCGAGAAGCTCGAACGAGACTGGCGTACCCAATGGAATACGGGAGGCGAGGCACGACTCAGCTGGCTTATCCCAGTTGGGCAAACCGCGCTCGCGGGCCATAAGGCGTACTTCGTCCTTGGTCAGGCCGACCTCCACGAATGGGCTGCGGACACCTTGCTCGTCCTTCGCCTTAAGACCGGGGCGCACGTCTCCCAGGTCATCCATGAGAGTGCCGTCAATGATCCACGGAATCCCATGTTCCTCGGCAATCGTGTGCAGCTGCGAGAACAGATCAACGCGGCAGAAGTAACAGCGGCGACCATCATTCGCTGCAAAGCCCTCCATATCCAGTTGGTCAGTGTAGAAGAACTCGTGGCGGGCATTTAGAAATGCAGCGATGTCCCGGGCTTCTTCGGCCTCGGAATCAGCGAACGTGGGGGAGAGCGCGGTTACCGCAAGGGCATCCTGCTTCAAGACGTCAACCGCCTCAGCGAGAAGGAGGCTGGAGTCGACGCCTCCCGAAAAGGAAACGACAATTGAACCCATTTCCCTGAGCAGAGCACGCAGTTGCTCACGCTTCTGCGCAGTATCAGGCACCGGAGCGAGACTGCTATTCAAGTTGACCTCCTCCCGGAAAAGCGGGCTTCCGGCTCGCTTGCCTGTGGATATTCGGAAAGGGTTAGCTCAACGGCCTCCTGGAGGGTTGTGGCAGGAACAACTTCGATTGGTGTTTCAAGCGCGGGAACAGCATCAGGAGGCGCAATAATGCGGCGGTAGCCGCGGCGGGCAGCCTCGTTGATACGGCGTTGGAGTTGGGGGACACGGCGAATGTCGCCGGTAAGGCCAATCTCTCCGACTGCGGCAAACTCCGGAGAAGCAGGAACATCACGAAGACTTGAGACAATAGCGAGCGCGATTGCAAGGTCGGCGGACGGGCTTGTGATGCGGAGACCTCCGATGGCATTGACGATAATATCGTGCTTTCCGAGCGGCAGCCGCAGGCGTCGTGAGAGAACAGCGCATATGAGCAGAAGTCGGTTCAGGTCAACGCCCGTCGCCATGCGCCGCGGGTCTGCCCCGCCGGACGGAGCAACAAGGGCTTGTACTTCGACCAGCAAGGGGCGGGTTCCCTCAACGATGGGGGTGACGATGGAACCGGGCGCGGTGGATGTTCGTTCCTGCGTGAGTGCGGCGGAGGGATCATCCACCTCACGCAGGCCGCTGTCAGTCATTTCAAGGACGGCAATTTCATCCGTGGAACCGAAACGATTCTTCACACACCGGGCGACACGATACGGGCCGAGACCCTCGCCCTCCAGGTAGAGCACAACGTCGACGGCGTGCTCAAGCACGCGCGGGCCTGCGATTGCGCCGTCCTTCGTCACGTGGCCAGTCATGATGACAGACACGCCCCGTCGGCGACCCCACTCAACAAGCCGAGCGCCGCACTCTCGCACCTGCGCAACAGTTCCCGCTGATGCCGATGCGTCAGTCCTGAGCGTTTGAATGGAATCCACAAGCAGCAAGTTTGGCGGGCTATCGCTGAGCGCCTGCAAGAGTGCGTCGATGTTCGTCTCGGACAGCAGCGTTATGCCGTCGCCCGCAAGGGAGAGACGGGCGGCGCGGAGGGCAATCTGCTCCGGTGATTCCTCTCCGGCCACGTACACCACACCTGCTCCTGTCTTCCCCAGCACCGAGGCGATCTGCAACAGCAGGGTTGACTTACCGATGCCGGGCTCGCCTCCGAGTAGGGTCACGCTGCCGGGCACGATACCGCCTCCAAGGACGGTCATAAGTTCCGGCATGTTGGCTACTGCAATCCGTGAGGGTTGTGCCGCAGCCTTTTCTATGAGGGCTGTCAAAGCGGCAGGAGGAGCGGCCTCCGGGACACCGACCGCTCGCTCCTTGATCTGGACCTCTATCTCGACAAGCGAACCCCACGATTCACAGCGTGGGCAACGTCCCTCCCAGCGGGACAATTCCGCCCCACAAGCCGTGCAGCTATACGCAACGCGCGGTCGTGGCATCGTGCCAGACCTAACCGTCAGCTAGCCCGCCACCTCGACGGTCTCGGGAGCTTCGGGGGCTTCAGGTGTCTCGGTAGTGTCGGTGGGCTCAGTCTGCTTGGCCGGGCGATGTCCGGTCGTCGTGACGACAACCTCTTCATCCACGTAGTCAACGCGGACTGTGTCTCCCTCAGCGATGTCGCCACTCAGGATTTCGTCGGAGAGCCTGTCTTCAATCATGTCCTGGATAACGCGCCGAAGCGGTCTTGCGCCGTATGTCTCGTCATAGCCTTTTTCGCCCACATGGTCACGCAGCGCGTCGGTAGCCTCAATACTGATCTTCTTGGTCTCCAACTGCTTCTCAACATCCTTCATCATCAGGTCAACAATCTGGCGAATGTGATTCCTATCGAGGGAGTGGAAGACGACCTGCGCGTCGATGCGGTTGAGGAACTCCGGCCGGAAGAACTGCTTGACCTCGTCCAGCACCTTGTCCTTCATGCGCTCATAGCTCACCTGCCGCATGTCGGTTTCGTCGCGCGCATAGGAGAAACCGATATTGGAGTTCTTCTTGATAACCTCCGCGCCGATGTTGGATGTCATGACAATGATGGCGTTGCGGAAATCAACCTTGCGGCCCTTGGCGTCGGTCAGGTGGCCGTCATCAAAGATCTGCAACAGGATATTGAAGACCTCAGGGTGGGCCTTCTCGATCTCGTCGAGAAGGATCACGCAGTAGGAATTGCGGCGCACGGCCTCCGTCAGCTGCCCGCCCTCGTCAAAACCGACGTACCCGGGCGGCGCGCCAACGAGTCTTGCGACGGTATGGCGCTCCATGAATTCGGACATGTCTAGCCGAATGAGCGAATCCTCTGAGCCAAACATGAACTCAGAAAGCGCACGGACAAGCTCGGTCTTACCAACGCCGGTCGGTCCAAGGAACAGGAACGTGCCGATAGGACGGCGCGGATCCTTGAGCCCTGCCCTCGCGCGGCGGACAGCCTTGGAGACATTGATGATGGCCTCATGCTGTCCGATGATGCGGTCGTGCATCACCTCTTCCATGTGCAGAAGGCGCTCGCTCTCCTCGGCGGCGAGACGCGTGACCGGGATATTGGTCCACATGCTCACGACCTGAGCGATGTCGTCTTCGGTCACCTCAGGCGTCGCGCTCTGCTGCTCGTTCTGCCATTCCTGCTCAAGGCGGGCAATACGCTCGGCGAGGCTGACCTCACGCTCACGCATCTCAGCGGCGAAATCAAAATTGGCGGCGGCAACGGCGTTGTCCTTTTCGGCGCGGACACGCTCAAGGGCCCTCATCGCCTCCTTGACGGAGAGGGGCATGGACGAGGCGCGAATACGGACACGGCTGGCGGCCTCATCAATGAGGTCGATGGCCTTGTCCGGCAGGAAACGATCTGCGATGTACCGTGAGGCGAGCATGGCGGCAGCCTCCACCGCTTCATCCGTGATGGTCAAGCTGTGATGCTCTTCATACTGCGATTTGACGCCGCGCAGGATTGCGGCTGTGTCGTCGGACGACGGCTCCTCCACACGGACGGGCTGGAAGCGCCGCTCCAGCGCGGGGTCGCGCTCAACGTACCGGCGATAGTCGTCCAGCGTCGTTGCGCCGATCGTCTGGAGTTCGCCGCGTGCAAGTGACGGCTTCAGGATGTTGGACGCGTCGACCGCTCCCTCCGCCGCGCCTGCTCCGACGAGCGTGTGCATTTCATCAATGAAGAGAATGATGTTCTTAGCTGAGCGAATCTCGTCGACGACCTTCTTAAGGCGTTCTTCAAATTCACCACGGTACTTGGTACCGGCAACGAGCGCGCCCATGTCAAGTGTGACGAGCCGCGCGCCGCTCAGGCTGTCTGGCACGTCTCCGGCGACGATACGCTGGGCCAAAGCTTCGACAATAGCAGTCTTGCCAACACCAGGCTCACCGATGAGAACGGGGTTGTTCTTTCTACGGCGAGAAAGGATCTGCACAACACGCTCTATTTCCTGTTGCCGCCCAACGATATTGTCAAGGTTGCTTTCACGCGCGAGATGAGTGAGATCGACGCCCAACTGATCAAGTGTTGGGGTACGCGTGCTGGAACGGCTGCCCGGCTGTCCGCCGGACTGGCTCAATATGCGTTGGGTTTCCTGCCGGACCTTGTCCAGGGTGACGCCAAGGCTCTCAAGGACGCCCGCAGCAACGCCGTCGCCCTCGCGCAAAAGACCAATGAGCAGGTGCTCTGTGCCGATATAGTGATGTGACATCTCGCGCGCCTCGTCGACGGCGAGTTCAATAACTTTCTTGGCGCGCGGGGTGAGACCGACATCGCTTGTCGGCTGCTTCTGGCCCCGCCCGATGATAAAGGTGACGGCAGATCGAATTTTGGACAGATCGACACCAAGAGAGACAAGGACGCGTGTGCCGACACCCTCCGGCTCACGGGCAAGGCCAAGAAGGACGTGCTCCGTGCCGATGTAGTTGTGGTTCAGTTCGCCCGCCTCTTCCTGCGCCAGGGAGAGAACCCGCCTGGCCCGTTCAGAGAACTTTTCAAATCTGCTCGCCATTGTTTTCTCCGCTCACCCTTTTATGTGGGATTCGCGCCCGCGCCTTCCAAAATCCTATGCATCTACCTGGCGTAGGCTGAGACCCAGCCTGCGCCGCTCCGGTTCAATCCGGAGCACTTTCACCCGCCTCGTATCTCCCTCCTTGATGACCTCTCGCGGGTGATTGATGTGGTGATCCGCCATTTCCGAGATGTGGATAAGGCCCTCTATATTACTTTGCTCCAAACGTGCAAAAGCGCCAAATACGGCAAGACGGGTCACAGTCGCATCGACAATCTGACCCTCCTGATAAGCCTCCACCTCCGCAAGCCACGGATCCGGCTGTGTGCGGCGCAGGCTAAGGGAGATGCGGCCCGTCTCGTGGTCGACCTTGAGGACGTGCACCTCGAGTTCCTGTCCCGTCTGCACAATCTCCGAGGGATGCGTAACGGGTTCCCACGCAAGCTCAGACACGTGGATGAGGCCGTCAGCGCCGCCAAGGTCAACGAACGCGCCGAAATCGCGCACCCCTGTCACCCGGCCCTTGCGGACTGTTCCCTCCTGCAGTTCAGCAAGCAAGGCTTGCCGCTGCTCAATGCGCATGTCCTGGGACGCTGCACGCTCTGAGAGGATGGCACGCTGGCGGCGACGATTAACCTCGATGACCTTGAACTGGAATTCCTGGCCGACAAGCGTATCGAGCGCCTGTAGCTGGTCATCGCCCTCGCCGGACGCAAGTTCACGGTGCTCAGGCGACAACTGCGACAGCGGCACAAACGCCTGGACGCCTCGCGTTTCGACAAGGATGCCACCGCGATTGTGGCCGATGACCTTGCCAGTTATAAGTTCGTCGGAATCCTTTTCCTTTTCGAGTTGGCGCCACCCACGCTCGGCCTGCGCGCGGTCATACGAGAGCATGTATTGGCCGGCCTCATCGGTTCGTACGAGAGTTGCAACGATGGAATCTCCGGCCTTGAGGGCTTTAGCCTCATCCTCAGGGAGACTCCGCATTTCGCGATAAGGTATAACCCCTTCGCTCTTTGCACCGATGTTTACAAGAAGCCCCTCTTCGTCAACGTGGACGATGGTGCCCTCCACGGCCTCACCGCGGCGGAGGACGGGCATATTTTGGCCTTCAGCCTCCAAAAGGCGAGCCATCTCGCTATCTTCTGGCCGTTGCGATTCCTGTTGACTACCCTCAACGGGCTCCTGGAGCATCGAGTCCCCTGACGTTGCGCTTGAGCGCACAGTGATGTTGCAAGTATACACCGCAACGGCGATGCAACGCATTTGATTTCCTGTATTTGACGGTATCGTGATGAGCATGGGTGAAGAATGGCGTTTGGTTCCGGACGCGAGATCAACCGGGCAGGAAAACATGGCTCTGGATGAAGAGCTTGCCGTGGAGGTGGCTGAGGGGAAATCCGCGTCGGTTGTACGGATCTATGCATGGCCCTGCCCTACGGTGACACTGGGACGCTATCAGAAAGGTGAGCCGCTGCTTGACGTTCAACGGTGTGAGCAGTTTGGCATCGAGATCGTGCGGCGCCCAACCGGAGGCAAGGCAATCCTGCACTCTGTTGGAGACGTGACCTACAGCGTTATCGCGCCTATCAACGAGGAGCCATTCTCGTACGACGTGCTGAGGAGCTACGCAGCAGTCAACGAAGGGTTGGTGGCCGGACTGAAAATGTTAGGTGTCCGTGCCACCGTGCGTGACCCTGCTCCAATCTGGCCGGAAATCGGTATTGATTTCGGCTGCTTCGAGACGCCGGGGCGGCATGAGGTGTACTGGGCCGGGCGAAAGATGGTGGCCAGCGCGCAGCGCCGCACGGGAGGAGTGGTCCTCCAGCACGGGACGATTCCACTTGCGGAGACAGGCTCGGGTCTGGCTGACCTCTTGCATCTCGACCCCGGGAGCCGGGAGAGACTTCGGCGGGACTTGAATGACCGGACAGGAACGCTGGCAAAAGCTTTGGATAGTACTCCCGGCTTTCGAGAGGTAGAGCGGGCGCTGAGCGAGGGTTTCAAGCAAGCATGGAGCCTGTCATTCCGAACGGAGTGGGGAATCTAAAAGCCTCGGCTGTGCAACCGGCATGTCTGTGGATTCTTCGCTGCGTTCAGAATGACGGACAGGGCGGGGCGCCAAGGTATACGCTTTCTGAATGACGCTCGGGCAGAGACTTCGTTCAGGCCCTAAGTACAAGTGGCTGGTGCTTGTGACGGTTGGGCTTGGGATTCTAACGAGCACAGTTGACGGCTCCATCACGAACATTGCCCTGCCTGAGCTTGCCGATGTTTTCGGCGTTGACGCGAGTGTCATTCTCTGGGTCAGCGTGGCGTATCTGCTGGCGAGCATTGGATTGATGCTGACGCTGGGGAGCCTAGGCGACGCCATCGGACGCAAGCAGGTTTTTCTGACGGGATTCCTCGTCTTCGGCATCGGGTTGGTGATCACTCCGTTGAGCACGACACTGCCGATGCTGCTGTTTGGACGAGTCGTGCAGGGCATAGGGCAGGCAATGATCCTCGCCAACGGCAACGCGCTTGTCGTTGACGCGTTTCCTGATACGGAACGCGGGCGCGCGATTGGAATGGAGAACGCTTTCGTCGGAGTGGGCCTGGCAAGTGGTCCGCCGCTTGGCGGGTTCCTGCTCGACATCTGGGGATGGCAATCGCTGTTCTGGACGCGGGCACCGTTCATGGCGGCCTTCTTCGTGATGGGGCTGCTGTTCCTGAGAAATGACCGGCAGGAAGGCAACCACGTTCGATTCGACATTCTCGGTGCGGTGGCGCTATTTGGGTTCATATCAGCATTCCTGTTGGCGCTGAACCGTGGGCCGAAGCTGGGCTGGACGGAGCCGACAATCATCGGGCTGGGAGCGCTCGCGCTGGTGACGTTCATCGGGTTCCTGTATGTGGAATCACGGCAGCGTATGCCAATCTTCGAGATTCACATGCGGGGCGTCCGGTTCCTGCGAGATCACTTACCTGTGCTGGAACTAAACCTCTTTCGCAACCGCATGTTCTCGTTCGCGAACGCCACGAATGCGCTCCAGTTCTTGAGCCAGGGCGCAATAGTCATTCTGCTGCCGTTCTTCCTGCTTGAGGGACGTGGATTCACGGCGACGGAAGCGGGTCTAATACTCATCACGCTGCCCGTGGTGCGGCTGGGCGTCGCGCCGGCGGCGGGGTGGGCGGCGGACAAGTGGCCATCACGAATTGTATCCACGTTCGGATTGCTCGTGATGACGGGCGCATACTTTGGACTCCGGAGCGTAGGCATCGACACGCCCGTGGCACTTCTTGTGACGCTGCTGCTGCTGGAGGGGACGGGCAGTTCGATCTTCGGGCCTGGAAACAACAGCGCGATCATGGGCTCCGTGCCACCCTCTCACCTCGGCACAGCATCCGGGATGATCGGCACGGTGCGGCAGGTGAGCATGGCAACAGGTATCGCAGTGGCAGGCACGCTCTATGCCGTGATCCAGAGCGATGAGGAGTCGCGGCTTCTTGCGGCTGGGCTATCGGCAGAAGAGGCAATGAGTCAATCGGTCACGACCGGATTCCAGGATGTATTGACAATCATGCTTGTGACACTTGTTGCAGCCATCTTCGTATCAATACTACGGGGCAAGGATCCGCCTCATCGCGATGTGCCACGCGGCGGGCGCGGGGCGGGAGCACCCGCAGCCCAACGGCGAGGATCGGCATAGGCCTTTCAGCTGTTGAGACAACTGACGGAAAGGCTGCGAACGGCCGGCTATTACAAATGGCTCGTGCTTCTCACGGTTGGCGTGAGCATCCTCACAAGCGCCTTCGACGTGGGAATAACGAACATAGCGTTGCCCGAGCTTGGGCGAGAGTTCGACGTCGAACCGGATGTCATTCTCTGGGTAAGCGTCATTTATTTGCTGGCAAGCCTCGGGTTGAGCCTGACGTTTGGCAGCCTGGGCGACGCGATTGGCCGCAAACAGGTCTTTCTAAGCGGTTTCCTTGTCTTTGGGCTTGGGCTGGTCATTGCCACCTTGAGCACGACGCTCCCAATGCTGTTGGTTGCCCGGGTGATTCAGGGCATCGGGCTGGCGCTCTTCATTTCCAACAGTGATGCCATCGTAGTCGGGGCCTTTCCCGAAGCCGAACGGGCACGGGCAATCGGGCTGGAAAACGTCTTCGTAGGAATCGGCCTCTCGATCGGCCCGCTGCTGGGGGGATTCCTCCTGGACACGCTCGGATGGCAGGCGCTCTTCTACACCCGCATTCCATTTATTCTGCTTTTCTTTGTGATGGGGCTCGTCATTCTGCGGAACGACCGTACAGAGGGCCGTCATGTCCGGTTCGACTTCTTTGGGGCAGTCCTTCTCTTCGGCTTCATGACGGCGTTCCTGTTGGTGCTCAACCGGGGGCCAATTCTCGGCTGGTCCGAGCCTCTCATCATTGGACTCGCAGCGGCTGCACTCGTCTCGTTCGCCGTGTTCATGTACATACAGTCGCGACCGGACATGATTGTTCTTCAAATTCGCAGGAGCGGAGTCCAGTTCCTGCGCGAGCGTCTCCCCATCCTGGAGTTGAGCCTGTTCTTAATCCGGCAGTTCTCCGCATCAAATGCCACCAACACGCTCCAATTCATCACGCAAGGGGCGCTCATCATTCTCCTGCCGTTCTTCCTGCTGGACGGGCGTGGTTTGACACCGACTGAGGCGGGCCTGATCCTGGTCACGCTGCCGATCGTGCGGCTTTTCGTTGCTCCCTCCGCCGGATGGGTTGCGGACAAAGTCTCGGCGCGTGTTCTTGCGACATTGGGCCTAATGGTGATGACCGTCGCCTACTATGCGTTGACCTATATCGGTGTTGACACGCACATCGCCATCTTTGTGGCCGTGCTGCTCTCGCTGGGAACGGGCATCTCCATCTTTGAGCCGGGCAATAACACTGCGCTTGTGAGTTCAGTGCCGCCTCATCGCCTCGGAACAGCTTCAGCCATGATCGCCACCGTGCGGCAGGTCAGCCAGGCGACTGGTATCGCCATCGCCGGGACGTTGTTTGCCGTTATCCAGCGCGATGAGGAGGCACGGCTCCTGGGCACCGGACTAGACGCTGGAACGGCAATGGCCCAGTCAGTCACGACAGGCTACCAGGACGTCATTGCATACCTGACCGTCTTGCTTTTGGTGGCGATATTTGTGTCGGCTCTCAGAGGGCGGGACCCGGTGCGCGTGAGTGCGGCTCCCTGACCCTCCACAGAGGGATTAAGGCGCAAAATACGCATCAGATTCTGGCCGTGCGGCCAGAATGACGATGTAAGGTGGCTAGCTAGGAACCAAGGCCGCGTACAGCTTCGAGAGCCTCGTTGGCATGACGTTCCATGTCGCCGGGGTCATCGATGACGTGACGGAGGACGCCGTCCTTGTCGATGACGTAGGTGACGCGCCGAATCATGCTTCGCTCTTCGTTCCACGCGCCGAGCGTCTTGGCGGCCTCGTGGTTCGGATAGCCGCTGACGAGCCGGTAACTCAGCCCGCAATGCTGCGCAAACGCCGCCTGGCTTGGAATCAGATCAACACTTGAACCCCAGACCTGGGTGTTTAGCTTTTGGAATTCGTCGTGCAGACGCTCGAACTCCCTTAGCTCTCGCTCTCAACCGCCTGTAAACGCGGCAGCATAAAACGCAATGACAAGGTTTTCCTCGCCCTTGAGGTCTGCGGTGCTAATCGTCTCACGAAATCCGGATGTAAAGGTCAGATCCGGCAACTGTTGTCCAACTTCCGGCATGGTCATGGTTTGTTCAATCCCCCGTTTACAGCGGCCAAGTCATGTATGCCGCGCTGCCATCGTATCGTGTTGACGAGTTTTCTGTCAGCCGGGCAGAACGCCCCTTCTTTCCTTAGGCTCATGGCAATACCACACCCGGCCCGCAATGGCAGAGCGCTCGACAGGGCCAAATGCGCGGCTGTCCCTGCTGTCACCGCGATTGTCGCCGAGTAGGAAGAACTGTTCCTCGCCCATCGCCCATTCGTGGCCATCTCCGGGATTCGGCCTCGACGGCGCGCGTGAGACATACGCCTCCGAGAGCGGCTCGCCGTTCACATAGATAGCTCCATCTACCATTGCGACGCGTTCATTCGGCAGACCGCAAACCCGCTTCATGGATACCCCTCCGGATTCGGGCTCCCTGAAAGCCACGACATCACCCCTTCGCGGTGTTCCACCGGGGAAACGCCGCGATACAAGGACCATGTCGTCCTCCAGTAAGTATGGTTCCATGCTGTGGCCGGCCACGCGGAACCGGAGAGAGCTAAACAGGTCCAGCAGGCGGGAGGGATGCAGCCACCAGGGCATCAGAGGTCCCTTACTATGCCTGCGGCATTCCTTGCCCTATGAGTGGGGGCTACCGTACAATCTTTCACGTTTGAATCCGCTTGAGCCAACTTGAAAATTGGGGACGATAGGAGGAAGAAATGTCCGCACTTAGTATAGCCCTGCGAGCTGTCGAAAAGCTCTCTCCCGCCCGCACTGCCAACGCGCACTGTGATATTCCGTGTGGTATCTATGATCCGCACGCAGCCCAGATCGCGGCGCACACGGTTGTGCGGATGGTGAATTTGATTGAGGACCTGGGCGAGGTCTCAGACGCCGAGTCGCGCAACAAGCTCATACGCTACATCGCCGTCAAGGAAGAGCATGCTGAGCTTGCCAAGAAAGAGCTGCGCATCCTGTGGGGCGACTATTTCCGCCCCGAGCACCTGGAGCAGCACCCGAATCTGCACAACCTGTTCTTCACCGCGATGAAGCAGGGTTCCGCCGCGCGGCAGAGCGTCAGTATGGACAACGCTCAAGCGCTTGTGTCGACGGTGCAGGAGATCGCCGAGATTTTCTGGGCGACCAAGGGCGCGGAGACATCCCGACAGCCGTCTCGTCAGACGTCCGGCGGGGAGATCGTGTATCCGGCGTAGACTATTCCTATGGGATTCGTTAGCAGCACTCTCCGTCTGGCCAACCTCAACGGAGGTTCTTGGGCGGAAGTCAAAGCAACTGTCGATACGGGCGCGACGTATACCGTCGCGCCCGGTCGATTGCTGAGAGAGTTGGGTATTGAGCCGCTACGGACATCAAAAGTAGAGCTTGCTGACGGATCCGTCAGGGAATATCAGCGCGGAGAGGCTCGCGTTACTATCGACGGCAGTTCGGCAGTAACGCCAGTTATCTTTGGGGAAGACGATGCGGAGCCTCTAATCGGTGTCGTCACACTCGAAGAGTTGGAATTAGCGATTGATCCGATTGGTGAACGCCTCGTTCCCGTTCAGTTCATTCGCATGTAACGTTCTCTTCACGGGTATCCTATCTCGCTGTCAAAAGACGGCTCTGAAGCAACCTGTCCGCTGGCGTCCAGGTACCAGCCGTAGTTTCCGCTCGGCGCGTTTGTCGCGCCGACGTTCAGCGTAGTCTCGGCGGATGTGATGTCGGCAGTGGATTCCAGGCCGCCGTGCTCTGCAAGCAGCTCAAAGGCGAGCCAGGAGCAGATTTCCCCTCCGTCTGAGCCATCGCATTGGTAGCCTGCCGCATTTCCCTCGCGCGGCACGCCGATCTCGCCGGAGAGTGTCGGCCATTCCTGTTGAGGAAAAACCCGCGCCTCCTGATAGATAGGGATGACGTCTTGCAGCAGCGCGCGGTCGGCATTATGAGCGCGCTCGCCGAGGACGCCACGAATGGCAGGAGCAAGCAGGATTGCAAGTGCAACCAGAACGATGATGATGACGAGGGCGGATAGTTTCCTAGTGAACCGTCGCACGATGGGGCCTTATTGGGCCGCCGACGCTCAGGAGGCTTCGCGCTTGATTTCCAGGCTCTCGCCGGGGGCGAGCGCAACGCGCTTGACGGTGAGATTCATCTTGAGGAGCCAGTACCAGAGTGTGCCCTTGCTGATGCCGAGTTCCTCAGACATGCCGGGCAATCCAAGTTCGTTGTACATTTCAGGCAAAAGCCGCTCCAAGGGGCGCCCATAGCGCTCCTCAACCTGCTTCATCAGCTTGGTTTTTCCGCGTGCCATACTGCCTCCGGAGCGTGGTCAGTCTATTCGCGCAGGAGCGGAAATGTCAAGTATTCCAAGACCAGTTTCAAACCCGGTCTAAAGACTTGACAGATTCGATATGACGTCAGTACGATTTTGGCGTGATGTTTGGCGCCGGCTATCGCTATTACGACTTTAGCTACCCCCTGCGGGGTGGGTCGCCGGCTTCGCTCGTCTGATTGACGCGCATAGTAAGGAACAAGGCAAAGCCCCCCCGCATTAGTGGGGGGGCTTTCCGTTATTGGGAACGGTGAAGAGGGCATTGGCCGCGTGGCCGGAGGAAAGCACACGCAATGATCGTCGTAATGCGAACTGACGCAACACAAGAAAACGTGGACGGCGTTGTCGAAAAGATCCAGGAACTTGGCTATCGGGCGGACGTGGAGCCCGGCGAGTTCACCAGTGTTGTTGCCGTCATCGGTGACACGACAGCAGGTGGCGACGACGTCCTGAGAATCCTGCCGGGTGTGGATCACGTGGTCCGCATCATGAAGCCGTACAAGCATGTGAGCCGCGATTTTCGAAAGAGGGATACCGTTATCGATTTGCCAAATGGCGTGAAAATCGGCCCGAACGCGCCGGTGGCCATGATGGTAGGGCCGTGCGCAGTGGAGTCCGAGGAGCAGGTACGGCAGGTTGCCGAGATGGATCAGAAACTCGGCTTCAGCATTCTTCGCGGCGGCGCTTTCAAGCCACGCACCTCGCCGTACACATTCCAGGGGCTGGGCCTTGAGGGGCTGCGCATCCTGAGAAGCGTCGCCGATGAGTACGGTCTGATGGTCATCACCGAAGTGATGTCCGAGATGGACGTGGAAATGTGCGAGGAGTACTCGGACATCCTCCAGATTGGCGCTCGCACCATGCACGCGTTCCGGCTGCTGAAGACCGTCGGACAAACGCGCAAGCCTGTATTGCTGAAGCGCGGATTCCACGCCACGATCCGCGAGTGGCTCCTGAGCGCTGAGTACATCATCAGCGAGGGCAATTGGAACGTCATCATGTGTGAGCGCGGCATCCGCAGCTTTGACGATGAGTTCTCACGGAACGTCCTTGACCTGACTGCCGTGCAAATCCTTAAGAGGGAGAGCCACCTGCCAGTTGTTGTTGATCCCAGCCACGGCACGGGTGAACGTGACTTGGTAATGCCGATGGCAAAGGCTGCCATCGCAGCAGGGGCGGACGGGCTTATCATCGAAGCACACCCGGACCCCACGACGGCGCTTTCTGACGGAGCACAGTCGCTGCCAGTGGATTGGCTGCCGGAATTGCAGAAACAGGTCAACGATATTGCCAAGGCAATCGGACGGGAGGTCTAGGGCCACGGAGTCTCAGCATTCTTCCCTGCGCCTGCAATGACACGGCACAGGACATGACGCGAGAAGGCAGTGGTCAGTAGAATGCGTAGCAACGGCAGGATGGCGGAGTGGACAAACGCACCAGGCTGTAAACTTGGCGCCCTAAGGGCTACGGGGGTTCGAATCCCTCTCCTGCCACCACTCCGCCTTTACCTCAGAACGCCCGCGAGGCGCGTGTGATGTTGTTTGAACTTTCAAACGACCTGCTGACGCGGCAACCCACGTCTGTTGTGGGAGTCGTATTCGTACATGACACGGCCGCGCCTTCCCCTGAGAACGTCGGCGCACTCCAACGCGCCCTACACGAAGCAGCACAGGCTGTGCCGTGGAAGCTTGGCGGAACCGGGCTGCACGGCCATCAGGCAATTGCCCGGTGGGAGCAGGCTTTCGAGGCGGAGGGCATCAACCCCCGGACTCATATGCCGTCGGTCGCGGCCCTCGCCCAGCGATGCTTGCGCGGCGACTATGTTCGCTCAATCAACCCCGCAGCTGACATTGCCAACCTCATCTCCATGAGACACCTCGTGCCGGTCGGCGCGCATGACGTAGATCGACTACCCGGAGACATCACCGTGCGGCTGAGCCGCGAGGGAGACACGTTCACCGGTCACCCCGGTGATGAAACGGAAAAACTGCCGACCGGTGAGCCGGTGTATGCGACAGGCAGCGATATTCGAACCCGTCGCTGGGTCTGGCGGCAGGCCGAAACGGCTATGACAACACCGGAGAGCCGGACAATCGTCTTTCCTGTGGACGGGTTCACGGACGCGACTGCTGAGCGCGTAGAGGCGGCGACGCAGGAATTGGCACTTTTGGCCAAAGCGGTGCTTGGCGGAGATGTTTGCTACGGCTATGTGAGCGCCGACAAGCCTTCACTTTCTGAGGATGATGTCTCGCTGACCCAAGTGGATGACAGCGAGGCAGCCACTGCCCCGCTGTTGTCTCTCGACACAACTGACGAGAGGGCTGGAACCTACCCGTCCCCACCGGACGATGAGGCGCTCGCCAAATGGTCGTTGTCAGACCTGCTCCGTCGGGGGATTTTGGACGGCGTGATCGTCGAGGAGGAGCTGCAAGAGGCGCTGGACTCCGGGCGGCGACTAACCATCTACGAGGGGTTTGATCCGACAAGCACAAGTCTCCATATCGGCCACTATCTTTCCTTGAGGGTCTTGCGATGGTTCCAGTTGAACGGGCATCGCGTCATCATGTTGTTCGGCGACTTCACCGCTCGTATCGGTGATCCAACAGGCCAGTCAGCGGAACGCCAACAGCTCACACAAGATGAGGTGCTCGCCAACGCCCAGGAGTGGCGGGCACAGGTTTCGCGCGTGCTTGATCTGGGTGGAGACAATCCCGTCGAAATCAAATGGAATGGCGAGTGGCTGGATAGCCTCACGCTTCGGGACATGATTGAGATTGCCGCGAACGTGACGGTGCAGCAGCTTATTGAACGGGACATGTTCCAGGAACGCCTCTCGCAGCAAAGGCCCCTCCATTTACATGAGACGCTCTATCCGCTGCTGCAGGGCTATGACTCTGTGGCGATGAGCGTGGACGCGGAGCTTGGCGGCCGTGACCAGATGTTCAATATGATGGTCGGGCGAGACCTTGTGCGGAATTACAACGGCAAGACGAAGCACGTGCTGATGACGCCGCTCATCCCGGGCCTGGATGGGCGCAAGATGAGCAAGTCATATGGGAACACCGTCGATCTCACTGAGAATCCCGTCGATATGTTCTTCAAACTGACGCAAGTGAGTGATGAGCTGTTGCCAATGTTCATGAGCGTTCTCACGGACACGCCGGACGAGGAAATCGACGAAGTTCGGCACCGCCTGTCCTCTGAGTCCAACCTGCAGGATGCTCGTGAGCGATTCGCGTGGGCGGTGACAGAGCGCCTGCACGGCGCCGATGAGGCGCAACGGGCTCAGGCAGAGTTCACACGTGTGGTCGATGAAGGAAGCATGCGGCAGGACGTGGAGGAGGTTTTCCTGAAGCCTGCGACAGAGCCCCTGACGATTCTTGACGTTGCGGTGGCAACGGGCCTGACGACGAGCCGCGGCGACGCGCGCCGCCTGATCCAGCAGGGCGGTCTTGAGATCAACGACCATCGCCATACTGAGCCCACGCTGCAGCTCTCGCCGGAAGACGTGGAGGGAGCAATCATCAAGATGGGCAAACGCGGATTCGTGCGGATGAAGGTGAAACGCGCATGAGCTTCGATAGACCCACCGTCGGATTCCTCCAACCGGAGGCCACCTTCACCCATCTGGCGGCCATCGCCCACTTTGGCCGGGATGCCACCTTTGAACCAATGGAGTCGGAGGCAATCTGCCAGGCCGTTCAGCGGGGTGAGATTGAATACGGCGTTCTGCCCATTGAGAACCTCCTTGAAGGAACCGTGGGAGCGACCCTGGACTTCGTGACGGCGACAGAGGGCATCAATGTGGTAGCCGAAGTCTTCTTGCCCATTCACCACCACCTGTTAACCAAGACATCGCTGGAACAGGTGACGCGCATCTACTCGCATCCGCAGGCGCTGAGCCAATGCCGGCGGAGCATCCGGCGCCTATCTGAAGAATTGGGTCGGGAAATTGAGGTTATCGACGAATCGAGCACAGCGCGTGGAGCAGAGATAGCCGCGGCATCCGAAGACCCCGGGGCTGCCGCATTGGCCACAGCTGTTGCAGCAATGTACTACAGGCTGAAGGTTGTGCGGGAAAACATGGAGGATGGGGCGGAGAATTCGACCCGCTTCTGGGTGCTGAGCAAAGACTTTTCCCCCGAGGCGACGGGCGGAGACAAGACGACGATCCTGTTTGACCTCGAGAATCAGCCCGGCGCGTTGGTCAAGGTTCTCAATCTATTCTCATCGCGGGGGCTGAACGCAACGATGTTGCAGTCCCGGCCATCCCGACTTGATCCAGGAGAGGGCCTGTGGGAATACACGTTCATCGTGGAGTATTTGGGGCATATACGTGACGCGGGGCTGGCAGAGGCTTACGCTGAAGTTGAGGCCGGGCTGGGAACACTCTGTAAGCGAATCCGTTTGTTGGGTTCATATCCGCGGAGTTCTATGGTTGAGAACGACTAAACACGTACAATTGAATTGGCCGGTTCACGGTCGTTGAATAATGCGCGGGGGAGAATTGTGACATCATCAGTCGGCAAGGCTGTCCATGCCGGAAAGGTCCTGGAAGTCGAGGTGCCGCCTCGGTCCCTTGATCTTTTGGCTCCGTTCGTCAACAAGCAGCGTCGATCTGCGATTGCGGAGGCGGCGCAGACGGTTGGCCACGCCCTTCAGGGCCGCACCGTCATCAACATAAACTCCACGGCCAGGGGCGGCGGCGTGGCAGAGCTCGTGCAGGGGCTATGCGGTTACGCGAAGGGCGCAGGCGTCGATTCGCGATGGCTTGTCATTGAGGGCGACAGTGAGTTCTTCCGCATAACCAAGCGCATCCACAACAACCTGCACGGAGAGGCGGGCGACGGAGGCCCGCTTGGCGAGGCAGAGCGCGCGCACTATGAGCGAGTGCTGGCTGAGAACGCAGACGCCATCACCACGCAGGTGCGGACCGGAGACATCGTCATCCTGCATGATCCCCAGACTGCAGGCTTGGCCGAGACAATACTTCAAGCAGGCGCGCGTGTCATCTGGCGGTCTCACATCGGTCATGAAGAGCATGATGCGCTTGTGACCGGGGCGTGGGAGTTTCTCCGTCCGTACGTGCAGCAAGCGGACTTGTGCATTTTCAGCTTGCCTGAATACGCGCCGGCATGGCTTGATCCGGCTGCTATCCGCATCATCAATCCATCCATCGATCCGGCGAGTTCAAAGAATACGGACATCAGCGCTACAGCAGCAGACATTCTTGTGAGTGTCGGCCTCCTCGACGGCCCACCTCCCTCCACACCACCTCAGTTCTTGCGAGACAACGGCACATTCGGGACAATTGCCCGTCGTATCGAGGCCGTGACAGAGGGCACCCTGCCCCGCCCCGAGGATCCGGTCGTTGCCCAGATTGCTCGCTGGGACAAGCTCAAGGACATGGCAGGCGTGATGCGCTCGTTCGCGCAGATGGCGGACGCGCCGCCCAACGCCCACCTCTGGCTCGTTGGACCGGCGGTGAGTGGTGTCGCGGACGATCCGGAGGCGCAGCGCGTGTTCGAGGACTGCTCTGCTGAGTGGCGGGCGCTGCCGGACGATATTCGGCGGCGAATTCACCTTGTGAACGTGCCGATGGATGACCGCGAGGAAAATGCTGCCGTCATCAACGCCATTCAGAGCCACGCCGCGATAATCGTTCAAAAAAGTCTTGCAGAGGGCTTTGGCTTAACGGTCACAGAGGCGATGTGGAAGGGAAAGGCCGTCGTCGCGAGCGCTGTTGGCGGTATCCGCCAACAGATCATCGACGGCCAGTCGGGCATCCTCCTGCCCAACCCCTCGGATGAAGTCGCATGCGCCCAAGCGATAAGGAACCTTCTGGCCGATTCTGCATGGGCGGCCGAATTGGGCGCTGCGGCTAGAGAACGGACCCGGGATCTATTCCTGCCGGACCGGCACCTACTCCAATACGCCGAACTCATACTCGACACGATGCCGGAGGCGGCGTAAGCTTTGGCCGTTGCGGTGTCCGCACAACGATGACCAACTTAAAATGAGCTTGCGCCAAGAATAACCTACGCATAGGCTAACCGCATGAATATTGAACTGAGTGACGCCATATGCGCGCGTATCCAGGAACTCGTAGAGTCCGGAACCTTTAGTTCTGCCGATCAGGTGGTTGACACTGCCCTCTCCTTTCTGCATCCACGTGACAACTACGACGAGTTCAACGACCTTGACGAGAACGAGATCACTGAAATCCGGGAGCGTGCGCAACGAGGAGCGGCGCAAGCGGATCGTGGCGAAACTATTCCAGCGGACATCGTATTTGAGTGGCTGCTGAATCGTAACGAGGGTTGGGCAAACCGCCAGGAATGAGCCGCTGTGAGTTCTCTTCTGAGGCCAACGCCGATCTCGAACAGATTCACGACTTTATTGCGGCGGACAGCGTAGCCGCCGCTAGGCGCATAATCATCAACATCCGACAGGTATGTAAGATTCTCGCGGACTTTCCTGGGCTTGGAATTGAACGACCCCAGCTGGGAGATGGCTTCCGATCATTCCCTGTACGGCGGACGCCCTACCTCATAATCTATCGACCGGTCACGGACGGTGTTGAAATTCTGCACATCCACCATGGACGACGCACTCTTGTTTGAGTAACGGCCTCGAAACTCAATCCCGTCACCCTGAGAGTATTCTCGCCAGTTCGTCGCGTGGAAAGCGCGGGACGTTGACCCCTTGGGAACTCGGCACTGCGCGCCCGATTACGGCTGCGTGAATCGCCGACTCGCCAAGAGCAGCAACGATTGTTGATGCATCTTCAGGGGCGGCCGCAATCAAGAGCCCTCCTGAGGCTATGAGCCCCACGGGGTTGACTCTGAGGGCACGACAGATTTCCACAGTCTCGGGAAGGGTCATCGCTTTGAGCGTGTCACCATCGACCTCAAGGCCAACATTTGACGAGTCCGCCATCTCGTGCAGTGCTGTCGCAATGCCGCCCTCCGTTGGGTCGTGCATGGCGTGGATGGAAGCCACTCCAAGAGCAACGTGGGCATCACGAACGACGCTGATGCCGGGGTTATACAGGAAATCAGCGCTGCGCCGGATGATCTCAACTGAAACCCATGCGGCACGCAGCCGATCCGCACGCTCAATGGCAAGGATGGAGGTGCCCTCGATACCGACGCCCTTGGTGAGGATGATGGCATCACCCTCCTGAACAGCGGATGTTGGCATTTCCTCGCTCTTTCGAACTTCGCCGATCATCGTGCCGATGGCGATTGGACGGTCAATGCCATTCGTCACCTCGGTATGGCCTCCCACAAGCGCGACCCCAATCTCCGCGCATGCGTCCACTGTCTGCCGCATGATGTCTCTGGCGAGTTGCGGACGCGAGCCGTCCGGCAGGATGACCGTCATGACCATCCATCTCGGCGTGCCTCCTGTTGCCGCGATGTCATTAGCGTTGACGTGCACGGCATACCAACCCAGCTGTTCCGCTGCGAACGTGATGGGGTCTGAACTAACGACGAGGTAGTTGTCTCCTCCGTTATCAATGAGGGCCGCGTCTTCCCCCATGCGAGGGCCAAGGATGACGCTCGGGTCCTCGATGTTGGCCTGTTCAAGCAGTTCAGCAAGAAGGTCAGGTGGAAGCTTACCAACACGAAGAGGAGCGTTCTGTGCGTTCGTCATGTCGCCATTATCCCTGCTTGGGACGCGGCAGCGACAAATGAATCGTCCAGAATTCCTAGGTCTCGTGAGCCAGGGTCAGCGCGTACACATTTCTCGCTCCACCTCGTCGGAGGGCACGCGCGGCTTCCCTAAGCGTCGCGCCTGTTGTCAAGACATCGTCGATTAGGAGGATATTGGCACTCCGGATTTGTGCCGGATCTGGAACGTGGAACGCGCCGCGGACGTTGGCGGCCCGTACGGCTGCGCTCATCGCCCGCGCTTGAACGGCCGTCTCCCGCAGCCGTACAAGAGCAGCTACTGCCGCTACGCCCATCGTGCGAGAAAGCTCGCGCGCCAGGAGTTCGGATTGGTCAAATCCTCGTTCGCGCAGTCGCGCCGGATGGACGGGTATGTGGACGATCAGGTCAATTGCCGGGCTCCAGTCATACAGCACGTTGCTCATCTCCAGCGCCAGAACCGGGGCGAGGGAGCGGAGGCCGTTGTACTTGTAGCGTCTGACAATCTCGTGGACATGGCCTTCATACGGCCATACGGCGCGTGCGGCGCGGATGCCGGCTGGCTTGGGAATGGCGTCCGGTTCAAGGCGTAGTGGAAAGGAACGACCACACGGTTCACAGATGAGGTCGCCCTCCCGTCCACAGAGAACGCAGCGGGACGGAAACAGAAGTCGCAGGGCGGAATCGGCAAAGGCGCGCAGTCTCATCTCTAACAGCAGTGGCGAGCGGTCTGGGTGAAGGGGAGGCTCAATAGGCTTCCAATAGGAATCATGTTGACACCCACAGGTAGGAATGGCAAAATCGACACTGCTACGAAGGGGAGTAGTAGCGCAAGTCTAGCGGAAAGCGAGCCGGGGATGGTGGAAGCCCGGTCGTGATGACCCGTGAACTCGCCCCGGAGCATCCGAAACGCGGTCTCCGTCGGCAGGATGGAGACAATTGCGTTTTGGCGGGGTCGCGCCCGAACAAACGTTATTGAGAGACTCGGCCAAGACGCCGGGTAAGGAGGGTGGTACCGCGGGATCGCGAAAGCTCCCGTCCCTTCACGGGACGGGTTTTTTGTTGGAATTGCGCAAGCGGTTTTAGGGAAAACATCCATCCAGACCGTCCCCTGCACAAGGGGGGATAAGAAGAGAGCGTACAACGAGCCGGTAAGAGAGTAGCGAGGAGAATGATGTCAGGCAGGATGCTGGCGGGCGGAGAGTTTGTATGCGAGTCGCTGCAAGCGGAGGGCGTCGACCTCGTTTTCGGCGTTCCCGGCGGCGCGATTCTGCCGCTCTACGACCACATACTGAAGTACCCGTCCATTCACCATGTCCTGACACGCCATGAGCAGGGCGCGGCGCACGCGGCGGACGGCTATGCCCGGGCCACGGGCAAGGTGGGCGTCTGCATTGCAACGTCCGGCCCCGGCGCAATCAATCTCGCCGTCGGGCTTGGAACATCGTTCATGGACTCCACGCCCATCGTGGCGATCACGGGGCAGGTGACGCGGCCCGCCATCGGCAAGGACGCCTTCCAGGAGACGGACGTGACGGGCGTGACGATTCCCGTCACCAAGCACAATTACCTGGTTCTCAGCGCAACCGATATTCCGCGCGTGATGAAAGAAGCGTTCCATATCGCGCGGTCGGCGCGCCCGGGTCCCGTGCTCGTGGATCTGCCGCGCGACGTGCTGCAGGAGTTCGGTGAGTTCATCGGCTATCCGGAGACCGTCGACGACCTGCCCGGATTCAGGCCGATCACCCACCCGGACCCGATACAAGTAGAGGCTGCTGCCGAGCTAATCAACTCGGCAAAGAGGCCGGTGATTCTTGCGGGGCGGGGCGTGTTGGTAGCCCAGGCTGAGAAGGAGCTGCAGGAACTGGCCGAGAAGGCGCAGATCCCCGTCATCCCTACCCTGCTCGGCATTGGCTCGTTCCCGGGCAATCACTACCTGTACCTGAGCCTCATGGGGATGCACGGGTCTGCATTTGCCAACCTCGTGGTGGACGAGTGCGACCTGTTGGTCAACGTGGGGTCGCGGTTTGACGACCGCATCATCGGGCGGGTGGCGGACTTTGCGCCGAACGCGAAGATCGTGCACCTGAACATTGACCGCTCCGCGATCCATCAGAACGTTTTCGCGGATGCGCCCGTGATCGGTGACGCGAAGAATTCGCTCAAGGCGTTGCTGCCGCAAGTTGACAAGCAGACAAGAACGGAATGGCTCTCGCGCGTAGACGACCTGCGCCGCGAGCATCCGCTAGTCGTTCGAGATTTCGACGGCAAGCCGTCGACGCAATACGTCATCAAGCGCATCCATGAGCTGACAGACGGCAAGGCCTTCATCGTGACCGGCGTCGGCCAGCACCAGATGTGGGCGGCGCAGCACTATGTCACGGACAGGCCAAACAGTTTCATCACGTCCGGCGGCCTTGGCACGATGGGCTACGAAGTTCCCGCCGCGATGGGCGCTCAAATGGGCATGCCGAATGAGCAGGTGTGGTCGATCTGCGGCGACGCCGGTTTCCAGATGACGCTGCAGGAACTCGCGACAATCCGTGACGAGAAGGCACCCGTCAAGTTCGCGATTATGAACAACTTCCACCATGGCATGGTGAGGCAATGGCAGACGCTGTTTTACGACAAGCGTTACAGCCAGATCGATACAACAGGACCGGACTTCGTCAAGCTGGCGGAGGCGTACGGGATGCTTGGCATCCGTGTCGAGGACATCAAGGACGTGGACTCCGCCATCAAGCGGGCGCAGGATCATGACGGCCCGGTCATCGTCGATTTCCTTGTCGAGATTGATGAGTTGGTGTACCCGATGATTCCGGCCGGTCAGTCCGTGAACGAGATGGTGGAGGATCCGTGGACGCAGCAGCAGCCATTGGGGACGGTGGCGCGATGACGATGCGCCGCGTCATTTCCGCGCTGGTGCATGACCGGCCGGGTGTGCTCAACCGCGTGGCGAGCATGTTCCGGCGGCGCGGATTCAACATCGCCAGCCTGGCGGTGGGGCATTCGGAGAGGGCTGATTTCTCGCGCATGACCATCGTTGTGGACAACGTGCCCGAGTCAGCGCTATGGCAGGTGACCTCGCAGTTGTGGAACGTGGTGGACGTCGTTGAAGTGATGGACATCACGGACGAGGACTACGTGTCACGCGAGACTGCGCTGATCAAGGTGCGGGCGGACCAGGAGAACCGCGGCCACATTGTCGAGATTCTTGACCTTTTCCGCGGCGCGGAGGTTGTGAGCGTCTCACCGAGCACGGTCATCATCGAGATAACAGGGCCCACGGAACAGGTTGAGAGCTTGCTGGCCTTGCTTGAGCCTTACGGGATTCTCGAACTGATGCGCACGGGCCTTGTCGCTCTCACGAAAGACGAAGAGGTTCCGCAGGACGGCGAGTTTCGCGGCCCGGCGCTGGTGGGCGTGCCGTCACAACGGAGGTAGAACCGACGACGGCTGCCGCTTAGAAGAACACAAGGCAGGAAGGTGCGATGGCGGATATCTATTACGACAACGACGCGAATCTTGATCACATCAAGGATGAGGTGATCGGTGTTATCGGCTATGGCAGTCAGGGGCATGCGCACGCCTTGAATCTCAAGGACAGCGGCGCGAACGTCATGGTCGGCCTGTATCGCGGCAGCAAGTCGTGGGCACAGGCGGAGTCCGACGGCCTTGAGGTCGGCACCGTTGAAGAGGTCGCGCAGCGCGCCAGCATCATAATGATGCTGATCCCGGACACGCGGCAGAAGCAGGTCTATGAGGAGTCCATCGCGCCCCTTCTGGACGATGGTAAGACGCTGATGTTCGCGCACGGCTTCAATATCCATTACAGCCAGATCGTGCCGCCGCCCGGCGTGGACGTGACCATGATCGCTCCAAAGGCGCCGGGACATCGCGTGCGGCAGCTCTTTGAAAAGGGCGTCGGAACCCCTGCCCTGCTGGCGATTCATCAGGACGTGACTGAGGGCGCACGTGCGCGTGCGCTGGGCTACGCAAAGGGCATCGGCGCGACCAAAGCGGGCGTCATCGAGACGACGTTCGCCGAGGAAACAATCACCGATCTGTTCGGCGAGCAAGCCGTCCTCTGCGGCGGAATCACCAGCCTGGTCAAGGCCGGGTTTGAGACGCTGGTCAAGGCGGGCTATCAGCCTGAGATCGCGTATTTCGAGTGCCTGCATGAGATGAAGCTCATCGTTGACCTCATCTACCAGGGCGGGCTGGAGTACATGCGGTATTCCGTGAGCGATACCGCCGAGTACGGCGACTATGTGTCCGGGCCTCGGCTCATTGACGACGGCGCGAAAGAGCGCATGCAGCAGATTCTTGAAGAGGTCCAGGACGGGACGTTCGCCCGTCAGTGGATCCTGGAAAACCAGGCCGGTCGCCCAAGCTTCAACGCGCTCAAGGCGGCGGACACGACACACCTGATCGAAGTTGTGGGGCGCGATCTGCGTGCAATGATGCCCTGGCTCAAGGACACGGTCTAAGCGGACATTATTCCAATGACTGCGATGTCACATACCGACTCATCCCGGCGCGTATTGGGCGCCGGATGCGGCGGCAACCTCTACCTTACAGGCGCGCTCATGCTGCGGGGACGCTAGCAGGTGGGCGCGCGCAAACAGGGAAGAGGCGCGGCCTGACAGGCCGCGGAACACCTACAGATAAAGGACATCAGTCATGGCTGAGCAGGAACGAATAACAATCTTTGATACCACGCTCCGTGACGGGGAGCAGGCGGCGGGCGCAGGCCTCAATTGGGAGGAGAAGCTGGAAATAGCCCGCCAGCTGGAGCGTCTTGGAGTAGACGTTATTGAGGCGGGATTCCCCGCCTCATCCCCGGGTAATCTTGAAACCGTGCAGCGCATCGCGCGAGAAGTGCGTGAGCCGGTCATTGCTGGACTCGCCCGCTGTGTGCCCGGGGACATCGACGCCGCATGGGAGGCCGTGCAAGTCGCGGACAAGCCGCGCATCCACGTCTTCATCTCCAGTTCCGATATTCACCTGACGCACCAACTCCGCAAGAGCCCCGAAGAAGTGATGGAGCAAGCCATCACGTCTGTCGAGCGGGCGAAGAGCTACTGTGACAATGTCGAGTTCTCTCCGATGGACGCCACCCGAACGGACTGGGATTTCATCTATCGCCTCGTGACCGAAGCGATCAAGGCCGGCGCGACGACAATCAACATCCCGGACACGGTCGGCTACGCCATTCCTGACGAATTCGGACGGCTCATCGCCAGCGTGTTTGAGAACGTCAAGAACATCAGCAATGCGACGGTCAGCGTGCATTGCCACAACGATTTGGGACTCGCGTCAGCCAATTCCATCGCAGCCGTCCAGAACGGCGCGCGGCAAGTTGAGGTTTGCGTGAACGGCATCGGCGAGCGCGCGGGCAACGCATCGCTGGAAGAAGTCGTCATGGCCATCCACACCCGAGAAGACCTGCTCGGTTTTACGACTGGTGTCGACACAAGCCAGATTTACCGTGCCAGCCGAATGGTCAGCGACTACACCGGCTTCGCGGTGCAGCCCAACAAGGCCATCGTCGGACTCAACGCCTTCCGACATGAGTCCGGCATCCACCAGGACGCCATGCTCAAGGCGCCAATCACGTTTGAGATCATGACCCCGCAGTCCGTCGGCGTGCCTGGCACAGCGCTCGTGCTGGGCCGCCAGAGCGGCAGCCATGCACTGGAAGCCCGCCTGCATGACCTGGGCTATGACGTGTCCAAGGAGGACCTCGGGCGCGTCTACGTTGCCTTCAAGGATCTCGCTGATAAGAAGGAGAGCGTGACGGATCGCGACCTCGAGACCCTGATGGGCGAGGATCGCCGGTCGACCGGCGACGACATCTACATACTGGAACATGTGCAGGCATTGAGCGGCTCGCCCGCCGTGCCCACCGCCACCGTGCGGATAATTGACCCGGAGGGAGAGGCACAGACGGCAAGCGCCGTCGGCACGGGCCCCGTGGACGCCGTCTACCAGGCCATCACGCAAATCGTTGGAGTAAACAATCACCTTGTTGAGTACCGCGTGGAGGCGGTTACGGAGGGGCTGGATTCCATCGCCGACGTAACGCTAAGAATTGAGCATGAAGGAACGAATTACATCGGGCGCGGCGCGGACACGGATATTGTCGTTGCCAGCGCGCGAGCGTATGTCGATTCGCTTAACCGCCTGCTCGCATCCAGGCAGCGCGCGACAAGCGTGATGGCATAACTCACACACGAAGGAGTTTGCACCGAACATGACATCGCAAGGGGATAGGGGAATGCAACCACGGACGATGTTCGAGAAGATCTGGGACGCCCATCTCGTCCGCGAGCAGGCGGGCGAGCCATCTCTAATTTACGTTGATCTTCATCTGGTGCATGAGGTGACGTCGCCGCAGGCATATGAGGGACTGCGGCTGGCCGGGCGCAAGGTGCGGCGGCCTGATCTCACCATTGCGACGGTCGATCACAACGTGCCAACTACCGATCGTTCGCTGCCCATCGAGGACCCCATCTCCAAACAGCAGATCGAAACCCTGGCTCAGAACACCAAAGACTTCGGCATCACGTACTACGACATGCACGATGAGAACCAGGGCATCGTCCACGTGATCGGGCCGCAGTTGGGACACACACAACCCGGCAAGGTCATTGTGTGCGGCGACAGCCACACAGCGACGCACGGCGCGTTTGGCGCGTTCGCGCTGGGCATCGGCACGTCTGAGGTTGAGCACGTGCTGGCCACACAAACACTACGGCAGTTCAAGCCCAAGACGATGGAGGTTCGAGTCGACGGCGAACTGCCTCCGGGCGTGACGGCAAAGGACATCATCCTCGGCATCATCGGCAAGATTGGCACGTCCGGAGGCGCGGGTTACGTCATTGAATACACAGGCGAGGCCATCCGCGCGTTGCCGATGGAAGGCCGCATGACGGTCTGCAATATGTCCATCGAGGGAGGCGCGCGCGCCGGCATGATCGCGCCCGATGAGACTACTTTTGATTGGTTGCGTGGCCGCAAGTTCGTTCCGCAGGGCGAGGAATACGACGAGGCGATTGAACGCTGGAAGGAACTGGCCACCGATGAGGGCGCAGAGTACGACGTTGTCGTGGAATTGGACGCCAGTGAACTCCGCCCACACGTGACGTGGGGTACGAATCCCGAGCAGGTCGTCACCATCGAGGACTCCGTGCCCAACCCGGCAGAGCTGCCGGAGGACAAGCGTGAGGCGGCAGAACGCGCCCTCGCGTATATGGGCCTCGAAGCGGGAACGAGCATCAAGGACATCGAGATTGACCGCGTCTTTATCGGCTCTTGCACGAACTCACGCCTTGCCGACCTGCGGGCCGCGGCGGACATGGTGCGTGGACGGCAGGTGCATCCGAACGTGAACGCGATGGTGGTTCCCGGCTCCGCGCTAGTCAAGTGGCAGGCGGAGAAAGAGGGGCTGGACGCCGTGTTCACGGAGGCGGGATTTGAGTGGCGCGCCGCGGGATGCTCCATGTGCCTCGGCATGAATCCTGACATCTTGATGCCGCAGGAGCGATGCGCGTCTACGTCCAACCGCAACTTTGAGGGCCGTCAAGGCAAGGATGGCCGCACGCATCTGGTCAGCCCGCAGATGGCGGCGGCGGCGGCCATTGCGGGTCGATTCGTCGATATTCGCGAGTGGGAAGCAACGTCGGCGTAGGGCCAATAGACGGGAGCAAAACATGGAGAAGTTTGTTTCGCATACTGGGGCGACAGCGCCGATGGATCGGTCCAACGTGGACACGGACTCGATCATTCCCAAGCAGTTCCTCAAGCGCGTTGAGCGAACGGGCTACGGGCCGTTTCTGTTCTTTGATTGGCGCTACACGCCGGACGGCGGTGAGAACCCGGAGTTCGTGCTGAACAAGCCCGGCTACCGCGAAGCTACGATCCTCGTGGCAGGACCGAATTTTGGCAGCGGATCCAGCCGTGAGCACGCCCCGTGGGCGCTGCAGCAGTTCGGATTCCAGGCGGTCATCTCATCAACATTCGCGGACATCTTCTACAACAACTGCTTCGAGAACGGCCTGCTGCCAGTACAGCTGCCTGAAGAAGTCGTACGGCAAATCCTGGACCGCATCCGCCCCGGCTATGAACTGACTGTCGATCTCGAGAAGCAGCTCGTCTACGACCGCGAGGGGTTCGAGGCGTATTTCGAGATCGATCCGTTCCGCAAGTACTGTCTGCTAAACGGGCTGGACAGCATCGGCCTCACCATGCAGCACGAGGACGACATCTCCGCTTATGAGGAGCGCGCGGGCCTTGAGCCCGTTGCCTCATAAGCCTGGTGAATTATTCGATTGCGCTGATGCCGGGGGACGGCATCGGCCCTGAAGTCACCGCGCAGGCCGTGCGGATGCTTGCAGCCGTCGGCGAGCGGTTCGGCCATTCCTTTGAGTATCAGAAGGCGCTTGTTGGCGGCGCGGCTATCGACGCCACAGGCAGCGCCCTGCCGGATGAATCGCTAAACATCGCGATACAGTCCGACTCCATCCTGTTCGGCGCGGTCGGCGGCCCCAAGTGGGACGATCCGCGCGCTGCCACCCGTCCAGAAGCAGGGCTGCTCGCGCTACGACGCGGCATGGGACTATTCGCTAACCTGCGGCCCGTCAAGGTCGTACCGGAGTTGCTCGGAGCCTCGCCCATCAAGAGCACAGTCATCGACGGAGTCGACCTGATTGTTGTCAGAGAACTAACGGGCGGGCTGTATTTCGCAGAGCCGAAGAAACGTTGGGACGATTCACAGGGCCGCAAGGCAGTGGACACGCTCAAGTACACGGAGAAGGAGATCCGGCGCGTCCTGCAGGTGGGATTTGACCTTGCTCGTGGACGGCGCGGACGGCTGGCATCCGTAGACAAGGCGAACGTGCTGGCATCGTCACGTCTGTGGCGCGAGGTGGCGCAGGAAATGGCGGAGGAGAACCCGGATGTGTCCGTCAGCCACATCCTCGTCGACGCCTGCGCCATGATGCTCATCCAGCGACCGGCCGAGTTCGACGTTATCGTCACAGAGAACATGTTCGGCGATATCCTGACGGACGAGGCGTCCGTGTTGGCGGGCTCGATGGGTATGCTGCCGTCGGCCAGCCTCGGCACAAAGAAGATTCGCAAACGTGGCGGCGGATTGTACGGCATGTACGAGCCGATACACGGCTCCGCGCCGGATATCGCCGGACAGGGAATTGCGAATCCGCTGGCGGCAATCTCAAGCGCCGCCATGATGCTGCGACTCTCATTCGGGCTGAACGAGGAGGCCGACGCCGTTGAGGCGGCAGTCGATGCAACGTTGGCAGCGGGTTACCGCACGGCGGACGTGGCAGGCGTTGGCGTTGCAGATTCAAACACGCAGGTGGTCAAGACCACGCAGATGGCGGACGCAGTCATTGAGAGAATCGAGAATCCTGAGCGCGCGCGGGTACCTCGGCCGCTATAGCCTATAGTTGTTGCATAGGGACAAGGCAGAGGACAGCGTCGTGACTTCGGCAACACCACAAGTGATCCTGTATGACACCACCCTGCGTGACGGCACGCAGCAGGAGGGCATCTCCCTCACTGTCAAGGACAAGCTGGACATTACGACCAGGCTGGATGAACTGGGCGTCCATATCATCGAGGGCGGCTATCCATTTTCTAACCCGAAGGACGAGGAATATTTCCGGCGGGTGCGCTCTCTTGACCTCAAGATGGCGCGCATCGCCGCGTTTGGCTCAACACGCCGCGCAGGAGTCACGGCGGAGCAGGACGGCAATCTGCAGGCGCTTATCGCAACCGAAGCACCGATTGTGACCCTCGTGGGCAAGACGTGGGACTTGCACGTTACAGAGGTTCTTGAGACCAGCCTCGAAGAGAACCTGCTGATGATCAGCGATTCCGTTTCCTGGCTGAAAACCCAGGGCCGTGAGGCTCATTTCGACGCGGAGCATTTCTTCGACGGCTATAACGCCAACAGCGACTACGCCCTGCAGTGTCTCAAGGCCGCGCAGGACGCGGGTGCAGACGTGATTCACCTGTGTGATACGAACGGCGGCGTGCTGCCGCAGCGGCTTGGAGAAGTTGTCGACGCGCTTCGCGAGACAATTACTGTCCCGCTCGGCATCCACGTCCATAACGACGGCGAGCTAGCCGTCGCGAACTCCATCACCGCCGTGCAGCACGGCATCGTGCAGGTGCAGGGCACCATCAACGGCTACGGCGAACGCTGCGGCAACGCGAATCTCTGCTCAATCATCCCCGGCCTGCAGACCAAGATGGGCATCCGTGTAATCTCGGATGAACAGCTGAACCGGCTTACCGCCGTTTCCCATGAGATTGCGGAAATCGTGAACATGGGCATGAATCCCTCTCAGCCATACGTGGGCGCGCGGGCCTTCACGCACAAGGGCGGGCTGCACGCCGCCGCCGTCGCGAAAGTCGAACGCAGCTACGAGCACATGGATCCTGACACCGTGGGCAATTCGCGGCGCGTACTGGTGTCCGAGCTTGCCGGCCGCAGCAACGTGCTCGCCGCAACAAAGGCAATGGGCATCGAGGTAGAGGCAGACACGGCCCGCGCCATCCTGGAGCAAGTCAAGAGTGCCGAGGCCGCAGGATTCCAATATGAGGATGCGGAGGCATCGTTCGAGATGCTTGTGCGACGCGGCCTGCCCGACTACACGCCGGCGTTCACACTGCAGGACTTTATGACCGTCGTGGAAACATGGCGGAGGCGACCTTCCATGAGCGCGGACGAAGATAACGATGATCCGCTCTCGGAGGCCGTAGTCAAGGTTCGCGTCGGGGAAGAGCAATACCACACGGCAGCCGAGGGCAACGGACCTGTGAACGCGCTCGACGAGGCACTGCGAAAGGCCTTGCGCGGCCGGTTCCCGGAGATTGGCGTTGTACGGCTGACAGACTACAAGGTCCGCATCCTGAACCAGGAAAGCGCCACGGCGGCGACCGTGCGCGTCCTGATCGAGTCGACTGACGGCGATCACGTCTGGCGCACCGTCGGGAGTCACACGAATATCATTCACGCGTCATGGATGGCGCTTGCGGACTCGCTGGAGTACTGGCTGCTCAACTGGGGGTCCACCGCAAAGGCAGCCAAAGGGGCGTAGTATGGCCCCGCCCAGCAAGTTTTTTGAACAGGGCGACAATGGCGTCGCCCGTTTCATCAAAGACGGCGATGAGGTCGTCATGGCCGGCGTCAACCGCATGCACTTCTATCGCCTCACGGGCACGACACCGGAAGAGGCGACAGATGAGCAAGTAGAAAAGTTCTTTGAACTGCGGTCACAGGAGGACGAGACCGGCGAGCGCGTGACGGATAAGCTCCCCACCGAGTCCGCGACGGACATGGTGACGCGCGAACTCAAGATCTTGAATCTGCCGCAGGTCATGAATCCCAGTGACCCCCTTGAAGAAGAGCTCAACCAGCCGCCAATGGCCGCGCCGCCGGTTAGTCAGGGAATGGACCCGCAACCGAGGCAGGCTACACGACCACTTGACCGTCCGGTGCCACCGCCAAGCACAAGCCCGCTCGGTGCGCCCCCGCGCTACCAGCCGGGCGGCGGTCTGCCGCCTGCGCCGCGTTACTCGCCAACCGAAAGTGGTGCTCCACCCTCTGCCCCACCACAGACTCAGCCAAGTGCCGTCAGCACGCCGCAAAGCCGCTATGTCCGCGCCGACGGCAGCGTGTTGTGGATCCAGACGCCGGAGGGTGAAGAGGAGCGGGTGACGCAGTACATGCGAACACATTTCCTGCGTTTGATCGAGAAGGACATCGAGCACGCCGACGACGCGGATATCGAGCTGTGGTGGAAATCGCAGGGCAGCCTCGATGCCGGCACAACGATGCAAGAGGCCCAGTCCCAAAACATGCTCGCAGAGGCCCTTAAGGCGGCCGGGAAACTCAAGGTGCAGGAACTGGAACTGCTTCGGCAGATCGTGGACTCATGGCTCACATCCCGCCGCAGTGAGAGCGGGGATTAGATTCCTGGGATACTACCTTAGCTTTTCAGCTTATTGACTCTGCTGTCGCTCCCACGGCTTGTCCGCCGGCATCGCCGCTGCGAGCGTTGAAATCAGAAAGCCGGGGATGATGAGCACTCCTACCCTCGTCAAATCGCTGAAGATGATAACAACGAGGGCGAACGACGCGATGATCATTACGACTAGCCCGTCCGCCTTGCCTTGTGTCCGCCGCATAGCTCCCACGAGCACTCCCAGAAACGACACCGCGCCCACCGTCACGATTGCCGCAAACGGCAGCACGCTATCACCGATGAACAACTCCGGAACAACGACAGCCCGATACCAGACGACCGTGGCGGCCAGTGTGATCCAGCCCACGCCCGCGGCGATGGCAGCGACAATCAGGCACATCAGGCGGAGTTGGGAACCGGACTCTCTATGACGCGAAGCTCGTGCTCCTCAACAAGGAAATCACCGTCTGTGTCAGTATTTGGTGGTGAGATAGAGTAGGCCCGCACAACCGGCTCGTCCTTATTTTCGAGGGAGACCAGCAGGTAATAGGAGTCCGGCCAGATTGGATCCTTCGTCCCCGGCCAAAACGCCAGGTTCTGATCCGTCTTGGACGGATACGCCTGCGACCGCGTATGGGAGTGGTAGAAACCCCACAGCGTCCAACCGTTTGCGGAGCATTCTTCGTCGATGGAGGCATATTCCAGCGGGGCCATCTGGTAACGGAATGGCTTGTTCTTCTCGTCAACGATGTTCGTCACACGACGCGTGCCAATGACCGCCCCATTCTCGCCGATCAGGATGCCGCAGCACTCGTTCGGGTCATCTTCCTGTGCGTGGGCGATCATCTCATCGACAAATTGTCGAGGTATCTCTAGGGAGGCCATGAATTAACTCTCCTCAGGGGTGGACATGTAGTTCTTGTTGTTCGGTGATATGTCCAATCACGGCACCGCTGGTGCTGCGGGATTCGAGGGCCTTTAGCAGCGCATCGCGCTTGTCAGCGGACACGGCGATGAGCAGACCCCCCGATGTCTGCGCGTCCATCAGCATGATTCTGGCCGCCTCACTCACGTCCGGATGCCAAGTGACGTTTTTCTCAATCCACATGCGATTGCGGCCTGTTCCGCCGGGAACAAAGCCTCGATCGATCATTTCCCATGCGGCGGGAATCGTCGGTATGTCTGACACGGATAGAGTCGCGCCGACCTTGCTGCCATCAAGCATTCCCTTGAGGTGTCCCAGTAGGCCGAATCCCGTTATGTCCGTGCAGGCATTCACGCCCACCTCAATCATCGCCTCCGACGCATCGCGGTTCAGTTGAGCCATAACGGCAACAACCTCGGCGAGCGTGTCAGCGTCAAGCGCGCCGTTCTTGTGTGCAGTCGTGAGCACGCCGGAGCCAAGTGGTTTTGTCAGTATGAGAGCGTCACCGGGCTGTGCACCCACATTCGCCACTTGGTGGCCGGGCTGCACGATGCCGGTGACAGAGAGACCGTACTTTGGCTCAGGATCCTCAATGGTGTGGCCGCCAGCGATGAGCGTGCCAGCCTCAGCCGCCTTATCTCCACCGCCCTTCAGAATCCGGCCAAGGATTTCCTTATCAAGCGCGTCCGGAAACGCAGCAACGTTGAGGGCGATGACGGGATGGCCGCCCATGGCATACACATCACTGAGTGCGTTGGCCGCGGCAATCGCCCCGTAGTCATACGGGTCATCAACGACGGGCGGAAAGAAATCGATGGTCTGGATAAGCGCAATGTCATCCGTCAGACGATAGACAGCAGCATCGTCACCGGTCGAAATTCCGACCAGCAAATTGGGGTCGGTGACGGGTGGCAGATTGCGCAGGACCTGCGCAAGCTCGGCGGGGCCGAGTTTAGCCGCTCAACCGGCGCAGTGGGACAGGCTTGTGAGCCTCACCTGTTCCGAAGTCGACATGTGAATCCCTATCCTCCGTTGCGCCGCATGAAGGCGGCAGTGCTTCAAGTATAGCGGGCGCCTTCGTCATGTAGAGTAGAGGAGTCATGCCACATGTGAACCTTGGTGGGGAGTCCGTTTACTACGATTCCTCTCATGAGCTTGGCGGGGCCTCACCGGGCGCGCGCATCCTCTTCATACACGGCCCGGGGGCGGATCATCGCCTGTTCGCAGATCAGATGAGATTCTTTGGGCCGTCCCAGACGCCAGTCGCCCTGGATCTGCTGGGGCACGGGCAGTCAAGCGGTGAGGCGCTGGAGGACGTACCGGACTGGGCATCATTCCTTGAAGAGTTCATCGACAAACTTCGACTCGCTCCCGTCGTGCTCGTCGGACATTCTTTGGGCGGAGCAATCGCCATAGAGTACGCGAGTCGGCATCCACGGCTGGTTGAGGGCCTGGTGCTGATCGGAACGGGAATCACGTTCCCGTGGGCGGCGGACACGGCGGCAGACCTATTGGAAGACCCCGAAGGTTTTCTCAAAAACCACGCGTTGCGCGGCCTGCGAGAGCCGCATATGCCCTTGTCAGCTGAGGCCCTGACGGCCGCGCGCGCGGAGCAGCGACCCATGTCTACGATTCGAGATTTCGTCGCAGCGGCAAAGTGGGACGCCACCTCACGGCTTGAGTCCATTCAGACACCGACGCTTATCATCTACGGCGAGGATGATCCGCTTGTTTCGCAGGCGAGGCAAATGCTGGGGGCGATCCAGCATGCTTCATTCGATACGATTCCCCTGTCACGCCATTTCCCGCACCTTGAGATGCCGGACATCCTCAACGATTCGCTGAATCGTTTCGTGACAATAGTGCCGGATCTCACATACGTGGCGGGCGGAACAGAACCTTAATCCTTGCCCCTGCGGTTGACACGCCGGGCGATGGTGGCCGCCATCACGCCGGCGGCAATGCCGTTGTCAATGTTGACGACGGCAAGTCCAAGCGAGCAGGACTGCAGCATAGTTGAAAGAGCGCCGATGCCCTCACCGCCGTAGCCTGTCCCGGTTGACGTGGGTACCGCAATGATAGGTAGCTCAAGGAGTCCTGCAGCGACAGGCGCAAGTCCACCCTCCTGCCCCGCAATCACAACGACAACTTCCGGGTCAAACTCAACGACTTCCTTCAGCGCCGGGAAAAGCCGGTGCAGGCCGGATACGCCAACGTCTGAATGCAGTGCGGTTTCCACGCCCAGCATCTCCGCAATCAATTGGGTCTGCAGGGCGATGGGCATGTCTGACGTTCCCGCAGTGATGATGGCGGCCCTGCCGATTCGTTCCGGTTCCGGCTTGTCCGTGTTGCGGGCAATGAGGATGCCGGCCGACGGTTCAAAACGAATCAGGGCATCGGGACGGGCGGCACGAATAGCTGCTTCATGGTCCGGCGTCGCGCTTGAAAGGGCAACGATGCCGGGCTCTTCAAGGAACGGAAGGGCCAACTCGATAGCCTGGTCGACGCTCTTTCCTGCGCAGCGAACAATCTCCGGCTTGCCGGTGCGGGCAAGACGGCCAAGATCGAGGTTAGCGAGGTCGCCAACCTCCTTGATTGCATGAAGTTTGAGGCGGCGCTGTGCCTCTTCCGTGGTTATCTCGCCGTTGGCGAGGGCCTGAAGGATATCGCGCACGTTGTTGTTCGAGCCTCGGAGGGCAGTTGCCAATCGCTCAGAGGTCTATATGGCTGGAACTGGAACAGGATCAGGATCAGAAGGCGCAGGGTCGATGGGCTCATCATTCAGGAGCTTCTGCAGATCGTCTCCCTCCAGGGTCTCTTCAGCGATGAGGTATTCGGCGAGCCGGTCAAGAATGTGCCGGTTCTCATTGATGATGCGCTTCGCCTCATCATAGGAGCCGAAGACGATGTCGTTGACCTCCTGGTCGATCACATCAGCTACACGCTCGCCGTAGTTGCGCTGTTCCGAGATTTCACGCCCGAGGAAAATCATCTCCTCACGCTTGCCGAGTGTAAGGGGGCCTAGTTTGTCGCTCATTCCATAGGTTGTGATCATGGCGCGCGCAATACGCGTTACCTGCTCAATGTCGTTGGAGGCGCCGGTGGAAACATCACCAAACACGATTTCCTCCGCAGCCCGTCCGCCGAGCGCAGCCTTGATGGAATCCACCAACTGGGAGCGAGTACGCAGCATCGACTCTTCCTTGGGCAGGAATCGCGTGTAGCCGCCCATCATCCCGCGAGAGACGATGGTGACCTTCTGAACAGGATCTGCATTTGGAGCGAAGTGTCCCACAACGGCGTGCCCGGCCTCGTGGAAAGCTGTGGTTCGCTTCTCACGCTCCGTAATGAGGCGGCTCCTGCGCTCCGGTCCGGCAAAGACCCGGTCAACGGCCTCGGCGAGCTCGTCATACATCACGAGTTTCTTGTTGCGTCGAGCCGCGAGAATCGCCGCCTCGTTGATGAGATTGGCAAGATCCGCGCCGCTGAAACCGGGGGTCTGCTTGGCTACGACCTCCATGTCGATCTCGGGATCGAGAGGCTTGCCGCGCGCATGGACGTCAAGTATGGCCATGCGCCCTCGAACGTCCGGCAGATCGATGGTGACGCGTCGGTCAAAGCGACCGGGGCGCAGAAGGGCCGGATCGAGAATATCGGGACGGTTGGTGGCGGCAATCACGATAACGTTGGTGGAACTGTCAAAGCCGTCCATCTCAACGAGAATCTGGTTGAGCGTCTGCTCTCGCTCATCATGCCCACCACCGAGTCCTGCGCCGCGGTGACGTCCGACGGCGTCGATCTCATCAACAAACACGATGGCCGGCGCGTTGCGCTTTGCCTGGTCAAACAGATCACGGACGCGGCTTGCGCCAACGCCGACAAACATCTCAACAAATTCAGAACCACTGATGGAGAAGAACGGCGTGCCCGCCTCACCGGCCACCGCGCGGGCCAGAAGTGTCTTACCGCCGCCGGGCGGGCCGACGAGAAGGACACCACGAGGGATGCGCGCGCCGAGGCTGGCGAATTTCTCCGGATACTTGAGGAACTCAACAACCTCTTCAAGTTCAATCTTGGCCTCTTCAACACCTGCCACGTCCGAGAACGAGACGGCAGGACGATTGCCCATGAACATACGGGCACGACTGCGCCCAAAGTTGAGGGCCTGGCTGTTGCCGCCCTGCGCCTGCCGCATGAAGAAGATCAGGATTGCGCCGAAGAAGATGAGCGGCAGGAAGTTGATGAACAAGCCAAACAGGCTGCCCAAGCCGCTGCTGCCACGAGGCCGTAGGTCCACCTGGCCGGCGCCTTCGCCAACTTCTACGCCGCTCGCCGTCAGCATTTCAAAGACGGAAATGTCCGGTTCCTTGTTGACGGTGACCTCTCGGTTGTCCACCGTCATCACCTTCAATGAGTCGTTAGAGACCTCAATTGACGTGACGTTGCCGCCCCGCGCCTGTTCAATCAGCCAGCCCAACGACTGATTTCCCTGTCCTCCGGAGCTCTGAAGGAGCGTAAAGAGAATGGCAACGAGGGCGACGGCAACCAGCACCCAAATAAAACTATTCCGAAAGATCCGGGGATTCATTCGATGCTCGCGCCTGATTTCATCACTTTGTGCTGTGTTTCTACTATTATCAATGTCAGGGTCTTGCCGCTCTCCCTCCGGCCTTTCAAAGACTCCAACGGACGAAGTGCGCAGCGTCCCCCAACCTTGAGCCTAGTATACTCCGATAGGGCGCGCGCTGTGACAGACACGAACGCCCTTGAAAGGAATCGCTGACACCAAAGCCGTGTCATTTTCATTCGACCGCAACCGATTATTCATTGTTGCCGCCATCGTCGGCACGTTCCCTGCTATCGTTCTCTTCGTTCTGGGCCGCACGCAAGACCTGCATCTCGTCCCGCTCCTCAACTCCCTCATCTATGGTCTCGGCATTCTCAGCGCTGCATTCCTCCTCTCGTGGGCCGCAGAGGCGTTCGAACACGATATTTCCCATGGACTCGCGCTCGCGCTTGTAGCGATCATCACCGTGCTGCCGGAGTACGCCGTCGACTTCAGCCTGGTGTGGAAGGCCGGCACCGACCCTGAATACGCCGGCTACGCCGTCGCGAACATGACGGGCGCGAATCGCTTGCTGATCGGCCTTGCATGGCCACTCATTGTGGGAGTCGTCTGGTTCAAGGGACTGCGCAGGATGCGAGGGCAGACGAGCGGCAGCACATTTCGCCCGCCGGGGATTGTCGCGCGCCTTGCGAGCCATGTTCCCGGTGTCGGAACCATTGAAGATCGTCATGGCCGTGTCCAGCTCTACAAGAGTCAGACGATTGAACTGTCATTCCTGACTGCGGCGACAATCTACGCGTTCACGATTCCGTTCAAAGGACAAATCGACCTCCTGGACGCGGTGGTTCTCATCGGGCTGTTTGGACTCTACATGTGGTTCAGTTCACGAGCAGCAGTGGTGGTGCCGCAGCTGGTGGGCCCGGCGGCCGTGATTGGCAACCTGGAGCCGTCCCGCCGGCGCATGGTGGTGCTGGTGTCATTCTTTTTCTCAGCGGCTGTGATCTTCATGTCGGCTGAGCCGTTTGCCGAGGGGATGATCGAGACGGGAAAGAACATCGGCATTGATGAGTTTCTGTTGATCCAGTGGGTTGCGCCGCTGGCTTCGGAAGCCCCGGAGATAGTCGTCGCATGCATCTTTGCGATACGGGGCGATGCCTCCTCCGCACTCGGTTTGCTGGTCTCCGCAAAGGTGAACCAGTGGTCTCTGCTGGTAGGCAGCCTGCCGATTGTGTATTCGGCGTCAGTTGGGAGCCCGGCTGCGCTGCCACTTGATGACCGTCAGGCACAAGAGGTGTTGCTGACTGCGGCACAATCACTGTTTGCCGTCGTTCTCCTCGCGTCGCTGCATCTCGGGCCACGCGGCGCAATTGCCCTGTTTGCGCTCTTCACAACGCAGCTGATACTTCCTGCGCTGGAAGCGCCCGTGAATGCCATATCTGGCACTGATGTCTCGCTACAGGAAGGACGCTTATGGTTCTCCTACATCTACTTTGTCGCCATCGCGTTTATGCTCGCGCTTAGCGGAGAGACGAGGCGCGCGCTATATGCCCTGCCGCGCCGGGCCTACCGGGAGGCATACAAGATAACGCACCACGAGGGGGGCGGCGATCGGCCAACATCAGGGAGGCGCGGCCGCGGATTCCGCTCCATGGACTCGCATCATGTCACGAGTGTTGGAGCGAGCGACGGCACGGAGGACGGCGGCATACATATGCGAGGGACGGCTGCCACCGACCCGAGGCGCCTCAATAACCGCATGAGGCTTTGGGGTTGGAGCGAGTAAGCCCCACAACGGCGGCAGCTGATTGCGGCGGACAGCCTTGCCGGGAACCATCAAGTAGTTGTAATCCGCCACGCGGATGAACCTGGGATCGTGGAACTTGGTACTCAGCCGCCCCGCTCGTTCCTTGAGCCTGGTGGACCTGTGAGAGAGCATCTCGACGTCAAGCGTCGCCTGCGCGGCGGAATCGTCATCATGCGTGCCCTCCAGAATCTCCTGCGTCAGCGAAGCCATACGGTCGTTGGCCTCCTCTTCCTTGCGCAGCCGCTCCTGATCCCGCGAATCGTTGTCGTCGCGGCGGAAATCAGCCAGTGAGGACTTGACCTCAACAACGTACAGCGCCTTGTCTTTGCTGACGCCCGCCACGTCCACGATGCGGCCACCCGGGCCCTCAAATGCAACTTCAAAGCCGATTACCCGGCAGTGCGCGACGTTATATAGCCATTCCCACGCCGCCCACTTGAGCGAGTAGGTGAGGTCAGTTTCGTTGTTGCGCTTGAAAGTCATTTGCGGACATGCGTTCGTCTTGGTGGCGGCATCGTACCTCAGTAGGATAGGGATGACAAGGGGAGCGGATTGACAGCGGCGCGGATTGACGCGCACTATACGCATAAGCGGATATGTCGAGCAATGCCGCGTACTGTGGGTGTAGCGTGATCGAGGAGTAGAAAATGAGTATTCGAGGCAAAGCTGCCATCGTAGGCTTTAGTGAACTCCCGCATCGTCGTTCCTATGCCGGCCGCCACTTCATGGGGATGTACGCGGAGGCAACGGCCATGGCGATTGCAGACGCGGGCATTCGCAAAGAGGACATCAACGGCATCATCGCCGAGCCACCGTTTGGCCTGCCGAGTCTCGGATTCGCGTACGACTTTGCCGAGTACATTGGCCTGCAACCCCATTTCGCAACAGCGCTGAACGAAAACGCCGCCACCTTCATTTCCGTGGCCGCCGCAGCCATCAACGCGGGCTACGCGGACACGGTGCTTTGCATCAACGGAGCGGGACCTGTTTCAAACGTTCCAGGGATGTATGCTCCCGCGCCGGATCACGTGGATCCACAGTTCGTTGAGCCCTACGGCCCGGTTGTCGCGGCCAACGGATGGTATGCGCAGATTGCGCGGCGGCACACATGGGAATACGGCACAACCGATTTCCAGCGAGCACGAGTAGCGGCAGATCAGCGATTTAACGCCCAGGGCAATGAGAACGCGTTCTTCAACGGCCAGCCCGCCAACGAGGAAGATATCTTGAACTCGCGGCTCGTCGCAGACCCGCTCCACCTGTTGGAGTGCGTGATGCCGGCGCAGGGCGCAGCGGCAACCATTGTCACGACACCGGAGCGAGCCCGGACCCTTCGCAACCCGCCTGTTTATCTTCTGGGCGCGGGACACCACAATCTCCGCGCCGAGCACGGCGTTGATTGGGTTGACCGCATCACCACGTCTCCTGCCGTCGTATCCGCCAAGAAGGCATTCCAGATGGCAGGGCTAGGGCCAGACGACATGGACATGGCCCAGATCTACGACTGCTACACCATCACAGTCATGATCACGCTGGAGGACTCCGGATTCTTCCCCAAAGGCGAATCCGGCCCGTTCTACGCGCAGCATGATACGAAGTGGAGCGGTGATTTTCCCGTCAATACCGGCGGCGGACAGCTTTCAAATGGGCAGTCAACAGCCGGAACAACACAGGTTGTCGAGGCGGTGCGACAGCTGATGGGGCGCGCTGAGAATCACCAGGTCCCGAACCACGACCTTTGCTTCGTGAACACTTGACGGGGATATATAAGCGACATGTCGTCGCTTGTGCTTGCGACGGAAATCCCGTCGTAGACCCCGGTTGGGGCGATCAGTGCCCCGCCGACCGTTTGGTCGGCGGGGCACTTTCATTTTTTGGCCTGAATGTGACGTTTTTGAAGCGCATTCCAACCTGAATGTAGCAATGTTGTAGTCGGATGCGCATACGCGTCAGGGCGACTGTAGTTGTGGGTTCGGCAGCGGCCGGGCCTGAGGCAACAGACGCAGGAGGCGCTCGTCATGCGTACACAAGACAGCAGGCTCACCACAAAGCCCGGGGGCACAACTCCCGGTGGATTCTTCGGGGGAGTTGGATGGACAACAGCCCTGGCACTCATCGCCATCGTCGCCATGATTGCGATGGCGGCCGGCTGTGCAGCCTCGGAAGAAGACTACGACCGCAGCTATCGATCCACACCCGCAATGGCGGAACCCACCGCCACGGCTGTCACCATCACCGCATCTTCTCCAACCACAGCCCCACGGTATGAAGAGGCGATGGATGATAGCGCTGCGGGCTCGTCGTACTCATCGAGTCGATCGCGGCGGGCTACGCCGGTTCCGGCACGACCAACTCCATCCTATGAGAGAACAACGATCGTTCCCGGCGGCCCAATAACATTCGATGACTACGTGCAGTCGGGATGGGTCTGGGCAGACCAGGACAACATGTCCACGTTCAGCCTGGACACGGACCGCACGTCGTTCGCGCTCGCACTGAACTGGGCGCAGTCGGGGTACGAGATCGACCCGGATTCCGTGCGCGCGGAGGAGTGGATCAACGCGTTCAATTATGATTATCCGCAGCCGTCTCACGACGACTCCTTCGGCATCACAACAGACGTGTTCGAACATCCGCTGGACAGCGCGTTCCAGATGGTGCGTCTTGGATTCCAGGCACCCCGGGTTGAGGACAACATTCCGGTCAACGTGACGCTCGTGCTGGATGCGTCCGGCTCCATGGCAGACGGAAATCGTGTTGAAATCGCCCGAGAGGCAGCAGAGGCGATTCGCAACAGCCTGGGCAGCAGGGACCGCATGGCCGTCGTCCATTTCTCATCGGATGTCATCGACAACCTGACTGTCGAGCACTCGAATCCGGATGACCGTGACGTGCGTCGCTCCATCGACCGACTGACGCCGAGTGCCAGCACGAACGTGCAGGCCGGGCTGAACGAGGGCGTATGGCTTGCAGACCGGGCTCGGCGCGACAGGCCGAACGCATACAACTACATCATCCTGATGTCGGACGGCGTGGCCAACGTAGATGCGACAGACCCGTTCGCCATCCTTGAGAGCACCTATGACCGGAACGCCCTAAATCCGCTCCGGCTGATCACCATAGGCGTGGGCATCAGCAACTACAACGACGTGCTCCTTGAGCAGCTGGCACAGCATGGCAACGGATGGTATCGCTACCTGAACGACACCGAGCACGCACGGCAGACCTTCGAGCGCGACAACTGGCTGGCCATCTCGAAGCCCTTCGCCGATCAGACGCGGGCACAGGTGAGGTGGAACCCGGACGTTGTGGACTCGTGGCGCATGGTCGGCTACGAGAACCGTGTCACCTCCGATGCGTCGTTCACCGAGAACCGCAAGGAATTCGCGGAGATCCCGGCCGGCACGGCGACAACAGTGTTCTTCGAGGTGCGGCTAAGGGATGAGATGCGCTCCCGGCTGAACAGCGTGGCTGACCTCGGCACCGTGGATCTGCGCTGGGTTGATCCTGTCACGGGCCAGTCCCTTCAGCAGTCTGAATGGATGGACGTGCGGCTGGACCGGCGACTTGGCAGAGGCGACGACGCATACGTGGAGTTCGGCGCGATTGTGGCGCTGTCCGCAGATCGCTATGCCAGCCTACCCAACACGGACTCGTATGGAGCGGAAATCGTGCAGCATGAGTTGGCTGTGCTGTCGGATCGACTCGAGTCCCTTGACGGAGAGCTTGGACGGCTGGAATCCTTCAAGGATTTCCGTTATGTGCTGGGCCACATGATGCACGACCTGCCTCAAGCCCCGGCAAGGCCGTCATCCGGGTACAGCAACTAGTTAGCTATTCACCCCACACCACGGGGGAGGGAGAGGCCCGCCCTGCCGTACGGCAGGGCGGGTTTTCTTGACCTCACGCTCAACGTGGCTACCTGAAGGCGACAGTTCTCCGCGTTTCGGAATCGACTGCTCAATTGAGGTTTTAGATTCTCTTGCCCTCAGGCTCAACGTGATTGCCCAAAGTCGATGGTCTTTTGGAAGCGAAGGGAACGATTTGGGTCATTGAGCGCGTAGTATCTGACGGACTGGAGAATCGGGCAGAGGCCCAAGGGAACAGCCCATGCAGGACAACCAAGCGGTGGAGAGATGCCAGGGCGGCGATCGGGACGCCTTTCGCCACCTTGTAGATCGCTATCACGGCGTACTTTTCGGCACAGCCATCCTGATGACGGGCAATCGCGCCGTCGCCGAAGAAGCTGTGCAGGAGGCATTTCTCTCTGCGTGGAAAGGCATCCGTAAATTCAGAATTGGCCGCCCGTTCAAGCCGTGGGTGACGCGAATCCTCGTCAATGAGGTATTGAGCGGCAAGAGACGGCGGTCGATACGGACAGATCCGATACCGGAGCCTGATGAAACTGGCGCGCCGTCCGCTTCACACAATCCTGACGCACTTGCGGATCGGGTTGCCGTCAGGGATGCGATTGCCGAGTTGGATTCAGATCATCAGCAGGTGATTGTTCTGCGCTACTTCACGGACCTGACCGTGCCGGAGATCGCCAACTCAATAGGAATACCGGAGGGAACGGTCAAATCGCGGCTCAGTCGGGCCATTGCCCGCCTGAGAGAACACCTGGACGAGGCCGGGTGAGGGAGGCCCATGATGGATAGAAGGGATCTATCCGACGAGAACATCGAGGACATCCTGCGTGAGCATTTGCAGGCAGAGCTTGAATCAATGCCGCCCGCGGCAAACCCGTGGGAGTGGATTCAGAGTCGGCTGCCACGGCAGCGAAGCAGATTCCTCGGATTCCTTGACCTGTCCGTCGGCTCCGCGCTCCGCCCGGCGCTGGCCGCGACTGCTCTCCTTGCGCTTGTGATCGGGGTGACTACGTGGCAGGTGTCGGGTTTTAGGGAAACTACTCTCTTGGTGACACCGCAGGACTTATCGTCAGATGGTCAAACCCGATTTGAGTCGCTAGAGTCGGCTGATTTTGAGTCCGTCCCCCTGATGGACTCCGACAGGGCGTTCCCAACGGCCTTGGCAATCGTGACCTCAGCAGCAACTACCACTCCTCAATCATTGTCAAACATGCCTCAACCAACGCCGCAGCCATGGGCAACACCGGCTCCTCAAGCAACAGGCTGGCCCGGGTCACAGAGCAGAGCGCTTCCGACTGCCACGCCTCGACCGGCTACACTGCCCAGCCACAGTGGTTCGACAGACACACCCCCAGACGCACGCTTCCGGGATCTTGTGCAGTCCGGCTGGGTCTACGCGCATGAGGATAACCTTTCCACGTTCAGCCTGGATACAGACCGTACCTCATTCTCACTTGCGCTGAACTGGGCACAGAACGGGTACAAGATTGAGCCAAACTCGGTGCGCGCAGAAGAATGGATCAACGCGTTCAACTACGAGTATCCGCAGCCCGCGCATGACGACACGTTTGGAATTACAACGGACGTTTTTGCGCATCCACTGTACAGCGATTTCCACATGGTACGGTTGGGCTTCCAGGCGCCCTATGTCATGGATGAGAAGCCGCTCAATGTCACCCTGGTTCTTGACGCATCCGGCTCCATGGCCGACGGCAATCGCGTGGACATTGCACGGGCGGCGGCAGAAGCCATCAGGGAGAGCCTGAGCAGGGATGACCGCATCGCAGTGGTGCACTTCACGGATAACGTGATATCCGACTACACCGTTCGCCACTCGCGAGCCGATGCCAGAGATGTCAGAGAGTCCATAAGAAAGCTGGCTCCGCACAGCAGCACCAATGTACAAGCGGGGCTCAATGAAGGAGTGCGTCTTGCGGATCGGGCCCGGCGTCAAAGGCCGGATGCGCACAACTACATCATCCTGATGTCAGACGGTGTCGCCAACGTGGATGCGACTGACCCCTTCGCAATCCTCGAAAGTGCCTACGATCGCGATGAGGGTAACCCGCTCAGGCTCATCACCATCGGCGTGGGAATCAGCAACTACAATGATGTACTCCTCGAGCAGTTGGCCCAGTACGGCAACGGCTGGTATCGGTACCTGAACGACGTTGACCATGCGCGTGCGACGTTTGATCGCGACAACTGGCTGGCCATTTCTACGCCGTTCGCCGACCAGACACGTGCGCAGGTGGAGTGGAACTCAGATGTGGTCGAATCATGGCGCATGATCGGGTACGAGAACCGACTCACCTCTGACCAATCGTTCACGGAGAATCGAAAGGAATTTGCAGAGATACCGTCCGGCGCGGCAACAACCGTCTTCTTTGAAGTTCGACTAACGGGCGGGACGCTATCACGTCGTTTTGAGTCAGCCAACTTGGGCACTGTCGCGTTGCGCTGGGTCGATCCTGGCAGTGGCATTTCGAATCGACAGGCGACGGAACTGAATTCACGACTGGATCATACACTGGGCCGCAGTGGTGACGCCCTGCTGGAGTTTGGAGCAGTCGTCGCGCTCGCGGCAGATAGGTACGCAAGCCTGCCATACACCGATGACCTTGACGGCACAGCAGCGCGCGGCGAACTTGAATCCCTGCAGTCACGAACGGAAAGGCTCGCCTCACGATTGGGCAATCTCAATGCATACCATGACTTTTTGCTTGTGCTAGATCGGATGCTAGATGCGATGCCACAAACATCGGAAAGGTCATCGGGCTACAGCAATTAGGGGTGTTTTTCTCCTCGCCCCATTTCAGCATGCCCGCCCTGCCGGACGGCAGGGCGGGCTTTTTCTCGGTTCGCGTTCACCGACTATGCCCGGAGTCGTCGTTCTCCCGCGTTCAGTCTTGCTCTCCTCCCGCTCATGACTTCCGACGATCTCAGCGTGAGCAGGAGCCGTTAGCAGGATGGGCGGCCGGGAATGACCGGCAGTGGCCGGAATTCGAGTAGGTCCCACATCTCTGCCTCACCGCGCGACGTTGCGATGGGGGCATGAAGCATCTCGGCGGCATCCAGGAGGGCCGTGTAGCACGCCTGCCCTCTCAGTGACTCGACCCACATGACATAGTCAGCAAGATCGCGCTCCGCATCATCAGCAAGACCGAGCATTGCGTTAGCCAGCGAGCGGGAGTAAAGCGCCTTGTCATACCCGCTCTGCACTGCCGCCTGACAGTAGCTGAGCGCGGAGGCAGCATCACCCGCAACCGTCAGCGCCCGGCAGGCGGAATCCTGGTAACGGAGTTCCCGCGGCGCGAACTCTGCCGCTTTTTCCAGATCAGCGGCTGCTTCCGGGAGAGAGGCGAGTGCCGAGTTGGCAAGGCCTCGGTGGAACCACGCATCTGGCAAGTCGGGCGCTAATTCGATGGCCTGGGTATATTCAGCGATACTGCGGCGTACTTCTACCCGGCCACCGTGTGCCACAAACAGCAGGCCGGCAGTGACGAAGGCTTCTGACAGGCTCGGCTCCAGCTCCAGCGCGCGATTGAGGTCAGTTCGGGCAAGCGTCAAGTCCGATTCCTGGCCGCGGGCGATGTACGCCCCGGCACGGTCGACATAGGCAATTCCGTCGTCAGGGACAAGTTCAATAGCCCTTGAAAACGAGCTGACGGCCTGGTTAAGGTCATCGATTCCAGCGTTGAGCGTGTGCGCCCGGCCCCTGTTCGAGTGGGTTTCGGCATGATCCGGCCGGATGGACTCAGCACGGAACAGGTCGGTCCGCGCGAGCAGGATATCGCCCTCTCTGTCTCGCCGCATATAGGCAACGGCGCGGCCATTCAGCGCCTCGACTGATCGTGGCTCCAGCTCCAGGACGAGCGAGAACCAGGCGATGGATTCGTCGTAGTCGAATCGTTCGCCGTCGAGGTAGGCAATGCCCAAGAGGTAACGGATATCTGCCAATGCAGCGGGATCCTCAGGCGGTGGGATGGCAGCTCGAAGGAGGACGGCCTTGGCGCGATCATATTGACTCTGATCCAGGTAAACGCGCCCTGAGGTCATCAGAGCCACATACCGAACAGCGCCCGTCAGGTTCACGTTAATGGTTGTCGGAAGTTCCGAGGGTGACGACGCGATATTGACGACGGGTTGTCCGCCTTCCCCATTGGAACTTTGAGCAGTCGTGAACCGGGCCAGAACACGACCACTGTCGTACTCCCCCCAGATTGTGAGCAACGCGCCGGACATCTCGGTAACGATCCTTGCTTCACTCTCTGTTCGGATCGTGTCCGGCCACAGGAATGTACGAGCGTTCGCCAATCCGGAAAGATGCAGCTCTGCATCGATCTGCTCCCGAAGCCGCCCCGAAACGTTGTACCCCTGTGCGCCACCTGTGTAGTTGGCGAACGGCGCAAGCAGGATGAGAGATTCACCGTCCCGGGCGACGGTGGCCGGGGGAGGAGTGGACGTTGGAATGACAGGCGTAGGCGTTGAGGTTGCAGAAGGCGTGTGAGTTGCGACGACAGTCGGGCTGGGTGTCGGTGGTATAGGAGTGGGGTCAGGGGCGGTGAGGCCCAGGGTGTCTGTGACAGCCACCAATCCGGCTCCCAGCAGCATAATGACGACCACTGCGGCGGCTGAGAGTGCCCATCTCCGGTTGAGAATGAACTCCCTGGCTGGAGGCCGGGGAATTCTCTGCGCGCCGAGATCTTCCTCTGCGGCATCGACGTCGATGTCACCGTCATCACCGGTCGGAGATGCCGCCATCGAGATGTCCGGCTGGAAACCCGCAGCAAGCAGAAACTCGTCGCGTTCCTCCGGTGCGAGCCGGAGGACATCCGCGCAGCGAGCCACATCCTCACGGTGTCGTGGCCTTTCGGTCACGCCCTCCCGCCAACGAATAAGAGTAAGGCGGTTGACGTTAATGCGGCGGGCGAGTTCGGCGTCCCCGATGCCCGTGCGCTCCATGTATTCCGTGAGGAGATCAGCAAATGTGCGCGAATGCGACATATATGACACTCGTTTCAGCGTCAATGAAACAGTGTTGTAGTCAGAATTGTACCTAGTTCAGCGCGACTGTGGTTGCGGGGTCGGCGGCGGCCGAGCCTGAGACAGTGACCCAGGAGGCGTATGACATGTATACAGAGTGGATCGCGATAACCGCCTTGCTGGCCGTGGTCATCGTCGTGACCGGTCGCGCGGCGATGAAGGATGAGAAGAACCTGGCGTTCTTGAGCCCCCCTCCTACAACCACGGAACTCGTCATCACCGGGTCTCAGGTTTTTCCGACGCCGACCCCATCACTATCGGAATCCACGTCGCGTCCGGACAACATGATGTTGGGTACAGAAATCCCGGATGCACCAACGGGCCATCAACTGACGTCGATGGCCGCCGAATTTGCCGAACTCCTGCGCCATAGCTACTGGGCGCGTGCCGGAAGCTTGAGTGAGGTCGAGACACGGGCGCATCGGCTGCGTCGGCTACTCCCCGACGATACCGACGTGGCCGAGTTTGCCGACCTTGCCTTGATTGCAGCTCGGATCCTGCAAGCGGACGCCGGTAGTTGACGAGCGCGAGCGCGGGGGTTATTCCCAGCTTGCAATCAAAACTACCGGAGAAAGGGTTGGCAGACTGCTTTCCGGCTCGATTGCATCGGGAATTGGGGGCGTGCCCGTCCTGTGAGATTCACAAGGGCGGGCACGGTCTTTTTGATTGACAGGCCGAACGGGCGGATGCTACGTTTCGACGGCAACATTCAGGGTGCTAAGGGGGTAGAAATGGCACGACCGATTGTACCTGTTCCGGATCCGGTGACGCAGCCGTTCTGGGACGCTTGCAACGAAGGCAAGCTCATCGTTCAGTACTGCTCGATATGCGACCGCAGGCAATATCCGCCCGAGGCGACGTGTCGCGACTGTGGCTTCGATTTCCACTTGAGCTGGCAGGAGACCAGTGGCCGCGCCAAGATCGTCGGCTACTCCATCACGTATGACTCCCGCCTGGTTCAGTGGCATCCGCTGCAACCTTTCCTCAACGTCATCGTGGCGCTTGAAGAGGATCCGGTGATCAACTTCCACACGAACCTCATCGACGACTTCGGCACAAACCTCTCGGAGGAGCCCGATATTCCCATCGGCGCTACCTGTGAGGTGCAGTTTGTTGAGGCCGCACCGGGACGTATGATTCCGGAGTGGAAGATCGTCAAGTAGAGATTCACACAGGACGCAGACCAAACAGGAAAGGAAGATAACTCGATGGCACGTGAGAATTGGGAGCGAAATCACGATCCCGTCGGCATCTGGAACGGCCGCGGCAAGGCTGCTCTCATCGCCCGGGGGCATTCCCCAACGGATCGTCGCTGGGACGGCGAGTCGTTGGACAAGTCGCTCGGCGCGTACATGATGATTGCCGTGCAGAACGCGCTCGATGACGCCGGGATCACAGTCGATGACGTTGACGGCATCGTTGGTTCCGCTGGCGGGCAGCCGAACGGCGCGCCGCTGAGCGACGTATGGGGGCCGAGAGACTACTTTGACCCGCCGTACGATTCCGAAGACGGCCTAACACACGTCACCGGCCAATGGCTTCGGCAGCAGATGGGCTTCAAGAACATCAAGTACATCAACAACCACGGAGACCCGATCTGGAACCTGATCGGGCAGGCCGCTCAGGCCATCGCCGACGGGCGCGCAGAAACAGTTGTTGTCACGTACCCAAATGGCAACCTGCCAGGCCGCTACCATCAGGATCCCTCCAATGAGGCGCGCGGCGGCGCTGTGTGGGCGAACACATGGGGCTGGGGTCTCTCCGGACAGGGCTTCACGTTCAACCAGTACTGCCAGAAGTACGGTACGAACCATGACCGCATGGCCCCGTTCGTGGTGCAGGAGCGCAAGAACGGACTGCTCTGGGAGCACAGCTACTATGCGCAGCATGAGCCCGGCGAGTTCACGGAAGAGGACTACCTGAACGGCCGCATGATCGCGCGCGACCTCAGCATCTTCGACTGCGACCGCCCAGTGTTGGCCGCCGCTGCCTACGTCATGACCACGGCTGAAAAGGCCAAGGACATGAAGCAGACGCCTGTCTACATCTGGGACCACACGGAGAGCCTTTTCTCCCCGCGCAGCCTGGTGCAGACGATCGACGACACCGAAGAGTGGACCGATATCCAGGCGCAGCGGTCCTACAACGGTTCCGGCATCACGGCGGACGACATCGACGTGTTCGCGCCGTATGACGGCTTCGCAGTCTTCACGCAGTACTACATCGAGGCGTGGGGCTGGCGCGGCGTCAAGCGCGGTGAGTCGCACGATTTCTATGCGGGTGACATCAGCCTCAAGGGGCCGAACCCGCTCAACTCCGGCGGCGGCAACATGGGCACGGGCCGCATGCGCACCGTGTTCATCACCGATCCGCTTGAGCAGCTGCAGAACCGCGCCGGAGAGCGCCAGATCACCGGTCGAGCCGAGATTGCGGTCAGCCACGGCGTTCTGCCCATCACGGCAGGCACCGTTGTGATGAGTACAAACCCCGGCTAACTCTCAGCGAAACACCTGAGGATGGCAATCGCCCCCGCCGCGTATGCGGCGGGGGCGATTCTTCATTCAGCCTTTGGCAATCTCGTCAATCTTGTCCCATATAAGGATGTTCTTCTCTTCGAGCCATCGCTTCTTGAGCATGAATTTGACTTGAGCAGTCTTCTTCAGTTTGGGTACTCCGAGTTCGTCTGCGTGACAGATAACAAAGGGCACGATTCCCAAAGCTTCCGCTTGCCTAAGACCTGTCTTGGCGGCGTCGTTTAGGCCAATGCTTTCCACACCATGGGCCTTTAGGAGTAGCTTGGCGGCCACGTACTGCCTAATCAGCTGGTGCACTAATACTCTCTTACTATTTGCATTCAATCCTGACATATGCTTAGCCTCTCCGACGAAGAGGTAGTGAGGCGTCTTAACGACAATGTCGAATTCGGTCTTGACCAGATTGTTGTAGAGTTTTTCTCTATCCTTGGCATCATTTGTCTGATAATGATTACTAGCCGGTTCCGTAAGCCGCTCATGATTTTGCTGGCCTTGGTTCCATTCCTTGATGTCCGAATTCAAGCTTGAAAAGTTATTCTCAAAAAGTGTCGCCCACTTCTTGGCCCTCACCGCATTGTGATGTCTCTCCCCGTCTGGAAGAGCATCCTGTATCCCATACCAGAACAATTCAATCTCAATCTCTGCTGGGTCTGGAAGCGTTGCCCCCGCCGGAAGCAATTGCTTGACTAACCTGACGCGTCGGTCGCCAGACCCGTCAACATCGGGGAAGAACGGCGCAAACGCCTCTGCTGTCTTCCAATTCTCGGTTTGGTTCTCTATGCCCAGTATTGCCATCGCTCACTGATCCCCTTACCCCTCACCGTCCTGGGGTGGATCGGGTCATACGATCATTCCGGCGTGGGTTCGGCATGGTTGGCTGCTTCCGCGAGGAGCGTGTCATAGAGGCGGACCATCGCCTCGGTATCCCGATCGCAATAGGCCAGCAAGTCGTCTCTCAGTTGCGCCCTTTCCGCTGGGGGAATTTCAGGAGAAATCATCCGCGCATAGGAGAGGGACGCGAGCGTCCCCTCCTGGATTGCGAGATCCGAATAGCCCAATTCCGGAATCAGGGCGGGCAGCACCGACTTCATGGAAAAGCTGCCGTGAAACTCCGGATGATAGTAGTTCTGTCGCACAATCTGCAGCATATCGACGATGCGTTCAGACAGGGCATTCAAGGGCTCGGCATACTCCGGGAAATCCTGCGCGAGCGCGTCGATAATCCTTTTCTCATAAGAGGAATAGGCGACGATGTCGCCGGTGGGCGGCACGGTATCCAGCAACGCTGTTATCAACCGTTCGCGCGGATCATCCGCGTCATCATTCAGGAACTCCGCATTCCGCGTTTCTCCGGACTCCTCACGCACATACAACGACCACTGGAATGGGACGGCCTGATACGGGCGCGTGCCGACGTAGACGGGCACAGCGTGGCCGACGGTTTCAAAGTCGAGGAAGCTGATCGGGAACGCGATCTCTCTCAGCGCACCGACCAGGTTTGGGCCCACGAAGGGCTGCCCGCTCACAATGCTGTCCCTCATGCGTCGCTGAATCGGTTTGAGCAATGCATCGAATTCCCCGTCCGGCGGGATGGCGTCGATGGTGGTGATTTCGGCGGCTTGCAGACCCTGCTCAAGGCGAGGAGCGAGTCCATCCCGCAGCTCGCGAATCGGATTCGCGGGCTCATCCGCGTGGCAGTAATCGAAGAATGAACACCGATACGGCTTTTCGCAGTGCCGCCCAGTCGCGATGTCCGGCATCTCGTCCGCCCTGAGCGCCGTCCACATGCGCTCCAACTCCTCCGGCACGTGGGCTTCCACGAATTCCCGCGCCCGCTCCGTCACGTCCTCAAGTGTGAACAGCCGCTCAAGATCGTGGTCGCCGCCTTCATAGACATATTGATTATTGAGGTGCATGAGGTAGGCGTTGGCGATTGGCACGCTGGAGCCCTCAACCGCGTACAGCTGTATTGCCACATCCGTGATGTGCTCGTTCTTGAGACTTGTCGTCGATTTGACCTCGATGAGATCGAACCCGCCCTCCGGATTGCGTGCCAACACGTCCATGCGCGTTCTGATGCCCTGGTAGGTGAAGGCCGCCTCATACAGCGCGGGCGTCAGCAAATCGGAGAGCAGCGTCAGCGTCTTGCCCACCGCGCTCTGATGGGCAAGGTACGATTCCTCGATTAGCGCGCCCCCGGGAAAACGTTGTTGGGCAAGTTCGCCGACCGCCGTGCCGGTATCGAATCGCGCCTGCAGCGCGGGATCAACAGGGTCAGCCAAATCGCGATGATACGTTTCCAGATACAGCCGTTTCAGACATTGGAGTCCGTATTGGAACCGTGACTTTGAGAGGCTTGGAAAAGCGTTCCCGGCGGTCTCTGCGCCGGTTGATCCGGATGGAGGCATGGACATTCAGGCGTCTTTCTTTCCGGCCTGCCTATTGAGTTGCTCGGAGAATTGATTCAGATCGTATTGTACGCGTCTCCGCCACGTGCCGGGGCTGTTTCTTTAGTCTTCACACGGTTAAATCTGCTTCACAGATTGGTGTACACAGAAGAACGCTGCGGCAGACGAGAAAAACGTATACGCTCAAGCCGATATCCTTACTGACGAATCACGTGCCCACGCGTTCCGTTGACATGCGCTCTGACGCCATGCTATTGTCCGCTCTGACTACCTGAGTCAATGGGAAGAGTGGGGGGAGATAATGGCACGACCAATCGTACCTGTCCCTGATCCGGTGACACAGCCGTTCTGGGACGCATGCAACGAAGGCAAGCTCATCGTCCAGTATTGTTCGATTTGTGACCGACGGCAGTATCCGCCGGAGGCAACTTGCCGAGACTGTGGCTTCGATTTCCACTTGAGTTGGCAGGAGACCAGTGGCCGCGCCAAGATCGTCGGCTACTCCATCACCTACGATTCCCGCCTTGTACAGTGGCATCCGCTGCAGCCGTTCCTTAACGTCATCGTGGCGCTTGAAGAGGATCCGGTGATCAACTTCCATACGAACCTCATCGATGACTTCGGCACAAACCTGAGTGAGGAGCCTGATATTCCAATCGGCGCGACTTGCGAGGTGCAGTTCGTTGAGGCCGCGCCGGGACGCATGATCCCGGAGTGGAAGATCGTCAAGTAGGCGCGGCTGTTTCCAATCAGGAAATCGACGCGAGTCTAAGAGAAAGGAAACCACGCAGATGGCACGTGAAGTCAACTGGGAGCGAAATCACGATCCCGTCGGCATCTGGAATGGCCGCGGCAAGGCTGTTCTCGCCGCGCGCGGGCACTCTCCAACGGATCGCCGCTGGGATGGCGAGACGCTTGAGAAGTCCCTCGGCGCGTACATGATGATCGCGGTGCAGAACGCACTCGATGACGCCGGCATCGGTCTGGACGATGTCGATGGAATCATCGGTTCCGCCGGAGGCCAGGGCAACGGCGCGCCGCTGAGCGACGTCTGGGGCCCTCGCCCCTACTTCGATGCGCCCTATCATTCGGAGGACGGCCTGACGCACGTCACTGGCCAGTGGCTCCAGCAGCAGATGGGCTTCAAGAACCTTCGCTACATCAACAATCACGGCGACCCGGTCTGGAACCTCATTGGGCAGGCCGCGCAGGCCATCGCCGATGGCCGCGCAGAAACCGTCGTCGTGACATACCCGAACGGCAACCTGCCCGGGCGCTATCACCAGGACCCCTCCAATGAGGCGCGCGGTCCAGCCGTGTGGCCGAACACCTGGGGCTGGGGTCTTTCAGGTCAGGGCTTTACATTCAACCAGTACTGCCAGAAGTACGGCACGAACCATGACCGAATGGCGCCATTCGTGGTGCAGGAGCGGAAGAATGGGCTGCTCTGGGAGCACAGCTACTACGCACAGCATGAGCCCGGCGAGTTCACGGAAGAGGACTACCTGAACGGCCGCATGATTGCCCGTGACCTCAGCATCTTCGACTGCGACCGCCCCGTCCTCGCCGCCGCTGCCTACATCATGACGACAGCAGCGAAGGCTCAGGACATGAAGCATAAGCCGGTCTACATCCTGGACCACACGGAGAGCCAATTCACGCCGCGCAGCCTGGTACAGACCATTGACGACACCGAAGAGTGGACGGACATCCAGGCCCAGCGGTCCTACAACGGCTCCGGCCTGAAGCCCGAGGACATTGATGTCTTCGCGCCGTACGACGGCTTCGCGGTCTTCACGCAGTACTACATCGAGGCGTTCGGATGGCGCGGCGTCAAGCGCGGCGAGGCGCACGACTTCTACGCCGGCGACATCAGCCTGAAGGGGCCGAACCCGCTCAATTCCGGTGGCGGCAACATGGGCACGGGCCGCATGCGCACCGTGTTCATCACCGATCCGCTTGAGCAGCTGCAGGGCCGCGCAGGCGACCGCCAGATCACAACCAAGGCGGAGGTTGCGGTGACACACGGGGTGCTGCCCATCACGGCGGGCACCGTTGTGATGTCCACTTCACCCGACTAAAAACTTCTGTCATAATACGGGAGTCATGAACGCAACTCCCTGCCGGTACCGGCAGGGAGTTGCGTTACTAACAACAGTCACATGGGGTGTAAAGTATGGCGATACTTCTGAGCTTTGACATTGACGGAACCCTTGAGCTTGGGGATCCACCTGGCGGCGTAACGACAGAGATGGTCCGCAAGGCACATGAGGTGGGTTTTATCATTGGCAGTTGTTCAGACAAACCGCTGAGTGTACAGCGCAAGATCTGGGAAGACATGGAGCTAACGCCCGCGTTTGTTTCCGCCAAGCACCAGCTCGGCAAGGTCAAGCGGGAGAATCCGGCGGATGCCTACTACCACATGGGTGATCGTGACACCGATTACCTCGCGGCAAAGGACAACAATTTCGGATTCTGGTGGGCTCATGAGGCAGCCGAGCAGCCGTGGCTCGAGTTTGACATGAGCAACCACGAGCAGATTCCAATCTCTCCTATGTAAATTGAGCTTAGGAAACGAAACGCCGCCCAAGTGGCGGCGTTTTCCGTTAAGCGGGCTTTGACGTTACGCTGGCTGATCGGGAGACGGAGCGATCTTGAGCGGGATTACGGCCGACTCATGGCCGTCAATGAGCCAGGAGACTTCGTAGTCGCCGTAGGCAGGGAACGTCACCCCGCGCAGACCGAGAGCGATCCGGTGGGTTCGATGTGTAAAGCCGGTCTGCGGTTTACCGATCTCAACCTGCGTTCTGAGAGCCGGGACAACATCCTTGCCATCAGCATCGATGATATGAACTTCAACTCTCTTCGATCCCGCCTCCACGGCCCTGAACCGAAACGCGGCAACTACGTAGAAGGCCGGGTGACTCACAGGAACTTCCTGTGCATAAATGGTGTCGAAGCCGATGCCGACTGCAGTCAGCTTGGACGAGTTTTCGGCGTAGTCACAGATAAAGGCAAAGGCGACATCCATTGTTGATCCTCAACGTGAGCACTGGCTGCCCTCTAGACGATTCAATGGTCGGGGTGCCCGGATTTGAACCGGGGGCCCCCTGCACCCCATGCAGGTGCGCTTCCGGGCTGCGCCACACCCCGACCGACGTTTGCGCATGATACTCGCGGAGCACGTGGCGACGCAAGGGACACGGACAGGACGTAGGATAGTTCCATGCATGTTCGCCAACTGCATGAGTGGGACATTTCGCCGACAGCAGCAGTAGCTTTGCAGCGGAAGCTGGCCGGGCAACTACGGTTGGATCAGAGCTTGCCCGAGAGCGCGGTGCGGACAATTGCGGGAGTGGATCTCTCCCCACCGGACGCGGAGTCCGGGCGCGTTCGCGGGGCGGCAGTCGTTGTGGCGTGGCCATCACTTGAAGTGGTGGAGGTCTCAACGGCGGAGGGGACAGCAGATTTCCCGTACGTGCCGGGGCTGCTGTCGTTCAGGGAGGCGCCGATCCTCCTCGAGGCTTTGGCAGGACTGCGTTCCACACCTGATGTGATTCTTGTCGACGGACAGGGGACGGCGCATCCGCGCAGGTTTGGAATTGCCTGCCACCTGGGTCTGGCCATCGATGTGCCTACCATTGGGTGCGCGAAATCACGGCTTGTCGGAACATATCAGCAGCCCGGGGAAGAGAAGGGCGAGTGGACGCCCCTCATGCACCACGGAGAGACTATTGGGGCGGTTTTACGGACGCGAACGGGCGTGAGGCCCATCTACGTTTCACCGGGAAACAACATAGACCTTGAGTCTTCCGTGAGATGGGCGCTGGCCTGTTCTCCGCGCTATCGGGTGCCCGTGCCCACGCGGTTGGCGCATCGGGCCGCCGCCGGAGAAACACTCCTGTAAAATTAATCACAATGTAGACGGCACTACCTGACCTGGAGCCAAGAAATCGATGCAGGAAGTAAGGAACGGCGCTCAGCAGTTGCTTGATCGGATCGCGACCTACCTGGAGCGTCTTTGATCTGCCCGGCAAGGAATCTCGTGTCTCCCAGTTGGACATTGAGTCGGCGAAACCAGACTTCTGGAACGACGCGCAGCGGGCGCAGAGCGTCTTGAGAGAGGCTTCAGCACTGCGTGAGGAGATTGCCACGTGGCAGTCCCTCGAAAGGCGCGCACGTTCGCTGGTGGATCTGGCTGATCTGGCGCTGACGGAGGATGCGTCCGAACTGGAACCTGAGCTTGAGACCGAGCTAGAAGATGTTCAGAAGGCCCTTGAGGACCTTGAAGCGCAGGCGATGCTGAGCGGACCGCATGACGGTCGTTCAGCAATCGTGTCACTCCAGGCCGGCGCGGGCGGCGTCGATTCACAGGATTGGGCGCAGATGCTGGTCGCCATGTTCCGCCGGTGGGGAGAAGCGCACGGTCACAGGGCACGAATTCTCGATTGGACTGACGGCGACGAGGCGGGCATTAAGCGGGCGGATCTGGAGATTGATGGGCCGAATGTGTACGGGTACCTGAAAGGAGAGGCGGGGGTGCATCGGTTGATTCGTCTTTCGCCTTTCGACAACCAGCACCAGCGTCATACGTCGTTCGCCCTGGTTGAGGTGCTGCCTATTGTAGAAGACGCCGTTGACGTGTCCATCAGCCCTGACGACCTGCGGGTGGACACATTCCGCAGCAGCGGCGCGGGCGGCCAGAACGTTCAGAAGAACGAGACGGCCGTAAGGCTGACGCATATCCCGACCGGGCTCGTTGTCAGTGTTCAGAACGAGCGGTCACAGGGACGGAATCGAGAGATTGCAATGCGGATCCTGATGGCGCGCCTTGTGGAGAGGGAGATGGCAAAGCGGCGCGAGGAGGAGATGCGGCTCCGTGGCGAGTTCGTCGCGCCGGAGTGGGGCAACCAGATTCGCACCTACGTCCTCCACCCGTACAAGATGGTCAAGGACCACCGTACCGGGCATGAGGAGTCGGACCCGGACGCTGTGCTGGCAGGAGAGTTGGACCCGTTCCTAACCACGTGGCTGCGGGAGTCCGTGGGGAGGGAAGGGTAACCGTGCAGATGTCGCCCGGTAGGTCGCAGCCACGGCGATGGCTCGCGGGATTTGCCGCTTTGCTCGCCATATTTGTCGCCACATCAGCGATGTCCGGCTGCTTCTTTCGTGAGGAACTGACGCCAACGCCGAACCCGTTTCTCATTCCCGGCACGTCAGAGCTTGAATATCGCGACGATGAGTTGGGATTCAGTTTTCGGTATCAGGATGACTGGCTGATCAGCGATTCGGAGAACACGGAGGGAATTGTCGTTTCACTCGTGTCGCCGGAGCAAACTGTCGCGGTGGACGTTGAGCGGGATTTGCCGCCGCCTCAGATCGACTTCATGTCATATGGGAGCGCGCGCATGAGGTTCTTCCAGCAGCTACAGCCCAGCCTTGAAATCGTCCAGGAGACGGAAACCACCCTAAAGGACGGCACGCCGGCATATCACGCGAATTGGGTTTCCAGAGCCGAGAATGCCGAAACGACGGGAGAGACGCTGGTGGTCTTTCGCGGGGAGGGTGACGACCGCGAGGCATTCATGATCGTGTCTTCAGGGCCCTCGTCGATGTACAGCGCGTGGACGGGACCAATCCTGTTCTTCTACGAAACCATAACAATCGATCCAGCGTAGCGCCCTGCGTACGCGCTTTGCGGCTATTCAGCTTCTCCGCTGCTGCGCATTCCCGCGATGATTCGCTGGAGCGCGCTAACGGCTGACAGCGCGGCGACGGCAATCACGGCGATCAGCGGCTGGGCAATAATCAATCCGGCGGACAGGATAACGACACGGACCGGGCGCGGGGCGAGGATGATGCCGCCGCGGTTCAGTCCCAAGCTCTCTGAGCGTGCCCGCGCATAACTCACCAGCATGGAGAGGGCAAGCGCAGCGGCGGTCGCCACGACTGCGACAATGTCCTCTTCACGGGCAAAGTACAGGCTCAGACCAATGAGGAGTGCCGCTTCCCCTACCCTGTCCATCACGGAATCGAGGAAAGCGCCGGTACTGGACACCGAATCCGTGTGGCGGGCGAGCGCGCCGTCCAAACCATCCATCAGACTTCCGGCAAGGAATATGAGACCGGCGGGCAGCAACGCGCCCTGACTGGCCGAATAACCCGCGCCCACGGCGATAAGGGCGCCAAGGACAGTCAGGTGGTTAGGGCGAATACCGATCGCGGCAAGAACACCGACGATGGGCGAGCGTATCCCCCCAAGGGCATTCCTGAGAAAGGAGAGGCGGCTCACGGTTTCTTCAGAGCCGACGCAGGAAGCTGACAGCCTTCGCGTCCGCGGATTGTGCTATTCCGCTGATGAGGAGCCTCGAGCCACGTAGATGCTTAGCCTTTCGAGAAGCTGCGACTCGACGGTGCCCTCTTCAGGACGACGGCGGCGACGGCCACGGCGGCGTCGCCGACCCTCAATGCTCCGAAGAACTTCATAGATGCGGCCCATCGTGACCGCGCCCCAATCCACAGAGGCCTGGGTCATGTCGCGCTCCCGCTCAGGGCCATAGATGGCGATGGTGGAGTGGTTTGCTCCCCTGCCCTCGAGTTCAACCGTCTCGCCAGTGTAGTCAGCGACGGTCTGCCGGATTCCCTCAAGGTCCGGATCCGGGACGGACTCGTTATTCAGGATGATCTGGACTGCAAATCGTCCCTGTCGTCGGAAAGCCCAATTGAGGCCGATCTTCCCTCGGCCCATGCGAACGATGCGCTCACGCGGTCCCGCTGTGCGGGAGAGTCGGGCGTCCGGCATCCTGGCCTGGAAACTGGCAACGAGCTGGTCCCAGAAATCTTCTCGTGAGGAAAAAGCAGCCGCGATCTCTTCCGCATCAGACGCGGATTCGGGCGGCGCTTCTGGTGTCGGTGCGGCGGACTGAGACCTGGCCGACCTGCTTCCCGGGGGGCGACCACGCCTGCGGCGAGGGGTTCCCGCGCCCGTAGAAGTCCCGGCAGAAACTCCCTGCATTCCCTGGAGAATGACGTTTTGCTGTATCCGGGCCGCCACGGTCATGATGTCGAGGATTTCATTGTTGCTGATGCCATCTGCCAGTGCATCGGACACAGCTTGTTTGATTGTGGCCTCGTCACGAACTGCCGCGGCTGTCGCAAGCGCTACGACAACGGAAGTTCTGTTATCAAGCGAGATTCCCAGGGAATTCTCGCCAAGTAGCCCTGTCACTTTCCTTCACTCCCTTACCACGTTCTACACCACTGGAAAACCAGTAATGCAATACCCCCACTTTTCCTGTCAAAATCAGGTTTCTTACCGGTTATTTTTCAGGCCGTAAAGGCAAAACTACGGTGACCTAGCCGATCCTTGCGGTGTAGCGGCGGTGCGTAACTCCGTTCTCAGCAACTCGAACTTACATGAGGCCGGCGAGAAGTTCTTTCGCTTCCGGCCGGAGCATTTCCGGCGTCCAGGGCGGATCCCAGACAATATCAACTTGGGAGTCATTCACGCCTTCGAGTTCAAGGATGCGATTCTCGACCTCAGGGCCAACTGTGCCCGCCATTGGGCAGCCGGGAGCAGTGAGTGTCATCGTAACGTAGACACAATCATCCCGTATGTCTATGTCGTAAATGAGACCAAGATCATAAATGTTCAGCGGAATCTCTGGGTCGTAGCATGTCCGCAAAACGTCTACTACTTGCTCTTCAGTAATTGTGTTAGGCACCCCAGCCTCCTAATGCCCAAGATTCATCCCAACTTGCCCCATCGCGACCAGCATACACTCTTTTAGTAGAGGGTGTTACTTCACCACTTGCGGGCATAATCCTATGCTGGTTCTATAAGCATATGACACTAGAGAAATAGTCGACACCTGGAGGCAAACAAGGAAATGGCGGCTTTTGACGTAATTGTGCTCGGGGCCGGCCCCGGAGGATATGTTTGCGCAATACGGGCGGCACAACTGGGGCTGAGGGCAGCCATTGTTGAGCCCGACGAACTCGGAGGCCTGTGCCTCAATTGGGGATGTATCCCGTCAAAAGCCCTACTGCGCAATGCCGACGTACTTAATACAATCAACAATGCCGCGGATTTCGGAATTACTGTCGGATCAGTTGACGCAAGCCTCGATGAGGCAATCACGAGATCACGCAGAGTTGTTCACCGGCTGGTGCGTGGAGTTACAAGTCTCCTGCGTTCAAACAATGTCACTGTTGTGAATGGGCGCGGAACCCTATTGGACTCACGCCGACTGCTTGTAGATACGGAGTCAGAGCCGCTGGAGGCGAACAGGGCCATTGTCATTGCAACCGGAGCGGAGGAACGCGCACTGCCCGGCCTTGAAATCAATGGCGAAACGGTTGTAACAAGCAGGCATGCGCTTGAGCGACGCGATTTGCCGGAGAGAGTATTGATTATTGGCGGCGGCGCGACGGGCTGCGAATTCGCATATTTCTACCGCTCATACGGTAGTGCAGTGACGCTGGTCGAGTTGATGCCCAGCCTCCTGCCGGGGGAGGACGCCGAAATTACGGCCGCGCTGCAAGACTCGCTAACACGTCAGGGCATCGACATCCTGACGGAAAGCCGTGTGAACAGCCTTAACAATGGCGAGGCAGAGTTAGATGTCGCGGGCACACCACGGACCATCCCGTTCGATATGGCGCTCGTAGCCGTGGGGATGCGAGGTCGGACAGAAGGTCTGGGTCTTGAGACTGCAGGGGTTGAGACGGGGCCGGGCGGCTATATCGAGTGCGACCACACCATGCAGACAAATATCCCGGGTATATATGCAATCGGTGACGTAACAGGGCCGCCCCTCCTCGCCCATGCAGCGATGGCGCAGGGGGTGCTGGCGGCGGAGTCTATCGCAGGCCGTGACACCCAGCCGCTCAACAAAGAGGACATACCCCGGGCGGTGTACTGCCACCCGCAAGTTGCAAGCATGGGAATAACGGAGGCGGAGGCGGAAGAACGTGGCATCACCGTCAACGTCGGGCGCTTTCCCTATCGCGCTAACGGAAAAGCGCTGAGCCTGAACGATTACGCGGGGATGATCAAAGTGGTCAGCGACGCCGAAACAGGGGCGTTGCTGGGCGCTCAGATGGTGGGGCCGGAGTGCGCGGAGCTGCTCGGTGAGTTGTCAGTGGCCAAGCTGCTGGAGGCGACGCCGTTGGAGATTGGCCGCGCGATTCATCCTCACCCCACGCTCTCTGAAACCCTGATGGAGGCGTCGCTTGCCGCTTTCGGCGAGGCCATACACATGTAGACTCTGTGTATGGAGGCAGCTTGCTCGTGAGCACATCGATAGACTCTACCCTTCCGCGTTCTGAGCTTCTGACAATGCTCAGGACGATGAAGCTGATCCGCCGGTTTGAGGAGCGGAGCGCCGAGCACTATGGCCGGGGAAACATCGGCGGCTTTTTGCACCTTTACATCGGTGAGGAGGCCGTCGCAGTCGGTGTGATCTCACCCCTGCGTGACGATGACAAGATCGTCACGCATTACCGCGACCATGGCCATGCGCTGGCACGCGGGATGGATACGGCGGCATGTATGGCAGAGCTGTTCGGAAAGTCGACGGGCGTGAGCGGCGGCAAGGGCGGCTCCATGCACTTCTTTGACGTTGAAAAGGGGTTCATGGGAGGGCATGCCATCGTCGGAGGCCAACTACCGTTGGCCGTGGGGCTCGCGTTCGCAAATCGCTATCGCGGCGAGGACTCCCTCGTGGTCTGTTTCCTCGGCGACGGAGCGGTCAACGAGGGAGAATTCCACGAATCGATGAACCTGGCTTCGCTATGGAACCTGCCGGTTCTGTTCCTGTTGGAGAACAACGGGTTCGGCATGGGAACGCGGGTTGAGCGAGCGTCGGCGCAGCCGATCATTCATCGCCTTGCCGACCGCCACAACGTACGCAGCCACCGCGAAGAGAACGGTCAAGATGTGTTCGCGGTACGGCATGCGACGCTTGACGCCATCGAATACATCAGGGATGGGAACGGGCCATATTTCCTGGAGGTCATGACGTATCGCTTCCGCGGGCATTCGATGGCGGATCCCGTTGAGTATCGCCAACAGCATGAGGTGGAACCGTGGTTGGATCTGGATCCGATCAAACTGCTCACCGATCGACTGCTTGAAAATGATCTGACGACGACGGATGAGATTGGCGCCATCGACGAGGACGTGGAGAACGAGGTAAACGAGGCAATCCGGTTTGCGCTGGAGTCACCCTTCCCTACACCGGACGACCTTTACACGGACGTGTACGCGTGAGGGTTCGGAAATGCCGCAACTGACATATCGTGATGCAATCCGCGTCGGGTTGGAGGAGGCGCTCCAGTCCAATCCCGAGGCGTTCATCATGGGTGAGGACGTGGGCGCCTACGGCGGCTCCTATGCAGTGACAAAGGGATTCATGGAGAAGTATGGCGAGGAACGCATCATCGACACGCCGATTGCCGAATCCGGTTTCGTCGGCACAGGAATCGGCGCGGCGATTGCGGGCATGAGCCCGATCGTCGAAATCATGACCATCAACTTCTCGCTGCTGGCGATGGACCAGATAGTCCACATCGCCGCCAAAGCACGGTACATGTCCGGCGGACAGATCAGCGTGCCCATTGTGATTCGCACGGTGAGCGGCGGAGGGACCATGCTCGCCGCAACACACTCGCAGAGCCTGGAGGCATGGTACGCGCGTGTACCGGGACTCAAGGTGGTGACGCCGTCCAACGCAGCGGACGCCCTGGGGCTGCTGCGCACTGCCGTGGCCGATCCGAACCCCGTGATGTACGTGGAGCACTCGCTCCTCTATGGGAGCCGCGGAGAGGTGCCAGATGAGCACTACACCATCCCCTTCGGCTCCGCCCGCGTGGCGCGCAGCGGGGCTGACGTTAGCATCATCGCCTATCTGAGGATGGTTCCCATTGCGCTGCAGGCGGCAGAACTGCTGGAGGATGACGGCATCGATGCCGAGGTGATCGACCTGCGCTCTTTGTTGCCTCTGGATTCGCAGACGTTCATCAATTCCGTTCACAAGACGAATCGGGCCGTCGTCGTTGAGGAAACGTGGGAGTTCGGCGGGTTCGCGGGCGAGATCATCGCGCAAATCAATGAGAAGGCGTTTGATTCGCTGGACGGGCCTCCGCTGCGGGTCGGCGGGGTCAATGTGCCGACGCCGTATTCCCGTCCTCTGGAGTTGTTGACGATTCCGACGGCGGAGATGGTGGCGGACAAGGTTCGGAGCCTGTTCTAGGTCGCATCGAAGGGAGAGGCAGACGTGGCAAGTGACGTAATCATGCCGCAGATGGGCTTCGACATGACCGAGGGAATGGTTGTGCGGTGGCTGAAGCAAGAGGGCGATACGGTTACTCGCGGAGAGATGATCGCGGAGATTGAGACGGACAAGGCGACCGTTGAGCTTGAGGCGTACGAATCCGGCGTGATGGCCCGCATCCTGGTGCGGGAGGGTGTCATGGTGCCCGTCGGTGAGACGATAGGTCTGATCACAGCGCCGGGGGAGGATATCCCGGACGTCGCGGCGCCCACGCCATCTGCACCTGCTTCAGCGCCACCAGTCCATTCTGCTCCACCCGCGCCCCCTGCCCCACCGGAGCCTGTTGAGGCTGCCGTCCCTGCTGAAACTGGCAGGGAGGAGACGCCGTCAGCAGGCGCGCCGGTAACTCCCGTGGCGCGCCGCATAGCGGAACAGGCGGGTGTTTCCGTGGCTGAGGTGCAGGCCAACGTGACCGGTACAGGTCCTGGCGGCCGCATCACCCGGGGGGATATTGAAGCCTGGCTGGAGACTCGGGGAGCCGCGCCGCCGGAGCCTGCCGCTCCTCAAGCGCCTGCGCAAGCTGAGCCAACCGCCCCGGAGCCGGGCGATGGAACCACCGTCGTCGAGCCGTCCGTATCGGACGGGGTAGGAATCGTGGTGCCGGCAGGGCTATCACCCATGCGGCAGGCGATTGCGCGGCGCATGTCTTTGAGCAAGCTGACCGCGCCGCATTATTACGTGACCGTAGAGATCGACATGACACGGGCTCTTTTCATGCGGGCAGAGATCAACGAGGAGCTGGACGCAGAGAGCCGCGTCACGGTGAACGACCTTGTCATCAGGGCAGTCGCCATGGCCTTGCGTACTCATCCGCACTTCAACGTGACTGTACAAGCCGAGGGGATTATTCCGAATCCGACCATTGACGTGTCCATCGCCGTTGCCATGGACGGGGGCGGCCTCATCGCGCCGTCGATGCCGGACATTGGCGATGCGAGCCTTGTTGACACGGCGGGGCGTTCACGCGACTTGTCGCGGCGGGCACGCGAGGGGCGGCTGCGCCCGAATGAGATCAGCGGAGTGGGATTCGCGGTGTCCAACCTGGGCATGTATGACGTGAAGGATTTTGTGGCAATCATCACGCCGCCAAACGCGGGAGCCATTGCCGTGGGTTCAGTGCAATCAACGCCGGTTGTGCGAGATGGCCAAGTGGTTGTGGCGGAGATGATGTCCGCGACGCTGTCCGCGGATCACCGGGCGACGGACGGCGCGGAGGGCGCGCGGTTCATGAACGAGGTTCGGCGAATCCTGGAGCGTCCGTCACTGCTGCTTCTCTAGACCCGTTGCGGTCAGGCAGTCGCGGCCGGTAGAGGAACAAGCTGCTGGTTGGGGGGATCAACCATAAGCTTCAGTCCCTCCAGCGTGTATGCACCAAGCAATGGCTCAGTTCCATCCGGCCCGAAAACAAGTAAGGTGTCACGGCTCCGTTCACCGATTGTCGCCCTGCCCTCGCCCATTGGCCGTACGTCCAGTCGCCCATTGGCGTAACGCAATGCCATTGTTTCGGTTGGTTCAATTCCGATATGCCGGAGAATCGATTCCGGAATGACAGAATAAGCGGCCCCGGTGTCCACAAGGGCCAGAACTTCCTGTTCTCTGTCTCCATCGCGATTCGAGAATCGCACCTTAGTCCTAAATGCTCCCATGTACCGATTGTACACAGCTTAGCGACGCTCTTGAATTGGCGTGGAAGGAATGAGTTGTCTTCCCTTAACTCCGCGGGCCTTCCAGTTCAATGTTCTGGACGGGCGGCGGTGTGTGGGCGTGACCGTGACCGGCAGCCATCTCGCCGGCCTGGATAAAGGCGTTGAGCGCCTCAAGCACGAAGTTCTGGGGAGATAGCCCAACCTCCCTGGAGAGATCCTTTATCTGCTTGGCGAGAACACCACTGAACGAGACTATCAGCCCCTCCTGGTGAGCCCAGGCATCGAGCCTCTCAATTTGGTCTGGGCGAACGTTGAGTATGACGTCTCCCTCATCGGGGTGCGTTGCACGCCCACGCATGATGTTGATCCCGCCTGGCGCCATTTCGGCCCAAACGTCCCCCTCATCGGATCGGGAAATAACGAAACGCCCGGGGTAGAGATTCATGTCCTGCACTCCCATCCTTTGTTTGGCAATCTCTTTGAGCCACCGACGCGTCCGTACATGGACACGTCTCATGGCCTGCCTGTATACTGCCCTAAATTGACGTGCTGTCATACGTACGCGTCATTTGGAGGGTGCAAACGTGATTACGCTTACTGAGTCGGCTGCAGAGAAGATTCTTGATCTTTTCAGGGAGCAGGAGACCGAGGGAGCATCGCTGCGTGTGTTCGTAAAGGGCGACGGCAATGGACAGCCTGCTTATGGCATGGCCATTGAGCCTGATCCTAACGACGCGGACGAGGTAATCGAAAGCTTCGGCGTTAAGGTCGTCGTGGATGAGGAAAGTCTGCCTTGGGTCATCGGTGCCGAGATTGACTTCATCGAGAGTCTGGAGCAGACGGGCTTTACGATTCGCAACCCCAATATGGGCGGAGGTTGCGGCGGAGGCGGTGCCTGCGCTTGCGGCGGTCATGGAGCGGCGGCCGGGGCATGCGCCTGCGGCGGCGCCGGAGCAGGAGCCTGTGCATGCGGGCACGAAGAACAGGCTGAGCAGACGGCAGGAACTGCCCACGCTCATTAGCACCCAACGGAATCGCGAATATCGAGGGGAGCCAAATGGCTCCCCTCATTCTTTACGGCGCCTTCGGGAAGAGCGTTAACGTGACCATTAGAATCAATCCTGTCCTTGTATGATGACAGGACGAAGGGCCCTGAACGGAAGGCGAAATGACAATCGCCGAGACATCCATCCTGATTGTTGATGACGAGCCCGCGTTGAGGGAGGCGCTGACGTATTCCCTCAGCCGTGAGGGGTATGCCGTTAGTTCCGCCGCCACATCCGCAGAGGCGCTCGCCAGGATAGACCGGCATATGCCGAGCTTTATCGTTCTCGATCTCGGCCTACCGGACGCGGACGGCCTTGAGTTGTGCCGGACGGTTCGCAGCCGCAGTTCCGTGCCAATACTGATGCTGACAGCACGGCAGTCAGAGGTGGACAAGATCGTCGGACTGGAGATGGGCGGCGATGATTACATGACCAAGCCGTTCTCCATGCGTGAGCTGCTTGCCCGCATCAGGGCCATCCTGCGTCGCTCATCGCAGGAGGCAGATGCGAAACAGCCGGATACCATCGAGTTCGGAGAGACGATTATCGACCGGCTGGCGCATCGTGTGGTCCACAAGGGCGAGGAGATAACGCTGACGCCGCTTGAGTTCGAGATGCTCTCGTTCCTGGCGGAGAATCGTGGCATCGTGTTCAGCCGTGAAACGCTGTTGGATCGAGTGTGGAAATACACTTACCCCGAGGGAAGCCGCACGGTTGACGTGCATATGCGGTGGCTGCGCCAGAAGATCGAGGATGATCCGGCTCGTCCGAAGATTCTCCTCACCGTGAGGGGCGTCGGCTACAAACTGGAGGCGTGAATGCCCCGGATAATGCAGGGCCGTATCGGGTGGGCCCTGTGGGGCGGCCTGATTCTTGGCCTCATCGCAGTTGCGATTATCTCCTGGGTTCAGCTTGGCCGCATCGAGGAAGACGCCGGGGGGGCCGACGTTGAATCCTATCGGCAGCTTCTGCTGTACTCATCGATTGCTGCGGGCGGTCTCATCGTCCTGCTCCTGGTGGTCACGAGACAGCGCATGGCGGCGCCATTGCGCCACCTCGCCCGAGCGCTCCGGGCAGGTCAGCCACCAGTCGTGGAGGATTTTGCCTTCGCGACCGCCGAGGTGCGTGATGTCGCCCTGCTGATTGGCCGGTTGATGCAAGAGGAACGCGGCATTAGCAACGTTGTAGAGACGCAACAAACGCGGCTGGCCTCCATCCTGGACAATCTGAACGTTGGGGTGATTGTGCTTGCAGACGATGAGCGTGTGCTGATGGCAAACCCGGCAGCGGCCCAGTTGTTCGGCTTCACGCAGCAGGTCGATGAGACAACCACGCTCATTGGGCTGGCACGTGACTATGAAGCGGCGGAGATTGCGCGCCGCGCCCTGCGAGAGCAAGCCACGGCGGTGGGTGAAATCACACATGGCGGCGAACCTGCCCGCACAACACGACTTGTTGCATCCCCCTATCGGGAGGGTAGCCAGAGGCGGGTTCTGCTGGCGGCTTATGACGTGTCTGAGGAGCATCGCGCGCAGCGGCTGCGGCACGAGTTCCTTGCGAATGCGTCCCACGAGATTCGCACCCCCCTTGCCGGCATCCAGGCAACCCTTGAGACCCTGGACATGGGGGCAATCGATGATCCGGACGCGGCGAGGCCCTTCGTTTCAAGCGCGCTCGTGGAGGTACAGCGCTTGACGACGTTCGTGGAGAGTCTGCTTGACTTGTCACGCATGGAGATGGGGTGGACACGCCTGGCCCTGCAGCCACTTGCCATTAGGGACGCAATCGACCGGTGCGTCGGAATGATGGCATCCATGGCGGCGCGAGCGGATATTGAACTGGCTGTTGACATACAGCAGGGGCTGCCGGAGATCAACGCAGACCCGGGTCGACTTCATCAGGCGCTCGTCAATCTTGTGCATAACGCCATCAAGTTCACACCCGCGGGCGGTCGCGTGACACTTTCGGCGGAGAGTAATAGCGGTTCCGTGTGGCTCCGCGTCAAAGACACGGGTATCGGCATTTCACCGGACGACATTTCGATGCTCATGGATCGCGTTGGGCAGGGCGATGAAAGCGGCATACGGGGGGGCGGACTGGGGCTCGCTATCGTGAGGCAGATCGTGGAGGCCCATCAGGGCGAGGTGCATGTTGAGAGCAACGTTGGCAGGGGGTCTGTTTTCTCACTGCGTTTGCCCATTGCAGAGGAAGGTGAACAAGCGTAGATTCTTCCCTTTTTCACAATGACGTTCGGCCTTGTTCCGTTGCGGGCGAAGGGTGCCCAAAAATTGCCGCGCAGGGGTTCGGATGGTACAATTTGGCACAGAAGGCAACGAGAACCGCGCGTATTGAGAGGTGGGGCGGCAATCCCACTTTTTTTATTAGCGTAACTCGTTGAGAGGAGAGTCCGGCAACGGAAATGAGGCAGGTATGAAGAGCGATTTCTTGCTCGCGGTAACGCAGTTGGCGACAGAACGCCGACTACCTCGTGACGTCGTTCTCGGAGCCATCGAAGACGCAGTGAGATCTGCATACAAGCGCGATGGAAGCGAGACTGATGACATTGAGGTGCAGATACTGCCCACCACCGGCGAGATTATCGTCACCCTCAACAAAGCCGTTGTCGAGACAGTTAACCAACCCGCAGAGGAGATCACACTCGAAGAGGCACAACTGATTAAGCCCGGCGCCAAGATCGGCGACACGATTTCCGTCGAAGAAAGCCCGGAGGACGCAGGCCGCATCGCCGCGCAGACTGCAAAGCAGGTGGTCATGCAACGTCTCCGTGAGGCTGAGCGGGACCAGGTTTATGACGAATACGCCGGCCGCATCAATGAATTGATGACCGGCGTCGTGCAAAAGGTTGAACAGGGACAGGTTATCGTCGGACTTGGTCGGACGGAAGCAACTCTGTTGCACACAGAGCAGGTACCGAGCGAGCAATACTATCCCCGCCAGCGTATTCGCGTCCTTATCCAGGAAGTAGAGAAAAGCATTCGCGGGCCAAGAATCCTCGTGTCGCGGGCACATCGCGACCTGATTCGTCGGCTATTTGAGTTGGAAGTGCCGGAGATCACTAGCGGGACGGTTGTCATCAGGAACGTCGCTCGAGAACCCGGTTATCGTTCCAAGGTGGCCGTTGAGGCGCGACAGGAAGGCGTTGATCCTGTTGGCTCATGCGTGGGCTTGCGGGGCGTCCGCATCCAGAACATCGTCAACGAGCTGCATGGTGAGAAAATCGATGTTATTCCGTGGAATGAAGACCCCTCCGTTTACATCGGCCACGCATTGAGCCCGGCGCAGACATCACGAGTGGAAATCACGGGTGATCGTTCGGCGCTTGTGGTGGTGCCGGAACAGCAGCTATCGCTCGCCATTGGACGAGAGGGCCTGAACGCGCGACTCGCGGCGCGCCTGACCGGCTGGAGAATCGATATCCGCAGCACGTCAGAGGTATTGGCGGAAGAAGCGGAGCGCGCGGCGCGCGGGCCGGAGCAGGCTGCTGTGGCTGAGCAAACCGTTGAAGCGGAGGAGCCGGAGGTTGACGCCATCGTGGCAGAAGCCGTCAGTGTGGCAGAAGAGGCTGAAGCCGAAACAGCTGCGGAAGTCACCCCGGTTGAGGAGGCCGCAGCAACGGCGACAACCATTGAGTCAACCGAGACCGACGGGCAGGCGGTTGAAGCCGCTGAGGAACTCGAGGCTGTGGCTGCCGCAGAGGCTCCGGTAACCGAAGAAGCGCCTTCTACTGAAGCTGCTGCCCCCGAGACTCCCCAGACCGAAGAGGAAATCGAAGAAGAGCTCCGCAAGCTGCAGGAGGAAGAAGAAGCTCTGCTGCGCGCTCTTGAAGATGCCGAGGCGGAATCTGACGAGGAGGACGCAGACGAAGAGGACGATGAAGGCGATGAGGAGTCGGCGACATTCGACTTCGATGCCTTCCTGCAGGAATACCAGTCAGAGCGCCAGGGTGAGACGAGCGGCGGCATTCGATTTGCTGAGGATATTTTCCCGGAACGCGGCGGGCGTTTCCGTGGCGGCCGAGACGAACGGCGCGGCGGGAGGAGAGGCGGCAACCGCTAAACGTGACGGCAGCAACGAGAGAGCGACGACGACAAAGTACGGAGGCGCGGCGCAAACCACAGCGAACGTGCATCGCCTGCCGGCAGACACGTGACAAGCATGAGCTCGTGCGGGTTGTTCGTGATACCTCCGGAATCGTTTCCGTAGACGGTTCCGGCAAGCTCTCCGGTCGCGGCGCCTATCTCTGCGCGAACGACACGTGCTGGGAACGCGGCCTGCGTGGTTCATATCTTGAAAATCGTCTGCTGCTCGGGGCGTCCCTATCGTCAGAGGATCGTGATCGCATCCGCCATGAGGCTCAATTCGTGATTCAGAGCCGGCGAGACGACGAGGTGACCTCGTCATGACGACACAGCGACGCGCGGCGGATTCCGAGGAACGGGTACTGGAGTTGTCCCGCGGGATCACTGTTGGCGAACTCGCAGAGCAGGTTGGCGCAAATCCTGTTGAGGTCATCAAGAACCTGATGCGCATGGGCGTGATGGCGGGCCTGAACGACGCCATCGATGCTGACGTCGCAACACCTATAGCGAAGTTCTACGGCTTTGACGTGAAGGAGGCCGAGGCTGCAGATGCTGCTCTCGGTGAGCGGATGGCGGACGCTGAGAAGACGGAGAACGCGCAGCCGCGCCCGCCTGTCGTGACGGTCCTCGGGCACGTCGATCACGGAAAGACGAGCATCCTTGACGCCGTCCGTCAGACCAATGTAGCTGATGCGGAGGCCGGCGGCATCACGCAGCATATCGGCGCGTACCAGGTAGATGTCCGTGGGACGCCAATCACTTTCCTGGATACGCCGGGGCACGAGGCGTTCACAACGCTGCGAGCGCGTGGAGCCAACGTCACGGATATCGCCGTGCTTGTGGTGGCGGCGGACGACGGCGTGATGCCGCAAACGATTGAAGCAATCAACCACGTCAAGGCGGCCGATGTGCCGATCATCGTGGCAATCAATAAGATGGACGTGCCCGCCGCAGACCCCGAGCGCGTAAAGCGTCAACTCTCCGAACAGGAAGTACTGGTAGAGGACTGGGGCGGGGACGTGCTGAGCGTGCCTTTATCGGCACGAACAGGCGACGGTCTGGACGACCTGCTGGAATCTCTGCAGCTTGTGGCAGAAGTTTCCGAGCTGACGGCCGACCCTGATGTTTCCGCCCGTGCAACCGTAATCGAGGCTCGCTTGGACCAAAACCGCGGCCCGGTTGCCACCGTTCTCGTACAGTCCGGAACGCTGACGGCGGGGATGACCGTGCTCGTGGGGGCAACGTGGGGCCGTATCCGCGCGATGACGGACTTTCGCGGCAATCGGCTCACCGAGGCCGGCCCTTCAATGCCCGTGGAAATCCTCGGTCTTACCGACGTGCCGCAGGCCGGTGATGTGCTGGAAGTTGCGAAGTCGGATCAGGACGCGAGGGCAACCGCCGCGGAAAGGGCCGAAGCAACCGAGACCGTCGACCGGCGACAGCCCTCAAGCCTGGAGCAGTACGCCTCGCAGATCGGCACCGGAGACGTTCGAGACCTGAATCTGATTATCAAGGCGGATACGCAGGGCAGCCTTGAAGCGCTTCGAAGTTCGATTTCACGTCTGGGCAACGAGACCACCCGCGGCAAAATCCTGCACACAGACGTCGGATCAATTACGGAGGGCGATGTCCTGCTGGCAACTGCATCGGGCGCGACGATTCTTGGATTCAACTCCCGCATTGAAACGGCCGCTCGCCGGCTCGCGGATGCACGCGGAGTGGAGATCCGGAATTACGCCATCATCTACCAGTTGCTGGATGATCTTGATAATGCGCTGCGTGGACTAGCAGCGCCACTATTGCAAGAAGTCGAAGAGGGCCGGGCAGAGGTTCGTCAGGTCTTTGATATTCGAGGCGGTCGCGTGGCAGGGTGTGTCGTTATGGAAGGGCGCGTGCGCCGCACGTCCCTGGCACGGGTTATTCGGGACGGAGAGGTCATTACAGACGCCCCAATCGCCAGCCTGCGTCGGTACCGTGACGAGGCGCGAGAAGTGAATGCGGGCCAGGAGTGTGGTATCGGCATTGAGGGCTTCTCGGACTTCGAAGAGGGCGACGTTATCATGACGTACGTGCAGCAGGAGCGGCCGTCCTACTAAACCTCGCCTTCGGCAGACGCGAGCACAGTCGGCGCAACAGGAGGGCTCCATGTCAAGGCGCACGGAGCGCGTCAATGAACTCCTTCGCGACCATATCAGCGCAGTATTGGCTCGTGACATTAATGACCCGCGCATAGACGGCATTGTTACGATCACCGCCGTGGAAACGTCGCGGGATCTGGCCCATGCGCGAGTTTGGGTCAGCGTTGCAGGCGGACAGGAAAACACACGGCGCACCCTGCAAGGACTGCGCTCTGCCTCGGGATTCCTCCAGCGCGGCCTGCTGAGCCTTGGGCTGCGGCGAACTCCCGAACTGAGATTTGTCATCGACGACACCATTGCGAGGGCGGACCGGATCAATCAACTGTTGGACAGCGTTAGTCCGGGCGAGCAGCAAGCCGAATCAGCAAATGAGGGCGGTCGTGGCGAACACTAACCTGCACGGCTTCCTCTCAGTCTGGAAACCTCGTGGAATGACATCATTCGACGTCGTCAAGCGGTTGCGGCGGGCAAGCCGAGTGAAGCGCGTGGGCCATGGAGGGACGTTAGATCCTGCGGCCGAGGGTGTGCTGCCGGTTCTCTTTGGACAGGCGACGCGCCTCAGCAGCCGCATTGAGGAACTGGCCAAAGGGTATGAAGCGGAGATCCTGCTGGGCACGGTGACAGATACGTTGGACATGGACGGAACGGTTTTGGAGACCAGGGCCACTGACGACGTAACAGAAGACGACGTCCGGCGGGTCATCCCCGAGTTCATCGGCGAAATCCAGCAGGTACCACCGATGTACAGCGCCCTGAAGCACCACGGAGAGCGGCTCTATGAGATTGCACGTCGAGGCGAGCAGGTTCAACGCGAGGCCAGAGCGGTGATGGTGTACGAGGTTGAGGTGAAGTCATTTTCCCTGCCCCGTGTTCGCCTGTCAGTGGCATGTGGGCGCGGAATGTACGTGCGATCACTCGCGGCGGACATCGGCGAACGACTTGGGTGCGGAGGCGTGCTGGACGGCCTACAGCGCGTTCGCGTGGGGCCGTTCAATGAGCATAACTCCCTGGGACTGGAGGAGGCTGAGGAGGCGTTGGCAGGCGACGACGCTGTAGAGGCGCTCACTCCGTTAGAGTCCGTGTTTCCGGGCTGGCCAGCCGTGCAAGTGCGTTCGGGGTTCACCGGGCGTGTGCGCTCCGGCATGGACCTTGCGGCCGCGTCCGGTGACTGGGTCAGCGTGCCCGGAGAGTCCGACGAGGTCTTCTGCCCGGGACCGGAAACGGGCAGCGCCGTCGCATTGGCGCCGGACGGCTCCCTGCTTGCGCTTTTGCGACGCACCGGCTCCGGCAGATGGCACCCACATACGGTTTTCGGAGGTTGACCGGAGCGGGAAAGTTCCTCCGAATTCGCTTGGGTCTCTCATATTGCGTTGAGATTGCCGCGTAAACGAGCTTTTTGCATCTTGACATGGGCGCACGGTCAACTCTAGAGTCAATCCAGTACGTTTTACGCAAGGGAGACTGTTATGGAAGAGCTCACCGCCTACTCTCTAAAGCTCCGGAAGAGCGTCGTGATTCGCAATCCAAAGCTGGTGACGCTGAAGAACGGGCGCCCCGCTGTCCGTGGCGTGGCAGATGAGGACCCCAGCGCTTCGGTGTTCCGGATTCTGAGCGACGCAGAGGCCAACAAGCTGCGCGAGTCCGGAATGGAAGAAGAGAAGAATTAGGGAACCTCCCCCCGCTGATCTCAGCGGGGGGTTTGTTTTTGTCGGCTCGTCAGGATTTCCAAGAGTGCGCGGGGATTATCATTCGTTGCAATTCTAGCATCCTCGGGGCTTAAACCGGCTCCCAAGGCTGCGGTCTGCACGATTTCTGCGGTCAACAGATCTTCAGGCGCGTGCGCATCTGAATTGACCAGCAGCTTTGCACCATTTCGCTGAGCAGCCAACGCAACGTGGCCGTTGGCCAGTGAATGACCTCGCCGGGTCGATAATTCCAGATAGACGCTATTCTTGGCGGCAAGCGCAGCATCCTCATCTGAGATCAAGCCCGGGTGCCCCAGGACATCTACGTCAGTACAAGAAACGGCGGCATGATTCGTCCCGGGCAATACGGGCTCCACGGGTGTCTCTCCGTGAACAAGAACCATGATTGCGCCGGCATCACGAGCGCGGGCGGCTGCCTCCGCGATGCGATTCGGTGGGAGGTGAGTAAGCTCCACACTGGGAATGGCCATAATCCCCCACTCTTCGCTGGCCACGCGGCAGTCTTCAGATAGCCGCTCAAGCATCGGGACGAATCCACCCATTCCGACATGATCAGTGATTGCGATGGCTTCATAGCCGTTGTGGTGGGCACGGCGGATGAGTTCAATGGGCGACAGGACACCATCGCTGAGGAACGATTGAGTCTGGAAATCGTAGACCATAGCTGACGAAAGCGTAGCATCCGCCTGTGAAACGCTACAACCGACAAGAATGAGGCGAACCAGATAGGCGCATGTTTAGCGATTTGACGCGAGACGCGTTATGTGGTTACGTGACTTACTTGTGCTCGTTGTGGGGACGAGCGGGTCGTTTCCGTCTATATTTCGCAACCGTTTGGCAAACCGGATAGGAGGGTCTTATGGGAGACAAGATAAATGTCGCGATTGTGGGGGTTGGCAACTGCGCGTCCTCACTGGTTCAAGGAATCCACTACTATCAGAATGCGTCCGATTCCGAGTCGATCCCGGGCTTGATGCACCCCCGGCTCGGTCCCTATCACATTTCGGACATCAATTTTGTCGCCGCGTTTGACGTGGGAGCGACGAAAGTCGGCAAAGACCTCTCCGATGCAATCTTTGCCGAACCGAACAACACCTATAAGTTTACGGACGTCCCGAGAACAGGAGTCGAAGTCGAGCGCGGCATGACGCACGACGGCCTCGGAGAGTTTCTCTCGCAGAAGATTGAGAAGGCCAAAGGGCAGACATCAGACATCGTCAACATTCTCAGAGAGCGCGAGGTTGATGTTCTCATCAGCTACTTGCCCGTCGGCAGCGAAATGGCGACGAAGTGGTACGTGGAGCAGGCGCTCTCGGCCGGCGTCGCCGTCATCAACTGCGTGCCTGTGTTTATCGCACGAGAACCCTACTGGCAGAAGAGGTTTCGAGATGCTGGCGTGCCGGTAATTGGCGATGACATTAAGTCACAGGTTGGCTCCACCATCGTCCACCGCGTTCTGTCACGTCTGTTCGGAGACCGCGCTGTCAAGCTGGAGAACACGTACCAACTCAACTTCGGCGGCAATACGGACTTCTACAACATGTTGGAGTGGGAACGCCTGACATCAAAGAAGGAATCCAAGACCAACTCCGTGCTGTCACAGCTGGACTTCGATCTGGATCCGGACAACATCCACGTGGGTCCAAGCGACTACGTGCCTTGGCTGTTGGACCGCAAGTGGGCGTACATCCGCATGGAAGGGCGCACGTTTGGCGACGTGCCCCTGAATCTGGAGCTCAAGCTCGAGGTCTGGGACAGCCCCAACTCCGCCGGCGTCGTCATTGATGCCATCCGCTGCGCGAAGATCGCGCTGGATCGGGGCATCAGCGGCGCGCTCGTCCCGCCGTCGTCCTACTTCATGAAGTCCCCACCCCTGCAGATGCGGGATGAAGAGGCGAGGCGTCGTCTCGAACAGTTCATCGCCAACGAAGGCGGACCTGACGATACGCTTCCCCACATCGAGATTGCGCGGGACCGGGAGGTGGTTCTGTAAGCAGCTCACGGCTGAAACAGGCGTCACCGGCACGGCCATCGTGATAGCATTAAGTGACGAACACGCTGATGAGTGCCATAGCTGAACGTGAGGCTTTGGATGTGGCCGCGACCGATGGGTCGCGACCACTCCGAATCGCGCTTGTATCCCCCTACGATTTCGCCTACCCGGGTGGGGTGACGAATCATATATCCGGCCTGAGTGACGAACTGCGTCGACGCGGACACCATGTAACCATCGCGGCGCCCTCATCCAAACCGCGCGACGACGTTGAGGCGGACAACCTCGCCATAATCGGACGTCCCATTCCCGTCCCGACGGCCGGCTCCATCGCGAGGGTCTCCTTATCCTTAACGTTGGGCAAGCACGTGAAACCACTGCTTGAGTGGGGAAATTTCGACATCGTACATTTGCACGAGCCGATGACCCCTACCCTGCCGCTGACGTTCCTGCGCCTCGCAGTCGGCCCTGCGCTGGTGGGCACGTTCCACGCATATGCGGAGCGGCGACGCGCGCTGGGACTTTCACGCCCGCTGCTGCAGCGGTGGGTGCAGCGTTTGGATGAGCGCATCGCGGTAACGGAACCGGCGAGAGAATTCGCCAATCGCTATTTCCCCGGTACCTATTCAATCATTCCGAATGGTGTGGACACGCAAGCATTTGCGCAGGCTGCGCCATTCCCGATGTTCCAGGACGGGAAGCTCAACATCCTTTTCCAGGGGCGGATGGAGAAGCGGAAGGGCTTTCCTCATATGCTTCGGGCCTATGCGCAGATACGCTGGCAGTTTCCAGACTGCCGTCTGCTTGTCGTCGGGCCCGGGAACATGGACAGGGAGAGTGCGCGTGTCATGGGTGAGCGGGGACTTGAAGACGTACATTTCATCGGCTACGCCTCCAATGAAGACCTGCCGCGCTATTATCGGACGGCAGACATCTTTTGCAGCCCCGCGTTGGGAAATGAGAGCATGGGAATCGTCCTGATCCAGGCGATGGCTGCAGGCAGGGCTGTTGTGGCGTCTGACATTGCCGGACACAGGTCGGTCATCGCGCATGAGCACAACGGCTTGTTGGCCGATCCACGCAATGAGGAAGGCTTTGCCTCTACCCTGATTCAATTGCTGCGGGACGCAGAACTGCGAAGCACTATCGCCAACACCGGCTCAGAGACCGTCGCACGCTACCATTGGGGCGTGGTGACAGACGAGATTCTGAACGTCTACCATCGCGCGCTGGAGCGTCGCTCCCAGAGGTCCGCGAGCGGACCGGGCGCTAATCCGGCGGCGGAACTCACAGCTTCATAGCCGCTGGACCATCCTCACTCAGCCCCGGGACGGTGGCCCTCGCTTGACTAAGTGGGCAAATCGGCGGATGGTGGACACGTCAGACTGACAATCTGGTGAGGTGATAAACCATGGCTAATCCGCTGCAAGACCTTCGAAATCTGGGACAGTCTTTCTGGCTTGACTACATCGACAGGGATCTCCTCGATACAGGTGGGCTGAAGCGCCTTGTCGAGGAGGACGGGCTGCGCGGCGTGACGAGCAATCCAAGCATCTTCGAAAAGGCGGTCACGGGCAGCACGTCATACGATGCCGCACTGTCTTCCTACATGGCCGCCAATCCCGGCAGCCCCGCCAAGGACCTGTTTGAGCACGTCGGCATCCGTGACATTCGCGATGCTGCAGATGTGCTTCGGCCTGTCTACGATGCATCTGACGGCGCGGACGGCTTCGTTTCCCTCGAAGTGTCGCCGCATTTGGCCTACGACACAGAGGGAACGATCAGCGATGGGCTGAGGCTATGGGGCGAGGTCAATCGCCCGAACCTGATGATCAAGGTTCCGGCCGCGCCACAGGGCTTCCCGGCAGTGGAGGAACTGATTGCGCAGGGTGTGAATGTCAATGTGACGCTGATGTTCTCGCTGGAGCAGTATGAGGCCGCTGCGCGAGCCCACAATCGTGGCGTAGCCCGTCTTGCAGATCCCACACGCGCGGCGTCCGTCTCATCGTTCTTCGTGAGCCGCGTGGACTCAAAGGTAGACGCGCTTCTGGACGCCATCGGGACAGAGCAGGCACTGGCGCTGCGCGGCAAGGCGGCGGTGGCGAATGCGCGGCAGGCGTTTCAGCTCTCGCTGCGTCTTGCAGAAGAGCCGGAGTTCCAAGCGCAGGCGGCACGCGGGGCGCGGCCACAACGGCTGCTTTGGGCAAGCACCAGCACGAAGAACCCTGACTACTCCGCGACGCTGTACGTTGACGAGCTCATTGGACCCAACACGGTCAACACTATGCCACCCGCGACGGTAGACGCGTTCCGCAACGTGAGCAGCGTCCAATCCGTGATCGGGGACGACCCCGAGGGTTCCGCGAAGGTCCTTTCAGACATCGCAGCCCTGGGTGTCGATTTCCAAAAGGTGCATGCTGAGTTGTTGGACGAGGGCGTTATCGCATTCATCAAGGCTTATGATGCCCTTCTGGTGGCGGCGGAGAGCAAGGCGCGAGCTGCCGCAGGACTGGCTACTGCCCGAAGCTAAGCCTTCCTCGGGGTGGAACCGCACTCAGGGCTGCGCCTACAGGCGCAGCCTCGGCGTAGACTGATCACATGCCCCTGTAGCTCAGAGGATAGAGCATCGGTTTCCTAAACCGAGTGTCGGCGGTTCGAGTCCGCCCAGGGGTACTTGCGCTTGTGGGGCAGATATCTTCAACCAATCCAATGCCTCTTGTGGGTCTTGCCGGATAGGCCGGAACTCTTCAATAGATTTATCAACATTCAGGAATCGAGGCACCGTGCCATGCACGACTTTGAATCCGGACACAGCTCTGTTGCAGGCGTTGTGGCAGGAAGATAGCCCACCGCGAATGCCAACAGGACTAAGCTCCCAAAAGCCGTTTCATAGTGCGATCGATCACCTTCGCATTCTTTATGTGGCCTCATTGAGAGGAGGTCGGTCTTGCCTCGGCCGAGTGGTCCAAACCTCGGACCGACAAAGTCCGCCCGGGGTTTCGCTCGTTCGCACGTCGATAAGCAGCCGCCGATTCTTCGATGTAGCCCAGTCGGAGCAATTCTTCACCGTACAACTCGAAGGTCGGCTTGAATACTTTGGGTGGCCCGAATTCGAAGGTAAGCGCATCCTCTGTCTCGGCGGCCGTGCGCAAGATTCCAAGTCCCGTGGCGATATTCCCGTCGGCGATTGCAACGAGTCCGCGTAGCTGGTCGAGGTGGAGAGTTTGGTAGGGGGAGCCAAGTTCCAACCCCTCGGCCAGTAAGGCCCGTGCTGGTTCTGCGTCCCCCTGGCGTAGCGCTGCAAAGGTGTTGATGAACTCATACTTAGAGCGCTCCTCGTCATCGGGGGGTAGATCAATCGTCCATCGAGAGGCGAGATCCCAGTCCTCTGTGTCTAGCACGTGGCGCGCCCTCATTGACAAGAAGTAGGCCCGTTCGTCGGCATCGGGCTGCTCGCCCATCCGGGCGTAGCACGAATCCATCAAGGTCTCGGCTTTGGACGTTTCCCTTAGCATCAAGTGACCGTAGTGCAGCCACGATGAATAGTGGCCGCAAGAATTCGGGTGCCGGCCGCGACCGCCAAGTTCGGCATTTTCCATGGCCTGCGCGCGGCTGTTGGCGGTGACGACCTCGTCCCACATTCCCAATGGCATAAAGATGTGTGACGTCATGTGTTGTGCGTGGGCGGCGTTGGGGGCGATGTCTGCATAAGCGAGAGCAGCGGCCAGACCGAGTGGAGCGTGAATTGGATCGTCGAAGGAGTGGATGATGTAGTGCACTGCTCCGGGGTGGTTCGGGTTTGCGTCGAACACCGGTTGTGCTACCGACGCTGCCTTCATATAGGTCGCGAAGTCGCGGTTACCGTCGCGACTTCCTAGAATCGCCAGCGAGTACAGAGCGCGGGCCTCGTGGTCGTCGGGGTAGGTCTCGTGAAGGTAAAGCATGGCGTCCAAATACGCCATGTCCTGCTGCGCCTTAGAGCCCTCATAGTAGAGTGCCTCAATCGCATCGAGATACATTGCCTCGCGCTCGCTGCCGGCTTTCTGGCGGCGCTCATCGGCGCTGGGCGCCAGCTTCTCCAGCGCTTGCGTGCCCGCATTCACGTCCTTCTGGCGCCAGAGAGGGTGATTGTAGGTCATAGCTTCGCCCCAATAGGCAAGTGCAAACTCCGGGTCAGCTTGCTGGGCTTCGACGAAAGCCTCAGTTGCCAACTCGTATTCAAAGCTGTGCAATAACAGCACACCCCGCAGGAACGGCGCCTGCGCGCCCTCGTTGCCAGAGTTCGGGAAGGACAAGCTGCCAAGCCCCTCGATATGTACGAACTCCCCAGCATCGGAGTCCGATTCCTGCTCGGTAAACTCACAGCCGACCAAGCAAAGCAAGGCTAGCAGCGTCGCAACCAAGAGGCTCTCTATTCGACTAGCAGAGTGAAACAATTACGACTCCTTTGGAAACCGCAGGTGACGGTGAGCCTGAAGCGACTGTAAACCATATCGTATTCAAGTTGGTGGCCCCGTCCTCCAAAAGCTGAAGCTCAATCCTATCCAATCGTTGTCGTTCGGTGTTGATGTACATCACCCGCACCGGGACACTGGGTCCCAATGACGGTATGGAGGACCCCTTAATATATCAAGGTCGACACCGGCTGGAAGGCCATTCCGGCCGGCACTAACCATACGATGATGGGGCTGGAAGGTAGAACCCGCTCAGGGCCCGGTTCAACGAAGGATCATCATCCACATGGAGCAGCGTCGTCAGATTCATCACGCCGACCAAGACCACAACCACTCCAACGCCCGACGAAGAGAACGATGGTCAAGGCGACAGTATCACCCGCGGCAACCACGTCGAAACGCCCCAGAACCCGTCCGCCCAAGCAATATCGTGGGAGTGAGTGACGCTCCGCCAGGACGAACCCACCGACAACGATGTCACCCATGTCTGGAGAGCTAACGAACGATAGTATTCAGAACATCCTGGGCGGTGGCCGCTGATTGGTATGCGGAACAGGCACATCAAGGTGAGGTAGGGTATTCAGCCGCTGAGAGCAGCACCCGGTGAAGCCGCCTTCCGGTCGGTCCAACGTAGAGATCTCGAACTCGGTAGCTCAAGCGGACTTCGTTGGGCGGGAGTTGGCGAGAGGGCCGGCGATCCTCAGACTGTCGCCCTCCGTGGCTCTGCTATCGTTGCAACACAGCGACCAACTGGAACATTCGCAGTTCTCAATAGGCACCAAAGGCTCCGGCACTCTTGGTCTGTGGACTTGCAGCCGCCCCCTTCCAAGTGAGTAGGATATACCAGCATGCAGGGCCGGCCGCGCAGAGCAGACAACCATGGGGTCGTCGGACTGTTCGCCCCGGTGTGCTATTGACGCATATCCGGTCCAGAGTTCTCCAGAGTTCTTTTCAAGCGTTGGACGGTGTAGTAGAATGTGGCTCGTGGAAGAATACCTTGTTGGAGGAGCCGAAGAGTGGTTACGCCGGTCCGGCTGGCCGGAGTTGGCGCAGGCTCTGGGCCGACTGTCAGGTGAGATATGACGACGCCAGACACATTTGCCAGGACGCCGCAGGTTCGGGAGACTTTCGTGTTTCCGGACCCGCCGGAAGACCCGGAAGACAAGATGACCAGCTTTGACCATCTGACGATCACGGGAAGCGCGCACTACCTGGCGATACACTTGGGGAACCGGGAGACGACGCTGGTGGCCGGAGACCGCTACGTCAGTCCGATAGTCACCGGGGACATGGCCGGACTGCGATACCCGGACCTCCTTGTAGCCTTCGGGGTGGACCCTGAGGCGTACCGCAGGAGCAACGCCTACGTTATCTCGGAGCAGGGGAAGGTGCCGGACTTCGTGCTGGAGGTGGCGTCGCGGAGCACGGGCCGGGTGGACGTGGGGGAGAAGCGCGATGACTACGCGCGGTTGGGGATCACTGAGTACTGGCGTTTCGACGAGACGGGGGAGTATCACGGGGCGAACTTGGCCGGGGATCGGCTGGTGGAGGGCCGATACGAACCCATACCGATAGAGACCGTGTCCGATGGAGTTCTTCAGGGATACAGTCCTGCGCTGAACCTGTACCTGAGGTGGGAGGGTGGAGCTTTGGTGTTCCACGACCCTGCGACGGGGCGTCCCATCGCCAGCCTTGAAGGCGAGCGTCAGGCGCGAGCGGCGGCGGAAGCTCATGCAGAGGCGCAGCAAGTCCGCGCCGACACAGAGCAAGTCCGCGCCGACACAGAGCAGGCCCGCGCCGAGGCAGCCGAAGCCCGTGTCCAGGAGTTGGAGGAGCGACTTCGGGGCCAGGGAGCGTAACCCTTTGGCGCGCCCGCGCCCGCGTCTTCCTCTAATAGACCCTGCGACCCAGTCCGGCCGCAGCCCCGAACCCGAGAAAACGATCCTATTGACAACGGCATAGAAGATAGATTATGGTTTTGTCGCGTAAGGATATTTAGTATCAATACTGCATCAGTAACTAGGATGTCTTGTTGCAGTTCGGAATTCTTGGCAGCGTGGGGAAATCCTGTAGAATCGGGGCCGCAGGCAGATTCCGCCTTCGCCTTTTTTGTTGGCCAATAATGAGACTATGTATCAGCACAGGCATGGGTATGCAAGTCAACAACGACGCTGCGTTGGCTGACGCTAGGTCCTGTCCCGGCAACCACCGGAATCGTGAAACAATCCCTGTGCCAACCGGCGCCGCGCCAGCAGGCGGAGTAAAGTGCCGTCGGGTCCAATTCCGCCTGGGCTCCAGAACCGGGCAGCAAGCCCCCCCCCCCCCGACTCTATCCTCGGGCAAACCCGCATCGGGTAGCTTTTCTCTGCTGCCCGCCGGCTTTTCGCGTTTGACAGCCGATGCCTGTCGCGGCGTTCCTTTCCGTCAGGAGGTTCCCCTCCGCTGGTGAAAGCGTGTCAGTAGCGGCCAACGTTCTGGCCAGAAGTATGTGCCAATGCAGGATACCCGAACGCGCCCTGAGCGCAAGGCAAAGAACTACGAACCGAACCAATAGAAGTTTCGAAAGCAAGGAGAATCAATGAACACCTTTACCAACGCATCAATGCCCCTGAAGCTCTTCGGCGTCGTCCTGGCGCTGGCTCTTGTAGCGGTGGCCGCCCTGTTGGTCACCCCTACTTCGGCGCAAAGCCTGGACAACACCTACCCTAACCCCCAGCCCTGTGGCGAGGGTGCCGCCAAAGCCAACCAACCCGAACCCCACGAGGTGACCATCGGCCACTTCGCCCTCTTCGACTCCTACTGGCGGGTAACGGCCCGCAACCAGCGAGACGATGCGCCCAACGCCGGCGTCCTCCATACCAACCTCTGCCCACCAAAGATGACCCAGGGGGATGGTGACGATGCTACGGAGGTTCTCACCCGCTCTATCTCCAACATCGACATCGGTGAAGCCATCATGCACGTGCTGGACAAGCACAAGGTGGATGTTGTCGCCACCAACGCCGAGGCGACCGACGGCCAGTTGTCGCTGGAAGAATATCCTGAGGTCCGCAAGGCACTGGGCCTGCTCGGACCAAACGACGAGCATCTGCCAGTACCCGAAGGAACCCAGGTCTGGTGGCTGAAACTGGACGACCCAGATACGCAGGACGATCCGAACACGCAGGAAAAGGAGAATGACGAGACCTCGGACCTGAGCCTGGGATTTTCCACCGCCCTGTTCGACCACAAATACTGGCTCACGAGCGCCCACACCGATGAAGATGGCAACGCCCAGCCCATGCCGATGCGCTACAAGTTCGAGGTGGAGCGCTACCAGGGCGAGAACCCGGCCGAAGTGCCCCACTTCTTGGCCTACGAGGCCCCCGAATCGAGCAACGCGAAGCAAATGGCTGTTTGGAACAGCATCAGGCCCGACATTGACGACGATGACATGACGTTGGACCCCGGCGAGTACCGAGCCCTGCAGTGGATCTTCACCAAGGCCGGAACCTACGAGTTGTCGGTCCACCTTCAGGGCTTCGTACGCAAGACGAAGCTCACAGCAAACCCTAACCATCCCGATTACGTCGAGAACTGGAGACCCATCAGCGGCAAGGTCGCCGAGACCGGCGAAGTGAAGCAGTACACCATCCAGGTCGGCAGCGAACTCGTGGAGATGGAGCCGCCGCTGTTCGGCGTCAACCTCAGCGTTGCCGAGAACTCCCCAGGCGGTGTCAAAATCGGCGATCCGATACCTGTCTATGAATCCGAGGCCGAAACCCTCAAGTACAGTCTTGGCGGAGACGGGCATGCCAACTTCAAGGCGGTGGCTGTCACCGACCCCCGCGGAGCGGCCCGTCACGCCGTCCAGATAGTGGTGGCCGACGGCGCCAGCCTGGACTACGAGACGAAGGCTTCCTACAACCTCACCCTCAGCGTGACCGACAACGTAAACCACGAAAACCATCCCGACGACACCGTGGACGACACCCTGGCTGTCAGGATCGACCTGGAAGACCAGTCGCCCGGGGTGGACCTCCAGGTCGACCGGGGAGTCCTGCCGGTTGGCGAAACGGTGAACTTTATCGCCAGGTATGAACCAACGCCGGAGCGACGCGATCAGGCGTTCACATACCAGTGGGCGGAGCGGACGATAGAGGGCGGAGAGGTTAAGTGGCATGCTATCGACGCTGGCGTGGCGCCCAGCTCACCCACATGGTCCGTTTCGCAATCGAGCTCGATGAGCAAGACGTACCGAGTGTCTGTGGTGTTGGTGGTGGGGGATGACCCCAAGCCAACCTTCGTGGACTCAAGCGGCGTCGAGATCCGCTGGGTAAGCAATTAGCTGGACCCGACTAGCCGGGCGGCGGAGACTTACCGCCGCCCGGCTAAAGTCCCTTCGGGTCTCATATCACATTCATGCAAATGCCTGCTACAACAACAGTTCGCACTTTCCTGCGCCTGGCGATGGCGATTATCGTCGTTGCCATCGCGGCGACGACCACAAGCCCAGCCCACGCCCAGTCGACGCTCCCTTTCGACCTGACTATTACCTCCAAACACGACAAAGCGCCATCCTCGTGGGAATTCTTTGTGACCAACAACGGGGAAAATATGGCCCGTTCGGTGAAGGTGCAGGCCGACTATATTCTTGACTTCGGCAGTGAAGTCAAAGTCGTCGATACGGAAATATGGACCATCCCGGAAGTGCGACCTGGGCAAACCGTAGACAGTGGGGGCGTTAGTCTAGGGATTTACAGCGTGGAACTTCTTCGTGGCAGGCCAGCAGTGCCGATGAGGATATATGCCGAAATCATCGAGTCGTATCCATTGGAATCGCCAGGACTCCATTTCAACAACGCCACGGAGGGCTGGAGGATCTGGAGCGGCAGCAACATCTATTCCTGGACCAACGGAAACACCGGCGTTGCGGTTGAAGAACTATCCGAGCGGTTTCCGCAGGTGGGAGGAGCAACGACCTTCACAGTGCGGGCCATGAATGCCAAGGGAAGCACTCCTCCTGGTGGTTTCGAAAGCCATGTTCAGCATAATGTACAGGTCGAAATCAGTCTTTCGGAGGGTTTAGCCTTCGCCAATACTCAGCCGCAGGCGCCGGACGGCACGACGTTTGATCCGCATACCGGTATCTGGGACGTGGGCACGCTGCGGCCCCACCCGAGAACCGGCCTAATAGACCTGGATTTGCCGGTGGCGGTCAACCTCACCGCCGACAGCCTGGAGTCCCTGCCCCTGGAACAGCGGTGCCTGAAGGCGGAGGTGATCAGGGCGGTGCCAAGGTTCGCACTCAACCCCTCGAAGCGAGCCAACGACACCGCTACCGCGTGCCTGGGCGAAGAGCCTAAGTTGCTGTTTACCAAGGGCGAGGTCATCCTGTTTCGCCCCTACGACTGCGTCGGCGTCAGTCCCGGATTCCGCGGCTGCCCCAGCACGGACACGGTAGAGATGCTTGCTCTGACTCCCGACTACGAGACCGTGAAGCCGGAACGGATTCTCGTCCACGTTCGGGACCATGTAGGTCGCCAGTATGACCCCCACTTCGGCAGCGTCACCGACGGCAGCACGATCTCGTGGCAGACGGGGCGACACCACCCCAGCAGCTTGCTACCGGTGGAAGGTGTATACGTCAAATACACGAGGTCCGGGTTCAACCGCCGTATAATGGACTGGGCAAGTCTGGCCCGCACCGTGACCGTGTCCGGCCTAGACGGCGCGACGGCTCCTGGGCGGGTCAAGGTTCGCTTTGACAGCCGATCTGGGAATGTCTTTTTCGACCCGAATCCCACACATACGAGGGCCTCCATTACCCTTAGTACTCCAACCGATTTTATACAAGGTACGTTCCTCGAGTTCTCGACCTTGGGGAGCTATGTAGTAGATTTCAAGGTGGATGCGGTCCGTGACGACCCCGACATGACAACCCACACTGCTACTGGCACCACCATCTTCCATGTGGGGCCGATCACGGAGTTGGAGGTGCAGGATGGCGGTGAGGAAAGTGCCTTGGCGGCGGCCGGACAGACGGCCTACACCATCCTCGCGGCCAACAACGGACCAGACGCGGCTGGGGCCGTGCGGGTAACCCTCACAGGCGTACCCCAGGGCGCGGAGGCCATCGTCAGTGGCAGCACCAAGCGCGTGGACGACGAAGAGGTCAGCGGCAGTGATGGTACGTACACGCAGGGCACCTGCGTAGACGGCCTCTGCCGGGCGGTCTGGGACCTGCGTGAGTTGCCCGTTACCTCTGGCCGGGCCGGCGGCGGCCAGTTGCCGTACCCGACGCTGACCCTGATCGCCCCGGACGGCGTCCCCACTCCGGACATCCAGGCCACCATCGCCAGCGCCGAAATCTACTCGGTTACCATCGACGGCACGGTCCACTCCACTCCCTACTTCGACCACATCGATTGGAACAACACGGACACCATCGCGGCGCTGCCGGGCACGGGCGAAGGAGCGCCGGGAACGCCACAGGACCTGCAAGCGCAGTTCTACACCGTTCCATTCACGACCGCCCTAGTGTGGTGGACCGAGCTTGAGTCGGTGAACGGCTTTCCCGTGTCCCGCTACGAGGTGTTCACGGAGCGACCGAACAGCGGAGCCTGCCAGGCGCCGAGTACGGACCAAGAGGGAGAGCGGCTCAAGGGAACGACGTACGTGGACCGCCGCGCGAAGGAGGGCGAGCTCACGTGCTACTACGTGCGGGCGGTGAATGAACTGGAGGTTCCCGGCTACTGGTCTGGGCCAGTGATAGCGACCGGCGAGATCCCTGGCCAGCCGCGACTATGGGTGCGGGGCGGCGATCCGGTCAACGAGGGCAACGCCGCCCAATTCACGGTCAGCGCCTCCCCGGCGCCCGCCGCCGGAGAACGCCTCACCTTCCACTACACGGTGACCCAGCGGGGCCGCTACGTAGCCGCCGGCGACCTGGGCCGGAAGGAGACGACCATAGGCAACAGCGGCCGCGCCACCATAACCGTCCTCACCGTGGGGAACGATACCGACGACGCCGACGGGGAGATATTCGTCACCCTGAACAACGGCGAGGGCTACACGGCGTCTTCGGCCCGGTCGGCCAGCGTCGTGGTGAGGGACGACGACAATCCCTCGGTGTCCTTCGCCGACGACCCGGCGACGGCCACCGTGAGCGAGGGGGATGGCGCTTACGACGTGGTGGTCAACCTGGTTCCAGCGCCCCACGCCGCCACCACCATCAGGTACCAGATCGGGGGCGTCGCCGAGGCCGGCGAGGATTTCACGATCGGCGGCCTGAGCAACGGCTTTGGGACGGTCACCGCCGGCCCCGGGCAAAGCAGCGTTCCCATCTGGGTGCGGCTGAGCGACGACGGTACGAGCGAGGATGATGAGTGGGTGGACATCTACCTGCGCGCGGGAGAGAACTACGACGTGGGAACTCCGTCCCGCTACACGCTGACCATCACCGACAATGACGGCCCCGGGGCGCAGTTCGCCCGGGCCGATAGCGAGGTTGGCGAGTCCGACGGGAGCGTGGGCGTCACCGTCAACCTGGTCCCGGCGCCCACCGAGGACGTGACCATCAACTACACCCTTGGCGGCGGCACGGCCACGCGGGGCACTGACTACAGCATCGAAGGCTTAACCGGCTCTTCCGGGTCGGTGACGGTCTCCGCCGGGATCAACAGCGTCGGCATCCCGGTAACCATCAACCCCGACGGCGACTCCGAGCGCGACGAGACGGTGGTGCTGACGCTGGGGAACGGCTCGGACTACACCGTCGGGACGACTCGGACGCACACGCTGACCATCCTGGACGACGACCGGCCGCGGGCGGAGTTTGCCTCCGCTGAATCCACCGTCGTCGAGGCGGACACCACGCACCCCGTGACGGTCAATCTCCGCCCTGCCGCGCCCGCGGGCGGCCTGACCCTGAGCTATGGCGTGAGAAGCACGGCCACGCGCAACCGGGACTACCGCGCCTCCGGCACGGTGCAGGTTTCGGAAGACGCCGAGAGCGTTGACATTCCGGTTTCGATCATCCACAACGGCGAAAGCGAGCCGGACGAGACGGTGGAGCTGACGCTGCGGGTCGGCTCGGGAAACAACGTGGGCGAAGAAAGCGTGCATACGCTGACCATCACGGACAACAACCTGCCTATGGTCGCCTTTGAGACGGCGGAGGCCAGCGTGAGTGAGACGGGCCGCACGCACCGGGCGGTCATCACCCTGGACCCGGCGCCCCACGAGGATCTCACCATCGGCTACACCGTTGACAGCAGCGGCACGGCCACGGAGGGAGTGCACGGCCAGCACGGCCCAGGCGACGACTTCACCATCCGTGATTCAGGCACGGTCACGGTCCCGCGCGGGCGGAACCAGGCCTTCGTGCCGATAACCATCCTCAACGACTCGGACGCCGAGGGCGACGAGACGCTGACGCTGACGCTGACCGGCGGCGACGGCTACGCCCTTGATACGTCGGCGAACATCTACGAGCTGACCATCCTGGACGACGACGCGCCGGAGGTATCCTTCACGGCGGCCTCGGGCGAGCCGGGCGAGGGTGCCGGCACGCACGTGGTGCGGGTCAGGCTGGACGGGCAGACGGACAATCCGGTGACAGTGGGCGTCAGCGTCAGCTTCCCGCCCAATATCGGCTCTGACAACACCGATGACAACACCGATGACCACAGCGCCATTCCCGGCAGCGTTACGATTCAGGCGGGGATGCTCGAAACCGAGATTACGGTGACCATCACCGACGACAACCTCAACGAGGCCGACGAGGTGGTCGTCCTGACTCTGGAGCCCGGCACGGGATACTCCCTGTCGCAGGACAAGCCCACGGAGTACACGCTGACCATCGTGGACAACGACGCGGACGAGAACACCCCGGTGGCCAGTCGCGACCATCCCCATGCCCACGGGCAGGGCTCGACACAATTTGAAGTCTACGAAGGCCATACGCGGATCCCGACGTGGTACGTGACCGGGGACTTCGCGGAGGATGTGATCTTCCAGTACGTCGGCGGAACGGCGACCCTGGACGAGGACTTCCGCTTGTTCAACATAGACGGTCAGATCGAGAAGGTGGGCGACACCTTCACGGTCCGGTCCCTTGAGTCCCCCCACGACTCCGACAGGGAAGAGGGCCTCCGTTGGGCCAGGTTCACGTTCGACCCGATACGAGACCAGGAGCGGGAAGGCGGCGAGACGGTTATCCTCCGGGTGCTGAACGGCCCGGGCTACACCGTCGAGGAGCCCACCGAGCTCACCATCACCATCATTGACTAGAAGCAACCGGCCGGCGTCCCCACGGGGCCATGGGCTGAATGCGGCAGTTCGGCTGCCGACCATTGGACGCCAACGCGCCGGTGCTGATGCGGACTTGGTGAAACGCAAAGAGAGCGGGATACATGCCGGTAGAGAGGGAGGCCATCCAATTCGGATAGCCTCCCTCTCTTGTACCTAAGCGGTCGCCGCCCCCGGCCGCATCAGCAGTGCGGCGTAGCCTGGGGCGACCACGTGGTCCACCGACACCTTCCCTGCGCCGTCGTATCCGGTGCGGAAGGCGTACTCCACCTCCGCGCCCCAGGGCACGCGCCCGCCGACGCGCACCGCTCCGCCCCTGGCCGTGCCGTCCCTGCCGCGAGCGCCGTGCACCACCATCCCGCTGCGCTCTCCCTTCTTCCAGCCCAGCACCTTCAAGGCCACGGGCATCACCCGCTCATCGGCCTTCGTCCGCCGGAACAGCGCCCCGTGCAGCTTCCTGAGTACCACGGCTGACGGGGTGCTTCTGCCGTTCATGATCTGGGAGAGGTGGCCGGAGCTGATGCCCGCCCTACGCGCCACCTCGTTCTGGCTGACGTCGAGCTCCTTCATCCGGTCCCAGACGGCCTGTTGGTCGAGGTTGGGACACTGGGCGGACGCGACCTTCGCACGTCCCTCAAGCACGGCCTCGACCCTGGCCTGGAGCTTCACCCCCATGCTACGGTGCCCTCTGGACACCTGGCTGAGGTACCCGGCGGACACACCGACCTTCTCGGCCAGCTCCCTCATGGTTAGTCCGAGGGCGCGGGCGGTCTCCCTGATGAAGCTGCTGGCCTCACTCTCGATCACGTCACCCTGGCGGTTGGCGCACTGTGCGGGGGCGACCCTGGCCGGAGCGTTCAGGACCGACTCGATGCTGGCCTGCACCTTGGGTCCCATGTTCCGGCGTCCCCTTGCCACCTGCGTCAAGTACGAGTAGCTCACTCCCGACCGGTCGGACAGTTCCAGCATGGTGATTCCTATCTCGCGTGCGCGCTCCCGGATGAAGGTACTTTCTGCATCTACCTCGCGGGTCTGTCGGTAGACGATCCCCTGCCCAGGGACCTCTCCCAGGACGGCCATCGCCTTCTCCCGCAGGTTGGGGGTCCAGGGCTTCTTGCCCGTGCCGACCTGGGAGAGGTGGCTTGCGCTGACGCCCATCAGGGCCGCAAGCTCCTTCAAGGTGAGGCCGCGCTTCCTGGCGGCGGCCCTGAGCTCGCTCTCGGGCCTGCCCCTGCGCTCGGCGGTCGCCGCCGCATCCGTCGTGGTTGCCGTCGTCATGTCGCTTCTCCTTTCAATGAAGAAGCGGGACGGCCCACCACCCCCGTGGGGTGGAGACAGTCCCGCTCGAATTGGTTGTCCCGAATGCCGGGACTGTCTCCGTGGGCATTTGTGTTGTCGTTGCGGCCGATGGCCGGCTGCGGCGTCCTCCGTGTCGCTGTACTGGGCAGGCTCTACGTGGGGAAGCCGTGTGCGGGCAATGTCAATGCCCGTCGTGAATTGGGCATAGTTCCTCCTGGGTGGGTTAGTGGATGGGTGGTGCGGGACCGGGTCCCGCAAGCAAGGGGCGGAGCGGTCAGGCTCCGGCGTGGCAAACGATGTGGAGAGTCGGAACGAGGGGAGCGCTAGCTAGCGGCGCACTCGGCCCAAGCAAGCAGGTGTAAGAAGGCAGCGCGTCCTCGCCCGGGTTGCAAGAACAACCGCGCCGCCGATGCGACCGAGGAGGGTGCGGAGAGCCGGGTCAAGGGCAAGCCTTCGCTAGAGCCTGCCTCGTACTCGATACGAGAGGCTGGAGACCCCGGAGGCTGCGCTCCGAGACGACCTTGCCGGGCCGCCAGCGCATCCCCAGGACCGCAGCCACCTCCAGCGTCCCGTCGCCGTGGGGAACCAGCGCCGAGGCCCTGCCCGTGCCCTGGCTGTAGAGCACGGCGTTCTGGTCCCCGAACCGCCGCCTGACCATCTGCTTCCACTCGGAGAAGGCCCAGCGAGCCTCCCTCGGCGTGGCCTGCGCCACGTTCGCACTGCCCAGCGCCGCCAGCGCCCCGTCCACGTCCCCCGCCTGCCTGAGCCGCCGGGCCTCGTGGATGGAGCGCGTCGCGCTCTGCTCCGCCGTCTCGGTCTCCGTGTTCGCCGAGAACAGCGAGTCGATCAGGTTGTCCACCAGCTCCTCGAGGCTGCGCCGGGGCCGCATCGTCTCCGTGTCCATCGTCTGTCCGTGAGTCGCCAATGTCGCCGTTGTCATTTCGCACCTCCTACGTGCCTGTGTTTGTGTTGCCTTGAATCCGTTACGCCCGCTTGCGGGCAAAGAAGAAGGGGCCGCTCCCGGAATGAGAGCGACCCCTTTGAATGGGACGCGCTATGTGATCTTCAGGACCGTCAGCGGAGGAATCTCCTCGACAGTCGCCGCGCTTGCTGTATCAACGTCAGCAACGCCCCTACGGTGAACGCGAGGACGGCGAGGATCGCCGACTCCGGGCCATGGCCGAGGAGCAGCGGCACGGCGAAAGCCAGCGCCGCAACTGCGTACGATTCGAGCCGCCACCGGGGCCAGTACCTGATCCACCAGAGCCGGTCGATCTTCCCGTCCAGGGGCTCGTAGGCCCACCGGATCGGCCATCCTGCCTGACCACCGAGGGCAGAAGCAGCCACCTCCGGAGAACAGTCCCCGGTGTGGCAGCGCGCGTCTATGCCCTCGCCGTCGGGTCTCTGCCGGAAAGCCAGGCCGTCGTCCCTCAGGCTGTGGCACGTCGCCGTCGTCCAGAACCAGCCGTCGTGGAACCTGACCCGATGCGGCAGCCGTTTGGCGACCCACAGCGCGCTCGGCCCCACGTAAATCTCCTTCACGTCCAATCCCGTCGTTTCGTCGATGTCCGTCAACGTCGATTCCATGTGTCCGTCACCTCCTTCTCCGATGTCGTGTGTCCGCAATGCTTCCATGCCTTCAATGCCTCCTTTATGCTTGAACTTCGTATCCGCCGCCTTGGTGAACTTTCCAACGCAGGCTCCATCCCGCATCCCGGCTTAGCGTGAATTGGCCAGCGTGAGGGAAGAGGTGGTCAGTCCGGGGCCATCAGGACTCCGGGACAGCCGCGCATTCGTGAGGGCCGGGCCGACTTGCGACGGGCGCACCTCGACCTAGGTGTCCGAGGGGCGGAAGCGAAACGCGCCTATGCCCCTGCGAATGTGTCCCTCCGGGGTTTGCCTTCGGGAGAGCGCGATGCTCGATCCTTCCGGTCTGACCCCTGGGTGGCTTTCAGAGAGCGCGGTGCTCGATCCTACGCAGCCAGTCCCGGATTCGGGGGACGGGAACCCTCCAGGTTTCTCGGCACGAAACAACTGGAAAAGCCTGAAGCTGACTCCATTATTGCCGAACGGTTGAGCGGATGGGAGGGTTTCAGGGTCACAGCGCCCAAAGTGTTCTGTTCAGTTCCACGAAACCCTAAGCGCGCCGCGCCGGCCACCAGCGGCTCCGCCACAGGCCGCACGTGAGCGCCTTCCACAGCAGGTATCTCCACGCCAGCGCCCTGCGGACCTCCCAGAGGGTGTCCCTGCGCCAGGTGAGCTGTGTGCTTCGGTAGAGTCCGTGCAGCGGCTCCGTCTCCGGCGGAAGGGTCATCCCGTACTCTTCGAGCAGGGCAACCTCCAGCTCGCGAACCCGCGCCTCGGTCTCCAGCCACGCCAGGCCCTTACCTGTGCCAGTGTGCCCCGCCTTCCAGATTTCGCGCCACTCCTCGATGAGCGGCCACGCCGCGCCGAAGACCTCCTCGTCGTCGGGCGCGGGCTCCTTCGTCACCAGATCAGGATACAGCCGCCTCGGGTATCTGGCCCTCGCCGACGGCTTGTCCGTCGCCGGGGCCTTCTCCGGCGCGTCTCCGGTTGCGTCCTGGGCCTCCGCCGGTTCCGTTGTGGACTCTCTCGTGGTCTCCAGGTGAGTCAGCTTTCCCTCGATCTTAGCCAACGCGCGGCCCTGCTCCTCACCCAGGGTCTTGACCTCGCCCCTCACGGCATCCAGACCCTCGTGAAGCTCCTTCGCCAACCCCTCCACCCGACGCTCCAGCGCGTCGTGACGCTTCCGCTGACGGGCGGCGGACGAACCCACCCCATCCCTGAGGCCCCGCTCCAGGGCCTCCCTGAGCCGCCACGTCATTCCCCCGCCATCCATGCAGGCCCCCACGGTCCGCCGGTCTATCCCCAGCGCCCGCGCCGCGCCCCTGCGTCCGCCCTCTCTTCGCACCACCTCGTGCAGCAGGGCCATGAGGCGATTGACGTGCTCCTCTTCGGCGTCTCTACCTTCAGTCCCGACCACCTCACTCGCTTCCATCAGTCCCTCCTCCGGTACAACATGTACCCGTTTTGTACACGGCTGCCGACTCTCTCAGGGTGTACAACATGTACCGCTTCAGCTACGGACGATGTACCAGCCCGTCGCAACCGGTCCCTGACAAAAAGTGTTCGCTTTTCACGTCCTGTAGGGGCTGCTTTCCCCCTGTTCCAGCTTTGAAAACCGCCCAGATGTACAACATGTACACGGACGCGTTTCCCTGTACTACCCCATGACATCACGGCGACCCCTTGGCGGGGTATCCCCTGGAAGGGGCTATCACGAATGAAACGGTTGCACGGATGAATACCCCTTCCGAGGGATAACGCTCGTCTTTTCGGCCCTCCACACTCGATGGCAAATCATCGCGATTCCACCCGTGAGGAGGCGTCAACTTGGAACGGTACTCGACCATCCGGCGGACCCTTAGAAGAGCCAGGAGGCTGATCCCTCTGGTCGCCGCGCTGGTGTTGGCGGCGCTTGTGTCCATCCCCACCAGCAACCTCGTCCTGGCCCAGTCTCCCCCCGCTAACGAGCTAACCCTGGTCAACGAAGACCGGGAATTCGTGGAGCGCAAGAAGGGCGGCGAGTTCGTCGCAAGACCCATCTTCGACCGCGAGCTTGAGGACCTCTTCTACGCCGTCCGGGACGCCGACACCGGCGACTGGATATCCGCCATGTACCGCGTCCGGGGCGGCGAGAAGAAGAGAAGCGACGGCTGGGAGTACTCCTGGGAGTACCCCAAGCTGGACGAGCAGCCCGACCTCGACCCCGACAGGGCCTACCTGCTGGTCATGCTGGCCCACGCCGAGGACGGCAAGCGTGGAGACTTCTACGCCGTCGTCCCCATCCACGAGCCGGGACGCATCTGGGACAAGATTCTCTCCGCCCTCAACCCCTCCCGCTGGGCCAGGGCCGCAGCCGGGTGGGTGATCGAGGGGGTCCACGGGACGCTGTGCGGGGTTGTTGAGCGGGCCTCGGGCGAGGACGCCGCCAACTGTGAGGGGAGCTAGCCCATGAGCGACATCCTCACCGGGACTCCCGAATCTCTCACCTACGGACACGACCTTGTGCAGCAGGCGTGGATGGTCGTCTGGGCCATAACGTCTGGCGCGCTGGTGGTGATCCTGGGCTGGATGGGGCTCTCCCTCATCGTGAGCGAGCACCTGGGCAGGTCTCAGGCCGGTTGGCGAGAGATGGTACCCCGGCTGGTGTTGGGACTGGTGGCGGCGGCGTCATCCCTGTGGTGGTGTGCGCTGGTCATCGACGTTGCCGACGCCGTGTCGGGCTTCGTCGCCGCATCCCTCGGCGTCACCGCCGGAGACATGCTCCGGTCAACCCTCAAGACGCTGCTGACCGCAGTTCAGGCCGGGAGCGTGGGCATGGCGTTGCTGCTGGCCCTTCTCTACCTCGTCTACGGCTTCTTCGTCCTCTACGTCATCGTGCAGATGATCCTGCGCCTCGCGTTGATCGACATCCTCCTGGCCCTGGCCCCCATCGCCTTGGGGCTGTGGATTCTGCCCCACACGGCGGGATGGGGAAGGCACTGGCTCAGGCTCTTCATGACGACGGTGTTCCAGCAGGCCGTCCAGCTCATTGCGTTGGCGTTGGGGTTCGGGTTCCTGAACGAGGTTGCTCAGATAGCCGCCTTCGAGCCGGTGCAGGACCTGGTGTGGAAGCTCCTCATCTCGCTGGCCTTCGTCTACATGGCGACCCGCGTGCCGTCATTGCTGGGCAACGCCGGGACCTTCGACGCCTGGCTGAGCACCCTCTACTTCGGCATGAACCTGCCCGCGTCGATGGTGCGGTCGGCCCGGACCATCGGGCTGATGGCCGGGGGAGCGGCGGGAGGACCGGGAGGCGTTGCGGTTGGCGCGGTTGCGGCCAGCGCGGGGTTGTCGGCTGCGACGAGCGGCGTCAGCTCGGCGGCTTCGATGGCCACCCCATCGGGCGGCGGGGACATGGGCGGCGATGCCCCCAGGAGCGCCAACGAGTGATTTTTCAGAGAAGACGAGAACCCATGAGGCGCGGGCGAAGGAGCCCGGCCGAATCGAGAACGAGGAGGTGGGAGCGATGTGCAAGTAGATGGGCGAACGGAACCGATAGAGGCGAACAAGAGACTCCGAAACGGAGAGTGAGAGGAGAAAAGTAATGGAAGACCTGACTCAGACCATATCGAACCTGGTGGGCATCCTGCTGGGGATCGTGGGAGTCGTGGGCGTGGGCTTCTTCATCTACGGGGCCTACCTGTACCTGACGGCCAGCGGCGCGCCCCACCAGATGGAAAGAGGCAAGAGCGCCATGATGACCGCCCTGGCGGGCATCGTGTTGGCGATGGTGGCCTACGGCGTCGTGGAGCTGGTGATGAACGCCGTCGTCGGTTCCCCTGTGGACGTCACCGTGCCCGATCCGACCCCGGCACCCACGCCTGACACCAGCAGCTAGGCGGACGCGAGAAGGGAGAAAAAGACATGAGAGAACACGAGGTACCTACCCACGTGCAGGCCGAGGACAGGGTGCTGCTGTGGTTCACCTTCCCGCAGATCGTGGCGGTGGTGGCGGTGTGCGCCCTGTCCTATGGCGCATACCGCTACGCCCCGGTGGGGCCGTCCGAGGTGAGGATGGGCATCGCCGTCCTGTTCGGGCTGACTGGGATCGCCGTCGTCGTGGGAAAGATAGGAGGTCGGCGGCTGCCGCTGGTGGCCGCCGACCTCCTCAAGTACCGGCTGGGGTCACGGGTCTACGTAGGCCCGGTGTCCCAGCTGGTGCGGCCTGAGCCGCCCGCGCCGGCGCAGCCGGTGAAGAGCGGCCCCGGCCCGTTGAGCCTGACGGCTCGGCGCGCCGGAAAGACTCTCAGGAGACTGCGCCGCAGGAAACGGAAGCGCAACGGGGAACGAAAACCCTTCCGTCCCCACTGCTGGTTCGGCAAGCGCCGCCGGAAGGCGGGACGGGACAGCCAGAGCCACGGTCTGAAAGGTTGGATAGCGGTGGTGGCCGTCGTCGCAGTGGCGGCGGTCGTCACCATCCCAGACGTTGCCCTTGCAGACGGGCACGAGCCGTGGCGGGATGAGATCGACTTCGAGGTCACGGAGCCGGTGGAGGGACGGCGGATATTCGTCGAGTCCCTAAACGTCTCCGGCGACCGGGCCGTCGTGACCCTGAGGGCAGCAACGGACGTTGACATCCGCATCCGGGCCTTCGGCGGCAGCCAGGGCACGGCGCTCCGCTTCTGGGGGTCGGCCAGCCTGACAGGGGGGGAGGCAATTGACTACTCCCTGCCCCTCCACGGTCCGGTTCCGTCCTTCACCGTCTCGTGGGAGGACACGCTGGGGCAGGCAGGAGCGCTGACTGTAGAACACGACCGGATACCGTACCCGCTCCCCGAAGTGGAGGGAGAGCTGTGCGACCTGAGCATGACCTCCCTGGGCTGGACGCCGGGGGCCGTCACCGGCGTTATCGAGTCAGTGTGCGTGTCCGACATCAAGGAGCCGGTCGAGCTTCAGGCGGTGGCCGGACATGAGAGCGTCACCGAGACGGCGCTGATGGACGCCGCGGTGACGGCGGTTACGGGAACGGTGGTCGCAACCACCGGAGCGTCGACCGCGAGCGTCCCGTTCGTCGCGGACGGCGAAACGAACTTCCGGCTCGCCGTTTCGATGGGTCAGGCCATTCACGCCGTGAGCGTGGACGTGAGCCTTGAGGCCAGCCTCAGCGTCCCCATTCCTCCGCTGACGACGCTCACCCACCACCCGGAGCGGACGGAGGAGCGCACCGAGACGGTGAGCCTGTACAGGCCGGGGGCGAGCGACTCCGACAGCGACAGCGAGACCATCACCGTCACCCACGACGACGGCACGACCACGGACCACACGGTGTCCGCCTATGCCCACGCCCACGTGCCGGGCATGACGATCCAGAAGCAGGTCACGCTCACCATCGTCCATCCCGAACACGTGAAGGCCGAGGTCACTGATCGAGCACCCATCGCCAAGACGAGAAGCGAAACGCTGGCTCTGGCATTCGACATCGGGTCCGACGACGCCTTCTCCATTCTGGTCTTGCCCCAGCCTGAGCCCGAGGACCCGCCGGCCGAGCAGACGCCCGGCGGCGATCTGACTGATTGGTTCCGAAGACTGGGATGGGAGTGGCCGTGGTGAGGCGAATGCTGACGGCAACGCTGCTAGCCGGGGTTGTGCTGGCGACCATCGGCGCGGCCCCGGCGGAGGAGCGGGCGATGCTCGAAGCCTTCGACGCGGTGCTCACCGCGATGGCCTACGCCGCCGCCGGACTCTGCGTCTTCGCCATCGTCTGGGCGGGGTTCGTCCTGATGGCCGAGGGCGCGGAGGAGCGGGGCGGCGGCAGGGCCAGGACCGCCGTGGTGATGGCAGTCGTCGGCCTGGTGCTGGTTCTGCTGACCAAGGCCGTCGCCGCCCTCCTGAGAAGCGGCATCGTCCCGTTTCCCATCCCCTAGCACAAAGGAGACCGAGTTGAAGAAGTTGATCGAACGAATCACGAGACGAAGAGCGGAGGGGCTGCCCGACGGTGCCGCCGCCCCGCAGGACACTTCGGAGGCCGCCCCCGCGTCGGTCTCCGAACCCACCGAACACCAGGCCCCGGCACCCAAGCCTATATCGGAGCTACCGCTCTTCTTCATGCTGTCGCACCTGGATGAGGACGGCCCGGTGCGCCTTGACGGGGTGCAGCTGGGCGTGTGCGAGGTGATGGGACAGGAGCTCGACGAGCCGAAGCTGGGGGCCTTCGCCGGGGCGCTCAACGCCCTCGACTTCCCCGTGCAGCTACTCATACGCCAGCACCCGCCGCGTCTTGGCGGGCTGAAGGACAAGCTCAGGGATGCACAGCCGTCGAACCTTCCTCCGCAGACGAGAGCGGCGGCCGAGTCCCTGAACCGTCTGCTCACCGAGCTTGAGAAACGCGACGGCATCCTCGACCGGCGCTTCTACGCCGTCTGCGAGCACGCTCGCATCGACGAGCTGCGCGGCCTGCTGGCGCGTGCAGGACTCTCCGTCCATCCACTGAAAGGACGCCAGCTTCGGATGTTCCTCGTAGCGGCCACCCTGGGAGGCACGCCCGCCGACGTGGACGAGAGCGAGGAAGTCGAGGTGCAGGTCAACCGCAGAGACATGCGCGTCGGCGACCGCCTGGTGCGTTCCCTCCACCTGGGCAAATGGCCGAGGTCGCTGGCCCCCGGGTTCCTCCAGGGGCTGATGGCGGCGGGAGCGCCCATGGACCTGTCCATCCACCTGGGGCCGATACCGGCGGAACAAGCAGCCCGCACCCTTGAGTGGCAGAAGGTGCGCTTCGAGTCGGCCCAGTCCCTGTCGTTCAAGCGGGGCAGAACCATGTCCCCGGAGGCGGAGATCGCCCTTGAGGACGTGACCAGGCTCCGGGACGAGGTGCAGCGAGGCCGGGAACGTCTCTTTCACTCGTCGCTGTCCGTCACCCTTCACGCCAAGGATGAAGATTCCCTGAAGGAGATGACCCAGCGAGCCAAGGCCCACTTCGCCGCCACGTTGGGCAAGCTGGACAACCTGGCCTTCCGGCAAAGAGAGGGGCTGCTTTCGACGCTGCCCCTGGGCCTGAACGCCGTGGCCGAGTGGAGGACCCTGGACACGTCCAGCCTTGCGAGGCTCTTCCCCTTCTCGCCGCCGGACCTGGACACCCGGAGCGGCACCCTCTACGGCATCGACATGCGGGCCTGCTCCCCGGTGGTCTACGACCCCTGGGACGGCACCCACCTCAACGCCAACACCGCCGTCCTCGCAAGATCGGGCAGCGGCAAGTCGTTCGCAACCAAGCTGGGAGTGCTAAGGGGTCTGACCAGGGGCGTCACCGCCTACGTCATCGACCCGGAGGGCGAGTACGCCGACATGGCTAGGGCGGCCGGAGGACGGGTGCTGTCGCCCGGTGTGCCGGGCCAGGGCATGAACCCCTTCGTCATAGACCGGGGAGACGACGAGGAGCTACTCCAGCGCATCGGCAGCCTCAGGCGGCTCATCGAGGTCATGGTGGGAGAGAGCCTCGGAGCGGAGCGCAGGGCCTCCCTGGACCACGCCCTAGCAGGCTACTACGCCCACAGCCGGGAGCGTACCGGCTTCCGCGACTTCTACAAGTACCTGGAAGGAGAGGCCCCTGACATAGCGCACCTGCTGAGGCCCTTTGCCACCGGCAGCCTGCGCAACCTCCTCTCCGACGAGGGGGATGACCTCTTGGGGAGCGAGGCTCTCGTCACCGTCTTCGACCTGCGGCTGCTGGAGCCGGAGCTAAGGCCCGCCGCCGCGATGGTCTGCACCGAGACGGTGTGGGCAGCGGCCGCCCAGAACCCCAAGCCCCGCCTGCTGGTGGTGGACGAGGTGTGGAGCATCATGCAGCACCCGGAGGGCGCGGCCTTCATGGTCAGCATGGCCAAGCGCGCGAGAAAGCACCGGCTGGGGTTGCAGTTCATCACCCAGGACGTGCAGGACCTCCTCAGCGAGGACTCTTCGAGGACCATCACCGGCCATTCGGGGAGGGCATTGCTACAGAACGCCGCCTTCAAGCTGCTGTTGCAGCAGGACGCGGCGGCGATAGGCACCGTGGGCGACGCCTTCGACCTGCCCGAAGACCTCCAGAGGTGGCTGCTCTCATGCCCCCGTGGAGATGGCCTCCTGCTGGCGAAGGGACACCGCTTCCCCGTCCGCATCGAGGCCACCCCGGAGGAGACGGAAGTCATCGAGTGGAGGCCGGGTGGGCACAGGTAAGGCGGCCTCAACGCACAGAGTCCGACAGAGAACGAGTGAAGGGAGGAGAAGAACCATGAACGGCGGATACGACTACTGGAAAGAGAACGCAGAGCGACGTGATTACGAACCCACCGACGACCCCAATAGAGAAAGGAAGAGAACCATGAAACTGAACCCGATGAACTGGCTGACGAGCAATGAGCGGAACAAAAGACCCGTGCTGCTGGCGGTGACGCCGCCGAGGAAGGACGAGCGCACCATGCTGGGGGTGGAGAACATGCTCCAGTCCATCGCCGTGCCGGAGCCCTTCTCCCTGGAGCTTGCCGGGGACGCCGACGGCGTGACCCTGATGGCCCGCTGCCTGGACGACCAGGTGGTGCGCGGCCAGATCGCCGCCCACTATCCCCAGGCTCGCATCGAGAAGGTGTCGATGGATGAAGACCCACTGCGGCTGGAAGAGGGGGAGCAGGCGTGGGGTATGACGATCAGAGCCGACGGCCCGGAGTACGTCCCCATCCGCACCTTCCGGGATGACGACCTGCTGGACCCCGGCTCCGACCCCATCATCGCCCTGCTGGGCTCGCTGTCCAACCTGCGCGAAGACGAGCGCGTCGTGGCGCGGCTGATGCTGAACTCCCTGGGACCCGACTGGTCGCAGCACCACCAGGAGAAGGCCCATAAGCCCGCTCTGGAGCAGCGGCGCGACCCGTCCTACACCTACCAGACCAGGCCCCTGCGGATGGACGGCGTGACGATGGCCGTTCTCGGCGTGGGCACAGTCGCCGCCCTCCAGGGCTACCTGTGGGTGCAGGCGGGGCAGACGTGGAAGGCCGTGCTCCTGGGCATCGGCGTGAGCGCCGGACTGGCCGCCGCCGGTTGGCTCTGGCACAAGTGGAAGAAGTCCCGAAACCGGGTGTACGACCCGAACCTCATCAAGGAGAAGGTCTCCCGCGTCGCCTTCGCCGGGGAGATACAGGTGACGGCGATCCTGCCCGCCGACGCCGGACCCAGGCGCGCCAATGAACTGCTGGGGCAGGTCGCCGCAGCCTACCGCCACTACGACCACCCGGCGGGGGCCAGGCTCAAGGCGGGCAGGGTGAGGCCGGTCGTCCCCGATCCGGAGACGCTTCACCCCGCAGGCCCCGGCCTGTTCGGGCGGCGCAGCGTCTTCGGGATGCGCGAGGCGGCGGCCCTGTGGCACCCGCCGGGAGCGCGTGACGAGACTCCCCTGGTGGGGCGGTCGGGTTCGAGGGCGCTCATTCCCTCGGCCAGGAACGTGAAGGGCGGCGCGCTGGTGGGCGAGACCACAGCCGGAGCGAAGAGGGATATCCGCTTCCCCGACGACCTGCTGCGCCGCCACCACCTCTACGTGGCCCGCACCCGCATGGGCAAGTCCACCCTGATGCACCACGTCGTCCGGCACAAGATGGAGGAGAAGGCGGCGGGCAGGGACCCGGACGCCATAGTAGTCATCGACCCGCACACCGACCTGGTGGAGGGCATCCTCCAACACGTGCCGGAGGAGATGGCCGACAGGGTGCGGCTCATCGACCTGGCCGACGAGCGGGGAGCGCCCGGCGTCAACCTGCTGGACACCCGCGTCTTCTCCGACCGCGACCGCACCGCCGACTCGGTGGTGCGCGTGGCGAAGGGCCTGTGGGACCAGTGGGGGCCGAGGATGCAGTCCATCCTGGAGCAGACCGTCAAGACCCTCCACGAGGCCAACGAGCAAACCGACGCCGACGAGCAGTACACCATCCTCGACGGCCTCAAGCTACTGTCCGCGGACAGGAAGTCCAGGGGCGAGGCGCCGTCAGAAGACCAGAAGTTCAGGGACAGGGTGCTGGCGAAGGTGAGCGACCCCTACCTCAAGGACTGGTGGGAAAGGGACTTCAAGAACTGGCCCCACCAGTACCGGGCCGAGGCCCTCGCCCCGGTGCAGACCCGCCTCAACTACTACGCATCGTCCAAACGGGCGCGGGCCATCCTCGGCCAGCGCCGCTCCACCATCGACCTGCGCAAGACCATCCTCGACGGCGGGATACTCCTGGTGTCCACCGCCCAGGGCACGGCGGGCCGGGACGTGGCCGCCCTGGTGGGGTCGTCGATCCTCAACCTGGTGGACGCAGTGATCCGGGAGCAGGGCAGCCTGCCGCCCGACAGGCGCAGGGGCGCGCTGGTCGTCGTGGACGAGATGCAGTCGATGCCCGGCGTGGACTACGAGAGCATGTTGTCGGAACTCGGCAAGTTCGGGGCGTCCTTCGTGCTCGCCACCCAGAGCCTGGCCAAGCTGGACGACCTCTCCCGCACCATGAGGGACACCCTGCTGGCCAACGTCGGCTGCCTGGCCGTCTTCCAGGTGGCGGGGAGCGACGCAAGGCAGCTTGTGTGGGAGCTGGGCAAGGAGCGGGTGACCGAGGACGACATCACCTCGCTGCCGGTGCACCAGTGCTACGTCCGCGCCACCGTGGGGACGGAGCGGATGGACGCCTTCTCCATGGCGGTGCGCAAGCCGGAGCCGGGAGACGTCGAAAGGGCCGGGCGCATCCGCGCCGCCGCGTCCTCCTACGTCACGGCGGCCAGGGACATCGCCGCAGGGAACGCGGAGTGCGACGGGAAGCAGGAGCAGCAGGGGAAGACGGAGAACGGTCAGGCCAAGGCCGAGCACAGGAAACCGAATCAGCCTCCCAAGAATCACAAGGGACGTACCCGGAACCCCAAGCCGTCGAAGCCGGAGTCCGGCGACGGAGCGTCCTCGTGAGCCCCGACGAACACACCCTGCTCTTGATGCGGCGGCTGGCCTCCATGCCGTTTCTCGACCGGCTGGAACTGGCCGCCGTGTCGGGTACGCCCGACCGCTCCACCTACTATGCCGTGGACGATCTGGAACGGGAGGGCCTGGCGGTTTCGATCTCGCACGCCACCGACCTGCTGCGCACCACCAGACGCTACTCTCTCACGACCGCCGGGCTGAGTCGGCTCGCGGCACGGGAAGACGTGGGCCTGAACGAAATACTCCGCGAACACCCGGTCTCCGCCCAGTGGCGGCGCATCCTCATGGAGCGGCTCGACGCCGTGGGCGTCATATACCGGCTGGCGTCGTCCATCGCCGCAGAGACCGGACCCATCCGGCTGCGCTGGTACAGGGCCGCGCCCCTGGACGCCGCCGTCGAGCTCGCCGACGGCAGGACCCTCGGCATCGTCAGGCAGGGGCTCACGTCGGACAGGACGGGGTTCGCAAAGCGTCTCTGGCGGCTCGGCGAAGGGCCGCTTCCCGGAGCCGTCCTCATGCTCGTGCCCGACGAGGTGCGGCTGAGGCACGCCCGAAGAACGCTGGCCGACTCTCACCTGCCGGCCGTCCTCGCCCTGGAGCGGGACGCGACGTGGGCAGGCCCCTCGGAAAGGGTCTGGCGTCTGCCCTCCGTCGCCGCCGCCCTCGACCTGCGCTACGTCCTGTCGTCCTACCTCGAAACGGGCGGACGGCTGATCACCGAACCGGAGCCGTCACAGGCGACCCTCCCGGAGGGCCTCATCCTGGAAAGCCCGGGGACGCCCGACTGGCTGCTGCCAGCACTGCTGAAGCCCGCCGGGAAGCACGTCCTCGACCTGCTCTTCGACTGGCCGGGCATAGCCCCGGGCGACCTTCGCGGGCTGCTCGGCGTCTCCCGCGGCCGGTTCTACGAGATCGTTGCGCCCCTGGCCGAGGCCGGGCTGATCGAACGGATCGTCATAGACGGCCGCCGTCTGGCCCTCAGCGACCGGGGGCTGGCATTGCTAGCCCGCAGGGACCGCACCTCCGTGGGCGCGGCCAGGAAGCGGTGGAGCGTCTCTCCCAACGGCGCAGCAGACGACGCCGTCGAGTGGCGCAACGTCTCCGGCAGGAGAAGCCGCCAGCTGCTCAGGAACCTCGATCACACGGCGGCGGTCCACCGCTTCGTTGCGGCCCTGGCAAAGCAGGCGCGTTCCCTGGGCTGGGAACCGGCGCAACTCGACCCGCCCATGCGGGCCGCCAGGCACTTCCGCCACCGGGGCAAGCTGCGCTCCGTCCACCCCGACGCCTTCGGCGGCCTGCGAAGGGACTCCACGACGTGGCCCTTCTTCCTGGAGTGGGAGCGCCGCGCCGTGCGCCCATCGACCATGGCGGCCCGGCTGGCCCCCTACCTGCGCTACTACTCCTCCCCCAGTCCCGACGACGACCACGGCGCACAGCCCGCCGTCCTCGTCGTCCTCCGCGACGACGTCACCGCCACCAACTTCCTGCGGGTGGCGAGGGAGCGGATGACGGAGGCCCGCGTGGAGATGCCCCTGCTGGTCTCCCACGAGGGGCTGCTTGCGCGGGAGGGGCCGCTGGGACGGGCATGGCGCACTCCCGATGGGTGGGAGACCATTCGCGCTCTTCCAAACAGTTGAAAGAAGAATACGAGAGAGAGGTAATGAACCATGCGTCTGTACTACATCGACGAGTCCGAGGGACCCACCTGCTACGTCCGCTCCGCCCTGGGGGTGGACGCCGAGCGGTGGAACGACCTGTTCGCCGACATCCAGGAGTGGCGGAAGGAGCTTCGCGAGGGCTACGGCATCCCGACCGACAGGGAGCTTCACGCCTGCGATCTGCTGGCGGGACGCGGGATGCTGGCCCGAAACGGCGATTCCAACGAGCGGCTCGCGCCCAGCCAGGGGGCCGAGGTCTTCAGGGAAGGGCTGCGACGCATCGAAGAAGCCGCCCGCATCGGCGGCGTGGAGGTCGTCAACGTCTGCCTCCGCAAGCGCAACGTGAAGGCGTACGAGCGGGTCAGCCTCGACCGGCTGCTCAACCGCATCAACGCCTCGGTCAAGGCGGCGGGCGGCCATGCCTTCCTCATCTTCGACGAGGGCAAGGAGCGGATGATCACACGGGCCTATAGACGGCTCAGGATATTCAACCCCGTGCCCAGCAGGTACGAGCGGTGGGAGGAAGGCGAGAGGACCAGGAACATCCCCGTGGAGAACGTCATCGGAGGCCCAGCCTTCAGGAGCTCCGACTCGGACCACCTGCTCCAGATGGCCGACCTCGTCGCCCACGCCCTGCTCAAGCAGGAGGAGGAGCCCGTCCCCAGAGTGGAGACCCGCGGCATCCGCGAAGCCTTCTCCATACTCGACAAGGCCCTCAACCGGAGAGCGTCAGGGCACGATCCCCAGGGCATCGTCAGGCGATGAGTGGAGGCAGGGGCGGGTCGTTGGCCATGTCACAAGGCCCGCGCCCCTATTCCTCCGATTTCTCTCACTCCATAGGGAGGGGCGGCTGTAGCCAAGCCATCTCCTGCGGCACTCCGAAGTGCTCGGCCACCTCCCAGAGCTCGCTGAGGCCCTCCGCCATCGCCTCGTCCACGTCCATCAGCAGGGCGCGGGCGAAGTCCTCCGCCTCCCGCTCGAAGAGGCTGCCCAGGCTGGTGTGGTCCCGTATCCACAGGTGGTTGCCGGAGTGCAGCAGCCTGTGGCCTATGGCATGAGCTATCACCCAGCGTCGCCAACGGGAATCGAGCCGCTCGGCCACGCCGATGTACCGGTCCATCTGCATCTCCTCCTGGACATCCAACGGCCAGGTCACCACCTCCAAGCCCAGGATGCTGGCCACGGTCTCGGCGTCCACCCGGCCCGACAGCTTCAGCTTTCGCCGCAGCTCTCTGGCCTTCCGCTGCGCCCGCTTCATCGCCCATCCCTCTCCGTCCTCCGCCGCTGCTCACGCACAAAGCGGATGAAGTTCATGATGGACTCGATGTCCTCCATGGGAAGGCCCTCGATGGCGTTGCGGAAGGAGACGTCGGCCTCCTTCAGTATCTCCGCCTCCACCACGTCCCGGCCCAAGAGCCAGTCGGTGCTCGTCTCGCACTGGTAGGCCAACTCCAGCAGGTGCTCCGGGGTGGGCTTCATCTTCCCCGACTCCCAGGACCAGACGGCGTGGGAGCTGACCCCGACCAACTCGCTCACTTGTTTCTGGGTGAGGCCGACCTTCAGCCGCGCCTCCTTGATGCGGGCTCCGATGCTCTTCCAGCGGTAGCCCGGGTCTATGGTCATGGGTTCCGGCCTCTCTTGGTCAACGCTCATAGGCAGCAGTAACTCTCACTTAGAAGTATCGCACAGTTGTTCTTGACAAGCTACTTGCGATATGATTACACTATATCATAAGTGTAGCTTAGAGTACAGGAGACTATCTTTCCCCATGAAACGCACCGTCGTCCTGCTCAAGACGAGAGCCCTCTGGGAGCGGCTGGCAATGCTGGATCGCTCCCAGAACTGGCTGGCCCGCGAACTCGGCATCAGCCCCGGCTACCTGTCCTACCTGGTCAACACAGGCCGCGCCCCGTCCGGGCGCATCAGGCGGCGGATGAGGACGGTCCTGGGAGTGGAGGATTTCGATGAGTTATTCGAACTGGAGCATCCCAATGACGACAGCGCTTAGCTCTCCTCGCCTGCCAGCGTATCCCGGCGATCCGGTCATCGACGGCAGACTCGCGCCCTTTCTGAGCGGGGAACTGCCCGACGACTTCGCCCAGCGTCTCATCCGCCTCAAGCTGGCCAGCGACCTCACCTGGGAGGAGTTCGCCGACGTCCTGGGCGTGGAGCTCAAGCAGGTGTTGAGGTGGACCCAGGGAACCAAACCATCCGGCGGGGCACACCACTCCCTGGTGGAACTCGCTCCGTGGATACCCGGCGGCCTGGAAATCCTCATGGGAGAGGGTTTCCTGGACCCCCTCAGGAAGGAGTAACGCATGTCTCGCAAGCGAGGAAGACGACAGAAGACGATACGGGTCCTGACCGGCGACTTCGGCAAGGGCCTTGAGGACTTCAAGGAGGCGTCCGGGCTGCCGTGGGCCGAGATCGCCCGGCTCCTGGGCACCAGCACCCTCAACCTTTGGCGATGGCGCAATCGGGGAGTCCTACCCAACATGCACCACCTGCTGGCCCTCCAAGAACTGGCCGATAGCAGGGGTCTCGGCCACCTGCTCCCGACGGCCAAGCTGCTTCGGCCCTCCCAGCACCCGTAAGGCGCTCCACCCCTGGCATAGGGCCACGCCCCGTCCTCCAAGGCCCTGCGATGCTCCCCCGTCGAGTTTCATGCGTGAAATCCCCTTCCGAGGGATAACGCTCGTCTTCCCCACCGCCCACACTGACAGGAGCACGCCTGTTCGCTATCTGAAGACGAGCCCCGCCTTCGGCGTCGAACATGCTGAACACGCCACGAGAAGTTGCGATCTTGAGAGACACCAAGCACAGGACGAAGCGGCGAGACCGCGAGAGCGACGCCCCGGATATGAGGGTTGTCGGGATCGACTTCAACCCCGGTCCCGACGCCGAGGAGCGATTGCGCCGCCTGTTCACCATCCTGGTGAGGCTGGCAGACGACGAGATCCCCGCCCTTGGCGCGGAGCATCAGGTGGACGAAGGCGGCGAGGAGCGCACCGAGGTTCTCCCCACCGGCTCAGACGGTCTCGAAAGTCTGCCGCCACACTGTTGATGCTTATTATGCAAGTATGTTATGCTGAAGCATCATGAGAACCAGAACCACCATCTCCCTTGACGACCGGCTTGCCAAGCAGGTGCGCCGCGAGGCCGAAGCCCGCGGCATCAGCATGAGCGCCTTCATATCAAGGACGCTCGACGACGCGCTCAAGCGCCGCGAGCCGTCGGAGCCGCCGCCCTTCCGGCTGGTCACCGTAAGCGGCGTCCACGCCCGCCCCGGAGTCGATCTCGACCGGACCAGGGCGTTCGACGCGCAGGAAGACGAGGCCCGGTTCGGGCGCGGGAGCCGCTAGTTCGAGATGCTGCTTCCCGACGTGAACGTCCTGATCTATGCGCACGTGGAGGACTCGATCCCCGAACACGCCGAGTATGCGGATTGGATCACCCGTCTGGCGACGGGGCCTGAGCCCTTCGCGCTCTCCGTCCTCGTCCTTTCCGGCTTCGTTCGCGTCGTGACCAACCCCAGGGTCTTCGACCCGCCTTCCACTCTCGACCAGTCGTTTGCCTTCGTGACCTCCCTCGTGGAGCGTCCGACCGCGCGCATCGTGGGACCGGGACCCGACCATCTGGACATATTCGAGAGGCTGTGCAGGCAGTCCGGAGCCGCAGGGAAGCTGGTCGCCGACGCCCAACACGCCGCCATCGCGGTCGAGCACGGCTGCACGATGGTGACCACCGACTCCGACTTCAGCCGATTCCCAGGACTCCGATGGCAGCATCCACTCGGCCCCGGCGGGCCGTAGCGCATTTTCGCATCTGCGGCGCAGGCGCGGCCTTGGCGCAGGAGTCGCGTCGAGACGGGAAGCCATGCGGTCCAGGCTGGCAGGCTCGTTTCGAGGTTCCACTGAAGAAATACCTACCAATAAGGAGGCACTCATGGCGAGAAGAAACGATAGAAACGTGCCCAAGAAGCGAGCGGCCATCTATGCCCGCGTCTCCGACAAGAGCCAGGCCGAGGAGGACAAGACATCCATCTCCGAGCAGATGGGCGACATGGAAGCCTACTGCGAGGAGAGGGGCATGGCCGTCGTGGCGCGCTATCAGGAGGTCGGTCGGGGCTGGTCGAAGAAACGCCCGGAGTTCCAGAGGATGCTCGCCGACGCCAGGATGGGGCGCTTCGACACCATCGTATGCTGGAAGTCCGACCGGCTCAGCAGGGGCATGTACCCCGCAGCCGCCCTCATGGAGGTCGTCGAGGCGTACCGCATCGGCATCGAGGCCGTCATGGACGCCATCGACATGAAGACCTTCGGACTCATGGCGGCCATCGGCAAGATCGAACTGGACAACTTCAGGGAGCGGGCCTCGATGGGCAAGCGCGGCAAGGCCAAGCAGGGCAGGCTGCCCACCGGGTCGCCGCCCTACGGCTATCGCGTCGACGAGCACGGCAACCCCTACGTCTACGAGCCGGAGGCCAAGTTCATCCGCCGAATCTTCCGGCAGTACGCCGACGAAGGCATGACCGCTCCCGCCATCGTCCTGGGGTTGGAGCGGGACGGCGCGCCCCTGCCGCCCAGGTGCTCCAAGTGGCGCAAGGAGCGAGTCCACGCCATTATGAGCAGCGAGACCTACAGGGGAACCTACTGGTACGGCAAGAGCAGCTGGGTGACCACCGAGGACGGAACGAAGGGAACGAAGAATCCAAAGGACACCTGGATAGGCATCCCGTTCCCACCCCTCGTGGATGAGAAGACCTGGGAGCGGGTGAAGGCGCGCAAGTTCAAGCGGTTCAGCCACTCCAAGCGCAACACCAAGACCTTCTACCTCCTCCAGCACATGGTCAGGTGCGCCGAGTGCGGGTTGTATCTCCACGGCAGGGCGCAGAGCAAAAAGTCCCAGTACTACAACGGGAAGCGCTACGCCTATACCCTCGACCCTCCCCACCGCTACTACCGCTGCGGCGGGATGACATCCCACAAGCTGGAGTGCCGTAGACCGGGCTTCATCAAGGCTGAACGGCTGGAGGAGTTCGTCTGGGGCGAGGTCAAGCGAATGTTGCAGAACCCCGGCCTCATCGTCGCCGGCATCGAGTCGCTGGGCTCTCAGGAGGACGACGGCTGGGAGAAGGAAATCGACAGGGCCGAGCGCGAGCTCAACAGGGTCCAGTCCGAGGAGGACAGGGCCATCAGGCTGTACGTCTCGGCCAAGATCACCGAGGCCCAACTCGACCATCAGCGCAAGTTCATCACCGAACGGCTGGAGACGCTCCGCAGGGAGCTGGACGACTACCGGGCGCAGCAGGCGGCGCTGGCCGAGAAGCGCATCCTCATGGAGAACATCCTGGCCTGGGCCAGCAAGGTGGGAGACCGCCTCGACGAAGTCCCCGACGAGCAGCGCAAGGACATCCTGAAACTGCTGCTGGACCAGGTGGTGATCGACGGCGGCAACAACGTCCGGTTCACCCTAGGCATCCCCGCCGAGGACTTGGTGTCAGTTAAGTATCCCGAATCAAAGTTCGCAATACGGCACTGTCAGGTGTTTTGCTTCTGCGCGCCGCAGGACATCTTCAACCAATCCAATGCCTCTGGATTTCGTCTCCTTGTGATACATTCGCTCAGCGGGAGCATCACGTGGAGGGCCTTAATGAATGTCATCTGGATAGTTTCCGATAGTTTCCGCAGAGACCACATTGGCGCATACGGAAATCCGCACATACGCACGCCTTCCCTCGACGCATTGGCGGCCCAGTCCGTCAGGTTTGACGCTCACTACGCCGCCGGTTTTCCCACCATGCCAACACGGGCAGACCATCAGACAGGTCGATGGACGATGTCCTTCATGGGCTGGGAGCCTCTGCCGAGAGGCGTAACCACTCTGGCAGAAATATTGGCCCGAAACGGCCTCCATACCGCCGCGTCCGTGGACACGCCCTACTACCTTCGGGACGGGATGAACTACGACCGCGGTTTTCAGACATTCTTCATGAACACCGGACAAGACACTCTCTGGTCGTTGATTCCGGAGCCCGGTTATCACAACGAGGCCCTGGACATCAGGGACAGGTGGCGCTCTGAATCGGACAGGAACGCGCCGAAGACATTCATGACTGCCATGCAGTGGCTGGAGAAACACTACAAGGAAGATTTTTTCCTCTATGTGGACACGTGGGATCCACACGAACCCTGGGACGCCCCCTCCTACTACACAGAACTGTACATGCCCGACCACGACGGCGAGCTGGTGCTCCCGGTCTACGGCAACTGGCATGATGTGCCCGGCTACACGGAGGCGCAGCTGCACAAGGGACACGCCGCCTATTGTGGTGAAATCACGATGGTCGACACCTGGGTGGGCTACCTCCTGAAGGCTGTCGAGAACATGGGGCTGGCCGAAAAGACGGTCGTCATTTTCACCTCAGACCACGGATTCTACTTTGGAGAGCATGGTGGCCTCTTCGGCAAGATGAGTTCTGACATGTACCCGGACGGCACGCTCCGGCCATATGACGAGCCGGGATCGCAATGGAGCTACTCCCCGCTATTTGAAGAGATAGTCCACTTGCCGCTCCTCATGCGTGTCCCCGGCGCGTCTCCTACCGTGTACGGCGGCTTGAGTTCCGCCATCGATGTCATGCCCACGGTGCTTGATCTGTTGGGCATGGACATCCCCGACTTCGTTCAGGGCCGCTCGCTTGCTCCTGCCATCGCTGACGGCAAGCGATCAGGACGCGACTTTGTGATTAGCAGCATCCCGTTTGCCAATCCGGGGGACTCGGTCCTATCGGTGGACAATTTCTTGCGCGATCTCAAAGACCCTCCGGTCACAACCGTCACCGCGGGAAAGTGGAGCCTGCTCTACAGCTCTGACCCGGGAGTGTCTCAGCTCTACAACCTTGAATCAGACCCCCAGCAGCAGCACAACGTGATCGGAGTACACACGGACGAAGCGCGGGAGCTTCATCGGTATCTGGTTGAGTTCATGCGTGAAACCGGCGTGCCCGACCGCCTGCTGAAACCGAGGTTGGAACTGCGTATTTAGGCAGGCCGCAAATGGTTGTGGGGATCAGTCCTTTCGCGCTAAAGATTGTTGGCTCGTTCAGAGAGTTACGCGGTCAGTGAATAGCGCTTGCCGATGTACCATAAGAAGTGACACAGAACTTATATGGCAGGTTACCTTTCCGGCCGTTATTAACAAGGACACATATCTAATCGCTGCTATGTAGCGATTAGATATCCCGGATGGAGGAGGATACCGTTCCCGTGAAATATCAGAAGTACGTTCAGTCCCTCGCCTTGCCGTCGGCCAGCCCCGGGATACGGCTGCTGACAATGGCAGGCGCTGTCACCGCGCTGGCTCTCGCCTTGCTGGCTATAACCTGGGGGGGAGGCACGTCAGCGCAGGGCCAGTCGGCCTGCGACGCAATCGACCTCGGAACGCTCAGCGCCGACGCAGATAGCGAGTTGATAGGCACCGGACGCTGGACTACCAATAACTGCGACTCTCGTTTTCGGACCGGCAGCGATGCCCATAGTTATCGCTTTGAGGTGGTCGAAGGCGGGCGGATCAGAATCGACCTGGGTTCCCCGGACGGGGATTCTTTCCTCTATCTGCTGACTGAGGATGGGCGGCGGCTAACGGACAACGATGACGGCGGCGCCGGAATTAACGCACGAATCGAGCGTGACCTGACGCCGGGCATCTATGTTGTGGAGGCAACCACGGTCGGCGGGCGCAGCCGTGGTCCGGCTGACTTCTCCCTTTCCATCAGCCGCGTACAGGGCTGTGATCCGGTTAATCTGGGCACACTGCGACCCGGCATCGATCTGACCGCAGCGGGATCCTGGTCTCTCGACACGTGCGGCTCGCGCTTCGTTGTTGAACACCCGGCCCACAGTTACCTCTTCACTCTGAATCAAGCCGCCCGCGTACGCGTGGACCTAATGTCGGAAAACGGCGACCCGGTGCTATCGCTCGTCTCCACGACTGACGGCCTGATTGCCGCAAACGACGACGGTGGGGAGCTGCGCAACTCCCGTATCAACCGCTACCTGCCTCCGGGCACCTACCTGCTGGAAGCAACCACCTACCTGGAGCGCGATCTTCAACCTCTGATGGCCGACTTTACTCTTGTGGTCCAACTCGTGGATGAGGAAGTGGATCAGGCCAGCTTTTTGCTAAAGATTGAGGATGTGCATACGCCGAATCAGGTGGTCGCGGGGCAGCCGTTTGACGTTCACTATCGTGTGGGCAACGTGGGGGGCGGCGACCTCTCGGACATCAATGGAGACGCGCGGATCTACGTGGTGGGGCCGCGGCCGTTGTTCGATATCACTGGTCGGATAGGCACATCAGACGGCAACTGGGCATCCAGGGTTTCCTACCACACGGGTCCGCAGACTGCGAACGCGACAAGCGTCGAACTGGGAGAGATCGCGCCGTTTGAGGCGACTCTCAGGAGTCCCGGTCCCTCATGGATCTTCGTCGGCGTCGTCACCGATGATGAGGACGAGAATGAACGGGGATTCCACGGCCAGTGGCATAACCTGATGGTGCTGAGCGGCACGACGTTCGATGCGGTCACCGTGACTGTGGACGAGACCGACTACCGAGTCGAAGCCAATGCCGACGAAGATGGGATGGTTACGACCACAGTGAGCTCCGTTGACGACCCTGAGGCAGATGTGGACCCGTTGCTCCGCGCGAAAGCGATCTACGCGGCAGGGGTCTACACCCAGGTATTGGAGGGAATCTTTGAGCGTCCGGCGGTTGCTGATCTCTCTGTCACAGGAGCGTCCACGTCGGTCGCCGTGGAGAGTCCGTCATCAGCCACTCTGTTGGAGAAATTCGCAGCCAGTTACTCGAGTGCGGTCACAGCGTCCGGCTTGACCGGCGTGTTGGCAGCGAAGGAGGCCTTGAACCCGGCGACCATCGAAGATCTCGTGCTCGGCCTATCCAGATCGGCATCAAGAGAGTATGTGTCTCTGGCAGCATCCTGGAGCGCTCTCGAGGATCGGATCGGTGAGGGCGCAACACTCTCCTCAGATGACGCATTCGCCCTCTACTCCGAGCTCGTCTACGCCGAAAGGGTGATCTCTCCTGCAGTAGCCGCGGGACGGGCTGTCGAGGAAGCTCGCGCGGCCGAGTTGGGCTGGGAAGATCCCGGTGTCCAGGAAATGATCGACGACCTTGCCGGGAAGGCATCATGCAGCAATCCCGGGAGAGGGCTGCGTGAGGTTTTGGAGGAGATGGAAACGACAGACCTCGACGAAATGCTCAGGCTCGACGCTGAAATGCGCGCAGCGCTACCGGCCTACGGTTCTGCGAAGGACGCGGTATTGTGCGCTGTGGCCGGCGCGGATAGAAATAACACCCTGTTCCTGGAGGGCTTGGCAATTGCTGACAACAGCGACATCCTTGAACTGCTCGGCTACGAACAGCCGACGGCCAGGACGGTTGCTCCACCACCATACCAACTGCGCATTATCGCCATGCTGGATGAGGAAGGTCGGATCGAGCTCGGCGTCGAACTCTCTAACAGAGAGCAGATACTGCCTTCAAGGCGTTACCTTTCATCAGACGCTCCTGCTGGAGTCTGGCAGATCAGCAGTGACGTCGAGGTGAACGAGAACCCGATCGGAAGGATTCGATCGCGCCGGTTGGATGACGGGCGCGTAGAGTTCGGCTTTATGGATGCCGTCGGTGAGACGATTATCCCTGACATCCGCTACCTGTCCGAGGATATACCTGTCGGGGTCTGGCTCCGCAGCACAGAGATTGAGGTGACGCGAGAACCGATTCTGGAGTGAAGAAAGCAGCCCAGCGCCGCCGGGCTATGGAGGTTCAGCTATCCGAAGCATACGTCAACGGTTTCAATGCGCTTAGTCAAGGAAGCTGATAGGAGAGTCGGTCTCGTACGGTGAGTACCCGGCGGCGCGCAGCTTCGCCAGTGCTTCCTCAGAGTGAGCGGAGTTCCTGGTCTCGAGGGTGAGTTGGATCTCAACCTGGCCCATATGCACCGTCGGGGCGTGTCTAAGGTGGCCGATGTCCAGCACGTTGACCTCATTCTCGGAGATGATCCTCAGCAGTCGATTCAGCTGGCCGGGGCGATCTTCCACCATGACCTTGAACACCAAATAGCGCCCTGCATGGGCCAATCCGTGCTCCATGACACGAGCAATCAGGTGAGAGTCCACGTTGCCGCCGCTGAGCACCACCACCACTCTCTGTCCGGCGCTCTGGAATTTTCCTCCCAGCACTGCGGCAAGACCAACCGCGCCGGCCCCTTCAACGAGCAGCTTGCTCCTCTCCAGGAGGAGCATCATGGCCTGGGTAATCTCTTCCTCTTCCACCACCACCATGTCATCCACATAGCGCTTCACTAACGGAACAGTTAATTCCCCAGGCGTGCCGACAGCAATGCCGTCGGCCACAGTGGCTTCCTGCCTGGGCGTAAAGTCGCGCTTGGCCTTGTACGAGTCGACAACAGCCGTGGATGCCGCTGCCTGCACTCCGATCACCCTGACGCTAGGCATCGTTTCCTTTATCGCCACAGCGATGCCGGAAATCAGTCCTCCGCCTCCCACCGGCACGACAACCGTGTCCGGATTCTCCACCTGGTCGAGTATTTCCAGCCCAATCGTGCCCTGCCCGGCGATGATGGCCGGGTCATCGAATGCGGGGATAAAGGTTAGGTCGTTCTCACGCATGATGCGCCGTGCATGTTCCTGGGAGCCGTCGAAATCCTCACCCGCGAGAACGACGGTCGCTCCGTAGCCGCGCGTGGCCTCCACCTTCGGAAGAGAGGCCCCAATTGGCATGACAACTGTGCAGGGTATGCCCAGATTACCGGCCGCCAAAGCGACCCCTTGAGCATGGTTGCCTGCACTGGCGGTGATGACCCCTCTGGCTTTTTGGTCCGCGCTCAATGCGGCGATTCTATTTGAGGCTCCTCTCACCTTGAAGGAGCCCGCTCTCTGGAGATTCTCGGCCTTGAAAATAAGCTCACACCTTGCCAAAGCACTCAGCGAGTGCGCGGACAGCGCAGGTGTCTTGCGCACCAGATGAGAGATTGTGCTTTGCGCCTTGCGGACATCCTGGAGAGTAACGGAAGGTTTCATCCCTTAACCTCCTCTGCCGTGGCCGTTTCCAGAGGCAAGGGCATGGAAGACTTGTAGGGTATAGAGGCAGTCTTGCAGTAGATACTTCACTACGACGGCAGTATATCAAGCGGAGCAAATGGAGGAACGAACGGATTTTGCGAGTGCTATGATACGGCAATGAAGCGTCACCGCTCGCTTTGGACTCTCTTGAGACACATCGCTACGGAGACAAGCTAATGGGTGCTTTCGGTTTGATCCGCCAAGGGCTGGCAATCATGGTTTTGGCACTTGGGTTGCTGCTTCTGGCGGCCACTGGGTGCGGGACTACCACACCAACACCTGAGCCTGAGTTGACGCTTGAGGAGATCCTTGAGCGCACAAGCGAGCACCTGCTCTCCTTCCAGACGGCCAGATTCCAGATGATCGACGAGATGGAATCCGGCACGAAGTTCTTTGGGCAAACGCTCAAGAGCGTGGACGGAGAGGTTCAGGCACCGGACAGGACGGACCTCAAGGTGGACGTAGAGTCGCCTGCCCTGGGATTCGTGCAGATTGGCATCATCGCGGTCGGTAGCTCAGCAAAGATGCAGTTCGCGTCTGGCGCGCCATGGACTGACCTGCCGCTTGAGCAGGTGCCGTTCAATTTCATCGGTCTGGGCATGACACTCAACGATCTGCTGCCGAAGATCCAGAACATCAATCTCACCGGGCAGGAGACGGTCAATGGCATCGAGACGATCAGGATTGACGGGGATCTCGTCTCAGAAGACTTGGCGAACCTCATCACGTCTGCGGATTCCGGGCATCCGATCGAACTGACGGTATGGGTTGACGCGGAAGACCAGAGCCTGCGGCAGATCAGGATCGTGGGCAATGTGTTCAACGACGACGGCGCGGGCACTAGCCGACTGATCATCCTCTCCGAATACGACGAACCGGTTGACATTCAACTTCCGGGTTAGACCGCCGGATGGTGAATAGCGCCCGGTCCCGCCTCTCGTCCCTCGGCTCTTCCCAAACAGCTATCATCACGATCATTTGCCTGGGCGTCTTTTCGACTGCGCTTGATCAGACGGTCGTTGTGGCGGCGTTGCCGACGGTCATGCTGGAACTGGAAATCCCGCTGACCGACCTCGATACGGCCTCATGGATCATCACGGGATACCTGATCAGTTACACGGTTGCTATGCCGCTGGCGGGTCGGCTGTCGGATGTGTACGGGCGCGTGAGGATGTTTCAGATCGCCCTGCTCATCTTTGCTATTGGATCTGCACTGGTTGCTATCGCCCCCAATTTCGCATGGATCGTATCAGCGCGAGTGATCCAGGCCATTGGCGGCGGAGCGACTGTTCCCATTGGCCTGGCCATGGCGGTGGCGACGGTGGACCCCAAGCAGCGCGGCGTGACGCTCGGACTCGTGGCGGCATCAGCTGAAGCGGGGTCCGTACTGGGGCCACTGTACGGTGGAGCGCTCATCGAGTGGGTCGGCTGGCGATTCATCTTCTGGTTGGACGTGCCCCAGAGCCTGCTGCTCATCGCGCTGATGGCCATCCTGCGAAACCAGGCCAACCCACAGGCCAAGATGGACTACGTGGGCGCGGTGACGGTGGGCGCGGCGCTTACCGCGGTGGCAATCGGGTTATCACAACGCGCAATCTTTTCATTCGATGCCATTCTGCCTTACGCAATCCTCGCGCTGGGAGTGGCCCTGGTCATCGCGGTCATCTTCTTTGAACGCCGTACGGAGCAGCCCCTATTTGCCTCATTCCTCTATAAGTCTCGAGCGTTCGTATCCGCCAACGTGACGCAGTTCATGGTGGGAGTGTCCTTGGTCATTGCGCTTGTTGCCGTTCCTTTAATGGCAAACACAGTTATGGAAAAGGAGGATTGGGAAAGCGCGCTCCACCTGGTGCGGCTGACGGCAGCCATCCCGCCGGGTGCGATTGTGGGCGGGTACATCCTGCGGTGGACGGGCGTTATTCCCGTAACAGTCACCGGTTTGGCGTTCATCGGCATCGGCCTGTTGTTCATGAGTGGGTGGGGAACAGAAGTGGAGGAATTCCGGTTAACGGCTCCCCTTGTGCTGTCCGGACTCGGATTCGGACTGGTGCTGCCTCCCATCAGCGTCACGGCTTTGAGTGCCGCGCCGAGCCACTATTGGGGAGCTGCTGCCTCACTGGTAACAGCAGCGCGCATGGTTGGCATGGCGCTGGGACTTTCAGCCTTGGCCGCATGGGGAATTGAACGGTTCTACAGCCTGACAGCCGATGTGACAATCGGCGCGTCGTTTGAAGAGACGCAGGCTCCCTTGCTGGAGGCGGGCGTGACTGTATTCCAGAACTTATTCATGATTGCAGGATTCGTTTCTCTGTTGGCGATTCTGCCTGCGCTCCTGATGAAAGTTGCAGATGTCGAGGAGACGGAGCGGCAAGCAAGGCAAGAATCAGACGTAGCTCCAACGTGGTAGAGTGAATATGCTTTTGGCTTAGGGCGCGCGTGTGTCGTCCTACCCCCTTCACACGGGTGGTTTTGGCCGATTCGTCGTCACCCTGGGACACGTTTATGGAGTGATGGCCGATGACAACCGCACAACTGACGGAACTGGAGGACGCTCCGCTGCCGCCGTTCCCCGAGGGATGGTATTTCATCGAAACGCGCCAGGCCATCGAAAAAGCCAGGCTGGTCAGTAGGATGTGGATGGGCGAAGAGATCATCGCCTGGATCGACGACCAGGGAACCATCTGCGTTGCAGAAGCTCATTGTCCACACCTGGGTGCGAACTTATCGCCTGAGGTTGGCGGGCGAGTTGTCAATGGGCAGTTGGTGTGCCCTTTTCACGGGTTTGCATACGACTCAACGGGGCAATGCATCTCTACCCCCTACACCAATCCTCCTCCAACAGCCCGACTGCGCCTCTTCGAGACGCGTGAACGCTCGGGCCTGATCTTTGGATGGTGGGGCATCGACCGACGTCCACCACAATGGCCGATGCCCGATGAACAGGAGAGCACCCAAGGCTGGAGCTCCCTCGAACGCAGAAGCGTCAAATTTGCCGGTCATCCGCAAGAGACCACGGAAAACTCAGTCGACTATTCCCATCTGAATTATGTACACGGATTTGGGGATGTAAGCCGTACTACCCCGCTCGTCATTGAGGGGCATCGGCTGGAGAGCCGGTTTGATTTCCAAACCACCAAGCCAATCACGAGATTCGGACGCATCAGCTTCGATATATCGGCGGCGACGTTTGTGTACGGTCTCGGGGTGTCGTACGTAGAGATCCGCGAACGCTCCATAGGGATGGATTTGCGGCTTTGGGTTCTTGCAACGCCGATCGACGGCACCAACGTGGAAATGACGCTGTTTTCGCAGGTGAAGGAAATCACGAACCCCAAGCGGTTCGTCATGGGGCTGGGATTCCTGCCGAAAAGGTTCCGAGCGCCCCTTATGAACAAGTTCATCGCAGCCAACCAGATACAAGATGTTAAGAAGGACGTGGTCATCTGGAACCGCAAGAAATACCGATCCCGGCCACGCCTTTTCCGGCTTGACGGGGACATCATGCCCTTTCGCAGGTATTGCGCGCAGTTTTACCCTAATACGAAGACAGAATCACCTGCATCCGCAGAGACGGTAGGAGAGGCGGCACAATAGACATTCACTCCCGCCGCTGGCCAACTGGTCACGCGCATCTGAATATTGAGTCTCCCGGGGAGGGGGCATATCCCGCATGAATACGGTGATTGGCAATTTCAGTCGGCTTGTGACCGCGCGGCCATGGATAACCATCGCTCTGCTCCTCGTGGTAACCGTGGCGCTGGGGTATGGATCGACTTTCCGCGCGCCGCCAACAGAAGGGGCCAGCCTTGCATTCCTTCCACCAGGTCACGCCCTGGAACAGGCAGCGGAAGATATAGACGAGTTTTTTGGAGACTCGGGTGAGGTTATTGCCGGCACTCTCATTTTCCGCGGAGAGGCACTCACACCCGATGGCCTCGCCCAAATGGACACCCTGATCAATGACATTGCCAACGACCCGGACGTACGTGGTGTTTTGACGCCGACGGATTCCCTTTTTGCTCCATCGTTTCTGTTTAAGTCTGCTCTGCAGGTCGGTGACCTGGGTTCTGTCACTCAGGCTCAAATCGATGCGGTTCGAAACGCCCCCGGCATCGCGGAAGTACTCGCCGTGACGACCGGAATCGATGCAGACGGGACGCCGATTACGGTTGGAGATGTTCGCCTGATCAACACGGCAGATGATAGTGTCACCGAAGCCCAATTTCGGATAAGCGAACTGGCTGACACATCCGAAGGACCACTGCGCGTCAGCGTCCTTTTAACGGCGATTATCCAGGAGGAGTACGAGAAGGCAACGGAAGAAGGGATGGCACCGTTGATTCTCTTGGCACTGGTGCTTATCCCTGCTCTAATCTTTCTCTTCACACGGTCCATTTCGGACATGCTGCTGGCGCTGGGGGGGCTCATCCTCTCCATCACATGGGTTGTTGGCGTCGAAGGATGGCTGGGGCCAGAATCGCCACTACCAACAGTCCTGCAGATCATAGGCCCGCCCAGTTCACTCACAACGCTGATCCCTGTCATCATCATCAGTCTCACCGTGGACTATGCAATCCAAACAGTCTCGCATTACAGGGAACAGCGCCTTGAGGGCCTACCGGTTCGGGACGCCGTCAGGGCCGGTTTGCGGAATGTGACGATTCCCCTCACGTTGGCTGCAGTCACAACGATTGCCGGCATGTTGGCTTCACTTTTCTCGCCAATACAGGTAATTGGCGACTTTGGCGTCGTCGCCGCAATAGGCGTGGGATTGAGCCTTATCGTGATGCTGACCTTGATTCCGGCCGGACGAACAATCATTGACCGACGACGCGAATCACGAGATACCTTGCCGCCCACGCGCGCAATATCGAACGCGCTACCAGGAGTTTCGCGGATTGCAGAGATTCTCGGTCGGGAAATTACCCGGCGGCCCGCTCCTTATATCATCAGCGTCCTCGCCATTACGGTCGTCATGGGGTATTTCGCGACAGGTCTGAAATCGGAGTTCAGCATTCGGGATGTCCTGCCAAGTGACGGTTCCGTCCTGGAAAACCTGGAAACACTCGACGCGGCCGTGGGCGGCTCGACTGAGTTGGCCAGCCTCCTCGTACGGGCAGAGGTCACGGACTCGCGGACACTTCTCAACCTTCGTGATCTGACAAGCCCATTCGATGACGAACGCACGCGTCCGAGCGCGGCAGCCGGACCCGTGCAGAGGTCACTTGAAGACCTTGTGCATGATTGGACGAACGACAGCGGTGAACCCGGCGACAAATACGATCCGGAACTGGCGGCGCTCTTTGAAGAGGCGTCCCCCGGTGTCGAGCTTGACCCGGTGCTCATGCAGGAGTTTGTCGATGAACTGATGATCAGGGAGCCGGAGTTGGCGGGGTTCATCATCAACAATCCCGACGGCATGGATCTGATGCTGCTCCAATTCCCGGTTTTCAATGAAGACCAAACACGATTGGGGGGCCTCCAGACGGAACTTGAAGGCCTCTGGTTCGGCGAAGACGACAATATCATCGTGACGTCATTGGCTATCATCTCCCAGGAGGTGGGCAATCAGATCACCAGTCGACAGACAGAGTCGATCGGAACGACTGTTGCCGTGGCCTTGACCATACTGGCGCTCTTTTTCTGGGTGACGCTGCGCCAGCCTGCACTCTCAGTCATCGCAGTGGGGCCAATCGTGCTGGTTCTCATTTGCGTGTTGGGCACAATGAGGTTGCTGGAAATCCCCTACTCACTGATTACTTCCATCATCACTGCGTTATCAATTGGTATCGGCGTGGACTACACAATCCACATCATCCATCGCTACCGAGAGGAGTATTCTGCTCTGCGCAACCCGGAACAGGCTGCAATCCGGACCCTGTCCACGACGGGCTCGGCGCTATTGGGTTCTGCCATGACGACAGCGTTGGGATTCGGTGTGCTCATAGCCGCGCCCATTGCCGCATCCCAACAGTTCGGCATCACTGCAACAATAACGATCGTTTACTCGCTGATCGTTTCGGTCGTACTGGTGCTTCCTGCCATGGTGGTTTGGGGATCGTTCCAGAACATGAGGCTTCGCTCTCAACTCGAGAGGATATGGGAAGACCTGGATGAGGAAATCGACGCGACGTATCGCCGCCACGAGGCGGAAGCCTAGAGTTCGCGTCTCTCCGTCACAACTAGCTTGAGCTTCTTGTGCGGTTTCAGCGAGGGTAGCGCGTCAATCTTGAGATTCTCCCTGAACTTCGCCGGGGAGACATCAAATGTGAAGTGACGGGCGATCATCAGCAGGTTGAGGGTCAGCTGCAGCTCCATCCACCGATTCCCAAGGCAGGTGTGTGTGCCCAGACCGAACGGCGCGTAGCCGGGGCTGTGGTGCTCATTGCGGGGCGGCAGGTAACGGTCGATATCAAATTTCGTGGCGTCCGGGAAGACAGCGTTCATGTAATGCGCAGCGGACTGCGCGATATGCACGCGTGTTCCGACGGGCAATTCAAATCCTTCAACCACACAGGTATTCATCACGTTCCGGACCGACATCGGAACGATGGCATACAGGCGCATGCACTCCATGATGAATCGATGGGTGACACTAATGGTTTCAGGAGTAATGTCGTCTCCTTTGGGATCACCGTTTGCGAACAGGGCATCAGCCTCGCGGCGAAGCTCGGCATGCATTTCCGGCTTCGTTGCCATGGCGTAGAGGCAGAAGCTCATCATGTCCCCGAGATACACGCTGGCAACCAACGCAACGGTAAAGGCAAACCGCAAATTGGATTCCGGCAAGAACTGCGGATCGCTCGCATGGAGGCTGAGGTAATCGTCGACGAGGTCACGGGGTTGTCCTGCCCGTTGCGCCGGGGTATGCACACCTTGCACCCGCTCCAGCAGTCGATCAACGAGTTTCGCGCGTCGTCTCATGCCTGGCGTCTTCAACATGAACCTGGGCATGATTTTCATGACATGAACAGTAAGCACTCGCTCCTTGTACTTCGCGAGATCTGCGATGAGGTCTTGCGAATCGACCCCAACAAAGAGTGGGGAAATCTGTGAGTTAATCATTAGACGGGATGTCGTCGCTGCAGGGAGGGCATCCCCGACCTTCCAATTCGACATGAAGGCCCGCGCGTTGTCATAGACCGTGCCTAATTGACCTTCAAGGCGGGTGCGCGAATACGCGGGTTGGAGGGATTTCCGCAGTCTGAAATGATCCGCACCATCCAGTGCCGGAAGCATACCGGTGGCTCCGTATTCCTTTTCAAAGTCATGGAAGTACTCTCTGGCCCGCAGGTACATGCGCCCCTGCCGATGCGCCCACCTGTTTGTGGCAGCTCCGGCCAGGAATACCAGGGGCTTTACGAATGGGGCTTTGATTTGAAACACAGGCCCATAGTTCTCAGCCAGTTCTCCAAACAACGCCGGAACGTTCCCGCTCCTCAGGTGCTTGTTGAATATCAGCTTTCGCAGAGAAACCGTTGGTATCGTCTTGGCCAGTCCCGAACGGCGCAGTAGCGGGCCGGCAAGGTTCTGGGAAACGGCCTCCGCGATAGATCGTCCGATGACATCCATCCTGGAGATCTGCGCTATCCGCTCTTCTTCCTCTTCTTCGATGGGGAAGATGAAGCGAAACACGTCACACGTGTTGACCAGGCAGATGAGGATGATATCTCTCGGCTCCGGGATCTCATTGCTGAAAATGACCCTGACGATCCGGTTCCTGACAAATTCAGCCGCAGTGTCGCTCCATTCACCGCCTCCAAATTGGACGCCACGAGACGTGCGGGCCATCGTCCAGAAATCTCCGTCATGGTGTTGAAGGATGCCTATGTTCACCAAGCGGGCAAGGGTATCGTCAATGATTGTTTCTGCGAGCGGTGCAAGGCGCTCGATCCAGTATGTGGTACTTCGCTGCTCAGTCTCGGAGGCAATCTCGTCAAGCAGGGTATCCAGAGCGATGTCATCCGTATCTGTCTTGTCGACGAGGATGAGCGACTCTAGGTCAGTATCTATGCGGCCCAGAAGAGACAGTTCCGCGAGGGCCGCGCCAACGACGACGCAGTTCAGGTTCCAGCCGGGCACCTGGTGGAAGTAGCCGTCCTCCTCATTGAGGAGAATCAGGATGAGTTCTTCCGGCAGGCTGAGAGTCTGTGTCGCCGCACCGTCAGCAGAAGCTGTCATTAGCTATGATCTCCGGCCATCACACGCTGTACGCAGCATAAATCGCCGCGTATTAGTATACGTTGGCGCGCATAGGCTCAACAAATGAGTTGAACGCCTTGAGTATCTCACCGTGCCGGGCGCTCGACCTTTCTGAATCGGCGACCATACATGATGTTCCCGTAGTAGTTGAATACCTGCCGTGCCTCTTCATCATCGAAAGGGTAATCTGCGCCCAGCTGCCGCGCGGCGGCCAGCCCGGTGACAAAGCAGGTCTCCTGGCTATTGACGAGTGTATGGGCGCCGCAATGCCATGTTCGCCTCTTGCCCTGGATGAAGCGAAACAGAGTCACGAGCACGGCTATGTGCCTTACGTCATGGACGACGTGCTGAAACGAAAAAGTATTAACAACCTTTCGCTCATCAATGGGGCTAGCGGCGTTGTAGGTCACGAGGCAGGGTTTATCGGAGACGCCTGCCCAAGGCTGCTGGTTATGCATGATGTATGTGATCTGGTAGTTGTCAGGCCTCTCCCCGTATTGCTCAATGTAGTTACTCCGCGTCTTAAGGGGCCTTACATCATTCTCAGGCAGGACTGAGGAATCCGAGTGGACAATGGCATCACCGTGCAGAGAGGCATCATAGCGGACGCGAGACAGGATGTACCGCTCAAGGCGTGAGGGGTTATCGAGTAACGCCAGTGATTGGTCCGCGTTGCAGGCGAGGATCACGTCATCAAACTCTTCACGAACACCGTTCTCATCTTCGATGACGACTCTGGAGTCCTGCCGATGCACCTTTCGGACAGGACGATTTAGGTAGATCTTGCCCGGAAACTCGGCAGAAAGATTCTCGTAAATGCGGCGGGTTCCCTGATCCCATGTGTGCATCGTCGTAGCTCTCTCGATATCGAAGAACTCAAGGTAGCGGGCGAAGAGAGAGGCGGGCATATCGAACACATTCGTTGCCATCAGGAAATTCACGAACATGGGCTTGAGGATCTTGTACTTGAAGTCATCGGAAAACCGGCCCAGCTTGAGCACTCGCCCCATGCTGACGTAGTTGTACGGGTTGAGGGCGTTGAGGAACCGTGAGCGGGAACGGGTCAACCTCCCGAAACGGTGGAGACGGCGAAGCAGCCTCTGGAATTTCGCGATGTCTTTGGCGAGGTCCTGCCTAAGTTGGGAATCGAAGTCGTGGGCGTAGACATCGTCTCCGTACTTCACGCTGTAACTGAAGCGTGTTTCCAGCAGCTCAATGCCAAACCTCTGCATCAGGAGAAGCACATGCTGATAAACCGATGGAATGAGGGCCGTGACGGAGATGTCAAACGGAACAGAACTGCCGTCATCCTGCGGCATATCGACTGTTACGGCATTGCCGCCAATCTCTCTGCGCGCTTCAAAGATTCTGAAGTCGAACTTGTCCGGGTGGTGGCTCAATCCCCACGCCGCGCCCAGGCCGGAGATACCCGCTCCCACAATGGCGATGCGCTTTATCGCTGCCTTGTCCTTGCTGGATTTCATGTCGCTATCTTAGGAAAGTCATGACACACGATAAAGGACTGCTATTGATTTAGATTTTCAGGGGCGCCTCGCCGCGATGGACTTGAAGCTTGTTAGTCTGGCTTCCGGGCATGAATGAAGTACATCGGCGTGAAGATGCCGAGCCGACCGGCCTCCACCATGGCCGCCGCACAGAGGTTCAGTGTACCCGCCACGCGGGCTGACCCCTTCGGGGCGATGCGCAGCGCCTCAAGTACTTTCAGCGTGCCGTGAGTGAGTGCGCGCCCAATTCGTGAACTGCGGAAGCTGGCGAACGATAGTCCCGTGCCTGCGAGTGGCTGGTACCACGGGAGGGACGGATCCGTTTGCTCAGCCAAATCCCGCGTCTCTATTACCTCAAATCCCAGGGCATGCAGGGCATCGTCGACCGTCTGCCGTTCATCAATGTTTATCAAGCCGCCCCCCAGCTCTATGTCCGCCTTTATCTTCAAGTGGCGGGGGTTGTTGGGGTCGAAGCGGTCCGTCATGCAGTATTCATAGACGACGAATTGGGCGCCCGGCTTGAGGAGCCGAAGAATCTCACCATAGATGCTCATCTTGTCCGGAGCGCAGCACGTCGCCTCGATGGAATAGATGGCGTCGAAGGATTCATCTGGGGCGTCGACACTCAGGAAATCACAGTGCATGAACTCGGCCAGGTGAGATAGCCCGGCCTGCTCTACATACTTACGAGCACGATCCAACTGATAGTCGTTGCTGTTGACGCCCACAATCTTTGCGCCGGAATAGTGGGCAATGGTCAGCAACGGCCCGCCAATGCCACACCCAAGATCAGCGACGACCATGCCCTGTTTCAGTTCAAGCGCATTCACAATTCTGTGCTCATGCCGCACAAGCGATGCCTTGAAGGTCTCTCCCGGCATCCGCGGAGCAAAGTGAAATGACTTCCCCCAGCCATATTCATAGAAGTCAGTCACAAGGTCGTAGTAAAGATTGATGATATCTTTATGGCCCTCATCCTCAATCTCGCCGCGCTTTGCCGATTGTTGGTTGTCCGCGTATGACTGGATAGACGGTCCTACGCCCTTATTACCGAGCTTTTCTTTGAGAGCCTTTGCGACTTTGACGGCCATGGGTATACTCCCAGACGTTTCATCGGAGGCTTGCGGCTGGGGTTAGCCTACGTTCGGGCTAGTGCAGCGTCAACTGCGCCAGACCAATTGCCGCAAGGTTCAGCCTTTTCCGCTCGCCCCGAGTTTGTAGAGGGGCGAAATTCTCTATGAGGCCGAGCGGGGCATCCACGAACGGAGGCGCTTGCCGGAGAAGAGTCTGCCCGTAACGCTGGACGACCTCGTAACGATCGATAGCGCTCCGGCGGCCGCCCACTGCGGATCCTGAGGACCGTCGGGCGCCATATCCGTCCTGACCCACCCCGGATCAAGCGCGTTAACTGTCACCTTGCCCTCCAATTCGTTAGCAGTTGCCAGTGTGAGCGCGTGCAGAGCAGCCTTTGACACACCGTAAGCGCCCCTCATGTCTGGCCCCATAATGCCTGCACTCGAGCCGAGGTTGAGGATGTGTGGATCGTCTGATCGGAGCAGCAACGGGAGCAGGCGCTTCGTGCAGAAATACGCCCCGTGAACGTTGACCTGCAACGTCGTCAGAAAGTTGTCGTCCGGCTCCTCGGTGAGACCCGGCTCGGTTCTGTCAAAAATGCCGGCATTGTTCACGAGGATATCGAGAGCGCCCCACTCACTCTCGGCCCACGCAACGACCCGGTCGACGTCCGTCGCAACGGAAACGTCGGCCACGAGAGTGGCGAGCGCAGGAAGCTGTACCTTTGCTTCCTCAAGGTTTGCGGAACTTCGGGACACGGCCAGGACGTGAGCGCCTTCAGCAAGAAAGAGTTCACTGATCCGGTAACCGATCCCACGACTCCCACCCGTCACAATGACACGACGTCCTTCAAGTTTCATGTACAACTCCAGATTCGCTATGTTTGGGCCATTGAACAACTATCGCGCAGTGAGCGTCAAATGTGGGCCCGCAGGTGTTTAATCCCTGCGGGCCCACGTTAGTGAGACTGCTGCCCTTTCACACAGGAATCGACGCTAGATGCCCTCAACGAGGAACGTGGTGGTGATGCTGCTGCTGTCACGAAGACCAGCGATTGCCTTGTATTCGGCTGAGTTGACGCACCCTTCAGCCTGCTGAAGGTTCTCAAACTCGACGATGACAACGCGATGGGGCGTCCGGTCACCACTGACGATCTCGGTGGGCCCACCTCGGGCCAGGTACTTGCCGCCGTGACCCTCCATTATCGCGACGATTTGACGCGCGTAGTCGGCGAACTCGGTCTCGTTCGTAATCTCATTGTCTGCAATCAGATATGCCGCCATGTCATTAACTCCTCTCCGGTTCAACTGTTTCTTACGCGGATGGTCTGCGACTTCGGGAGAATCCGGCATCAATCAGGGCCATCTCTAATCGCGTTATGCATTGACTTGCACCGTAACGATATCAATGCCGTGATATTTCCGGTGACGCACGGATGAGGCGTAATGCCGCAAGAGACGGAAGGAGATCTCGCTGATGTCTGGTGTCTCGGCTTGTTCACTCATATATGTGATTCGGTCTTCTATGTTCTCTTCAGTGAAGAGCGCCAGAAATTCCATTTCAACTGTGCCGGCTCCGGGTCGCGCATTGAGAATGAGGCGAGGAGTTTGTTGCCCTGCATAGTCATCGCTCAACTGCAACATGCTGGACAAGGTCTCCTCCCCGGCAGCGCATAGCCGCTCTATAGCAGCCTGATTCCATCCCATGCCGGAGCCAAGCTCCCGCAGGAATACGTCGATACCGGGCCCAGCTGAACCGTCCAGGTTCGTTTCCAGGCGCCTGCGACGTCGCCCCCCAATTCCGGTGATCAGCCCCATCAGGAGCGCAGCCGTAATTCCGACAATAACGCTGTTCCCCAATGCGACGCCCCACGGATCACCCAGGATGTCAGTGAGAACATTTTCGGTCTGTAGGCCGAGTCCGATTGAGAGCGATAGCCCGACAATGAGGGCCTTCTGCGGATTCAGCCCATCCTGCAGGATCGTACGCACTCCTTCCATGAAGAGCAGACCCATCATGACCATTGAGACTGCGCCGGTGACCGGCCTGGGTATCGTTAGGAGAATTGCCACGATCTTGGGCATTAGGGCAAGGGCGATCAGCGTGACTCCCACTGTGAATCCGACGCGCCTCGCAGAGACACCGGTGAAGCTGATAAGCGCAATGGTTGACGGCAGATAGACCAGGATGGGCAGGGTTCCCGCCAGCCCGCAGAGCAGTATGGCTATACCGCCAGCATTCAACATCCCTTGCACACCACGAAAGTCCACGGCGCTGGGCGCCCGCCAGGAGACCTGTTGGATTGACGCCCCTTCACTACTGGCCTTGACAGCGACAATCGCACTCACGATGAGGAAAACGGGCAGAAGCTCCAGGAAGCCCGCATCCGTCACCGGGCTCAGGCCGGGCCAGGCTGAAAACTTCGGCAGATCGAACCAAGGAGCATCCAGCGCTCCCTGAATGTCGTACGCTCCCAGCAAAATGGCGGCAAGGCAGCCTGCAAGGATCGTGATGGGAATTGCCAGCAACCTGTACAGCCCAGAGGCGCGCAGTATGAGAATTGCGGCGATGATTAATGTCGTCCCGCCTATTGCCGGGCCCGCCACCGGAGGCAAGCCGCTCGGCACATCGTCCAGCCTTGCGACTGCTATCGGCATTGCAGAAGCGGCCAATAGCATAAAGGCGACACCCGAGACCACCGGAGTGATGATTCGGCGCAGCTGAGCCAGCCAGAATGACAGGGCGAACTGTACCAACGACGCAGCGACGACGAGACTCGACATGACGGGGAGGCCGCCTTCCGCCACTGCCAAAACGCATACCGCCAGGAACGGCGCCGCGGAACCCATTAGAAGGATGTGTCCCGACCCGAGACGCCCAAACCTGATGACCTGAAGCGCCATGGCAATACCGGCAATCACCATTGCGACAAACATCGACCATGCCAGGAAGTCGTCACCCCCGTCGGCTGCGACGGCAAAGATAGTTACGAAGGTGACCGTGTTCGACAGCGCAATGAGGCCGCCCTGAAGCGCCACGCCAAGCGTCAGAAGTGGAGGAGATTTCTCGTCCGGCTCGTAGAGTATGTGGTCATTGGCGCGCATCAGTGCACCTCTGTGAGTCGGCGTTTGTGGAGATCTGCAATCCGTCCCGCCCATTCTCTCAACGCGGAACGCGCGTGGCAACTGTGCGAATCCTGGCACAGCGCGCCCTCATTTGGCCTATGTCGTGGGCATGAGCGCCACGAGAAGTTCTACGGCGTGGACATCGTCACCGTCCGGTTAGAAGGCAGCTCCTAACGTAACCACGCCTACCGGACGTCAAGAAACGATGGGACGCGGTGGTGGGCATAGCCGGAGACTAAGTATGACATGAGAGATTGCCTCAACAAGGGGCTGTGAGCGACATTTCTCGGAATTAGGCGAATAACTGACGCGTTATCCACCCCAAGAACCTAACCTATTCCGAATTCTGAGGTGAACGCGACTTGGAATACAGTGCTCCTGATACCCATTAACTCTGAAGGTTCGGACTGAGGTCAATCGCAGTCGCAGTGAGGTCGGCATATTCACATTGGTCGTCGCAGACCGCATCTCGGTTCACTCGCATAGTCCCGGGATAGCCGTCATATCTCTGGGGACCGACACCTCCGATTCTAGATAGTCCGGTCACTAACCCCACTAGCTGGAGAACCTCGTGGGCGGCGACACTCATGCTGAACGGGAACACGTTCCGACGTGAGAAGGCGGCTCTGTCTTCCTCACTTAACCCGGCGATATAGTCAGGGTCGTCCAACATGCCATTGCGGTCGAGGGCGACATCACTGCGCCGTAGGGCGTTGAGGCAGATCATACATGCGCGGTCTGGGCCGACGATGTGGATGCTCCATGAGACGTGCTGTGGCGTGCCATCTGACTTCACGGTTGACATGATCCCGCCGTCGATTACGGGGATGAGTTGGCTGTATGCCAGAGCGTTTAGCAAGTGCCGAGGCCATGGCCGATCAACACAACAGACAAGTACATCACAATCCAGCGCAGCCGCAAGTCCCTCTGGAGTCAATACGCTGTGGGGAACCACTCGCAAGTTGAACCGCTCGGCGGTCGAACTAAGACGTGTACTGCGGGCAGCAACTTCAACCTTCAGATTGCCAATGTCTGCAGCGATAGCTCCTACAGTCCTATCCAGATTTCTCTGTTCAACTCTGTCGAAGTCGATGTACGTCATTCTCTGTATCCCGACCCGGCTCAGCGCCTCGGCGACAAGGCTGCCTACGCTACCCAAGCCGACGATACCTACCCGGCATCGGGCAAGCTGATCCTGCGCAGCTTGCCCCCAAACGCTAAGGGTAGCCACCTGGCTTCCTGTGATGTTCGCCAAAGGCTCTTGTGGACGGTAGGTGACCGACAGCGTAGAGCCGACGACCCGGACCGAGCGGGCCCAGCGGCGCTCATATGCATGGCGCGCCTTCCTAAGCCACAAGCGTCCGCTCCACGCTCCATCAGTTCCTCTGGTTAAACCTACGAGTGGCAATCCCGTACGACCAGCCACTGCACCTGCAAGTCGGTCACGCTCCGCCACAACATCGTCATTACTCATCCCCTGCCAGCCAGGGGACAGGTGGCCATGCAAGAATGCGACGCCACAGCCGTCTGGGGCATCTGCCAATACTCGGAGGATGTACTGTGGGAGGAAGGAAACGTTCCCATGCAATATGCGGTCACCCTCTACGGGGAGGACCAATTTGGTGATGACGGCTGTGAACCGCCCCTCTCCGACACTCGGCCTCCAGTATGCGAAAGCCAGGTCCTCCTGACGGGCCGGCTTGTGTACGTGCTTACCCAGAACGGTGTCGTTCCGCGTCGTCATTGCGACCGAGATCTCGAGGTCGGCGAAGTCGCTTAGCTGGTAGGCCATCTATCGTCACAGAGAACTGTCAAGATGTGCGCCCAGAGGTCTCTCGGGGTCGGACGGTGGTCGTAACGTCGGCTCCAGTATTGCCAGTCTGGTCCGATGCCGCTGTTCTGAGTCTTCAGTGGCTCATTCATGTCCATGGGGACGAGTTGTGGTCGGGTATGTATCGCAGATGGCGGCACGTAGGGCACCATGGTGTTCCGGAGAATCGCGATGTCACAGCGCCGCCCCTGCAGTGCTCCAGTCGGCAACTCGACATCAAATACCACCAGGTAGGGATTGTTGTCGGCACCAGTCATCTCGTCTACGACATATCCCTTTTCCCGAACGTGGGCCTCGAACTCATTGATGTTCATGGATCAGGACGCAGGGGTCGGTCCCTTATGTGTGGCCGTGAATCGGTCGCCATGCTCGATCGGCACTTCGTCATCAAGGGATCCGTAAGTGTGTTTATCTGCATCCCGTGTGAGTTCGTACTCCTCCGCGGGGGCAAACCCTGCACGCGTGAGAATTTCCCGCACAGTTAGCTCAAACGTTTTGCGGTCGGGGCTCTTGTGGAATGAGACCGTCTCCTCTTCATCGTTGACGAAATACTTGATTTCCTCTTCGCCATCCGGCGGTGGCTGCACCTCTATCTGCTGTGTCACCAGTAAGTCCTTTCCGGCTGCCTTAAGCAGCTCTATGCCATTTCATCCTGTTCTCTTATTTCGTCAATAATGGTGTGCTCGGCTACCCTCTGGGTGTCTCCTTAGACGCTCTTCGATTTCAGTAGTACAGTGCGCCAAGATCTTGCATAAGACCCTTCCAGACCATCATTGCCACTATGTGCAATGCTCAGTCCCCACCTAACACAACACTATATCTATGATTATAGATCAAAAAACGCTAACAGGCGTATGAAATTGTTGCCGAATACAATCCCCTCAGTAGACTGTAGAAGGAACAGTATTAGTATGGAGCTGAGGGGAGTCGAACCCCTGACCTCCGCATTGCGAACGCGGCGCTCTCCCAACTGAGCTACAGCCCCATGAACAGTGATTCAATTGTAGCGCAGGCGGGACACGGGAAATGCTGAGGGGCGCCGAATTCGGCGTCGGTTAGGGAATACGATCCAGATTCTGGCCGTGCGACCAGAATGACGGGTGAAGGAGCGGCCATGGGTGACAAGAAAACGCCGCCCGAGGGGCGGCGTCCTTTTCTCCACATGTATGCGAGTGACTAGCCGTTATATCGCGCTCCGCCCGAACCGCCTGAGTCCTCTTACTCGGCAGCTTCGGCGCTCGGCGCTTCGTCCTCCGGAATCGGCTCCCACTTCACGAGCGTGACCTCATCCGTTACATCGTCATAAACGGCCTGAACTCGCTGCCCGATATCGAGCGAACTCGGATCCTCCGTCAGCTGCTCTTTCGGCACGAGGACGTTACCCGACAAGCGCGGGCCCTCATCCAGCTGTATGGTGGCGTGAATGTAGGGAGCTTCCTCCGTGAACGCGGGGAAGGAGGATTGGTAGACGGTGGTATACGAGTAGACACGGCCCTTGCCACGGGTCTTTGTCCACACGAGCTTGTCCATGGGGCAGAGGCCATACGGGCATACCTCACGCGGGAAGAAGAGGAACTTGTTGCAGTCCTTGCAGTACTGTACCCACAGCTCATGCTTCTTGGTTCCCTCCCAGAACGGTCGGGACACGTCCGGGTTGAGCGTCGCGTGTGGTAGCGGCTTGTTGTATTCGCTCGTCATGACTCTGCGTCCTCTCAGCGAGTCCTTAGCTCGACGTTCCTCTTCTTGTCCCTAGAGTGTGTTCTCAGACCCGAGAACCAGCGTGCACATGACGCTCGCCATGCCGCCGTTGCCGTTGATCAGGCCCAGGTCGTTGCGCTCAATCTGTCTCACACCCGCCTTGCCCATAATCTGGCGGGCTCCCTCAACGACATGGCGGAGGCCGCCTGCTGAACCAGGCTGTCCGCCGGACAGTTGGCCGCCGTCGGTATTGATTGGGAACTTCCCGTTATAGGTTGTGTCAGTTTCCGCAAAGAACGGCCCAATCTCGCCCTTCGGCACGATTCCTGCGTCTTCCAGGCTCGCGGCATGGATGATCGTGTACGCATCATAGAATTGAGCGAACTGGATGTCTCTTGGAGCGTAACCGGACAGGGCGAACGCGGTTGGCGCGGATCGAGCAACCGGTGTGACAGTGAGTTCCGGCCGCATCATCCCGCTTAGGCCGTCCACCGCCGTCGCGCCGCCAAGCACGTAGGCTGGCTTGTTCAGGCCTGCCCTGGCGCGCTCTGCACTCGTCACGACGACAGCCGCCGCGCCGGCGCACGGCATCACGCATTCCAGCAGACGCAAGGGATAATTCACGTAGCGGGAGCTCATGACATCGTCATGAGTAATTGTTTGACCGTTGAACACAGCGTTCTCATTGCCTTGGGCATTGGCGCGTTCGTTCACCGCAACGTGCGCCAACTGCTCTTGCGTCGTGCCGTAGCGATCCATGTGGCGCTTGTAGACCTGCGCATAGCCGGAATTCGCTCCCGCGGCGGGGCCATATGGGAAATCGAACTCCGACGCGGGGCCATGGCCTCCCTCACCCTGCGCCGGAATTGCGGGATTACGTTCCTGCCCCATCACAACGAGCGCGTAATTTGCAAGGCCGTTCTGGACGGCCATGGAGGCAACCAGGACCGCTGTTGCGCCGCTCGCGCCCATCATGGAGACACCGGTGCCGTATCGCGGGCGGATTCCCATGTATTCCGATGCGAATCCAGGGAAGATTGAGCCTCCCTCGGTGACCAGCCCGTCTATGTCATCCTTTGAGATCTGGGCATCTTCGATGGCGAGACGAGCCGCCTGCGCCATGAGGCCGCCCGTACTCATCCCGGGAATCGTTCGGCGCGACGGGAGTTCGCCGATACCGATGATTGCGGCCTCTCCTCGGAAACTCACTCGCTGTCCTCCTGTTGGTATCCGTCGCGCTAAGAAATCAGTTATACCTGGGGTCGTTCGCCCATGGATTCTCGGTCGGTTCTGATTCAGACCCGGGCACCGGATCCTCTTCGATCCGCCGCCACTTGACGAGCGTCCACTCGGGCGTAACGTCTTCAAAAACAGCCTCGACGCGTTGATTCACAGGGAGTACCGCAGGATCCTCACGGTATTCCTCAGATGTGACGTCGACCATGTTGCCGACCATTCGAACGCCTTCATCCAGTTCGATAAGGACCTGGGCCTGGGGCATGAACTCTCCGAACGTTGGGACGGCGGGCTGATAGACCGTCGTGTATGAGTGGATGCGGCCCTTGCCGCTTGCCTTCGTCCAGACCAGGTCATCGCCGTGAGCCCAACATTCAGGGCATGTTTCACGCGGGTAGAAGATGAATTTGCTGCAGGGCTTGCAGTTCTGGAGCCAGAGTTCATGACGCTTCGTTCCCGCCCAAAACGGGGCGGTCAACTCCGGATTCATCGTGGGTCGTGGCACCGGCCTTCTGTATTCGCTCGTCATGGCTGTCTAACCCCCAGCGGCGGCTTTCGTCCGGCTCTTTGCTCTAGAGTGCGTTCTCGGACCCGAGAACCAGCGTGCACATGGTGCTCGCGGTGCCGCCTCAACCATTCACCAGGCCGAGGTCATTGCGGGCAATCTGCCGAACGCCCGCCTTGCCCATGATCTGGCGCGCGCCCTCAACAACGTGGCGAAATCCGCCGGCAAGACCCGGCTGACCGCTGGAGAGCTGGCCGCCGTCCGTATTGATTGGAAACTCGCCGTTGTAGCGGGTGTCAGTTGATTCAAAGAAGGGTCCGACCTCGCCCTTGGGCATCAGTCCCGCATCTTCCAGGCTCACGGCATGGAGAATGGTGTATCAATCATAGAATTGAGCGAATTGCATATCGCGCGGCGTGTACCCGGACATCGTAATGGCCGTTGGGGCAGATCGCGCGACGGGTGTCTCCGTCAGCTTGTCGCGCATCCAGCCCATGAGCGGATCGGTCGCGACGCCTGCGCCAAGCACGTACACTGGCCGGTTCAGGCTGTTCCTGGCGCGCTCTGCGCTCGTCACGACGACAGCCGCCGCGCCGGCGCACGGCATCACGGTCTCAAGCAGCTTGATGGGATAGTTGATAAAGCGGGAATTCATCACGTCTTCATGTGTGATGGGCTGCCCCTGGAAGACGGAGTTGGGGTTCTCGAGTGTGTTGAATCGCTCATTGACGGCCATCTGGGCCATCTGCTCTTCGGTGGTGCCGTACTCCTCCATGTGACGGACGTACATCATGCCGTAGCCGGTATTCGCGCCGGCAGACATGCCGTACGGCTCCTCAAATTCCGATCTCGCGCTGGGAGGTCCACCGCCCTCCGGCGGGATGACAGGGTTGCGCGCCGTAGCAATGACGACAAGGACATAATTGGCGAGGCCGTTTTGAACGGCCATGGAGGCGAGGGTGACGCCGGTGGCCCCGCTCGCGCCCATCATGCTTGCGCCGGAAGCGAATCGTGGCTGGATGCCAAGATACTCGGAGGCGAAGGCCGGGGATACTGCCCCACCCTCGGTGACTAGTCCGTCGATATCTGAGAAGCGCACATGGGCATCATGGATTGCAATGCGGGCTACATCACCCATGAGGCCGACCATTGAGCGACCGAACGTGGAGCGGGTTGTCGGCAACTCGCCGATTCCGATGATCGCTGCTTCACCACGAAGACTCATACGTCCACCTCGCAGGGCCAAAGCCCCCTGCCCCGTCGCTATGCGGACACGTTACCATCGCGCTACGGAGGTTGGCAAGGATGTATACGAATTCGTTGATGCGTTTTCACCCTCAGCCGCTCCACGTCGAGGAGTGCGCGAAGCTAGTGCCCCCGGGCAGTCACCGTGATCAATTCAAGCACTTCACTGCTGGATATCGAGCCGATGAATTCATTCGAGGATCCATCCCTGACTGGAAGCACCGTCAGGGAATCATCAATCATCTGCTGCAGGGCGTCCTCAATCAGCTCGTCCTCGCCAACGGACGGGGTGTTTTCACGCAGCACCTGGCTTAGCGGCGTTTCATCCCAGTCGGCGCGAGGAAGATAGCGCAACATGCTCAATGAGACGATGCCGGCCAGTTTGCCCTTATCGACAATCACGTAGTCATGTTGCTCCGGCAACAACCAATACTCCGTAAAGGCTTTCACCGTCATCGACTGTTCTGCGTAGTTCCGGGAACGATCCAGGATGTCTCCAACCTTAATGCCTTCCAGCGCAAATGGGACCATCGACGGCGGTAAGTGAAGGGCGTCCGTAAACTCGCCGGTATCCTTAATCCTCCCAAGTGCAAAGCTGATGCTGATTGGTGAGAGGAGCATGTATCCAAACATGACGACCACAAGAAGCGAGAATATCGCCTCGTCGATGCTGCCTGTCTGGAACAACAGGAGCAGCAGTGCAATCTCTGCCACGCCCTTGGCCATCAGACCGGTGGAAATGGCGAATGGCTCCTGAAGCCGCACGATGTAGGTACTGAGAAAGGCGCCGACAAACTTTCCAGCCAGCGGGATGAGAACAAGCGCTGCGATGGTCAGGATGGGCAGATCAAGGAAAGCCATGCTCAGATGAAGACCCGCGGAAGCAAAGAACAGCGGCACGAAGAACCCGTCTGCTGAGCTTCTAATGCCGGGCATGATGTCCCGCCGGACCTGGTACGGCAGCATGGAGAGGGCCGCGCCAAAGAGCAGCGCTCCCAGCGAGCCGTGCAATCCAACCTCCTCCGCGCCCACAACCACCAGGAACAGCCCCCCAAGGAGCACTCCGAAAGAAAGCTGCGGCACGCGCAGGAACCGATGCAGCATGACGATAATCCATGGAAGCGCCTTGGTGGAGAACAGCCACGTCAAGACGGTGAATCCCAGGATCTGCCCGATAATCGTGGCCGCGCCCAGAGCAGTCAGTCCCTCTTCTTCCCCGCCCGCATAGAAGTGCTGGCTGATTGCAAATCCAACAACGAACAGCGCGATCAGCTCGGCGATAACTACCGCGGTGAATATCTGAACGCCCACCGGTTCCTTTAATCGTCCCTCGTCCATAAGGACTTTCGCGACGAGTCCCAGGCTGGAGAGCGAGAGCACACCGGCGAGCCCGAGTGCATGTTCAAAGCTCAGGTCCAATCCCAGATCAAACAGGAAATCTGACGTGACGCCCAGGGATATCAGCAGGGAGATTGCCACCGACAACGAGGCGGCGAGGAAGAGGCGGCCGCGAACGGATGCGATGAAACCCCTGATGTCCAGTTCTTCAATGCCGATGAGGAAGAAGAAGATGAATATTCCGATGCTGAGAATGATCTCTATCTCACGGCCCGGCTCCACGATTCCCAGTACCGGACCAAGGATGACCCCGGTGATGGCATAGGCGATGATGGCATTCAGGCCAAAACGCTTGAAGACGCCCTCAAGGAGTTTGGCGCCAACAATCAGCAGTCCAAGCGATAAAAGGGCTTCGTGCAGTTCCATTCATCCGCCCCCCGGCAGACGTGACCCTGGGCTGCCCTCCGGATGCGGGGCGTACTTCCCTTAAGCCATGGCCACGTACAGCCAACCCGCGCTCATTCTAGCGCAGATGCCACGAGGATTCCGCTACGGCAAGAATCCCCTCTTCCCAAGGGAGAAAGTTAAGGTGAGGGGCCTACTCTGCCGCGCCCTCGTTCTCCATGCCGACCTGCCAGTTGATCCCGAACCGATCCGTGCACGACCCAAAGTAGTCGCCCCAGAACATGTCCTGCAGTTCCATCGTCACCTGCCCGCCGTCTGAGAGCGCGGCAAACACCCGGTCCGCCTCTTCGCGAGAGGGCGGCCTGTAGCTGACGGAATAGTTGGAGCCGACGGTCAGCGGCGGGCCGAACCCGGGTGGCATATCGCTCCCCATGAGGATGCCGTTCCCGATGGGCAGCGAGACGTGCATCACCTTGTCGCCCCACCCGTCCGGAATCGGGTAATCATCGTCCGGCGGCATATCATCGAACGCCATGATGGTGGAGAACTCCCCGCCAAACACGGATCGATAAAACTCAAACGCCTCCCGGCACTCCCCCTCCACAAAATTCAAATAGATAGACAGGCTGGGCAGCTCTTGTTGTTGATTGGTCATGACAATATCCCTTTCTAATCTGAATTCGAAATTAGTTTGGGGTCTACAGACATAGGTATTACTAACAATTCAGATTTTTTGTGTAATTTCCCAGATTTTCTTATAGACGAATCAATCTTTCCCCCTACACTGCCGCGGCGCCTGCTATCGCGCATTCCTCGTCCTGCTCGCCCGTGCCGCCGCCGACGCCGACCGCGCCGATGACCTCGCCGTCCTTCTCGACCGGCACCGCGCCCAGGCTCAGGATCATGTGGTCGCCCTCACCCGCCTTGATGCCCTGGAAGATCGGGGCGTCCGCCCTGTCCTGGAACAACCCGCTCGGACGACCGAACGCCGCAGATGCAATCGCCTTGCCCTGCGAGCCGTAGACCCCGGCCCAGATCGCCCCGTCCATCCGCGCAAAGGCCACCAGACGGCCTCCCGCGTCAACGACGGCGATGCTCATCTTCGTCCCCTGCTCGTCCGCCTTCGCAGCAGCCGCCGCGATGACCGTGTTCGCCTCATCCAACGTGATTGAGCGTGCCATTTCCTCTATCCCCTTTCAGATTGCTCTCTTGTCGATTCGCGCCGTCGCCTCGCGGCACATAGCGCGCGTGGATTCATGGTAGCGGATATGAGGGCGGGGATGGATTCTCGCTTGCGCGGGGATGCCGGAGAGGGGCGGATCAGATTCTAGGCAAGCAGCCTCGCCGCCACGTTCCTCGCCTCGTCGCGCGTGGCCACTATCTGCTCAGGGGGAACCTGTCTGAGAACCTCAAGCGCGTTGAGATTGCGTTCCGGCATACCGGACAGCCCCATCACGATGCAGTGGGTGTCCTGGATGACGGCGGTCTCAACGAGCTGCTCGACCACCAGGGCTGCGCTTTCGTCGATGTAGACCGTATCGGAGAAGTCCAGGATAACGACCTCATGCTCCCGGATGTCTCCGCCGATGGTATCAATGAGTTTGCCGGATGATGCGATCGTAAAGGTTCCCCGCAGGGCGACAAGTCCGACTCTGGCCGTATAGTCGTCGAACTGTTCCTGATCGCCCTGTGTGCCAAAAAAAACCTGGTCCAGGATGGGGACGGAGACAACACTGTCAAGTTCGAGACGCTCAAATTGTCGCGCGTTCGTGACAGCCGCGGCGATCATACCCACGGCAACAGCGGCAACCAGGTCAACGAACACCGTCAATATAAATGTCAGCAGCATGACCACCAGGTGCTCGCGCTGCACGCGGAACATGCGAGTGACGAATCGCCAATCAATGGTATCGAGCGCGACCTTCACCAGGATTCCTGAGAGGACGGCGCTTGGAATCAACTCAACATAGTTCCCAAACTGCATCACGATAATCACGAGAATCGCGACGGCCAACACGCCGGAAATGAGGGTTGACCCACCCGCGCGGATATTCGCTACGGTGTTTGGCGTAGCGCCGGCGCCGGGCAGGCCCCTGATAAACCCCGTGATAACATTGCCGATGCCTTGCGCCAGAAGCTCTCTGCTCGGATCGTTTCGCGAGCGAGTCATTGAATCTGCAGCGAGCGCCGTGAGCAGCGTATCGACCGAGCCAACAAGCGCGATGACCAACGCAGCCTCAGTGGCCCGCACGATGAATTCCAGGTCAATGTATGGCAACTGGAAATTCGGGATGTCTGTGGGAACGGCCCCAACGGTTGGGGCGTCTTGCAGCCATATAAGGCTTATGGCCATTCCCACTGCCAGCGCGACCAGGGTCGGCGGCAAATGCCTTTGGAATCTCCTGGGCCAGAGCATGGCCGCTGCAAGCGTTATGAGAGCTAGTAGCAGGGCGCTGCTTCGAAACTCCCCCATGAGTTCCGGAATATCCGCAATTGTGCCAAACAGCCCGCCTACCCCAACGCGCCCGCCCATGAAGGGCTCCAATTGCCCCACAATGATGATCACACCGACGCCGGTCATGAACCCTGATATGACGGAATACGGGGTGTATGTGACGAAACGTCCGATTCGCAGCAGGCCGAACATCATCTGAATCAGTCCGGCCATGATGACGATGGTGAAAGCCTCGGCGATGTTGCCCGCATGCGCCGCGACAATGACCGCCATGGCCACCGTCATCGAGCCTGTTGGGCCGGATATCAGAGACCGTGTTCCGCCGAAGACTGCGGCAAAGAAGCCGACGGAAATGGCACCGTAAATCCCGGCGGCCGGACCCAGACCGGCCGCGATACCAAACGCCAGAGCAACCGGCAGACCAACAACGGCTGCGGTAACGCCCCCGACCACATCCCCTCGAAGAGATTGCAGGCTATAGTGCCGAACTGATCCCTGAAGTCGTTGAAGCATAGAAGAGTCCGCGGCCATACCCCAGCAAAACACAGGCCCGAATAGCTGGTGTTCTGTTCCCCAATACCCTGTGCAATCCTATACCCTTTTGCACGATGATGGCGACGCCTTGTGCAGGCGGAAGCACTGGATGGCGTGCTAGACTCGCGGCGTGCGACTACTCCTGACAAACGACGATGGCATCCACGCGCCTGGACTCCGGGCGCTGGTCAAGGCGCTGCGAGACCTGGGCGAGATTACCGTCGTTGCGCCGGACCGCGAGCAGAGCGGGATGGGCGCGAGTTTCACTCTTCATCGTCCCGTGCGGGTGCGTCGCCTACACGCACGGGGCGTGCGGCATTACTCCGTAGACGGGACGCCGGGCGACGCGGTGATTGTCGCGTTGGGCCATATCATGGCGGAAGAGAAGCCTGACCTCGTTATCTCCGGCATCAACCACGGGACGAACCTGGGCGCGGACGTTTTTCTCTCCGGCACGGTCGGCGCGGCGTTGCACGCGCATTTCCGCGGCATCCCGTCGATAGCAGTCTCCATGCCGCTGCGCAAGCGGCTGCGATACCGAACGGCGGCGGCGGTGGCACGCGCGTTGGCGGAGCAGGTTCTGGCCGATACGGAGCGCTATGCGAGCCTTCTCTTTAATGTGACGGTGCCGAACGTGGGGCTGGACAAACTACAAGGTGTCGAGATCACGAACCTTGTCCCACGCGCTGTCAACTTCGACGTGACACACGGCAACGATGGTCGGCGTGACTATTACTGGATCAGTGTCGATCGGCAGACGGGGCGAAAGGTTGAGATGCAGGCAGGCACGGACGTGTGGGCGCTGCGGGAGAAAAAGGTGTCCATCACGCCGGTGCAGATGGACGCGACGGCCTACGGCGCAATCGAGAAACTTGGTGGCCTTCAGGAGGCAGTCTCATCGCTGACGGGGGAGGGCATCCTCAATTGACGGACTAACGCCTCAAATGCTACTTTCCTACTTGTGAGACGGGATTAATCCCGTCATTTTTTGCGAAACGGGTAGGAGGCTAACCGAGAACCATGGATGTTGCCGTTGCCGCGTCCCTTGGCGCCGGGCTATTGGCGCTACTATTTGCAGGCTTCCAGGTCTACCGCGTGATGCAGGTGGATCAGGGGAACGAGACGATGCGCCGCATCGCTGTCGCCATTCAGCAGGGCGCAATGGCCTTCCTGCGCCGTGAGTACACCTACCTCGCCGCGTTCGTGGTCGTCGTTGCCATCATCGTTGCCCTCCTCGTGGAGCCGCGCACGGCCGTGGCCTACGTGCTTGGGGCGGTTGTCTCCGGCGCGACGGGTGTGTTGGGGATGTTGGTCGCGACGCGGGCGAACGTGCGGACAGCCGCCGCCGCCATGCGGGGTCTCAACCCGGCCCTCCGTGTCGCATTCTCGAGCGGCGCCGTTATGGGCATGTCCGTCGTGGGCCTTGGACTGCTTGGCGTCGGCCTCATGTACGTCGTTTATTCCAATATCTATTCGGACATTGACGCTGCTGAAATCATGAAGTGGGTGGCCGGATTCAGCTTCGGCGCCTCATCCATTGCGCTGTTCGCCCGCGTGGGCGGCGGCATCTACACGAAAGCGGCGGATGTGGGCGCAGACCTCGTCGGCAAAGTTGAGCAGGGAATACCGGAGGATGACCCCCGCAACCCCGCCACCATTGCCGACAACGTTGGTGACAACGTGGGCGATGTGGCCGGCATGGGCGCAGACCTCTTTGAGTCGTATGTCGGCTCAATCATCGCCGCAATGGCCATCGCCGCGACGGCGTACGCCATTGCCGACTATGATGCGTCGTTCATGATCCTGCCAATGGCGATTGCGGGCGCGGGCATCGCATGCTCCATCCTCGGGACGTTCCTCGTTCGCACCGGCGAGCGGGCGACATTCGCGAATCTGTTGCGATCGATACGAATCGGCATCTTCACGTCCGCAATCCTGGTCGCAATTGCCACGTTCGCAGTCGTCAACTACCTCGAGTTTTCCGATGTTGAGGTTGGCGGCGAACTGATCGCCGCAGGAGACGTCGGGATTCGCCTGTTCGGCGCGGTCCTCGCAGGCCTGATCGGCGGCGTCATTATCGGCCTCATCACGGAGTACTACACGTCGTACGAATACGGGCCAACAAAGCGGGTCTCCCAATCCGGCGAGACCGGCCCCGCCACGGTCATCATTAGCGGCTTTGCCGCTGGCATGCAGAGCACGGTCGTGCCGGTACTCGTGGTCGGTGTCGCAATCTGGATTGCATTCGCCCTGTTTGAGTTCTATGGCGTAGCGATCGCCGCCGTGGGAATGCTGTCTACCCTCGGAATAACCCTGGCAACAGACGCCTACGGTCCCGTTGCAGATAACGCGGGCGGCATCGCGGAGCAGGCCGGCCTCGACCCCGAGGTGCGGGAACGGACCGATGCGCTGGACTCGCTGGGCAACACGACGGCGGCGACCGGCAAGGGCTTCGCCATCGGCTCCGCCGCGCTGACTGCCCTGGCGCTCATGGCAGCATATGCACAGGCAGTTGATCTTACTGTGATCAGCCTTCTTGACTCCAAGACGTTGGTCGGCCTCTTCATCGGTGCGATGTTGCCGTTCCTGTTCTCCGCGTTCACGATGGCCGCCGTTGGCCGCGCCGCGAACGCTATGGTAAACGAGGTGCGGCGTCAGTTCCGCGAAATCCCCGGCATCATGGAGGGGACGGCAGAGCCGGAGTACGCGCGTTGCGTGGACATCAGCACGCGCGGCGCGCTGCGCGAGATGATCGTGCCGGGCGTGCTGGCAATTGTCGCGCCTGTCCTGGTTGGCGTGCTCATGGGCAAGGAGGCGCTGGGCGGGTTGCTCATTGGCGCCATCGCCGCCGGATTCATGATCGCCATCACCATGGCCAATGCCGGCGGCACATGGGACAACGCCAAGAAGTTCGTTGAATCGGGCAACTTCGGCGGCAAGGGCACGAGCCACCACGAGGCGACGGTTGTTGGCGATACGGTCGGTGATCCGTTCAAGGACACGAGCGGGCCGTCACTGAACATCCTGCTCAAGCTCATGTCCATCGTCGCACTGGTCTTCGCACCCTTCTTCCTCGACTACGGCCCGATCCTGTAACAGCTTAAGCGCCTCATTGCGCGGTGCCAGCACATTAGGATGTTCTGACACCGCGTATACTTGCCTGGTTAGAAAGAGCGTAGTGACTGCGTGATTGGAGTTCGATGTGCGGGAACGTGATTCCGCAGGACGGCGCTGCCTCGTTTATTTGTTTCTGTTGAATCGAAGGGAGAAGACAATGCAATTCAGCAGAACCAAGGTGCCAAATAAGCGAGTCACCTAAGATGCCAAAAAGTTTCCAAGATGTATTCGGTCGCGGTTGGCGCAGCATGATGCTGGAGCAACGTTTGATCGGCGAGCATATCTACGAGGGAGCCATCCGCCATTTTGTAGTCGATGACCATGTTGGAGAAGTAGTTGCAATCGACACGCGTTCAGGGAATTGGGCTCTGGGCAAGGATTCCACGGAGGCGGGGGGGCTTCTCCGCGAGAAGTGCCTCGAAGTAAGGCAGGTCTTGTTGATGACTGTCGGATACGTGAAAGAGGCCAGCACCAGTGGATTGGATGCGAAGGATCAGTGATCCGAAGTCGAATCAGCGCAAAGCACGCGGTAACTTCCAGAATCTGATGATGAGCAAAAGCTTAGAGCGGGATCGTAAGATGTCCTGTCCTTAGTTACGCATTGCGTATGCCAATCAGTTGCGGCTGTTTTGTTTGACAGCCTTCTCGATGGCTCGCCGATATTCACCCTCATCGTTGAAATGGCCACTAGAGCCTTTTTTGTCACCCTGATAGACGTGTTTACGCCCATCGACTCCTACTACCGTGCGCTCAATGTGATTGCCACGGTCAATAGAAAAGCGCTTCTTTTGCTTAGCCATACTTTCTTCTTCTCCTGATGGGCTGTTTGGTTCTCTAGGGCCGCCCGCAACCCAATGTACGTGGATCCACATGGACTCGCAATTCCGATCAGCTTCGCGGCTTACTTTGTTAGCGTGGTTGCGGCCATCGCCAGTAGTGGTGAGTTGCTATGTATAAGGCCACGGTTACTCTCGTCTACAATGAATAGACCATGATTGCCACTGCTCCAGCCAGGGTTGCCCTTGAGCCTGTCATCGGGCTGGAGGTGCACGCGCAGCTACTCACAGAGAGCAAGATGTTTTGCGCCTGCCCCACCGACTACACGGGATCCGAGCCGAACACGCGAGTGTGTCCGGTCTGCATGGGGTTGCCCGGTACGCTGCCCGTGATCAATCAGCAGGCAGTCGCGACGACCATCATGACGGCGCTCGCACTGAATTGCGAGATTGCAGAAGACACGAAATTCGACCGCAAGAACTACCCGTACCCTGATCTGATGAAGGGGTATCAAATCTCCCAGTACGATCTGCCCCTCACCCGCAACGGCTGGCTGGAGATCGAGCCGGAGGACGGCGAAACCCGAAAGATAGGCATCACGCGCGTCCATCTTGAAGAGGACACTGCCCGTCTGACACACCGCGTAGACGTCACGGGCGAGACGTACTCACTGGTGGACATCAACCGCTCCGGCGTCCCGCTCATGGAGGTCGTTGGCGAGCCTGACCTGCGCTCTCCTGAAGAGGCCCGCCTCTACCTGACAAAGCTGCGCTCAATCCTGCAATACCTTGGAGTCTCGACCGGCAACATGGAGGAGGGCAGCTTCCGCTGCGACGCCAACATCTCCATGCGCAAACCCGGTGACCCCTTGCCCAACTGGAAGGTTGAGGTCAAGAACATGAACTCCTTCCGCGCAGTCTTTCGTGCCCTGGAATTCGAGGTGGAGCGGCAGACGGACCTTATTGAGCGCGGCGAACGCATCCCACAGGAAACGCGTGGCTGGTCAGAAGAGGAGGGCGCGACGCTCTCCCAGCGCTCTAAAGAATACGCGCAAGACTACCGCTACTTTCCGGAGCCTGACTTGCCACCTCTGGTCATCAGCAGGGAATGGGTGGACGAGCTGCGGCAGTCGCTCCCGGAGCTGCCGGATGCACGACGTGCCCGGTTCATGAGTGGCTTTGCCCTATCCCTCTATGACGCCGGCCTGCTAACGGCAAGCCGAGCCACTGCCGACTACTTCGAGCACGCGCTGGAGGCATCACCGCAAGCACAGAGAGACGGGCAGCGGGCACGGGCTAAAGCCGTCGCGAACTGGATTGTCGGAGATCTGACACACCTGCTCAGCGAGGCAGACACGGATATCGCGGACTCCCCCGTCTCCGCCCCTGCACTCGCCGCAATGCTTGATCTGATGGACGACGGGACAATCAGCGTTCGCATGGCAAAAGAAGTTTTTCCGGAGATGTTCAGCACAGGCAGAAGTCCACAGGACATAGTCGCGGAAAAGGGGCTGACCCAGATAAACGACGAGGACGCGCTGGCCGCCGCTGTGCGGGAGGCGATTGAAGCAAACCCGAAGGCCGTCACCGACTTTCAGAAGGGCAAGCAGAATGCTGTCGGCTTTCTCGTGGGGCAGGTGATGCGTGCGACGCGGGGACAGGCGAACCCGCAGACGGCCAACCAACTGGTCGCGCAGCAACTGGCTGCGTTGGGAACCTCAGAAGATGAGGCACAATAGACGAAGCGAATCAATCTCGCTATAGGAATGAATCAATGATCAATGTCATCATCCACGTGCTACAGCTTCTTGTAGCCGTGCTTCTGATCGGAGCGATCCTGCTGCAGGCGCGGACACAGGATCTGGGCGGCGTGTTCGGCGCGGGCGCGTCTGTGTTCCGTGCTCGACGCGGCTTTGAGAAGACGCTCTTCCAGGCCACCATTGGCCTGGCCGTCATCTTCGTGGTGTTGGCAATAGCCAGTTCCCGCTTTACGGGCTAGGAAGGGGCTGCTTAGCAGCAGGTTTCGCCGCCGCTGATCTTGAGGTCGATTACCTTCCTAACTTCGGGCACTGCACCCGGCTTCTGTGGCAGCACCATGAACTCAATGGGCTGTTCCGCACAAGCGCACGCCCCCTCGCAATCGCAGGCAAGGGCGAGCATGCTTCCGTCAGTTCCCAGCTTGATCAGGTTCTCAAAGTCGCGATCCATTGTCATGTGGAGCTCTCTTCTTGTCCCGGTGCGAATCACCACCCGCATTTCTTTCCGCCAGTATGCCACTCGTCCCAATCGAGTGGGATGGCCTATCCTGCGCGATTGTGGTGGGAGTGGTCTTCAGTGGCCCCGTTCACGTGCAGCGCGTGTGCGGCCAGGCGCAATGCGGCCTCTCCGGCAGTGAGTGATCCACCCTCCTCCGGCGGCTTGACGTGAATGAAGAATTCATCGCCCATCTCCGGAGATGGAAACTGATCAGGCCAAAAGAAGGTGAATCCCGCCTGCCGCGCTGTCTGTTGGTCAAGAGGGCGGTCGCCAACGTGCCAATAGGTGGTCAGATCCGGGTATCGCTCTTTCAGCGTAGGCATGTGGTGTTTGAGAATGACGAAATCCGGCTCAAGCTCGTAGCCCCGCCACATGATCAGCTGAGAACTTTCCGGCCTGTCTGACGCGCTACCGACAATCGCACCCTTCGACCGAAAGTACTCGACATGCTCCCGCGTCAGGACGCCGTTCGGATCGCCGAATTCCATCGTTCCGTCAATATCAAACGTGATAAGCCACATAGGCGCGGTTACTCTCCACCCCGCCGTTCAAAGCGCCACTCGGTGCCGCGCGGTGTATCCTCCAGCACAACTCCCATTTCGGCAAGCCGATCCCGCAACTGATCTGCGAGGGCGAACTGCTTCTCCTTGCGCAAGGCGGCCCGGGTCTCAATCAGCAGCTCCACAAACGGAGCAATGTCCCCCGTGCCACCGGAGGCGGCCTGTTCCAATTGCAAACCCAGCACGCCGCCAAGTTCCCGGAGAACGGCGGTCGCCTCCGATACGTCCCCGCCCTCCCCCGCTGAGCGGTTAATCTCACGTGCCATATCAAAGAGCGCTGCGAGTGCCTGGGCAGTGTTGAGATCGTCATCCATCGCCTCGTAGAAGCGGTCACGGAATGTGCTTACTTCAGGGGCATCACCCTCACCGCCAATTGCCCATGCGGCGCGTGACAGCCGTTCCGCCGCGCGGGCCGAAGCCCCCACGCCCTCGTCTGTCCACGTCAGCGGCATCCGGTAGTGAGACGTCAAGACGAAAGTCCGGAATGCGTCCGCGCCGTGCTGCTCAACAACATCCCGAATGGAGACGAGGTTGCCGAGCGACTTGCTCATCTTCTCCTCGCCCATCTGCAGCAGGCCGTTGTGGAGCCAGTATTGGGCGAACGGCTCGGTTCCGGTGAAAGCCTCCGTCTGGGCGATCTCGTTCTCGTGGTGCGGGAATATCAAGTCTGCCCCGCCGCCATGGATATCTATCTTCTCGCCCAAATAGGACAGGGACATTGCTGAGCATTCGATATGCCAGCCGGGGCGGCCTGGGCCCCATGGGCTGTCCCATGCCGGCTCGCCCTCCTTTGCGCCCTTCCAAAGCGTGAAGTCCAGCGGCGATTCCTTTGATTCATTCGGTGCGATGCGCGCCCCCGCCATCATCCCGTCCAGCGTTCGGTGCGAGAGCTTCCCGTAGGTTTCAAATTTGCCGACACGGAAATACACATCGCCGTCGGCGGCATACGCAAATCCCTTTTCGATCAGGCCGGAAATCATCTCCAACATCGAGGGGACTTCAACCGTCGCCAACGGGTATTCATCCGCGGGCAGCACGTTCAGCAACTCCATGTCCTCCTTAAAGAGGTTCATGTAACGGCCCGCCAGTTCTTCAGATGTCTCGCCCGTCTCCTGCGACCGCGCGATGATCTTGTCGTCAACGTCCGTGAAGTTCTGAACCACCCGCACGCTGTAGCCGCGATGCGCCAGATACCGCCTCACTACGTCAAAGATGACGTAGCTCATTCCGTGTCCTACGTGTGAATCGGAGTACGGGGTAACGCCGCAAACGTACATAAGAACGTCCGGCGGATTGTGCGGCGTGAACTCAGTCTTCTCGCCGGTCAGCGTGCTTGTCAGACGGAGCATCAGGCCTCAGCCTCAAGCGTGGCAATAACATGGGCGGCGATGACTGCGGTTCCCTCTGCGCCGCCCAACGGCAGGCCCTCAAGCGTCTTGAATTTAAGGTTGAGTTTGTCGGGCTCGACTCGAAGTTTCATAGCAAGAGATTGAATCATTGCGTCCCGATATGGACCAAGGCGGGGCGCGTCCGCATAGAGCGTAGCATCGGCATTTCCCAGCTGCAATTGACGTGCCTCCAACATGTCCATCGAACGACGCAGCAACTCCATGCTGTTCGCGTCTTTATAGGCGGGATCCGTGCTGGGAAAATGCTGGCCGATGTCACCCAGCCCCGCCGCGCCAAGCAGCGCGTCCGTCAGCGCGTGCGCCAATACGTCCCCATCCGAATGGCCATGCAGGCCATGCGTGTGCTCAATCCGTACTCCGCCAATGATGAGCGCCCTGCCCTCCACCAGTGCATGGCTATCAAACCCAAGCCCAACACGTACGGCAGCCACTAAGAGCCTGCCTTCGCATCGTCAGGCGCAATTGTGCCTCGTTGACGAAGAATCGCTTCGACTATCGCCACGTCAGGTGGTGTCGTCACCTTGATATTGCCCGCGTCGCCCTCAAAGAGGTGGACGGGCTCGCCAAGCGCCTCCACAAGGCTTGCGTCGTCCAATAGTAGGTCCGCCGGAGCTTCTGCGTGGGCGCGTTTCAGCAGCTCGGTGCGGAAGGCCTGTGGGGTTTGCGCGGCGTACAACCGTGACCTGTCCGGCGTCGCGACAACTCGCCCGTCCCGTCCTGCTTCCTTAATGGTGTCCTGAACGGGCACTGCGGGAACCGCCGCGCCGTGCTCACGCGCAGCCGCGACCCCTCGCGCGATCAGCTCCGTCCTGACGCACGGCCTTGCACCATCATGAACCAGCGTAATCTCACTGCCATCCGGCGCGGCGCGCAGGCCGGCAAGGACGGATTCGCGGCGCGTGGCACCCCCCGCGCACACCGCGGACACCTTGCACAGCCCCATCTCAGACACGAGCAATTGTGCCTTTTCTACGGAGTCGGACGCGACAACAAGCACAATGTGGTCGACATCCTGAGATGCTTCCATCGCGCGCAGTGAATACGCCGCCATCTCGTCGCCAAGCAAAACGTGAAATGCCTTTTCCACGCCGCCCATCCGCTCACCGGAGCCGGCGGCGACGATGATGCCGGTGGTGTCGTCCACCATTACCTCGTCACGAGGTTCAAGAGGCGGCCTGGCACATAGATGACACGGGCCGGATCCGCCCCGTTCAACGCCGTCTGAATCTTCTCGCTGGCCAGCGCGACCTCCCGCGCAGCATCCTCCGCAATATCGGCTGCCACCGTCAGCCGGTCGCGCAGCTTGCCGTCCACCTGCACGATCAGCGTGATCTCTTCCGACTTCGTCAGCGACTCGTCGTACTCCGGCCACGGCTGTTGGTGGATGGAATACGGCTTCCCGGCCATTTCCCACAATTCTTCGGTGAGATGCGGCGCGATCGGCGCGAGTAGCAGAAGCAGTGTGTCATAGGCAGCGCGCCATTCGGGGCTGCGTGTCGCTTCCGGGCTGTCGGACTCAATGCGCGACAGCGTATTGGTGAAAGTCATCAGCGCCGCAATCATCGTGTTGAACTGGAAGCCCTCGATGTCCTCCGTTGCCTTCTGGATCGTGCGGTGCATCTCGCGCGTGAGTTCAGTGGCAATGGCGGAAGGAGCAGGATCGCCCTCCTCCCGGCGTCGCGTCTCGCACAGCTCCCACACGCGATTGAACCAGCGCGGAACACCGCGAATGCCCTGCGTGCTCCAGGCCCCACCCTGATCCCAGGGACCGACAAACATCAGGTAGGCGCGCACAGCGTCCGCGCCAAGCAAGACTGTCTGTTCATCCGGATTCACCACGTTGCCGCGGCTCTTGGACATCTTCTCGTGGTCCTCGCCGAGAATAATTCCCTGGTTGAACAAGCGCTTGAACGGTTCATCGAACGTCAGCAGGCCAAGATCGCGCAGGGCCTTTGTGAAGAATCGGGCATACAGCAGGTGCATGACGGCGTGTTCCGCCCCACCCGTGTATAAATCAACCGGCGCCCATCGCGTCATCTCGACTGGATCAAATGCAGTATCCGTGCCCGCGTCCGGGCTGGTGTAGCGAAACTGGTACCACGCGGAATCGACAAACGTATCCATCGTGTCCGTCTCACGCTCTGCTTCCTCATTGTCACACTCTGGACACTTCGTATAACGAAATCCCTCGTGATATCTGAGGGGAGATTCACCGGTCGGCAGAAACTCCGCGTCCTCCGGCAGCACAACCGGCAGCTGATCCTCGGGAACAGGCACGATGCCGCAGTCGTCGCAGTAGATGATCGGAATCGGCGTGCCCCAGTACCGCTGGCGAGAAACGAGCCAGTCTCTCATTCGATACGACACTGTCGGCCCGCCCCAGTTGTTCTCTTCCAGGTGCTTCGCGACAGCCGCCTTGCCATCCTCATTCGACATTCCTGTGAACGGCCCGGAATTGACCATCACACCGGGCTCTATGTACGCCTCACTCAGCGGCGAGCCGTCATAACCATCCGGTGCAATCACCGTCTCAATCGGAATTCCGTACTTGGTCGCGAATTCAAAGTCGCGCTCGTCGTGCGCCGGCACGCCCATGACAGCGCCCGTGCCGTAGGTGGCAAGCGCATAATCAGCGATCCACAGGGCAACCTCTTGACCATTGAGGCGGTTGATGCAGTACGTGCCGAGCGGGACGCCGGTTTTTTCCTTATCCACGGCCAGCCGCTCAATCTCCGTCAGCCGCCGGGCCTGCGCCACATACGCCTCCACCTCGGCGCGCTGCTCGTCCGTGGTCAGCGCCGGAACAAGTGGATGCTCCGGGGCGAGCACCATGAACGTGACACCATAAGTGGTATCCGGCCGTGTTGTGAACACGCGCAGTTCGTCAACATCCACACCGGGCGCGTCGAGCCCAAATGAAATCTCTGCGCCCTCCGAGCGGCCGATCCAGTTGGTCTGCATCAGATTGATACGCTCTGGCCAATCAATCTTTGAGTTGTCCAGCAGCTCCTCGGCATAGTCGGTGATGCGGAAGAACCACTGCTCCAGGTCCCGCTGATACACAACCGTCCCACAGCGTTCACACGTGCCGTCAGGCAAGACCTGCTCACGGGCGAGCGTCGTCTGGTCGTTTTCGCACCAGTTAACGGGAGCCATCGCGCGGTAGGCGATGCCCTTCTCAAACATCTTGAGGAAGAAATACTGGTTCCATTTGTAGTACTCGGGCAGGCACGTGATGACCTCGCGGCGCCAGTCATAGCCGGCGCCGATGGTCTTGAGCTGCGCGCGCATCCGGTCAACGTTGTCCAGCGTCCACGTCTGCGGGTGTATTCCACGCTGAATAGCTGCGTTCTCCGCAGGCAGGCCGAACGCGTCGAAGCCCATTGGATGGAGGACGTTATAGCCGCGCATTCGCATATAGCGCGCGTGGGCATCTGCGGGGGCCTCCGCATACCAGTGGCCGACGTGCAGATCGCCGGAAGTGTACGGGAACATGGTGAGGGCGTACCACGTGGGGCGCGCATCATCGGCATTGGCCTCATGCAGCCCGTCCGCATTCCACCGCTCCTGCCATTTCCGGTCAAGCGCGACGGGATCGTACCTGAGGTTATATGGATTACCCGCGCGCCGCTCCACTGCCATTGAATGCCTGTCCCCTGCGTGATTTTCCGCCGCCGCCAATGCTTTTGCAGTATACAGGGCGCAATTCTGCAGCATGCCTTCGACGCCTATACTGAGGCAGCGCACGAACCACGATGAACTACATGGTTGAAAGGGTGTCTGAAGACGCCGAGACGAAGCAGCACGTGCTCATCCTCCGCAGTACGGAGGGCGAGGACAGGTTGGCGCTGAACGTGCTGGAAAAAGAGGCCGTCGTTCTCGGCAGCCTCCTGTCTGACGACGGAATGCCGGGCAGGAACGTCCTTGACCACTTAAAGGACACAGCCTCGCGGGGCGCAGGCGTTGTCCTGGGCATCAAACTACTGATGATTGACTCTCGGGATGGTCCCGCGCTGACTCCGATGCTGATCATGCGAAAGGCTGAATCTTCGGTGGAGCAGGCGGTGCCGGCCTCTTTGGCGCACGCGGCGGCGTGGTCGGTGGCGCTGAACATGCCGTTCGAGATAGACGACGAACTGGTGGCGGCGCTCCAGTCCGTCGTGGCTGTCATTCCCGGCGAGCCCCCCAGCGGCTTCCGCGACTTCCTGGCGGGGCTGGATGAGATTGACCGGGTATGAGGCAAATAACCTTGCGCCACTCGGTAATTTGACGTTTGCTCGCGTGTGATATAGTATCCGTTTGTGCTTGGGTGGACGTCGACCCGTTAGATCGCACCGGATATGCCTGTTTGCAGGGTAGCGAAGCATGCCCCGCGAACGGGCTTTTTCTGCTTGTAAAGAGAGGAGCGCCGAATGGTCGCAACCATGAGGGAGTCAATCAAAAACTACTCGCGGGTCGATGAAATACTCGCGCCGCCAAATCTCATTCAAATACAGGTCGACTCCTTCAATTGGTTTAAGACTGACGGAATCGCCGAACTACTCTCTGAAATCAGTCCTATCCAGGATGCTGCGCGGGAGACCCTGCCCAACGATCTCAGCGCCGGACGCTCTCCGCGCGAGATCCTGGAACTTGTCCGGGAAGGCAAGGCGCGCGCCGAGGCAGTTGGAGGCCGCTTCCAACTCCGGTTCGTCGAACACCGCTTTGATCCTCCAAAGCACTCCGAAGATGAGTGCCGCGACAAGGACCTCAATTACTCCGCCCCGCTCCACGTCAAGGCTGAACTGACCGTCAAGGAGACTGGCGAGGTCAAGGAGCAGGATCTCTTTCTGGGTGACGTTCCCCTGATGACTGACCGGGGCACGTTTATCATCAACGGCGCGGAACGAGTCGTCGTCAGCCAGTTGGTGCGCTCGCCGGGGGCCTATTTCACGCTGGAGCGCGACCCGTCCACCGGACGCGAGTTGTGCATGACCAAGCTCATCCCCAATCGCGGGGCATGGCTTGAGTTTGATATTTCCAACAAGGGCATCATCAGCGTTAAGGTGGATCGCCGCCGCAAGATGCCCGTCACACTGTTGCTCCGCGCCCTGGGTTACGACGAGGATGAAATTCTCTCGATGTTCTCGGACGTGGATCAACCCGGTGACGCGAGCCTGATTCGGACCACCCTTGAAAAGGAGCCGCATGCGCGAACGACGGATGAGGCGTTGCTGGAGTTCTATCGCCGCCTGCGCCCGGGTGAGCCGTCCGTGCTGGACAATGCGAAAACACTCGTCCATCACCTGTTCTTTGATCCTCGACGCTATGACCTGGCGCGTGTTGGTCGCTACAAGCTCAATCGCGGCCTCGGCGTGCAGGTAGACCCGGAGACGCGCATCCTGCTGCCGGAGGACATCGTCGCCCTCATCAGGCAGATGATCCGCGTGCAGAACGGCGCGTCGCGACCTAATGATATCGACCACCTGGGGAACCGCCGTGTCCGATCCGTCGGCGAATTAATTCAGAACCAATTCCGCGTCGGCCTCCTCCGCATGGAGCGTGTGGCGCGGGAGCGCATGACGCTGGTGCAGCCCGAAGGCGCGACTCCCGGGCACCTTGTGAACGTGCGGCCAATCGTCGCATCGCTGCGTGAGTTCTTTGGCGGCTCCCAGCTTTCACAGTTCATGGATCAGACGAACCCCCTGGCTGAGTTGACGCACAAGCGGCGTCTCTCTGCGCTGGGCCCGGGTGGACTGTCCCGTGAGCGCGCCGGGTTCGATGTGCGTGACGTTCACAACTCCCACTACGGACGCATCTGTCCCATCGAGACGCCCGAGGGGCCGAACATCGGCCTCCTTGGCTCACTCGCCACATACGCCAAGATCAACCCCTTCGGTTTCATCGAGACTCCATACCGCCGCGTGCTCAAGGAAATCCCGAACAAGGAGCCAAAGTGGCTCGAGGGCCACACACTCCGCGAGGACGTGAAGGATCGGCGTAAGAAGCTGGTCGCGGAGGCCGGAACGCTCGTCACGGCGGACCTTGCCAAATCAATCGCGCGGCTCGCGCCGCTGGACATCCCCGTGCGTCCCTTTGTGCTCAATGAGTCTGAGTACCTTGACGCGGACGAGGAAGAACGGCACGACATTGCACAGGCCAACACCGAGCTCAATGAGGTCGGCGAGATGGTCACGGACATGATTGAGGTCAGGCGGCAGGGAGAGCCTCACACGGCTCGCGCCGTGGACGTTGAGTTCATGGACGTCTCGCCCAAGCAAATCTTTAGCGTCTCCACCGCCCTGATTCCGTTCCTTGAACATGACGACGCCAACCGCGCGTTGATGGGCTCCAACATGCAGCGGCAGGCCGTGCCTCTCGTGCGCCCGGACGTGCCCATCGTCGGTACCGGCATGGAGTCCCGTGTCGCGAAAGACAGCGGTCAGATCCTGCTGTCCCGCGTTGACGGGACTGTCATAACGGCCACTGCCGAGGAGATCATAATCAAGGGCGACGACGGGAAGACCTATCCTCACCGCGTCCGCAAGTTCGAGCGGTCCAACCAGGGAACGGTCATCAACCAGAAGCCTTCGGTGGCTCCCGGCGACGTTGTGAAGGAAGGCGATCCGATCGCCGATTGCGCCTCCACGGTACAAGGCGAGTTGGCTCTCGGCCAGAACGTGCTGTGCGCGTTCATGTCCTGGGAGGGCTACAACTTTGAGGATGCGATTATCCTCTCCGAATCCGTGGTGCGCGAGGACAAGTTCACGTCCATCCACATCGAGAAGCATGAGGTCGAGGCCCGCGACACCAAGCTGGGTCGTGAGGAAATCACCCGCGATATCCCGAACGTTGGCGAAGAGGCCCTTGCCGACCTCGACGAAAAGGGAATCATCCGCATTGGCGCGGAGGTGAACGCCGGCGACATCCTTGTCGGCAAGATCACACCCAAGGGCGAGACTGAGCTTTCACCGGAGGAGAAGCTGCTCCGCGCGATCTTCAGTGAGAAGGCGCGCGAGGTGAAGGACTCGTCGCTCCGTGTCCCGCACGGCGAGCATGGCAAGGTTATCGACGTCCGCATCCTGACGGGCGAGCAGAAGGATGACCTGCAGGCCGGCGTCAATGAACTGGTCCGTGTCTGGGTCGCGCAAACCCGTAAGATCTCCGTCGGTGACAAGATGGCCGGGCGGCACGGCAACAAGGGCGTCATCTCCCGCATCATGCCAATAGAAGACATGCCCTACCTGCCGGACGGGACTCCGGTTGAGATCATCCTCAACCCCATCGGCGTGCCGTCCCGCATGAACCTCGGCCAGATCCTTGAAACGCATATCGGCTCGGCGGCGCGCGAACTCGGATTCCAGGTCGTGACGCCCGTCTTTGACGGCGCAGACCCGGAGTCCATTGAGGACGCGCTTGGCCGCGCTTATATCGCCCATGAGTCTGGCGCGGTTCTGACCGGAGAACATGGCGAGCCAACGTTTGAGCGGGAGATCGCGGAGGCGTGGCTGCGGGAGCGGGACGTCGATCCGGCTCCCGTGTTCAGCGACCGCATCCGCGGCGTCGCCAAGGACGTCTGCCTGCGGCTCTGGCTGGATCAGCAGGGAGTGTCCCACAAGAAGCTGGACGCCGACGGCGTTGTGGCGAAGACGGAGCAGCATTTCCGGAAGAGCGGCAACCACCCGCCAATCTTCGGCAAGGTGATCCTGCGTGACGGACGCACGGGAGAGCCGTTCGGCCAGCCTGTGACCGTCGGTTACATCTACATGCTCAAGCTAATCCACCTGGTGGAGGACAAGATTCATGCCCGCTCCACGGGCCCGTACTCGTTGATCACGCAGCAACCGCTGGGGGGCAAGGCGCAGTTCGGCGGGCAGCGGTTTGGCGAAATGGAGGTCTGGGCGCTTGAGGCATACAGCGCCGCGCACAACCTCCAGGAAATGCTCACGATCAAGTCGGACGACGTACAAGGTCGGCAGCAAACGTATGAGGCCATCGTGAAGGGCGAGGACGTGATTGAACACGGAATCCCTGAGTCCTTCCACGTCCTGCAGATGGAACTGCAGAGCCTTGGCCTTGCAATCGAACTGCTGCAGGACCCGGACGTTCCGGCGTTGGAAATGGCCCTTAGCGGCGCACTGCGCGTTGATGACTTCGGAGACGGAGACACGGAGGAGAGAGAGAATGACGGATCCTAGTTTTAGCGCAATACGAATCTCCCTCGCCTCCCCGGACCAGATTCGGTCGTGGTCGTATGGCGAGGTCACCAAGCCCGAGACGATTAACTACCGCAACCAGAAGCCGGAAAAGGATGGGCTCTTTGACGAGCGCATCTTTGGTCCGACCAAGGATTTCGAGTGCTATTGCGGCAAGTACAAGCGCATCCGCTACCGCGGCGTGATTTGCGACCGCTGCGGTGTTGAGGTAACGCGCGCCAAGGTGCGGCGTGAGCGGATGGGGCACATCAACCTTGCGGCCCCCGTCGCCCACATCTGGTTCGCCAAGGGCACGCCAAGTTGGCTCGCAATGCTGCTGGACATGACGCCGCGCAACCTGGAGCGCGTCCTCTACTACGCCCAGTACGTAATCATCGAGGTGGATGAGGAGCGCAAGCAGGAAGTTCTTGATGAGTTCGCGGAGCGGGAAGACAAGCTCCTTGAGGAGATTCGCGCCGAGCTGGACGCCAATGTCACCGCCATCCGCGAACAGAGCACTCGGGAAGTCGCCGAGCGCCGCGCGATGATTGAGGCTGATGTTGATGCGCTGCGCACCGGCCTGCCCCAGTTGGTTGGCCAGAAGGCCAGCGACACGATCAGCGTCCATGGGCGCACGCTCGTTCAAAAGGGCAGGAAAATCACGGAGAAGAGCGTTGCCTCCCTTGATACCGTGCTTGAGGAGCTCATCACGGAGTCAGTGGAGCAGCAGGGTGGCGCGCAGCAGGAAATTGCCACCCTACAAAAGGATGCCCAGGAGCGCATTCAGGAGGCGCGCAAGGCGTGGGACTCTCGCCGCGGCGACCTGGAGCAGCTGCAGCCCCGTAAGACCATGACGGAGAACGAGTTCAAAGAGCGGAACGAGCACTTCGGCTTCCTGTTCCGCGCCGGCATGGGCGCAGAGTCTTTGCTGGAAATCATCAGCACGATGGATCTTGAAGAGCTTCGCGAGACGCTCCATGCCGAGGCCATCGGCTCCACCGGCCAGAAGGCCAAGAAGGCGGCCAAGCGCCTGCGCGTCGTTGAGGGATTCCGCAAGAGCGATAACAAGCCGGAGTGGATGATTCTGACCGTGCTGCCTGTACTCCCGCCGGACCTGCGCCCCATGGTGCAGTTGGACGGCGGACGTTTCGCCACGAGCGATCTGAACGACCTCTATCGACGTGTCATCAACCGCAACAATCGCCTCAAGAGGCTCATGGAGCTTGGCGCGCCTGACATCATCGTTCGCAATGAGAAGCGGATGCTCCAGGAGGCCGTCGACGCATTGGTCGACAATGGCCGCCGTGGCCGCGCCATCACCGGCAGCCACAACCACACACTCAAGTCACTCTCAGACATGCTGCGGGGCAAGCAGGGACGCTTCCGCCAGAACCTGCTTGGCAAGCGCGTGGACTACAGCGGTCGATCCGTGATCGTTGTTGGCTCCACCCTGAAACTGCACCAGTGCGGCCTGCCCAAGCAGATGGCGCTTGAGCTGTTCAAGCCGTTCGTGATGCATCGGCTGGTGCTGCACGGCATCGCGCCGAACATCAAGAGCGCCAAGCGAATGGTCGACCAGAAGCGTCGCGGCGAGGTCTGGGACCTCCTTGAGGAAGTGATTACGGAGCGTCCCGTATTCCTGAACCGCGCCCCCACCCTGCACCGCCTCGGCATCCAGGCCTTTGAGCCGGTGCTTGTTGAGGGCAGCGCCATCCAGATTCATCCGCTCGTGTGCGCAGCCTACAACGCCGACTTTGACGGCGACCAGATGGCCGTCCACGTGCCGATTGGCCGACGTGCCGTGGAAGAGGCGCGCAAGTTGATGATCTCCACGCACAATATGCTGCTGCCGAGCTCCGGCGAGCCGATTGTCGCCCCAACCCTGGATATCGTCGTCGGCATCTACTACCTGACGACACTGGCGCCGGGGGCTGAGGGTGAAGGTCAGGGCTTCATCACATATGACGATGCCAAGCTGGCTCATGATCTCGGACAGATTGACCTCCGGGCAGAGGTCCGCATCCGCGAGGGTGTGGCGGTCAGCGCCGACGGCAACACACGGCTCAACCTGCTGCCGCGCCTCGTGATGAGCGAGGACGGCCGCACTGACATCGTTGAGTCGAACCTCCAGGAAGAGATGCCGGATGGCTGGACGCTGGAGCCGCTGACGACCAGCGTCGGCCGGATTCTGTTCAACCAGGTGCTGCCTAACGCCGTGCCGTACCGCAACGAGATTGTGGACAAGAAGGCGCTCAAGGAAGTCGTTACCGAGTGCTATCGCTTTGAAGACAACGACTCCACCGCCCTGATCCTCGATGCTCTCAAGAAGCTCGGTTTCCACTACGCCACGGAGTCCGGTCTGACCATCGCCCTGAACGACGTTGTCGTTCCACCTGAGAAGGCCGGGATGCTGGAGAAGGCCGAAGAAGAGGTGTCCGTCGTCCAGCGAAACTTCCAGCGCGGCCTCGTGAGCGAGGATGAGTTGGAGGAGCGGGTCATTGAGATCTGGCAGGGTGTGAACCGGGAGATGGAGACGGTCATTGAGAACCGCCTCCGCGAGTTCGGAAACCTGTACCTGATGGCCGGCTCGGGCGCGAAGGGCAACATCGCCCAGATCAAGCAGATGGCCGGTATGCGAGGCCTGATGGCGGATCCGAAGGGCAAGATTCTGCCGCTGCCAATCCGCTCAAGCTTCCGCGAAGGCCTGAGCGTGCTGGAATACTTCATTTCAACGCACGGAGCGCGCAAGGGACTTGCCGACACTGCTTTGAGGACAGCTGACTCCGGCTACCTCACACGCCGCATCATCGACGTGGCGCAGGATGTCATCGCCAACGATGACGACTGCGGCACGCTGGACGGCGTGTGGATCGACGGCGAGACGATGGATCGCCTGTTAGGTTCCCTTGCGGAGCATATTCTTGGCCGCATGGCCGCCGCTCCGGTTGCGGACCCCAAGACCGGCGAAATCATCGTCGACCGCAACGAAGAAATTGATGAAGAAAAAGCGGCTCTAATACAGGACGCCGGTATCACCCGTGTCTATGTGCGCAGCCCGCTGACGTGTCAGTCCCCGCACGGCATGTGCCGCTTCTGCTACGGCCGCTCGTTGGCCCGTGGACGGCTGGTGGAAGCCGGTGAGGCCATCGGCATCATCGCCGCGCAATCCATCGGTGAGCCCGGCACACAGCTCACAATGCGGACCTTCCACACCGGCGGCGTCGCCGGAGTGGATATCACCAGCGGTCTGCCCCGCGTTGAGGAGATCTTTGAGGCGCGCGTGCCCAAGCTCGTCGCGCCGATCACTGAGATCGATGGCGTTGTCGAGGTGACCGAGGACGCCAATGGAAGGCGCGTCCGCGTGGTCAATGAAGAGACCGTCGCAGAGGACTACCAGATTCCCAAGGGCTTTGAAGCCCGCGTCAAGTCCGGCGATTTCGTCGGCTCCGGCGCGGAACTCGCAGGCCCCGAGGCCAAACCCAAGACTCGCAGTCGCCGCAAGAAGGCTGCGGAGGAGGACGCCGAGGAAACCACTGCGCCCGTCCCGGCTCCCATAACAGCGGCGATGGATGGCGAGGTGACGGTGCGCGGCGACACGATGACCATCGTCCACCGCGACATCGATGACCGCACCTACCAAGTTTCGCCAAATGTACGCATCCTCGTTGAGACCGGCCAGCGTATCGACGCAGGCACGGCGCTCGCCGAAGGACCGCTGAACCCGCAGGACGTGCTGCGCGTCCGCGGCAAGGACGCCGCGCAGCGTTACCTCGTGGACGAAGTGCAGCGCGTGTACCGATCCCAGGGCGTTGTCATTCATGACAAGCACATTGAGATCATCGTTCGCCAGATGCTGCGGCGCGTGCGCATCGAGCAACCCGGTGACACTGAGTTCCTGCAGGGCGAGCTCGTTGACCGCTTCCTGTGGCAGTCCGTCAATGAGAAGATCATCGCGGAGGGCGGCGAGCCGTCGCTGGCAGTATCCGTCCTGCTCGGTGTGACCAAGGTCTCACTCAGCACGGAGAGCTTCCTTGCGGCTGCGTCCTTCCAGGAGACGACACGCGTGCTCACGGAGGCGGCGCTGCTTGGCAAGGTTGATCGGCTTGTCGGCCTCAAGGAGAACGTCATTATCGGGCGTCTCATTCCTGCACGGCTGGGTGTCGGCGACGATATCGACGACGAGCTACTCGAGGCCGGTGCCGTGGCAACGGCGCTTGCTGATCCGGATGAGGGCTTCGAGGAAGACGAAATCGACGCCGGATTGGAACGCATCTTCAACGCGGCCTTCGGCGAGGACGGAGACGATTTCGATCTCGACCTGGACGACGACGATGACGACGACGATTTTCCTGATCTGGAGGATGCAGACACCGAGTCTGAGGACTAGTTTCCTCTAGTAAATCCGACACAATCAGGCAACGAGAGAGGGGCGGCGCAATGCGCCGCCCCTTTAGCTTTTGACACTTTCATCATCGGTTCTTTATTCTTGCGGGCGTGTTATCTCTACGACTCTTCCAGGCGCTCGGCATAGCCGTCATTCTTGCCCTGCCCGCCCTATTCATCACCACAAACGTCCGAATCGCTTTCCAAAATCAGGCCCTTTACACCTACGCCATCGATGCGTTTGACGCGCCGGAACGAACTGGTGTCGAACGCGATGAGTTGATAAAGGGAATGGCGGGGCTTATCGACTACTTCGAGTCCGATGAGGACCTGATCACCACAGAGATCATCGTCAACGGCATCAGTGAGCCGCTGTTCACCGAACCGGAGGCACTGCACTTCCGGGATGTGCGCGACCTGCTGCAACGAGTCTACTTCGTTCAGACGGTAGCGACGCTGCTCATGCTTGGCACATTAGTTGCGGCCATCGTTGCCGCGGCACGTGGTCGGCAGGATTTAGCTGCAATCGTGTTTCGGCGAATCCGTCAGAGCGCCGTGTGGACGGTGGTGGCAATCATTGGCATCGGCTTGTTCGCTGCACTGGGCGGATTCAATTTCCTCTTCCTGCAATTCCACTTGCTCAGCTTCTCCAACGATCTGTGGCGGGGGACGGCAGACGACAGAATGATCCAACTCTTCCCGCAGATGTTCTTCCTGCAAGGCACCCTGCTCATCGGCCTCGCCGCCATCGTTGAGATGGGCGTTGCATGGGCCGGTGCGACGGTGTCCCTGAGGGGATTGCAGCCGCCGGAAAACCCGGAGGGCGGCAGCTAGCGTCCCGCCTGCTCCTCCGCGTGGTAGGAGCTTCGGACGAGGGGACCGGATTCCACATGCTTGAAGCCGCGCGCCATCCCCTCCTCCCCTAACTCAACGAATTCCTGGGGTGTATAGAATCTGTCCAGGGGAGCGTGTGACGGTGTGGGCCGCAGGTACTGCCCAATGGTGAGGATGTCGCACTCAACGCTGACCAGATCATCCATCGTGGACAGGAGTTCCTCGCGCGTCTCCCCCAAGCCGACCATAATCCCGGACTTCGTGCGCATCCCAGCACGCTTGGCCCGCTCCAGCAGTTCAAGCGACAGCCAGTAGTTTCCGCGGGGTCTTACCGTACGGAAGACGGACGGCACGCTTTCAATGTTGTGGTTAAGTACGTCCGGCGCAGCATCCATGACTGTGCGCAGCGCATCCCAATTCCCTGCAAAATCCGGAATGAGAACCTCGACACCGACACCTGCAGCAACGCGCCTCACCGCCGTGATTGTTTTCGCAAAGATGGACGCCCCACCATCGGGCAAATCATCGCGGTCAACGGACGTGATGACAGCGTACGTGATACCCATGCGGTGGACGGCCTGCGCTACACGCAAAGGCTCAAGCGCATCGACGACCCCACCGGGATCGCCGGTCTTGACGGCGCAGTAGCGGCAGGCGCGCGTGCAGGTGTCGCCCAGGATCATAAACGTCGCCGTGCCGCGATCCCAGCAGTCGCCGATGTTGGGACAACGCGCCTCCTCACAAACGGTGTGGAGAGCGTTGCCCTCAACGAGCGCCTTCAGCTTGCGGTAGCGCTCGCTGCCCGGCGCGGGAACCTTGAACCACTCCGGCAGGCGGCGTGGGCGCGGAACGGGCTGTTCAACAGTCAGGGTCATCGTGCTCACCAGAATACCATCGGCGGCACAAGTTATACTCAAACAGTCCCCTAGCAGGTACATCAAATGCATGTCGCGTTGCTAACCGCTCAAGAGGCGCCTGCCTTTGCCGACCTGACGGCCACATTCGACCGTGAGGTCATCACCTGCACGCCCCTCACGGAGAACGACGACATCGAGGAACTCGCACAGGGCCCTCATGACATCCTGATCATTGACATGGCGGGGCCATTCGCACGATCCGCCTACGTTCGAGAGATTGCCTCAGCCTGCCATAAGGATGTCTACGTCCCCGTTCTTGGCTTGGTACGGCCCGGTCAGCTCCGTGAAATCGAGGCGTCGCTGGGTCTGGATGATTTTGTCCTTGTTCCTGCTGACACCGGAGAGGTCGTCGCCCGCCTTGCCCTTCTCTACGCGCGGCATCGCGCCCGCTCCGCCAACGAGGACGAGATAAACGTTGGCGATTTGCGCATCAATCTCGCACGCTATGAAGTGTGGGTCGGCTCACGACAGGTCACACTCACGTTCAAGGAGTATGAGTTGCTGCGCATCCTTGCCTCGCGTCCCGGCCACGTCTTTACTCGCAACACGCTGCTGGACGTGGTGTGGGGATACGACTACTTCGGCGGCACGCGAACGGTGGATGTCCACGTGCGGCGCTTGCGCAGCAAAATCGAGGACCCCACCCACACGTTTGTTGAAACGGTGCGCAACGTGGGGTACCGTCTCCGCGCTAACCCTGATTCTCGCTAGATACAACCATCATTTCGCGGACTGTAACACGTTCGTAACCCAACACCCCGCTCGCGTCAGCATTCTGGATACGTGGGTGGGGACTGGCCACGCGGTCAGACTCCCTCCGATGAATTAGCAGAACAACACCGGAAGGAGTTTTTGATGGCAGACTCGACGAGCAACGGGGTGCTGGGAACGTTTTCCTCGCCGGGCGAGGTGATCGCCTTCATCGCCGCCAACGACATCAAGATGGTCGACCTGCGCTTCACGGACCTGTTGGGGACAACCCAGCACTTCACGATTCCCGCCGCCCTGCTGGACGAAGGAATGTTCAGAAACGGCACGGGCTTCGACGGCTCAAGCATTCGCGGGTTCCAGACAATCGATGAGTCCGACATGCTCGTGGTGCCGGATCCCGCCGGCGCGTACGTGGATCCACTGTTGCAGGTCTCGACCCTGGCCGTAATCTGCGATATCCGCGACCCTGTGACGGGACAACCCTATTCGCGAGACCCGCGCTATGTGGCGCGAAAAGCGGAGGAGTACCTCAAGAGCACCGGCATCGCGGACGCCAGCATGTGGGGCCCGGAGGCGGAGTTCTTCATCTTCGACAGCGCCCGCTATGACTACCAGCAGAATGAGGGCTACTTCTTCATCGACTCCAACGAGGGCATCTGGAACTCCGGCATGGAGAGCTTCCTGGACAGCCCCAACCTGGGCCATCGCCCACGCAACAAGGGCGGCTACTTCCCGCTCCCGCCTGTCGATACCCAGCAGGATCTGCGGTCTGAGATCATCCTCTCAATGATGGATGCCGGCCTGAACATCGACAAGCACCACCACGAGGTAGCCACCGCCGGACAGGGCGAGATCGGACTCCATTACGGGCCGTTGGTGGCGGAATGCGACGCCATTCAGATCTACAAGTACATCGTCAAGGAGAAGTCCCGGCAGATGGGCAAGACCGCCACGTTCATGCCGAAGCCCATCTTTGGCGACAACGGCACCGGAATGCACACCCACCAGTCCCTTTGGAAAGACGGCGCGACCATCTTCTACGACGCGAACGGCTATGCGCAGACCAGTGAGGAGATGCGCTTCTACATTGGCGGGCTGCTCAAGCACGCGGCGTCCATTCTGGCCTTTGCCGCGCCGACAACGAACTCCTACCGGCGCTTGGTGCCAGGCTATGAGGCACCCGTGAACCTGGTCTACTCGCAGCGGAATCGGAGCGCCGCGGTGCGGATTCCGATGTATGAGATGGACACGCCGGCCGCCAAGCGCATTGAGTTCCGCTGCCCGGACCCGCTGGCGAACTCCTACCTGGCGTTCGCCGCGATGCTGATGGCGGGGCTTGACGGCATCCAGAACCGGATCGATCCCGGCCCGTCCGTGGACCACGACATCTACGAGATGGAGGGCGAAGAGGCCGCGGCGCTGCCCAACGTCCCCGGCAGCCTGGCTGAAGCGTTGGATGCCCTTGAGGCTGATAATGAATACCTGCTCAAGGGCGGCGTGTTCACGCCGGACCTCATCGAGGGCTGGATCTCGTACAAGCGGGAGAACGAGGTGGATCCAATGCGCCTCCGCCCGCACCCTTACGAGTACTTCCTGTACTACGACGGCTAAACCGCGACAACCCAAGCACAGCGGCGCGCCTGCGGGATTCTTCTGGCCAATGAGTGGCCGGGGCTCGCAGGCGCTGTCCGCCCCTCAGGGTGGTAAGACTTAACACGTAGAACGGCCAATCACAACAAGCCACGGGAAGACGGTGGGAACAGTGGCAATACAGGCTGACGAATCGGCTAGAGAATTCGTGCTCCGAACGGTCAAGGAGCGCAACGTCAAGTTCATCAGGCTGTGGTTCTCGGACATCCTCGGGAACCTCAAGGGATTCTCATTGAGTCCCGCGCAGCTTGAGGTCGCGCTTGAGTACGGCATCGGTTTCGATGGGGCGTCCATTGAGGGATTCGCCCGCGTGGACGAATCGGACATGGTCGCCGTGCCGGACCCGTCCACGTTCGCCATCCTGCCTTGGCGTCCGGAGCATCCCGGCGTTGCCCGCATCTTTGCGGACATCTATACGCCGGAGGGTGAGCCTTTCGATGGGGACCCCCGCTATGTGCTCCGCCGCAACCTGCAGCGGGCGCAGGAACTCGGCTACACATTCTACGTGGGCCCGGAGCTTGAGTACTACTACTTCCGCGCACCGGATGATCCCACTCCGCTGGACAATGGCGGCTACTTCGACCAGATGCCGCTGGACGTGGCCTCTGACCTGCGCCGCGAGACCATCCTGACGCTGGAGGAGATGGGAATCGAGGCGGAATACAGCCACCACGAGGTTGCACCCGGGCAGGATGAGATCGTCCTCCGATACACGGACGCGCTGACAATGGCCGACAACTGCATGACCTACCGCCTTGTGGTCCGGGAGATTGCGCGGCAGCACGGCGTCCACGCCACATTCATGCCGAAACCCATTACGACTGAGAACGGCAGCGGCATGCATACGCATCAGTCGCTCTTCAGGGGTGAGGCCAATGCCTTCTATTCAGCCGACGACCCGGATCACCTGTCACCGATTGCCCTGAATTTCATCGCGGGCCTGCTTGAGCACGCGCCGGCATTCACCGCCATCACCAACCAGTGGATCAACTCCTACAAGAGGCTTGTGCCGGGCTATGAGGCTCCGGTGTATCTGACGTGGGCGCACCGCAACCGCTCGGACCTAATCCGCATCCCACGCGTGCCGCCCGGCAATCCGGAAGCTGCGCGCCTCGAATACAGAGCGCCTGATCCAGCCTGCAACCCGTACCTTGCTTTTTCTGTCATGCTCGCCGCCGGCCTGGACGGAATCGAACGCAACCTGCAGCCGCCGGAGCCGGTGAACGACAACGCCTTTGGCATGTCCGAAGAGCAGCGGGCCGAGATGGGCATCGGTGAGCTGCCGCGAAGTCTCCATGAGGCGATACTCCTTACGGAGCAGAGTGACCTTGTGCGGGGCGCGCTGGGCGACCACATTTTCGACAGCTTCATCCGCAATAAGCGGATCGAGTGGAATTCCTTCCGTGCGCACGTGACGGATTTTGAGATTGACCGCTATCTGCAAACCCTGTAATCACCGTTGCCCGCCCCGTGAGTTTCAAGGGGGTTTTGTGTACAATTGGCTATGGCCACTATAGAAGCACGTCCGTGGCGGCGACCCGACGCGCCGCCCCTATACGATCCAATCCACGAAAAGGATGCCTGCGGAACCGGCTTTATCGCACAGGTTTCAGGCGTCCCGTCGCATGACATCGTCAGGCAGGCAATCACCGCCGTTGTCAATCTCACCCATCGCGGCGCGGTGTCCGCGGACGCCCGCACGGGTGATGGCGCGGGCATCCTGACGCAACTCCCCCGCAAGCTGCTCCTCCGGGAGTTGGCAGCGCGCGGCATCTCAGACGTTTCCGGCGACGACCTCGCCGTTGGAATGGTTTTCTTCACGCCGGCCGACCCTGAGGGCGGGAAGCACGCGGCCAAAACCATTGAGAAAGAAACCGAGCGGCGCGGTCTCCGCTTCCTGATGTGGCGGGACGTGCCAAACGACCCGTCTGTGCTCGGCGAGCAGGCGCTGGCCACGCTGCCGGACATCCGGCAGGCGATCATTTCTTGTCCACCTGGCATGGACAAGGATGCCTTTGAGCGCGCGCTATACCTGGTACGGCGAGCCGCTGAGGCGGAGATGACCGGACGGGGTGATGACGAGTTCTACATCCCGTCCTTTTCGTCACGGACGGTTGTGTACAAGGGCCTGCTCGTAGCAACGCAATTGTCAGGCTTCTACAAGGATCTGGATGATCCAGATTTCGAGTCGGCTCTGGCTGTTTTCCACCAGCGCTATTCCACAAACACATTCCCCAATTGGCAGCTTTCGCAGCCGTTCCGCTTCCTGGCCCACAACGGTGAGATCAACACCCTGCAGGGAAACCGCAACTGGCTGCGAGCACGCGAGGCTGACCTCAGCTCCGCCGTGTGGTCGAAGGACGACCTGCGGACAATCACGCCTGTGACAAACCAGTCTGTCTCTGACTCCGCCTCTTTGGATCACGCATTTGAACTCCTACAGGTGTCCGGTCGGAGCATTCTACACTCGATGATGATGCTCACGCCGGAGGCGTGGGAGAACATGCCGCACATGGACGAGGATCTGCGTGGGTTCTATCGATACCATGCGTCCCTGACCGAGCCATGGGACGGCCCCGCTGCATTGGCGTGGTCGGACGGCGAGACTGTTGGCGCGTCGCTTGATCGGAACGGCCTGCGCCCTGCCCGCTACATCGTCACAGATGACGGCCTCGTGGTCATGGGATCAGAGGTTGGAGTGCTGCCGCATATCTCTACGGACCGCATCGTCGAAAAAGGACGGCTTGGCCCCGGGCACATGATCGCCGTTGACACGCGCAGCGGTCGTATCATGAAGAACGGCGAGATCAAGAGCGAAATCGCCGTGCAGCAGCCCTATCGTGAATGGGCGGAGCGGCAGTACATCCAACTGAACGTTCCCATTCACGCCATGCAGAACGGCGCTGGTCATCATATTGAGTCCGAGATGGAGTTGATGCGCCGCCAGAAGGCCTTCGGCATGACGGCGGAAGAGTTGCTCATCATCATCAAGCCCATGGTGCAGGAGGGCAAGGACGCCACGTATTCGATGGGCGACGACACGCCGTTGGCGGTCTTCTCCCGCATGCAGCCTTCCCTGTTCAACTATTTCAAGCAGCGATTCGCGCAGGTGACGAACCCGGCTATCGACCCCATCCGCGAGGCGATCGTCATGTCCGCCGAGACATACCTCGGGCCCCGTGACAGCATGCTGCGGGAGCGGGAAGAGGCGGCACATCTGCTCGCCATCCCCGGCCCCGTCATCCGCGACCACGAACTGGACGCCATCCGCACTGTCGACTCACCGAACCTTTCGTCTGTCACCCTGCCGGTCGTCTTTGCCGCTGAGGACGGGCCGGACGCGCTGGAGCGAGCGATCAATGATCTGTGCGAGCAGGCAGTCTCCGCGGTGGATGCGGGACATTCAATCATCATCCTGTCGGATAGGGCAGTCGACGAGCGCCACGCGCCCATCCCCATGATGCTGGCCCTTGGGGCAGTCCATCATGACCTCATCCGACGCGGCAAACGCATGAAGGCGAGCCTTGTGTGCGATACCGGCGAGGCGCGAGAGGTACACCACTTCGCGGCGCTTATCGGCTATGGCGCGAGCGCCGTCAATCCCTACCTCATCTGGGAGAGCCTGCGCGAACTCTTCAATCGCGGAGAGTTCAGCGAGGAGGAGGACGAAGACTACACCCTCGCCAAATACCAGGCGTCGGCCAATAAGGGCGTGCTGAAGATCATGTCCAAGATCGGCATCTCTACGGTCACGTCCTACCACGGCGCGCAGATATTCGAGGCAATCGGCCTGAGCGACGATATTATTCAGAAGTGCTTTACGGGCACGCCGTCGCAGGTGGGCGGCCTGGGATTCCGCGAGCTCGCGACGGACGTCCTCGCCCGGCATGAGCGCGCCTTCAATTCGGACCTGACGCCGAAGTCCAAGCTCGAAGACCACGGATTCATCCGCTACCGAAAGAGCGGCGAATTCCACGCCAACAACCCCGTCGTCGTGCGCACGCTCCACAAGGCCGTTCGCTCCGGCGACTACGAGGACTATGTTCCCTACCGTGATGCGCTGAACAATCGGCCCGTCTCCTCGCTGCGGGACGTGCTCAGATTCAACAAGAAACGCGAGCCAATCCCCATTGACGAAGTGGAGCCGATCGAAGAGATCTGGAAGCACTTCACAACGGGCGCGATGTCGCTTGGCGCGTTGAGCGCACCCGCCCACGAGACGCTGGCGATGGCGATGAACCACATCGGCGGCGCGGCTGACACGGGCGAGGGCGGCGAGGATCCGCGGCGGTTCCGTGGCCTGACACGCGGCTACAACGCCAACTCCAAGATCAAGCAGATTGCGTCAGGCCGATTTGGCGTCACACCGGAATATCTCGCCATGGCCGAAGAAATCGAAATCAAGATGGCGCAGGGCTCCAAACCCGGCGAGGGCGGACAGTTGCCCGGTCACAAGGTCATTGAGTACATCGCATACCTCCGGCACACGCAGCCCGGCATCACTTTGATCTCGCCGCCGCCGCACCATGACATCTATTCAATTGAGGACCTGGCGCAGCTCATCTATGACCTCAAGACGGTCAACCCCCGTGCCAAGGTCAGCGTGAAGCTGGTGGCGGAGGCGGGCGTTGGCACCATCGCCGCAGGCGTCGCCAAGGGCTACGCGGACAAGGTCCAGATTTCCGGCCATGAGGGCGGCACGGGCGCAAGCCCGCTGTCATCCATAAAGAACGCCGGCACGCCTTGGGAGCTGGGCTTGACGGAGGCGCAGCAGGTACTTGTGATGAACGACCTGCGCGGCCGCGTCAGGCTGCGCACGGACGGCGGAATCCGCACGGGGCGTGACGTCGTAATCGCCACAATGCTCGGCGCGGATGAAGTCGGATTTGGGACGGTCGCTCTGCTCGCGTTGGGCTGTGAAATGGCGCGCCAGTGTCACCTGAACAGCTGCCCCGTCGGGGTGGCCACGCAAAGGGACGATTTGATCGCCAAATTCAACGGCTCCGTTGAGAATGTCGTAAATTACTTCACTTTCGTCGCAACGGAGGTCCGTGAGATCCTAGCCAGCATCGGTGTGCGCTCGCTGAATGAGATCATCGGCCACCCGGAGTTCCTGATGCTGCGCCCGGACATTGAGGAGTTCGAGCGCGCCAGGTTTGTAGACGCGCTCAAGTTGATTGCCCCCGCCGATCCTGATTTCCAGCGCCCGGTAAGCAATGAACAAGATCGCAACGACAGGCCGAACGACGAGAAGCTCGACGACCGCATCCTTTCGGAGATTACAGGCGCGATTGAGAGCAGGAATCCCGTCGCACTGTCCTATGACATCAGGAACGCGCAGCGCACAGTCGGTGCGCGCATCTCGGGAGCCATCGCGCACCGGTACGGCGTCAAGGGGCTGCCCCCCGGCACAATCGACCTCTCATTCACCGGTTCCGCCGGACAGAGCTTTGGCGCGTTCCTAAATGAGGGAGTGCGGATGACGCTGACGGGCGAGGCGAACGACTACGTCGGCAAGGGAATGGCGGGAGGCGAGCTCGTTATCAGGCCACCTGCCGATGCAACCTTCGAGTCGCACAAGAACTCCATCATCGGCAACACTTGCATCTACGGCGGCACGGGCGGGTATTTCTATGTTGCCGGACGAGCAGGAGAACGGTTCGCAGTGCGCAACAGCGGCACGCAGGCCGTTGTGGAAGGAGTCGGGGATCACGGCTGCGAGTACATGACCAGCGGCATAGTGGTCGTACTCGGGACCGTGGGGCGTAATTTCGGCGCCGGCATGTCCGGCGGCGCGGCGTTCGTTCTGGACGAGAACGGAGACTTCCCCTCGCTCTACAACCAGGAACTGCTTGTTCTGGACAGGCTTGAAGACGATGACGACGAGCGGCACGTGCTGGAGCTCATTGAGCGCCATGCAGAGACGACGGGCAGCAAGCGCTCCGCGGAAATCCTCGCCGATTGGCCGAAATACCGCGCAATGTTCTGGAAGGCGCTGCCGGCCCAGCTACGCGATAAGAATCTCTCGCTCGCCGAGGTGCTCAAGAAGGTTGAAGGAGCCGCGCTCGTAACCGCGCGTTAGGGAATCAGCCGTCACATCGGCTTGTGCTCTCGGGTTCGTCTACTTGGTGGCGACGGCAAATTCGCCGGATTGCACTTCTTTTTTGATTACGTGATAGACTACCCCATTCGGCGTTAGCCGACGATTCTTGGCCGCGAAGGGCTCGAGTGGGGAATAGAGCCTCGCCGCCACACAAAGGAGATTCGCATGAAGGCTGTCATTTTGGCAGCGGGACATGGGTCCCGCTTTAACCAATACGGTATCCGCCACAAGGCGCTCCTGCCTGTGAACGGGCAGACGGTGATTGACTACACACTTGATGGGATTCAACAGGCCGGCATAACAGACATCTGCATCGTCATTGGCCATGAAGGCCAGGCGCTGCAGGACGTGCTTGGAGATGGATCAATGCGCGGCGCCAACATCACGTATGTCATGAACACAGAGCACCATCGCGGAAACGCCGTTTCCGTCCTCACCGCGAAAGATGAGGTCGGCCCAGAACCTTTCATCCTGTCCATGGCCGATCACATGCCCTCGTCAGATATCATCATGGGGCTCATCGACGGGGCAAATGAGAACGGATGGCATCTGAATGCGCTCGCGGTGGATTTTGACCCCGACGACCGTGATGTCGAGGAAGGAACACGCGTCAGCGTGGATGATCACGGTCACATCGTGGCAATCGGCAAGAACCTGCCGAACTGGAACGGTATCGATTGCGGCGTCTTCCGGTTCACGCCCGCCATCTTTGAGGCCATAGAGGCCAAGCTTGTAGAGGACAGTTCCCACGACGAACTCAGCCAGGCCGTGACGCGCATGATCCTCTCCGGCAACGCTCTCCATGCCCACGACGTTGAAGGCGCTTTCTGGTTCGACGTGGATACGTGGGAAGACCTGAAGCTGGTCCGCGAGGCGCTCGGGTACGTCACGTAGCGCCGGCGCATGCACGAAGGCTTCGTCTCCCGGTACCTGAACCGACGATTCTCGCGCCCCATTGCGCGGGTGCTCGTCCATACGCCCGTCACGCCAAACCAAGTCTCGCTCTTCGCGTTCCTGATGGCGGTTGCGGCGGCCGCGCTCTTCTACTACGACCTCAACATCTGGGCGGGTGTTCTCGTCCAAGCATCCTCTATCGTCGACGGCGTCGATGGCGATCTGGCACGTGCCAAGGACATGGCCAGCCGATTCGGCGGATTCTTTGATGCCCTGCTGGATCGATACGCGGACGTTCTGATCCTGGCCGGACTGGGTTACTGGTCCCATGCATTCGAACCGGACGTGTCGATCCCCGTGGTCTCGACGGCTGCCCTTGCGGCAATCGTTGGCTCGCTGATGATCAGCTACAGCCGTGCACGGGCAGAAGCAACATTCGGCCAGCCTTTTGAGGGCCTTCCCGGCGCGCTCGCCTCACGCGATCTGCGCCTGTTCGTGATTATGATCGGCGCAATCATGGGGCAGGGCGTGGCCACGCTGGCCGTCATCGCCATCCTTACCAACTTGGTCGTCATCTGGCGCCTCGGCGTCGCCCGTTGGGGCAACGTGGGCGGCGAAGATGAAAACGAGCACTGACGGCTGGCCTTAAGTCTTTGAGTACTTTCTTGCGGCTTTGAGGAGATATACGTATACTACTAATTGTTATACGTGTACGTATCTTTCCAAAGGAAACACCAATGAAGCACAAGCTAACCATCACCATAGACGAGGAGCTTATCCCTCTCGCGAAGCGGCACGCGAGGTCAAAGGGTGTCTCACTATCGGCTCTCATTGAGCAATCCTTGAGGGAGGCAACCGGCGGCGATGACCTGCCCTTCGGAACGAAGTGGCGCGGAAAGTTCCAGTTGGCCGAACGAACTGGAGATCCGCGTTACGAATACTTGGTCAAGAAGTACAACTTGCGATGATCCACATCGACACGGATGTCCTTGTTGACGTGATCGATGTCCGCGAGCCATTCAGCGAGGCATCCACACGGTTCCTTAATCTCATCAGCGCGGGGGCCGAAGCGGCGTGTGTGGCTTGGCATACCATTTCCAATCTGCATTACGTTGCGGAACCAGAACCTGAAGGCCCGGGAATCCGATCATACATTGAGGATCTCGCTAGAATCGTCACGATTGTCCCAACCTCCAATGAAGACCTGTTCCGTGCCCTCTCTCTCCCCATGAGCGACTTCGAAGACGCCATGCAGGTGGCCGCCGCCATCGCGGCAGGAGCGCGGCTGATCGTCACCCGGAACACGGATGACTACCGGAACTCCCCCATCCGCGCCATCAGCCCATCGCAGGCCGTCGCCGAATTGTCCTGATCCACCTCTTTCTGCCATCGGTGCCTACCTTCAGGCACACTGACTGCATCAATACGAAGGCCGTCGCTGGCACCCTGTTGCCTTTGATATTAAGCTGCATTAATATAGGGCAGTCAGACGGGTTCGGTGGCAAGGTTTGGGGGGCTCATGGATTACCAGAATCTGCTCTATGAGAAACAGCGCAGCGGCGTGCTCATCACGCTTAACCGCCCCGAGGTGATGAACGCCATCTCGGACGAACTGGACATCGAGCTTCACCACGCCCTCGACGCCGCCGACGCCGATCCCGAGGTGCGCGCCATCGTGCTCACCGGAGCGGGTCAAGCCTTCTCCGCAGGGTTCGATATCGCCGGCGGCGGCGCCGACTACGAATGGCCATATGGCCTTCCCAAAGGGTCCAACGTCGCCGCGGAGATCGACCGCTGGCGCACGCGTTTCTGGAAAAAGGAACACGGCCGCATCGCCCGCGTCATTGATGAGATTGACACGCCGATCATCGCCGTCGTTAGCGGCTGGTGCATGGGCGGCGGATCGTGGTACGCGCTGACCTCGCACATCACCATCGCGGCGGAGGACGCCGTCTTTGGGCAGGTCGAGGTCCGCATGATTTCGGATGACAATTACATCTGGATTCACCACGCCGGCTACAAGAACGGACTGCGCTACGCGCTCACCGGCGACCACATCGACGCTCAGGAGGCACTCCGCATCGGCATCGTCAACAAAGTCGTGCCGACAAAGGACGACGCGCTGGAAGAGGCGTTCCAACTGACAGAGCGGCTAGCTCTCGTCAGCCCGGAGACGGTCAAGATCAACCTCGCCGTCGCCATGCGCGGCATTGAGATGCAGGGCATACACAACGTCATGCGCTACAACTCTGAGCTTGCCGCCGCCGTTATCATCTCCAAGCGCGAGGAATACACCCGACCACTTGAGGAGGCGCGTCAGGAAGGCGGTCTCCGTGCGTTCATCCGCAAGCGCGATGAGCCGTTCCAACCGGAGCCGTTTGGACCGCGTTCCGCCAAGGCGCGCGAAGAACGTGAGCGCGAGAGAGGCTCATGACCTGCGCTAGAGAGAGCGGCGGGCTGTGAATCTCCTGCACCTCACCGCCAGGCCGGAGGCCATACCTGCTCAAGCCACGTCTGAGCACGCGCCTCCGGACTTCCTCAGTTGCACACGAACGCTTCTGCGTTTGCGTGCCTCCTCACTTCTCGCGACACGTTCCACGGAACAGTCCGAAGCATCACCTTCCGTCACCCCAATCGTCCTCAGCCTTCGGGTCGACGGTCCAGACTCGGCAGGCGCTCCGCCGGCTGTCACGCCTGCCTGTGTCAGGACCATAGTCGCCCTCGCCTCCCTTGCTCGCAGGCGTCGGGGTGGCCATGTTTCTCCAATCACGCCGGAGTCCTGTGTCCCGTCACAAGTTGGAAGCTGGCATTACCAGCCGGAGAAGGGGTGCACAGAAAACCAGGCATCCACCCCGGAACAACTCGCCCCATCCCACGAGACGGTGGTGCATGGACCGACCGTTATCCGCCACTCCCACAGACGCAGCCGCCCGAGATTAAGGTCTGCGTGCCGATTGCCCCGATTACCGGACGCTCCAATTGACGTCGAAAATTCATTCTTCGTTCAATTGGAGGTTAACCATGTTTCGGTTACTGATTGGACTCATTGGAGTCCTGCTATTGGTCGCGGCTGCGGTCGCTTGCGATAGCGAAAGTGAGGAAGAACCCACACCGCGGTCAACTGTTGCGCCGGCGCCTACAACCGCGCCGCCCATGGATACGCCTACTCCGATAGTGATAGAGGCAACACCCGTCACAGTCGTTGAGACTGTGGAAGTTGCAGCGGATCCGGGTGAGTTGGTTGTCTACTCCGGCCGCAGCGAAAGCCTCGTTGGCCCAATCATTGAGCAGTTCGCCGAGGCCACCGGCATCGACGTTAGTGTGAAGTACGGCAGCACGTCCGAAATTGCCGCCACCATCCTTGAAGAAGGAGACAACACACCGGCTGACGTTTTCTTCGCCCAGGATCCCGGTGGACTTGCGCTCATAGAGGACATGTTCGCAACACTGCCGGACGATGTGCTTGGCCGGGTTCCGGCCAACTTCCGCTCTCCTGACGGCAAATGGATCGGCCTGTCCGGGCGAGCACGCGTCATCGTTTACAACACACGCCGCGTATCCCCGAGTGACCTGCCAAGCGACCTGCGTGGATTCACGGATCCGAAGTGGCAAGACCGCATCGGTTGGCCGCCCACCAACGGCTCATTCCAGGCGATGGTGACTGCCATGCGCGTCGTCTGGGGCGAGTCCGAAACGCGGGCATGGCTTGAGGGGATCAAGGCGAACAATCCGCAGATCTACCCCAAGAACACGCCTACGGTCGCAGCAGCGGGCGCGGGTGAAATCGACGTGGGATTCGTCAACCACTACTACCTCTACCGCTTCCTGGCAGAAGAGGGTGAGGGCTTCGCAGCGCGCAACGCGTATCTGACCGGCGGCGGGCCTGGCGCCATCATCTTGGTGGCCGGTGCCGGAGTGCTGGACGGCGCGGAGAACAACGAGAACGCGACGAGGTTCATCGAGTTCATGCTGTCCACAGTCGCCCAGCAATACTTTGCTGGCTCGACCTATGAATACCCGCTTGTTGAGGGTGTCAACGTAAACCGGCTGCTAACGCCGCTGGCAGACATCAACGCGCCAGCGGTTGATATGGCAGACCTCGGAGACCTCGAGGGCACAGTCGACCTGCTCCGTGAGACAGGAATCCTTCCGTAATGAGTGCGACGGCGGCCAGTATCCGAAGGCTCCGGGCGATCCGGCGTCAACGACGCTGGCCGCCGTACACGCTCAGTCTCACGACGTCCATCATCGGCCTTGCACTGCTTTTGCCCATCATCTACCTGTTCATTCGGACGCTCGACGCCGGGCTGGATTCACTGGCAGACCTGCTGTTTCGACCAAGAACGGCGGCAATCATCGTCCGCAGCATGGCGCTCGTCGTCATTGTCTCCGGCGGATCGGCAGTGCTCGCGTTGGCACTAGGCTGGCTTATCGAGCGCACGGACCTGCCATTCAGGCGGGTGTGGAGCATCGTGACAGTACTGCCACTCGTCATTCCCAGCTACATCATGGCGTTCTTGTTCGTTTCCGTTTTTGCCCCGCGAGGCATGCTGCAGGACCTTGTTGCAGAACCCCTCGGCATCGACACCATTCCGTCGATTTATGGTCTCCCGGGCGCGGTAATCGTCCTGGTTCTTGTTGCATATCCCTACCCTCTGCTGACAGTACGCGCCGCCCTGAGAGGATCAGGCCGTGCGCTTGAAGACGCGTCGCGCACGCTGGGCAAGGGGCCGTGGGAGACGTTCTTCCGCGTCACCTTGCCGCAACTGCGGCCCGCCCTCGCCTCTGGCAGCCTTTTGGTCGCGCTCTACACCATCAGTGATTTCGGTGCGGTCTCGTTGCTCCGATTCGAGACCTTTACCTGGGCCATCTACGTCCAATACACCAGCTACGTGGATCGCACTGCCGCCGCGGCGCTTTCGCTCGTCCTCGTCGGCTTCGCCATCGTGATATTCCTTGCCGCAACAAGGGTTCATGGCGAACAGGCTCTGGAAGAAACATATCAAGCGGAACTTGGCGGTGCCGACGCCTTGTCAGCGCCGCTGGGCAGATGGAAATACCCCGCCCTTGCGCTCTGCTTACTGACAACACTCCTCGCCCTGATCATCCCGATGGCCGTGCTCATGTTCTGGCTCATTCGAGGTGCAGGCGCAGGCGAGGAGCTGGGATCCGTGTGGGGTCCCGCCATCAACTCCGCGGTCGTATCGGGCGCCGCGGCTACGATCGCCGTCGCGGTTGCGCTGCCGGTTATCGTCCTCGCCGTCCGCTACCCCGGGGCATTTAGCAGCGTCATCGATCGAGTGAGCCACATGGGCTTCGCGCTTCCTGGTCTGGTAATTGCACTCGCTCTTGTTTTCTTTGGTTCTCGACTGGTCCCTGCCCTCTATCAGACTCACGTCATGCTTGTATTTGCCTACATCGTGCTGTTCGTGCCGGTGGCGATGGGCCCCCTGCGTTCATCCTTGCTCCAGGTCAACCCGCGCGTCGAGGAAGCGGGCAGAACGCTTGGTAAGCGCCCTTTACACGTATTTAGTACAATTACAGTTCCTCTGCTGCGCCCCGGCATCCTGGCCGGAAGCGCGCTTGTCTTCCTAAGCGCAATGAAGGAGCTTCCCGCGACCTTGCTTTTGAGTCCATTGGATTTCGGTAATCTCGCAACTCGGGTTTGGGCCGCAAGCTCGGAGGCGTTCTTTGCGCAGGCTGCGCTGCCCGCCCTGTTGCTCGTCCTGGTTTCCGCAATCCCAATGATATTCCTCATCGGGCGAAGAAGGACCGCGCAAGCATGACAAACATCAACCAGCCGCCCCGCGTCATGCTCCGCTGCGTGGGCGTAACCAAGCAATACACGCCCTCCGGTGCCGGGGCGCATGACGTTTCCCTCGAAGTCACAGAGGGACAGATTCTCGCGCTCGTCGGACCAAGCGGATGCGGTAAGACTACGCTGTTGCGGGTCATCGCAGGTCTGGAAAGCCCGGATGAGGGCACAATCGATGTCGATGGCAGGCCGGTCACGGGGAAAGGCGTTTTCGTACAGCCGGAATTTCGCAGCGTGGGCTTCGTGTTTCAGGACTACGCCCTCTTCCCGCACATGACAGTGGAATCAAACATCTCCTATGGTCTGCCGCGCACCGTGCCCAACCGGGGGCAGCGCGTCGATGAGCTGCTCGACCTCGTGAATCTATCTGACCGCCGTAACCGCCGCCCGCATGAGCTTTCCGGCGGCGAGCGGCAGAGGGTGGCCTTGGCCCGCGCGCTCGCGCCCTCGCCCAAGATCCTCCTTATGGATGAACCATTCTCGAACCTTGATCCCAACCTGAGTGCCCGTTTGCAGCTGGAGGTGCGCGAAATCCTCCATGAGGCAGGGATAACCGTTGTGTTCGTGACGCACGACCAAGAGGCAGCGCTATCCATGGGCGACGTTATCGCCGTGATGGATCGGGGACGCATCCAGCAGGTCGGCGCGCCGGACATGGCATTCCACAGCCCCGTCAATCGGTTCGTCGCTGCGTTCCTCGGAGAGGCCGACTTCATCCCGGCGGAGCCGACAGCGGTTGAATCGCGAGTGTTGACGGAGCTTGGAGAGGCTGAGGTGAGCGGCGCGTTGACGCTCGATGTCGAGGCCGACATCGACTTGATGGTGAGGCCGGAAGATCTGTCTATCAGCGCGGACGACATTGGAAACGGTCGCGTTGTTGGGCGGATTTTCAGCGGAGCATTTTACGACTACAGCGTGGAACTGGATTCAGGGGTCGTGTGCCGCGCCATGGCCTCTCACGCGAACACCATTGAGATTGGCGCGCGCGTCAGCCTCCGCATCACTGCGGGTCATCCCCTGCCCGTCTTTCCGCGGGAAGCGCGTGGCCACACGCCGGAGCCTGTGTAGCGCGCATCCGGCGTAAACCACATACTGTCCACAGGACATGATGAACCTGGACTTTCATTTTCTGCGCCCTCTCGTGGCGCTGGCGGTTGTCATCTTGCTGAGTGCAACGATGGTCGCTTGCGACAGCGACGAAGAGCGACCACCGGAGGCCGAGGGGAAAATCCGGTCCCTGCAACAGTCCGTTGAAGCGCTAGAGGATGAGAACGCTGAACTCAGGGACGAAATCGCGAGCCTCCAACAGGAGCAGTCCATTCTGATCGAAGACCTAGAGGCCGCCGAGATGGTCATCGAGGCCCAGGATGAACGGCTGACCGCGCTGGAAGAAGACCTGGCCCTCGCCGAGCAGTTCGTAGATGGCCTGGGCAACTTGTTCGAGGGACTTGAAGAGGCCGCCGCCGAACTGGAGAAGGCTTTTTCCGATAAGGAGCATTGGCCAACTGACAAATACAAGGAACACCCGCTGACGGCGGACGCGGTACTTGAAATGACCGCCACGCTCGCGCGGGATGCCGGGGGCACAGTTCACTACATCGATCATGTCGGACGACAAGACCGCTCGGTCCTGGTGACACCTGCGGAAATCGTCGACGGCCGGACTCCCCTCATCGTTTCCCTCCACGGCTTCGGCGGAAACTCCGCAGGTCACACCGTGTACATTCCCCTCCATGAGCGCGTCAACACGGATGGGTTCGCTCTCCTGTTGCCCAATGGAATACTCAGCCCGCTGGGAAACCGCTTCTGGAATCCCACGGATAAGGTCGGCGAGGACGCCAAGGGCGGCTCGGATGACGTCGCGTATCTGACTGAACTGGTCGCAAGCGCGCGGGAGGTCGCCAGCTTCGGCCACGTCTACTTCTTCGGCTACTCCAACGGCGGGTTCATGTCGTACCACATGGCCTGCAAGGGACTGCCCGGCCTGCGGGCCATAGCCAGCCTGGCGGGTACCAGCTATCTCAAAGACTCCGCCTGCGAGGACGCGCCGCCTGTGTCCGTTTTGCATATCCATGGCGACGAGGATCCAGTGATCCGGTTCGCCGGAACTCAAGTCAAGTCGGCCACCAAGGACGACGAGACGTTGGCATTTTATGCCGGGGCCGTGGAGATGGTGACGCGCTGGAGTCAACGCGCAGATTGCGACTGGCCGCAGGACGCTCAGCCATACGCCACCCACGATTTCGACCAATTCGTGCCCGGCATGGAAACGCAGGCATTCCGCCAACAGTCAGGCTGCGCCGAGGGAATCACCATCGAACTGTGGGAAGGCGTAGGCAGCAGTCACGGCCCCGCCTACGGCGACACTTTTCTGGACGCGCTCATCGCCTGGTTATTGGCGCAAGACTGAACCACGCCCCAACTTGCCGCGCTGTGGTGTGGCGACTATAATCCGCTACACGGAGGCACAAGGGAAATGCCCATCTTTGAATACGGCTGCAAGACCTGCGGCGACAGCTTCGACAAGTTCGTCCGCGGGTACAACACGCCCGTCGGTGTGACTTGTCCCACCTGCGACAGTGAAGAGGTTGAGCGCAAGATGTCCGCCGTTGGTGTCACAGGCGTCTGGCAGAGCAACGCTCCTGATTTCACCATGCCGAAGCCCCAGCGCGTGCGCCCGGACGATCCGTTCCGCTGCATCGCCTAAGAAAAACCTCTGCGGGCTTGAGCAATGCCCCTCTTTGAATACGAATGCCGTGATTGTGATGGCCGTTTCGAGAAACTGATCCGCAGCATCAACGCAGAACCGGGCGAGGTTGAGTGCCCCGGCTGCGGCTCCACTGACACCTACAAGGTCATCTCGCAGTTCGGCGTCACCAGCAGCAGCTCGGATCTCAGTTTCGGATTCCCCGGAATGGCCGGTGGCGGCGGCGGTCAAGCGGGCCACGTCCACGGCCCCGGTTGAACCACTTGAAGCGGCTAAGTCCTTAACACCCCGTGCGGGTGTGCCTCAGTAGTCTCCCGGCGTCCAGAGATTCGTGGACGTTGCTGGTCGGTGCATCATCATTTCGCGAATGGCGGCATAGGTATTCGGCCCTGCCGCGATCACACCATCAAGCAGCGTATCCCTCCGATTGAACTGCAAGGGACGCCCACTCCCGTCCGTCACAACGCCGCCCGCCGCTTCCACCAGCAGCGCGCCTGCGGCAACGTCCCACTCATTCTTCGGTTCAAGGCTGATAACGGCGTCCGCTTTCCCTGCAGCAACGAGCGCCATCTTGTACGCGATTGAGCCGATCATTTGCACCTTGAACGGCGCGCCGCGAAAGCGATTCCACAGGCCCATTCGAACTTCGCTGCGCGACGCAAGAATCGTCACGTCTGATGACAGTTGTTCGTGGTCGGTCACACGTCCCGCTTCGCTGTTCAGCGTGGTCGCGCCGCCGCGTTCTGCCAGGTACGTCTCTTCTGCCCACGGGTTCAGGATCCCCGCGGCAGTGATTTCACCATCCACAGACAGCCCAATGGACACGCACCACTCAGCCTGTCCCGCCAGAAAGCCCCGTGTGCCGTCGATGGGATCAACGACCCACACACGTTCCATGCCGATGCGGTGGCCGTCATCATGCGTCTCCTCAGACAACCACCCCTCCCCGGGACGAACCAGTGTCTCGCGCAGGAGTTCATCGAGCGCGTGGTCGGCCTCCGTCACAGGGCCGTCCCAGCCCTTATGCTGCACATAGACGGAAGACGGTGAGAACTTGCTGGCGAGTTCGGCGGACTCTTCCAACGCGGCGGAGATGCGTCCCAGATCAGACTCCATGCCGCTTGTCATGCCGTAGTGTGCGAAATGGAAGCAGGCATCAGGAGGCGATGGCGCTGCGCTTGTTGTTGAGATAGTCGACAAGCACGTACTGCCCCAGCTTGTCCGGCTGCGTGAAGAAGGCCCGCCCGCGGTTGAGTCGGGTCATCTGCCGCACGAAATTGACCAGGTAGTAGGCCATCTCCAGCATGAAGACGTTGATGGTGATGCCCTCCTGCGTGCAGCGTTTGACCTCACGCAGCGTCATATCGATGGTGCGTTGGCTGGGCGGGTAGGTGAAATACGGCGTGCCCCCCTCAAGGTGGGCTGTCGGCTCGCCGTCCGTCACCATGATCACCTGCCGCGTGCTGGACCGATGCTTGTTGAGCAGCTGACGTGAGATCATCAGCGCGTGCTGCATGTTCGTGCCGGGGGAATACCCACCCCACGTCGCCTTGATCAGCTCATCACCCTTGAGTTCCCACGCATAGTCGGCGAATCCGACAACATACAGGTTGTCGCGCGGGAACTGCATCTTGATTAGCGTGTGGAGCGCGAGCGCCATCCGCTTGGCCGCGTCAAAGCTGCCGCTGATGGCCATAGAACGACTTTGGTCAAGCAAGATCACCGTGCTCGCCTGCGTCAGTGCCTCGTCGCGATAGACTTCAAAATCGTCGGGGGCAATCGTAAGTGGTGTGCCGGGACCGCTCCGCATGACGGCGTTCTTGACCGTCCGCGACATGTGGACGTCAAAGTGGTCCCCGAATTCATAGATCTTCGTGGACTCCTCATCCTTCTCGCCAAACAGGCCGTTCTTTCGCATCTCATGCGCGCCGATACCGGCGCTCCGCAGCCTGTTGAAGATGTCTTTGAGTGCCTTTTCGCCGATCTTGCGGATACCTTTTGGTGTTAGTTCCAGTCTGTCGCCGTTCTTCCGGATATAGCCCGCCTTTTCGAGCTGCTCCTGCAACTGCCGAAGCCAATCGAGGTCGCGCGCGGCATCCTCACCGATGAGATTCTCTACCTGTTCCCGGTCGATTTCATCAATGTCGCCGCGGCGTTCGGCGCCGCGAAGCTGGGCTTCAAGATCGTCGATCTGCTGCAACTGATCCATCAGGCGCATGGCCTCCTGCAACGACAGCGACTCATCACCGGCGAACGGGTAGTTCTGCCGCATCTCCTGCATTGGCATCAGGGAATCTATGAGGGATGAGAGTTCCGCCATTTCCTGCATCAGTTCAGGGTCATTGAGTGCTGCCTCCATCGTCTCCTGCAGCTGTTGGCGCATGTCTTCCGGCAAGCTGTCCATCAATGACTGGAATTGCGCCATCTGCTCCATCAGGCGATCCAGCAGTTCGTCGATGTCCCGGGGCGGGTTGTCGCCGAACATCTGGCCCCACTTGTCCATGAACTCGTCAAATTTGGGATCATTTCCCTGGGCGTAGTCGCGCAACATATCGTTCAGGTCGCGCATCATCTCCCTGTTTGCTTCCATCTGTTCAGGCGTCATGTTCTGCATCTGCTGCATCATGTTCTGCATATAGGACTGCGCGGCCTGCTGGCGGAGCGAATCGAGTAGCTCCTGGAACTTCTCCCGCGCCTCTTCGTCCATGAAGTCGTAATCGCTGAGTTCCTTGATAGCGCCGCCGGGGTCGTTGGGCAGCGAGTCCATGAAGTCCATCTTGCGTTGGGCCATATTCTCCAGGGCTTGCGCCGTCATTCGGTCCATGCCCTTCCCGCGCTCTGAGCGCTGCCCCGCGCCCTGCTGTTGGTCACCCTGCTGACCGCCGGACTGTTGACCGGACTCCGATCCGTCCTCGTTGTCCTGACTCTGCCGTCCACCGCTGTTCAGCTCGCGTTCAAGCTGCTCAAGGAATCGTTGAAGCTCTTCTTCCGCCGCCTGCCGACCTGAGCCGGACTGCATGTTGTCCGAGTCCTGCTGACCGGATTGGCCGTCTTGTGATTCCGATGGAGCGTTCCCGCCGTCCTGATTCGCGTCAGGCGCGTCCCGCATCGCATCGTGCGCTTCCTGCCTACGCTGTTCGAGGGTGTCCCGTTCGAGGTCACGGATCTCCTGCAGTTTCTCGCGAATTCCATCCAGCACAGAGTTGAGATCGTAGCGATCCATGTAGTCCTGACGTTGTTGGCGGAGACGCTCCGTCATCTGGCGAATACCGTCGATGTTCCGACCGTCCTGCATGTCATAGCCGCGCATCATCATGCGGCGCAGGGCGCGGCGGATATCTCCGTGGGTCGCGAGGTCGTCTGAGATGGCCTCCATCAGGTCTTCCGGCGCTGCGCCGAAAGGCTCCTGCGTGTTATCCCATCGGCCGTATCGAAAAATCGGCATCGGAGTTACCCTCAGGGGAACCGAATCGCGGCAACGCGCCGCCCCCTACTACCCACGCTTCAACGTTTAGCACATGATACATGGATGGCACCCCATCTGCCCGTCTACCCCGCACGCCCATGATGCTGTACTATGGTCGATGTCCCGGTGACTCTGGCGAAGCGGACCCACCCGTTCCCATCCCGAACACGGAAGTGAAACGTTTCAGCGCCGACGATACTGGAGGGGCAGCCCTCTGTGGAAAATAGGTCGTTGCCGGGGCTTTTTCTTTGCCCATCATTCTTGCCATGACGAACCAACCCGATAACTCACAGACAACGGCAGGCGCATTCCGCCCCGGTGACATCGTTCTGCTCACCGACCGCAAGCGCCGCAAGTACCTTGTCACGCTCAACGAGGGCGGCGAGTTCCACTCCCACGCAGGCATCCTCGCCCACGACGACATGATTGGACAGCCTGAAGGAAGCGAGTTCAGGACGTCTCAGCGCGGTGGCGTCTACCTGGCGCTAAGACCGACGCTCGCCGACTACATCCTCACGATGAAGCGCGGCGCGACGCCCATCTACCCAAAGGACATCGGCGCGATTCTCACGTACGCGGATATTCGGCCCGGCGCGCGGGTGGTGGAAGCCGGCATCGGCTCAGGCGCGTTGACCATTGCCCTGCTGCAGGCCGTCAGCGATTCCGGCCACGTCTATTCCTACGAAACCCGAGAGGACTTCGCCAAGCTGGCTCAGAGCAATGTCACTGACTTTCTGCCCGATGATTCAGCCAATCAACTCACAGTTCACGTCTCCGACATTTACGCGAACGGCATCATAGAAAAAGACGTGGATCGGGTAGTACTGGATCTGCCGGAGCCCTCGCGTGTCATCCCCCATGCGCGGCAGGCAATGCGGCCGGGCGGTATCTTCTTGGCCTTTGTGCCAACGACCTTGCAGCTGCATCGGCTCTGGCAGGACCTGGACACCGACCCCGTCTTTGATCTGATCGAGCAGTTTGAGATCGCCCTGCGCTCCTGGGACGCCGGCCCGAACACACTCCGTCCCGCCCACCGCATGGTGGCCCACACCGGCTTCATCACAACAGCCCGCCGCCTGGCAGACCCCTAGTCACCTCCCTCTTTGATTCATGTGCCTACCATTTCTCTCGAATGAAGGCCGGAAGAGGACCCGCTGCCAAGCATAGAAAGCGATACAATGTGGTCATAGCATCGTGTTGGAGATGACTACTTGAAAGGCTGAACATGACCACATATGGCGTACGAGAGTTCAAGACCAGAGTCAGCGACATACTGCGTAATCTTGACGACGGCGAAGAAGTAATCATTACGCGCCGGGGAAAACCATGCGCGAAACTCACACCTATCCCACAGTCAGGCTTTGGGGAAGCATCGCGACAAACCCTGAAAGGCGCTATGGAGAATCTTCCTGTTGCGACATACGAGGACTTCCTGGAGGCCAAGAAGGTCTGGGGACGATTCCCTCCGGAATCACAGCAGACCGTAAACGAGCATGCAAAGTAGCACAAGCTCATACATCGCAGATACCCACGCCTTATGGTGGTACTTGCGGTCTCCGGAACTCTTGAGCCCCGCAGCGTCAGCCATCTTCCGGTTGGCAGAGTCTGGCAACGCGCTCATCACCATTCCGGCCATCGTTGTGGCGGAGATATACTATCTTTCCGCGAAACTCGGACAAACTCTCGCTCCGACCACCCTGCTCGACACGCTAGCCGGCCGAGAAGACTTCCGGCTGTCGGATCTGGGGCGGCCACAGCTGGAGAGGCTGAGCCTGTTCCCGGAAATTCCGGAAATGCACGACCGTCTCATCGCCGCGGAATCAGTCTTACTTGCCGCACCGGTAATCACTCGTGACGAGACTCTTTCCGCATCTCCCGGAATAGATACGATCTGGTAACACGGCCCGCCGCCTGGCAGACCCCGCCTAGAACAGTCGCCTCTGGCTCTCGTCCTGCAGGCGCTCAACTGCACGGCCAAGCCGTCGCAGCCCTTCGTTGATGTTATCGATGGACGCCTCGCTGAACGCGAACCGCATGTAACGCATGGGCGGCTCATCCTCGACGAAAAAGCGGTGCCCGGGCGCGAATGACACCCGCTCTTCGCGCGCCAGTTCCCATAGGCGGGACACGTCCACGCCTTCTGGCGCCTCAATCCAGAAGAAGAAACCGCCCGCCGGGGTAGTCCACCGCGCCAGTGGCCCAAGGTTCTCCCGGGCGGCAAGGCTAAATGCGACACGCTTGCCTCGATACACCTCCCGGACTCGATTGAGATGCGCATCAAGCTCATCATTAGCAAGGAATCGCGCCAACATCCGGGACAGCGTCACGCTTGTCCCCATGTCTGTCCGGTTAGCCGCCGCATGCTGAACGGCGGGTGCCGAACCTGTGAGCCAACCGATTCGCAGCCCCGGGCCGATCACCTTGCTGAACGTGCCCACCTGCACCGTCTGCTCCGGCGCGAGAGACAGCAGTGACGGCGTGTCGATGCCGTCGATGCCCACCTCTGCATACGCCGCGTCCTCGACAAGCAGGCAGTCGGCATTCGCGGCAAGTTCGACCAGCCGCCTGCGCAACATGGTCGGCATCTGCACCCCGGTGGGGTTCTGATAGTCAGGCGTGAGATAGATCAGCTTTGGACGGTCGCCCGCCGCGCGCAGCTCTGAGAGAGTCTGCTCCAGTTCATCGATGTCCAGTCCGTTCGCTCCGGACGAGACGGGCGCGAGCCGCGCGCCATGCGCCCGGAAAGTCCACAGCGAGCCGGTGAAAGCCGGATTCTCTGTGATCACCACATCGCCAGGGTCGATGAACGTGGCGCAGACGATATCCAACGCCTGCGAGGCTCCGGTCGTGATAACGACGTTTTCCGGGATTGTCTCGACTCTGTGCAGTCTCGTCACCCGTTCCGCAATCTGCTCCCGCAGACTGATATCGCCCATCGACGAGCCGTACTGCAGCGACGCAATTCCCTCTTCGGCAATCACGGCTTGCGCCGCTTCATCGAGCTGTTCCAACGGCAGAGTCTCGGGGTCAGGAACACCGGCGCCAAACCCGATCGTTCCCTCCGGCGGCGGCGCGATACTGCTCCACGGGTGCTGCAGGCCTCCCCGTCGTGACAGCAAGCTGTTGAACGTTTCCTGATCCAACTCGATGCGTCTCCCGTGCGCCTGGTCTCAAGACTTGTCTCCATCCATGATGTAGGCCAATGAAAACACGGGCAACCACGGCATATGAACACTCATGCAGGAACGCGGCAATTCTTCTACTTCATACACCAGGCCTGATCGCGAACTTCAAAATTCCTTGACAACGGGATGCCGTGAGCGCATACATAGTCCTACGCCGTATCCAGTGAGCGGGCGTAACTCAGTGGTAGAGTGTCTGCTTCCCAAGCAGAATGTCGTGGGTTCGATCCCCATCGCCCGCTCCAATTTTTGTCAGCAAGCAAGTGGGATAACACAATGAGCGTCAATAAGTCGATCTTTGGCAGCGCAGGCGAGGCGAGCGGATTCCGTTCGATTGAACGGACTTGGGGACAGAGGTACATGCTATTCTCCAACGTCCCATTTTCAATACTGTTCGAACGGGAGCCTGATTGGGACCATCTCTTCTTCACGACCAGCATTGATTATGTGCTCTGCACTGAAAAGGGGCAGCCCCTCCTTGCAATCGACTTCGATGGTCTGGGTGGAGGATTCGATGACGTTCATGGGCGGTATCAACAAATAAGAACTGCGGATGATGATCCTCATCGCAAGGAGAAATTCGACAAGAAGCTTGAATACGCACGCAAGAATGTTTTTCCCTACCATGTTGTCGCATCAGACGAGTTCCAGAATCTCGACGAGGAAATAGCTTTGACGGTCGTTGATGGCATCATTGGCAACTGGCTTGCAAGGAAGGATTTTGCGGAGCGGGCTCAATCGGTGTTGGACGAGCATGCAGATGAGCTTGGAGAGGTTCCTGTCGGAGAAAGAGGGGAGGCTATCGACAGTCTCTTATTTGACGAGGAGTACGATACTCATCTCAGACATAACCCAATCATCAGTAAGCGCATGGAAATCATGCACCAAATTGCTGCGCTTTCCGATAATGACCTGTCCTTCATAGGAGGGGCGAGTGAACCGATGAAAGTTGCGGACGGCTGGAAGGCTCGCAAGTACACACTCTCTCATAAAGATGTAGGTGAAGTATCGGCGAGAGCAGTGCTACGTGATAGTTCTTGGGCACACATGACATTTGATATTGCCCAACTGCTCGCATATAGCAAGCTCTTGCAGCGGCTGCAAGAACGACAGCCCACAACATAACTATCGCTCCACCCCGCCCTGTCATTCTGAGCGCAGTGAAGAATCCAAGATGTTGACGGGTAAGACGAATTGGGAGGCGTTAGCAAATTCTTAGATTCTTCACTTCACTGAAGCTTCGTTCAGAATGACAAGTTGTTGGGACCTTCCCACCCGTTACACTTAGAGAACAATGTTTGAGGCACTAACCGAACGACTCACCGGCGTCTTCAACAAACTCTCCGGCCGCGGACGCATTACCGAGGCGGACGTTGAAGAGGCGCTGCGCGAGGTTCGACGCGCCCTCCTCGAAGCCGATGTCAACCTGCGCGTCGTGCGCGAACTCCAACAGAGCATTCGTGACCGCGCTGTCGGTGAAGAGGTCCTTCAGTCCGTCACACCCGTCCAGCAGATCATCAAGATCGTGCAAGAGGAACTAACGGACGTTCTCGGCAAGAAGAATCGCAGCCTCGACGCGGGCAATAACCGCCCCGCCACTATCCTCCTCGTCGGTCTGCAGGGCTCCGGCAAAACGACAACCGCCGCCAAGCTGGCTTCAAACCTCATGCAACAGGGACAGGCCGTCTCACTCGGCGCGGGCGACGTGCGCCGTCCTGCCGCCATCGAACAGTTGACCGCGCTTGGTAACCAGATCAACGTTCCTGTTCATGCGGAGCCTGGCAACTCCAACGCCGTCGCAGTCGCCAAATCCTCCCTTACCGCCGCCCGCGATGCCAACGCCCACTGGCACATCTTCGATACTGGCGGACGGCTGCAGGTCGACGATGAGTTGATGAAAGAACTTGCGGACGTGCGCAAGGCGCTCAACCCCGCCGAAGTCCTGCTCGTCGTCGATGCCATGACCGGGCAGGACGCCGTCAACGCCGCCGAGGAGTTCCATCGGCAGGTGCCGCTGACCGGCCTCGTGCTGGCCAAGATGGACGGCGACGCGCGTGGCGGCGCAGCCCTGTCCATCACGTCCGTGACCGGCCTGCCCGTGATGTTCATCGGCGTCGGCGAGCGCATGGACGCGCTGGAGCCGTTCTACCCGGACAGGCTCGCGGGACGCATCCTCGGCATGGGCGATGTCGTCACGCTTGTCGAGAAGGCGCAGCAGACCATCGACGAGGAAAAGGCCCAGGAGATGGAGCGCAAGCTCCGCACCGCCACCTTCGACCTCAACGATTTCCTGGAGCAGATGAACCAACTGCGCAACATGGGCGGCATGGCGAATCTGGTCGACATGATCCCCGGTTTCTCCCAAATGAAAGGCAAACTTCCAACAGACGCGTTCGACGAGAAACAGATCAAGCGCGTGGAAGCCATCGTACTATCCATGACCCCTGAAGAGCGGCAGCGGCCGGACATCATTGGCGGCAGCAGGAGGAAGCGCATCGCTCGGGGCAGCGGCACACAACCTGCGGACGTGAACCGCCTGCTGAATCAGTTCGGGGAGATGCGCAAGATGATGCGCCAGCTATCATCCGGCAAGAAGATCCGCGGCCTGCCGTTCAAGCTTGGCTAGACCCTTGCGCCCGCAGGCCCGCCCGCAGCCGAGACACCAACAGCTTTAGCGACTCCAACAGCGCGCTGGCCTCGTCCGGCGGAATCTCAAACGGCTTGCGGTTCGTCTCCGGAAAGACCATCCAGAAATAGAACCCCTCCCACGCGCGATCTGCGGCCAAGTCGTTCCGCGCTCGCATAATCGTCTCCAGGTACTTCCCCTGAAACCGTTGCCGTACATGCTCCAGCAAGTCGGCATCCTGCGCCAATGAAGGCGCCCCTTCAAACGCGCTTAGCCAATCTTCCGCAGTGGGGATGGTCATGCGCCTACCACTCTAAGCCTCACTGATACGTCGGCCCATCTGGATCAATGATCCTGGCGATGGATTCGAGTTTGGCGATGATTGCGTCACGAGCGGACCGAAGGTCTATGCCCGCTCGTAGGGTTATCGGCACGATTACCTCTGCCCAATCTTGCAGTTCGCTTCCGGAATAGACCTTGTCTCCCAATCTGGTGCGCACTTCAGTCGCGCTTACATCAGTGTTGCCGTCGTAGAAGGCGAGCCACAGTGGTATCTCAGGCATCCACTTCAGCGCGTCGTCGGTCCTTATGAGAAAAGCGGATGCTCCTCCCAGCCGCAGAAACCTGCGAAAGAATCCAAATCCTGTCCCCCACGATAGCCCGTCCCTGTTCGCCCAACCTGCCTGCACCAAGCGATCCACTACATCCTCGGTAACTTGCTTGACCGCCTCGTACTTGTCAGTTGAAACACCCTCTGCAGCCTTTGTTGCAAGCATCTTGAGTTCGGCGATCTCAAACGCAGCTTGCGCGTCTTTAGCCTGCTCAACCCTGTCTGCCGATTTCTGGAGCAGGTACTCCCAACTAGTCAGCATCAGACACCGCTGATCTTCTTTGGACGCTGCGGAGATGACGTTCTTACTTCGGGTTGGCGCATCCAACTCATGCCCCGCCTCTTGCAGTCGGCCCACTAATTGATCCCACAGATAATTGTCGTCAACGCGGGACTGTGGAACAAGAAATAAGAGTACAGTGTGCTTGTCCGTTGGCAACGCCTCCCAATACGTGACTGGCTGATTGCGGGTCAACTCAGCACAGAACTTGGCTTCAACGAACGCCAATATATTGTCGTCGGCATCCCACAGCCCCATGTCAGGGTAGGCACCGGACGACTCAAGAAACTCTTGGGTATTCGCTGATGCGATGGGCAGCGGCCCCCTATCGTCTGCTAATAAGTCTGACATCGCAGTTCGCGCCGAGGCCGACCGGTTGAGAATGAAGCTAAGCGCGTCCGTCGCTACATCCTCTAGTCCGACACCACGACGAACGGCAATATAGCTGAGCAGGCTATCGTTATCGGAATCAGTCATATCCTCCCCGCATCGGCATTGTCTGTCGTTACTCAGCCCTCAACCTCAATCAAAATCCGGCAGTGATCGCTCGATCCCCATTCGTCGACTTCATTCAAGGCACGAACATTGATCGATTCATGAAACCCGCGAGAAGCGAAAGCGAAGTCAAGCTGGTTCCGTGCCTGCGCCGGTGTTTGGCCGACAGGACAAAACGTTGGAACGTTCAACGAGTCGGCCGGTTGACCCGGTGGTGGGGCCTCCGCCTGCCGTCCATTAGGCGCTTGCGGCCCGATGAATTCCATGCCAATAGCGTTCATCCTGTCGAACACGGATCGATAGCGAGCCTCCCAGTACGAATCTCCGTTGTCGCCGTAACCGTAGAACAGGTTTAGATCACCCGCCGCCACAATGCGATGCGTACCGGGATTCTCGCTCCCGATAAACGTGGACACGTCTGAGATAATCCGATGTGCTGAAGCGTCAGCGTAAATCCATGAAGAGCCAGTCGACGGATGCGGGCTCAGCCATCGCGCATACATAGACACGACGACAAATGGCTCGATCGAACCGTCTTTAGGTGTGATACGCGCTGCCGTTATCGTCCCAATTCCACTGACGGCAATCTCATCTACCGAAATCAGACTTATCGGAGCAACTTGCTTGAACCACTCAACGTCGACGCGATCCGATAACTTGACGACCATCGGCCAACGTTCAAGAAGATGCGGCCAACGATCTCTCCACCAATCCGAATTCCAGTGGTGGGAGTCATAGGATTCTTGAGGGCCGATATCTATACCGCTCACATTCTCGGGGGGCTGGGCTCCCTCCTGCACTAGGGCAACATCGGCATCCATCTTGATGAGTTCCCGCCAAGGCTCATGCCGCTTGGCAATGTTCCAGCTAACAAGGCGAATCATGCGTCTGATGGTACAGCAGACACGTTTGCAAAGATCCCATAGTGATCAGACAGCTTCCTACCTTCGCGGATGTTGCTAATCGGCTCAACGGATTTGCAGGCCAGATCCCTACTTAGCGCAATGTGGTCGATGTTCCTACGTCCCTCGAACGTGATGTCCGCCGTCACAATCATCAGGTCCGGCGAGAAAGCGTCCATTAGCGCTTTTCTGAGATGGACCGGTGCCCGCGCCCTCTGCCCAATCACCTGGTTAAAATCTCCCGTGACGATGAGCAGCTTGTCGGTCCGCCTGGCAAGAACGTCAGACAAAGCGGCTAGATACTGTTCATGGTCACGCCACCGCTCCCTGCGTTCCGTTCCCCGCCTTGCCTCAGTGCGAGAACCGAACCACGGAATGCAGATTCCCATGACCGTGACATCGCCAATGGCTGTCTGAGTAACTCCGGAAACGAACCGTCCCGGCGTCAATGACTCATGTCCAAGATCGTCGACATCCCGCCAAGGCTGCCGCGACCACAGCATTACCTTGCGGCGGGCTCCCCTCTCACCATAGCCATAGTCGGCCTGCGCGCTGATCGTGCAGCCATCCCCTGACAGCAGTCTCTCGTCCGTCTCAGTCAGGCAGATAATCTCAGGCGCAAGGGCCTCAATACGACGAAGAATCTCCGGCGTGCGTGCAGACCGTGGCGTCGCCCACTGAACATTCCAGTTAACGACACGAATCATGCGTGAATCGTAGGCCACGCGGACATCCACGTGCAAAGACCGCCGCCCCGCCCCTGCGTGACCCGCTGGGTCACGCAGGGGCCACCTAACTCAGTTCAGCTCAAGGCCGGTGAGAGTATAGATTTCGGGGGTCGGAGGCTCCAGCCACGCCGGCATCACCTCATCCTCCCAGGGAATGAACCCGCTCTCGCCGGATTCGTCCAAAGTAGGGTCACTGGGGGCAGGACGTTCGGAGTTTCTCCGCACATTGTGGATGGCCGGCGGAGCGCTTGCGATTCCCGTATCCGCGAAGAGCGCCAAAGTAGACACGTCCGTCGGGCGCGCAAGACTCTCCTCCGCCTCGTGATCAAACGGCTTGGCCGTTGGGCGATCGGGCTCACGTGTGGAGCCCGCCGGTACATTGAAGACGGGGAGTGCTCCCTGGGAAAGAACCGCCCCGATGTGAAGGCTTCTAAACATGTCGCCCTCCTTCGCAGGCCGGACAACTTTTCCGTCCCTTTCGGGTCCCCGACCCGCTGTACACGGACGGTATACTCCTCAAACCGTAACGTGTCAACTGTCCTGCTGCGAATGCACATCACTTACGTCAGCCCACCGCTCATCCTGGGCAGTTCACTAATAACAGAACAAAATCGGTCCACTGCAATGTGACTATGGTCATGACCATAGTCACATTTATTGGTAGACTGGTTTTCACGAGGGGCAGACATGACAAATCCGACAGATAACACACGCACCATCAAGGCATCCGAGTTCAAGGCGACATGCCTCAAGCTCATGGATGAGGTGGCTGAAACAGGCGAGGAAATCATCATCACCAAGAACGGCAAACCCGTTGCCAAGCTCACCCCTCACCAGAAACGGTTCAAACCGCCCTACGGACGTTTCAAAGACCGCCTTATCTACATGGGGGATGTTATCTCGCCTATCGACGTGGTCTGGGAGGCAGAACAAGGACTGATCGACGGTAAATGATGCTGCTTCTTGATACCCACGTTCTCGTTTGGCTTATGTTTGAAGAGCATAACCTTGGAATTCAGGCCCGCAGGGCATTGGATAATGCCTGGTCGGCAGGCGAAGCAGCCGTCTCAGCAATGACGTTTTGGGAGTTGGCCTTGCTCCGTGAAAAGAATCGTCTGGACTACATCGGAGACGTGGCTGCCTTTCGGGCTGAGCTAATGGAAGAGCAGCTTATTGAGATTCCTATAGATGGAGAAATTGGCATCCTCGCCAACAGGCTGCCGCGCTTTCATGCCGACCCCGCGGATCGCATTATCGTTGCCACTACCTTTCTGGGGCATCAGCTCATGACGTCGGACGAGCGCATTCTCCGTTGGGAGGGTAATTTGCGCAGATTGGATGCCCGGGAATAAGCCCCAGAGTAGACAAGCGCCCCTCCTCTCGTGAGCGGAGAGGCGCTTTCTGTCTTGGTCGATGAAGAGTCAGTCCCGCGCGGCCGCGGACCTCGGACCGAACGGCTCCGGCTGGAAGGGGCCGTCCCGCTCCTGCAGGTACGCCCTCAGGCCGCCCTCTTTACCGGCGTCCTCCATCTTGCGCTTAAAGTCTTCACGCTGGGATGTGTGCGCCAACGCGGACAGCTCAGCATTCAGATTCCACGCATTATGGAACCCCATCATGTTCAGGCCCTGCGTCGCGACGGCCAGGTTGATCTTCACGGTCTCCGGGCTGACCAGCGCGATGCGCTCGCCGATGTAGGTGCACTCCTCCATCAGGTCTTCGTGCGGCACAACCTTGTTGACCAGACCGATACGCAGCGCCTCCTGCGCGTCGATGTGGTCGCCCGTCAGACCGTAGCGCAGCGCGTGCTTGTAGCCCGCCAGCAGCGTCCAGATGAAGTTTGTATTTGAGATGTGCCGGATCTCCGGCTGGCCGAACACGGCGTTCTCGGATGCGATGGTGATATGCGTCGTCAGCGCGTACCAGGAGCCCCACGCCAGGGCCCAGCCGTTGATCGCGCCAATGATCGGCGTCGTCAGCTCCCACATGTGCATCAGGCGGCGGACGCCCGCCCGGTCCTGCGTGCGCCACTGATCAAGGAATGACGCGACGGACTGGCCTTCCTGCAATCCGTACGGCCACACGGTATCGGAATTTCCGCCGCCCGCGCCCAGCGCCAGGTCCGCGCCCGCGCTGAACGCACGGCCCGCGCCCGTCAGGATGATGTAGCGCACGTCCGGATCCTGCTCCGCCTCATCAAATGCGGCATGCACGTCGCCGCGCAATCCCTGGTTGAATGCGTTCATCTGCGCGGGGCGATTCAGCGTGATAACCACGCCCTTGCCCTGCCGCTCATACAGCACATTCTCGTACTCAGCCATGTAGTGGTTCCTCCTAACCTCCGCCGCTGTGGGCGGCATCAGCATTGATTGTTTGACAAGCTTACCATTCTCACACAGATGTGCTAAGATTCTGAACAGGTGTTCCCCGAACGCACGTTCGCTCGGCCACAAACAGAGCGGGAACCAAACGGCAGAACGGGAGGAATGGTATTATGACAACGGCAATCAAAGCCCAAAAGAGCGCGGAAAAAATGGTGACCGAGAAGGAAAAGGCACTCGAACAGGCGCTGACACTAATCGAGCGCAGCTTTGGTAAGGGGTCCCTCATGCGATTCGGCGATTCCGCCGGACGCTTTGACGTGGATGTCATTCCCACCGGTTCTCTGTCACTTGACCTCGCGCTTGGTATCGGCGGCATTCCGCGCGGACGCATCACGGAGATCTACGGCGCGGAATCGTCCGGCAAGTCCACGCTGGCACAGCACATCATCGCCGGCGCGCAGAAGCAGGGCGGCACGGTGGCGTATATCGACGCCGAGCACGCAATGGATCCCACGTACGCCGCCGCCTGTGGCATCAACGTGAACGACCTGCTGATTTCCCAGCCGGACAACGCGGAGCAGGCATTGGACATCACTGAGGCGTTGGTGAGGAGCGCCGCGGTGGATGCCATTGTCATTGACAGCGTCGCCGCGCTGGTGCCGAAGGCTGAGATTGACGGGAACATGGGAGATATGCACGTGGGCCTGCAGGCCCGCCTGATGTCCCAGGCCCTGCGGAAACTGACAGGAACCACCCATCGTTCGAAGACGGCGGTCATCTTTATCAACCAAATCCGTGAGAAGGTCGGTGTCCTCTTTGGCAGCCCTGAGGTCACCCCCGGCGGACGCGCGTTGAAGTTCTATTCGTCGATTCGAATCGATTTGAGACGTATGGAAACCATCAAGCAGGGATCGGAAAGCGTGGGTCTGCACCTGCGCGCGCGTGTGGTCAAGAACAAGATGGCCCCGCCATTCCGCGTCGCCGAGTTTGACATCATGTTTGGATATGGCATCAGCCGCGAGGCCGATCTCATCGATCTCGGCACCCAGGCCGGTTTCCTCAAGAAGACGGGAGCCTTTTACTCATACGGAGACGTCCGCCTCGGACAGGGACGCGAGAACGCCAAATCGTTCCTCCAGGCCAACGCGGAAATCGCAACTGCCCTTGAACAGGACATCCGCGGCAATCACGCCTCCGAAAACGGCAAAGCCAACGGCTTCATGCCGGCATCCGTCGACGATGACACGGAGGAAGTCACCTGACTCTATATTCGAACTTAATTCCGGACACAAGGGGCTGCGGGACAACCGCGCCCCTTTTTCTTTGTCTATCTCTAGCTAACACAGGGATTGGCGGCGCCGATTGGCGCCGCCTTTTGTTTACGCAACCACAACACAGCAGGCGGCTTTCATGCCGCCATGAACTCGGGGAGAATCACCATGACCATCAATCCTGTCCTGTTCGTCTTTCTCGTTCTCTTGCTCGGCGTTGCCGGCACGGCGGCGGGTTTCGTCTTACAGCGCATCATCACGTCCGGAAACCTGCGCGGCGCCTCCATTCAGGTTCAGCGCCGCATCGAGGAGGGCGAAACCGAGAGTAGGGAGATCCTCCTTCGCGCCCAGCAGGAGGCCATACGCGTTCGCGACGAATCCGAACGCGAGGTGCGTGAGCAGCGCACTGAGGTGCAGCGCATTGAGCGACGCCTCCAGCGCAAGGAGGAGCAGGTCGACCGACGTCTCGACAATTTCGAGAAGCGGGAGCACCAACTAAACGAGAAGGAGGCGGGAATCGACACCGTCCGCGCCCAGGTAGACGAGCTACATGCGGAACACCTCCGGGAGCTCGAACGGGTCTCGCAGCTCACCATGGATGAGGGGCGCGAACTGCTTCTCAGCCAATTGGAGAGCGAAATCGAAATCGAAGCCTCCCGCCGTGTGCGCGAGATGGAAGAGACCGTGCTGGAAGAGTCCACGGAGCGCGCCTACAAGATCATGGCGCAGACCATGCAGCGCTACGCCAACGAGGTCGTCTCTGAACTGACCACCAGTGTCGTCTCCCTCCCGAACGACGAAATGAAGGGGCGGCTTATCGGCCGCGAGGGTCGCAACATCCGTGCCCTTGAGAACGCCACGGGCGTGAACCTTATCGTGGATGACACGCCGGAAGTCGTTACGCTGTCAGGATTTGATCCGGTTCGACGCGAGGTCGCCCGCATGGCCGTTTCCCGTTTGGTGCAGGATGGACGCATCCAGCCAGCCCGCATCGAAGAGCTGGTCGTCAAGGCGCAGGAGGAGATGGAGGACATCATCAAGAAGGCGGGCGAAGAGGCTTGCTACGATGCACGCGTCCAGGGCCTCCATCCTGACCTCGTCAAGATTCTTGGGCGCCTAAAGTTCCGATACAGCTACGGCCAGAATGTCCTCCAGCACAGCGTGGAGACCGCGCACCTTGCGGCATCGCTCGCGTCTGAGCTGCGCGCCAATGTGGATATCTGTCGCCGCGCCGGTTTCCTGCATGACATCGGCAAGGCCCTCTCCCATGAGGTTGAAGGCCCCCACGCGGCAGTTGGCGCGGACCTCCTTGAGCGATACAAGATCAACCAGCGCGTGGTGCGCGCCGTCGGCGATCACCACGGAGAAGAGGGTTGGAAGAGCATCGACGCATTTGTCGTGGCCGCCGCGGACGCCATCAGCGGCGCGCGTCCCGGCGCGCGGCGGGAGAGCGCCCAGCAATACATCAAGCGGCTTGAGACTCTTGAGCAGATCGCGATGGGATTCGGCGGCGTGGACAAGGCCTATGCCATCCAGGCAGGGCGCGAAGTCCGCGTGATAGTCGAACCGGACAGCGTGGATGACGTCGCCGCCATGCGCATGGCTCGTGACATGACCAAGAAGATCCAGGATTCCATGGAATACCCGGGCCAGATAAAGGTCATGGTGATCCGCGAGACCCGCGCCGTCGAATACGCGCGCTAGATGCCCAGCAGCACGCCATGCGCATCCTGATGATCGGCGATCTCGTCGGGCGGCCCGGGCGGCAGGCTGTCCAAAAGTACCTGCCTGATCTGCGCCGCGAGCATAACATCGACCTCGTTGTCGCCAACGGCGAAAACTCCGCCGCCGGCTTCGGCATCACGCCCAAGGTGGTCAAGGAACTGCTTGACGCGGGAGTGGACGTCATCTCGTCAGGTAACCACATCTGGGACAACAAGGACATGATGCCGCATATGAACGACGAAACTCCGGTCCTGCGGCCCTACAACTATCCCAAGGCTGCCCCCGGGCGTGGAGCGGTCATGGCCAATGGCGCGCTCGTCGTCAGCCTCCAGGGGCGCACGTTCATGCCCGTACAGATAGACGATCCATTCATGGCAATGGACAATCTGCTTGCGGACCTCTCCGAACGGCCACGCGCCATCGTCGTCGATTTTCACGCTGAGGCAACGTCCGAAAAGGGCGCGCTCGCGTGGTATGTGGACGGGCGAGTGAGCGGTGTCGTCGGCACACACACCCACGTCCCCACCGCCGACGCCCGCGTCCTGCCCAAAGGAACGGCGTTCGTTACCGACCTTGGCATGTGCGGGGCCATCAACTCCGTCATCGGCAGCGACCCCGGCCCCGTGCTGGAGCGATTCCTGAGCGGCGTCCCGGTTCGCCTCAACGTAGCGGCCAGTGGTCCCAACAGGTTCAACTCCGTCCTCATCGAGACAGACGATGCCACCGGCCTCGCCGTGTCCATCCGGCGCGTGGACTGCGCCGACACGGAATGAGTTCTGACCTCCACACTCACTCCACCGCTTCGGATGGCCTTCTCTCGCCCGCGGAGCTTGTCCACGAAGCCGCCGCCGCAGGCATCACGTACTTTGCAATCACAGACCACGACTCCACGGATGGGATTGCCGAGGCGCAGCAGGCAGCCGATCAGCACCCAGGCTTGACCCTTATTCCCGGCATCGAATTATCAACAGACATACCGGAAGGAGAGGCACACATCCTCGGCTACCTCCTTGATATTGAGAACCCGGAGCTACAGGCAACGCTGGCGTCTTTCCGTGATGATCGCCTCGGCCGCGCCTTACGCATGGTTGAGAACCTCGAAAAGCTCGACGTGCCCGTATCATGGGAGCGTGTGACGGAGATTGCAGGCGATGGAGCGATCGGCCGCCCGCACATTGCGCAGGCGCTCATGGAAGCGGGCCACGTTCCCAGCATCCGTGAGGCATTCGATCGCTACCTAAGCAACGATGGCCCCGCGTACGCAGGCCGTCGCAAGATGCCACCGGAGGAAGCCATCAGACTGATCAGGCAGTATGGTGGCGTAGCGGCGCTTGCCCATCCGAAGGAGACGCCGAAAGTCGAGTCCCTGCTACCGGGATGGGTAGCGGCGGGACTTGCGGGTATGGAGGTTTACTACGGCCTTTACCCTGACGACCTGCGCGCCCATCTCAAGGCGCTCGCGGATCAGCATGGCCTGCTTGCCCTCGGCGGCAGTGACTACCATGGCCCGGGCCGGGCCGCCGAATGCCCGCTCGGAGGCTCAAACACCCCCCTGGAAGCAGGAGAAAACCTGCTCGCCCTCCACGCCGCAGTGTCTGGATAAGACTCCCTTCATCCACCGAGCGCCGCCAAGCCCCACCCTACGGCAACGGCGACTGTGATGGCAAAGGCGGACTGCTTCGCAACAAGCGTGGCTGCGAACCGCATTCCGAGTTCACGCCCAATCGTGATCGCCGTGACCAGGCATGGCAACACCGTTCCGGCGAGGAACGTTGCCACCAACAACTGGGATGCGCTCAACGAGGCGACGGTGCCGGCCTCAGCGAGGAGAAGTATGCCGTCCTTGCGGATAGCGGCCAGCACGGTCGGCAGCGCCGCCTCAGCCGGCAGTGCGAACACAGCCATCGCCGGAGCAATCAAGCCCCCTGCTGCGTCGAGCACACCCGACCAGTCGAGGAGAGAGGCGACCATGGCAATCGCGAAGAAGGTTGGGAGAGCCGTGCGGAAGAACGCCCAGATCGTCCCTCGTGCCTCCGCCCCGACTGCCGTGACGGACGGCCTGGTGAGGAAGGTGCGCGGCTCGATGAGGAGTATGTTGAGCGTCGACCGCGCGTCAGGCCGACTGATGAGGCGCGTGTAGACGAGAGTCGCCGCGACGAGCAGGAACAGGTACGGCACGACTAGGCCGCCCCTGTCAGCTGCGGCAAAAACCGCAAGCGTCGCGCCAAGCTGATACGAGCAGGCGGATCCGAAGGAGATCGCGCCGACGGTCGTCGGCCGGGTGCAGGCAGAGCAAGAGCGTGTCGAGACGATTGCCGGGACATTGCAGCCGAATCCCATCAGCACTCGCGTCACGTCGCGCCCGTGCAGGCCGACAGGCCGCAACAGGGGATGGAGCGCCGTCCCGATACGGTCGGCGAGGCCGCTAGCCCTATAGACACTGATCAGCACCGAGTAGACCAGCACCGTGGGAACCGCCCACACAAACAAAAGCGGCCCCATCGTGAGTAGTCCGTAGTCACCCGCCAGCATAGCCCCGAGCGGTCCCGGCCAGCCTCCTACGATCTCGGCCAGGGGTGTCGTGGCCGCAACGGCCAGTGGATCAAGCAAGGCGGCGGCCTGGTTTGCGCCGATCACGGCGAGCACAGCGGGCAGGATGAGAAGGATGATCGCTGCCGCGGGTCCTGCGACTTTGTGGTCGAGGAGGCCACGACGCGGCTCGATACGCCACCCCGCCCGAACCGGCATTTGCTCATGGCGGACTTCGCCGGGCGCTGTGACGGCGGCCTGCAATTCCTCAAGCGCCGATTCATCAGGATGCCGCGCATCGAGCACCACGAATGGCAGTCCGGTCGCCAGTGCCATGCGTGCAATCGCCTCACGGGCGGAGGCATGGTCGGCGACGAGGTCCCAGCGCGTAACGGCGATGCTCACCCGCCTTCCCTGCACCAACGGCAGTAGAAGGTCAAGATCCTCATCGAGCTGGGTCGCTGAGGCGACGAGCAGAACCTCGTCCGCGTCCTCGAGCGCCTCAAGCGTGAGACGCACGGTGTCGGCATCAGAGGCGCGGTGCAGCCCCGGTGTATCTACGAAAACCCTGTCGGAGGTCGTGTACTCACTGCAGGGAACGGTTGTGCCGCGGAAGTTTACATTCCGCGCAGGTTGGCCCGTTAGGGCACGAACCAGCGCGGACTTGCCGACACTCGCGCGTCCAAGGAGCAGAGTGGCGGGAGGCGCCGCGACGTTGCTTTCACGTCGCCTAGCACGCACAGGACTCCACGCAGCAAGACAGGTCGTCCAGGTACATCCCCGCCCCGCGGCGGGCCTCAACGGCTTCCGTAGTATCTAAACCAAGGCGCTGAGCGATCGCATCAGCGACTATCGCAAAGCGCTGGCGGAACTTGTAGATGAAGCAGAAATTCACGCCGCGGTGCTGAACTATCGGGCCGGAGAGGAACAGGCCGGGCACGAGAGTGGATTCGTCGGCCTCCTCCGTGACAATGGGATCGCCCTCCTCATCGTACTCAATCATCCCTTCGAGGTGGCTAAGGGATCCCTTGAATCCGGTGGCGAGAATCGGTCGCGTCTCGCTCTTCCACTCGCGGCCATCCGAGGCCTGCACAACCCATGCGTCACCGTTCTCGCGCACCGACGTGATGTCGACGCTGTCGACGAGGGTCACGGAGCCGGTGGAGTCGGCCCATTCCAGGCGTTCGCGGGAAAACGGGGAAAGGGAGATGCTCGGGTCCGGGTCTTCTCGTTTCCATGTCGCGTATCGCGCCAGCACAGTCACGTCTTTCTCCAGCTGCACCAGCGAGACGGTCGCATCTGCGGCGCTTTCGTAGCCGCCAATCACTGTAAAGCTTTCACCCTCGAGTTCCTGCCATGTGTTGACATCGGAAGAGTGGCGGCAGAACTCAGCGCCCGGAATCGAATTGCGATTCGGATACTGGAACTCTCCGGCCGCCCAGATGAGATGCCGCGCCCGCACTGGCCTGTCGCTCGTCGTAAGAGTGAATGTTCCGTTTTCCTCGACTTCCACGGAGGAAACATCGATGCCGGGCTTCACCTGGAGCTCGAAGTGTTGGGCGACGTTGTCAAGGTATTTCGCGTAAGCGAGTCCGCTGGGGTGTTCGCGGTCAAGCGTGAAGGCGGGCGACGTGCCGGGCACGATCGCATTGAGGTCGAGCAACCCAAACGCGTTCGACGTGAACGACGGCGTGATGAATCGCATCTCCTGCGGCCACCGCCGGAATGAGGCGCCAACCTCGTGCCGATCAAGGATGATGATATCGTCGACGCCAAACTCCTTGAGGGCTACCGCGCATCCGAGCCCGGCCGCCCCCGCGCCCACGATTGCGACTTCGTGGATCTGTGAGCCCTCTATCTTATCGCGCCACCGTCCCTGGTTCCGTTTGCTCATGTGTAATTCCTCTTAACGTATAGCTTGCGATCCTCAATGCCGCACAGCCAAATATAGTCCCATTCACCCTCGCTCATGTCAATCTCAGACGCCATTCTCGCGAAAGCTTGCCCCGTATTGATACTGGGCTGTAATCCAATAGTCTCAGTTTGAGTGCGCCGCTTCCGCGATAGTGCTAGGGTTCACATAACTGCTAGTACCGATTATTACACTTCGCTGGAGGGAGCAGATGATGAGAGCTATGCAGTGGCTGATGACCAGTCAGCGCATCCCCACCATCCTTGCCGCGAGTGGCATCGCAACCCTCGTGCTCATGCTCCTCCGGCCCGGCGTCGCGCACGCAGTAGGGGTTGAACAGGAGACCTCATTCGTCTTCAACACCTTCTCCTTCCTCATCTGGGGCGCGCTTGTCATGTGGATGTGTGCAGGTTTCACCATGCTGGAAGCCGGGTCTGTGCGGACGAAGAACGCCGCCATGATCTGTATGAAGAACATCGGCCTCTATTCGATTGCCGGACTCGCCTACTACATCATCGGTTATAACCTCATGTATGTGGATGTCGGCCGAGACCTGAACATCCTTGGCCTCAACGTCGGCAACCTCATCGGCACGTTTACCCTCACCTACAGTTCATCTGCGGCAGAGGTGGCGCTTCTTGAGGCTGAAGCAGGCGCCTCCGCGGCAGGTGTCCTGGAAGAATCGACCTACTCTTCGATGTCCGACTGGTTCTTCCAGATGGTCTTCGTGGCCACCACGGCCTCCATCGTCTCCGGCGCGCTCGCCGAGAGAGTCAAGATGTGGTCTTTCTTCATCTTCACCTTGTGTCTCACTGCCTTCATCTACCCGACCATTGGCGCGTGGACCTGGGGCGGCGGCTGGCTGAGCGAGCTCGGCTTCACCGACTTTGCCGGCTCCACTATCGTCCACAGCACCGGCGGGTGGGCTGCGTTGGCCGGCCTGATTGTCGTTGGCCCGCGGCTGGGCAAGTTCCGCCGCGACGGCACCGCGCGCGCCACCCCGCCCTCCAACATCATCTCCGTCACGCTGGGAGTCTTTATCCTCTGGTTCGGCTGGCTGGGATTCAACGGCGGATCGCAGCTGGCCCTTGGCAGCGCCGTCGATGCCGTCTGGATCAGCATCGTGCTGGTGAACACCAACCTTGCCGCTGCGTCCGGCGTGCTGGTCGCACTGTTTACGTCCCGATACATCCTCGGGCGCACGGACTTGTTCGCCGTTCTGAACGGCGCAATCGCAGGGCTTGTTTCCATCACCGCCGCGCCCAACTTTGTCGACCATTACTGGGCCATCCTCATCGGCGCAGTGGGAGGTCTTGTCTGCACGGTCGGCCTGCGGCTGCTTGAGCGCATCAAGATCGACGATGTTGTGGGAGCAGTCCCCGCTCACCTTTTCGCCGGTATCTGGGGCACGCTGGCCGCCACCATAACGGTTGGAGCGCAGTTCCACATCCAGTTGCTGGGCATCGTCGTCATTGGCGTCTCGGTCTTCGGCATTTCCTGGCTCGTGTGGAAGGCACTGGATATGACGTTGAGCGCGAGGGTGTCTCGTCAAGTGGAAGAGCTTGGTCAGGACGCCGGCGAGCTCGGTATGGAGTCCTACCCCGAGTTCATCCTCATGCCCGAACCGGACTACGACGACGACTTGGACCCGGAGGTATCAGCGAACAGCTAACCCGATCAACGTCCGCCTAAGCGGTCACCGTCACTCCTGCTCCCCAATCGTCATTCCGGCGCAGGCCGGAATCCATCCCGTGGCCCGCAAGGGCCACAACGATGTACGCCATTCCGAGGGTCGCCCTTCGTCATTCCAAGCGCAGCGAAGAATCTAAAGCCACGCCCTACCAACCACTAGTCATCCCCACTTTCGCGCGAATCCAAGAGGTGTCTTCACAATAGGTCAAGAAACCAGGCGACAGTCGGGGACCCCAGCGTCAAATAGACGCTGCTTGGCCTGCTTTACGGCATCTGGGTCACAGGAGAGGATGAGAAAGGATGCCTGCCCTCTATACCCGAATCCGACAACACCATTCCGTTCAAGATGCGCCAGCTTACTCTTTATCAACCGGACTTTGGCAGGCGTCTTGGAGTTAGCGTAACTTTGGTCGAAGACCAGAATGAGTCGCTTGGGCCTCGCTTGCGCCTCTCGAACTAGCTCATTCAGCCTTACGTGACTCGTAGAACCCGTACTGGAATCAGGAAATTGGACCCCAGTGTCAGGGTCAATGAATACATGCCCGTCCCAATCCCCCGCCGAAGTAACTTGTTCTCTATGTCGTGTGGCCTTGATGCACTCAGTTATCAGCACCTTTCCCCCAAGAAGGCACTCGAATTCTTCAATCCACTGTTGGCTCCACTCGTCCGTGAACATGGGGATGATGCCCCACGGGCCATTAGGAGCCAACCCGCTCATCAAGAATCTCTTTGTGATGTCATAGTTGTCACCGAAGTGCTGTCGCCGCATGGGATGTTCGTTCCTCCATTTCCTTGTAGTCCGAAAGGCCGCTTAGCATCTAAAGCGGCACAAGGCTTGCTCGCAACCTATCACAAGCCAGCCAGTCTCGCGGGAATTCATTCCCGGTCGCGCCGCAGGGTTAATGCCCCCCCGTCGTCCCCCCAAAACCACCCTGCCGCCCCTTTCGTGAAAGGGGCGGCAGGGGTTTTCTAGTCCGTATTCAGTCGGTGTGGGCTGACGGGTAAGCCTAGTCTGTGCTCGGGGAAAGCTCGCTGCGGCCCTGGTACATGCCAAGCCCGATGATGAACAGCGCCACGGAGCCCAACATTAGGGTCAAGTTGTTGATCACCAGCAACGTCTCCAGTTCCAAATCAGTGAGGTGCATGCCCGCGTTGACAACCACAAAGACCACGACTCCGACCAGCATCAGTGCGTAGCTGGCAATCTTGTAGATATTCATCTCCTTGATGTACAACACCAGGCCCAGACCCAAAAGGAATGAGGCAAACGGCAAGACGAACAGGGAAGCCAGAAACGCCCCAACCATGTCCGCGTATCCTCCGACTGCCAGCGTCTCAAATTGCGCCATCCCTTCAGCGCCCAGGGTGTCCTCGCCACGTTGCAGGAGATGGATCAGCAGGTGTCGCTCGGAGTGCCCGTAAACGACCAAAGCCCACTCAACCACCGTCAGGATGATGCCGAACCGGAGGATAGGACGGGCCAGGACGCTATCGCCGTCAGATAGGGTGAAAAGCCGAATCACCGCCCCAATCATCAGAAGCATGCCGATAATCGAAACTGTCGAAGACACGTGACCAATGTTTGGATAGTCTGCCAGCACAGCGACAGTGCCGACGTAGTCCGCCGGATCCGTGTATTCAATAAGGAATCCACCCGGAAGGAAAAATGGCGCAACAAACGAAAGGACTAGTCCGATCATAAACGCCAGGCCCGCGGCCTTGGTCTTCCGTGCAGCTCGTTCTTCGTTACTCATGGGTCCTCCCCTCTGAGCTACTCCGATGACACAACGCTGACGCCATTACCGTAGACCTAAAACGCCTATTTAGCAATCGTTAACCGCCTCTGCCCTATTGGATTAAACAGGCGGCATCTTTGTCCCCGGCACGGAGCGCATCGCGCGGTAGACGACCTCCGGCGCGGCGGGATGCACGTAGATTCCCTGCGAATACACATCCGTAGTCAGGCCGATGCGCATCCCGTTCGCGATGTCCTGGATCAGCGTCGCCGCGTCAGATCCCATGATGTGAGCGCCGAGAATCTCCCGCGTCTCCGCGTGCGCGATGATCTTCACGAAGCCTGTCAAGTCGCCAATGGCCACGCCGTGCGCTGTCCATGCGTACTCATATGTCCCAAGCACATACGGCACGCCCTGCTCGCGCGCCTGCTGTTCCGTCATGCCAACCGCGCCAACCTGCGGCGAGGCGAACACCGCATGCGGCATCGCGTGGTAATTCACAGCCTCCTTCGGCCCGCGCTCGAACATGTTGTGGTCGGCGTACCACCACTCCCAGTTCGCGTTGTGCTTCAGCTGGTAGCGACCCACAACATCGCCCAGCGCCCAGATGCCCGGAACGTTCGTCTCCAGGTATTCATCGACAACCACCAACCCGCGCGCGTTGGTCTCGACGCCCGTCTTGTCCAGGTCCAGCCGGTCTGAGTTCGGACGCCGACCCGTCGCGAGCAACAATGTATCGCCTGTGATGGTTTCGTCACCGCTGGGGGTCGTAATCTCCAGTGAGATTTCACCGTCGTAGTGCGACACGCTGCGCGTCTCCGCGTCGAGAATCACGCGATGCTTGCGCCTGAACAGGTCCGTGAAACGCCGCGACACATCCTCATCCTCGATGGGCAGCAGCGTCGGCCCGCGCTGAACAACCGTCACGTCCGTGCCAAGCGCGCCGTAGAAGTGGGCAAGCTCAATCCCAACAAACCCGCCGCCCACGACGATGAGTTGGGTCGGCTGCTTGTCATACCGCAGCGCCTCATCAGACGTCAGGTATGGCACGTCATCGATGCCGGGGATGGGCGGCACGACGGGGCGACTGCCCGCCGCGACCATAATCATCGGCGCGGTGATCCGCTCCCCGTTGACCTCCATCACCTTATGGTCGACGAAGCGCCCTTCGCCCTTATAAAGAGTCACCTTGTCATTTCCGTGGTACCGGGACTCGATGACGTTGGCCGCGCCGTCCGCCTCGGAAATGACGCGGCTAACGATCTTCTCCCAATCGATCGATTCAACGCGAGCATTGATGCCGAAATCAGCCGCCTTGTCGATGATCTCCATCACGTCGGCAGAGTGGATAAGCTGTTTGGAGGGGATGCACCCCCAGTTGACGCAGGTGCCGCCGAACGGCCCGCTCTCAACGATGGCGGCCGTCAGGCCCTCCGCCGCTGCAGAGTCGGCGATGCTCACCCCGGACCCTGTCCCAATCACGATCACATCAAACTCTCGTGCTGTAGATACGGCCATCGTCACCACCTCCGAATCAACTGTTCAACGATAAAAATTCTGCGCCTGTTCATACGAATGAACAAAGCGCAGAAATTCTGACAATGCCAATAGAAGATGTGCAGCGGCGAATTGATCAGCCGCGATGGGGCATTCACATCTCCATGCTCTTCTCACCGCTCAGGTACGCCTCCGGCTCCTTGGAAAACGCGACGCGGCAACCGGGCCCACAGAAGTAATATGTCGTTCCCTCATACTCATATGAGCCTCCGGGCGGCTTGCTCGGACTGACCATCATGTGGCAGACCGGATCCTCCTCCGGTTCCTCCTTCTGCAAAAACCCCAGAAATTTGCTGACCATCGCCTGAGACCTCCATCCGCAGTGAGCTTTAATCAGGAATGATACTCAATCCTACTCCACAAGAACGTGGCGTGGACACGAATAGGGGAGCGCAACTACCGGTGGGAGTTTACCGCGCCCTAAAACCTTTCAAACGCAGAGAGTTCAGCACGACGCTCACACTGGACATCGCCATGGCGGCCGCCGCCATCATCGGGTTCAGGAATCCGTGCTCGCCGAGCATGAATTGCAAGCCGGACGGCACGCCGTCGCCGAATATCGGATACAGCGCGCCCGCCGCAATCGGAATCAACGTCACGTTGTAGATGAACGCCCAGAACAGGTTCTGCCAGATGGTCAACACTGTACGGCGTGAGAGTTGGATAGCTGTCGCGATCCCGTTCGGATCGCCGCTCACCAGTGTCACGTCGGAGGCCTCCATCGCAACATCCGCGCCCGTGCCGATGGCGATGCCAACATCCGCCTGCGCCAATGCCGGCGCGTCATTAATGCCGTCGCCCACCATCGCGACGCGGCCTTCTCCGGTCTGCAGCGCGGCCACCGTCTCCGCCTTCTGCGCGGGCAGCACCTCCGCCCGCGCCTCCTCAATGCCGACCTGCCGTGCGATGGCCTGCGCCGTCGCCTGGTTATCCCCCGTCAGCATCACCGTGCCGACACCAAGCGCGTGGAGCCTCTCGACGGAACGCGCAGCCGACGGCTTCACCGGGTCCTGGATGGCCAGAACTCCGATGGCTTCGCCATCCACTGCGACGAACATCAGCGTCTTGCCCTGCTCAGCGAGCGTGTCCGCGCCCTCTTGTAGAGCATCCGGGATATCCACCCCACGTTCGGCAAGCAGACGCGCGCTCCCGACAATAACGGCCTGGCCATCAACGTTCGCCGTGACGCCCGCGCCCGGCAGCGCCTCAAAGTCCGTGACCGTCATCTCCTGCCCTGCCGCCTTGCCTGCACGAGACAGCACTGCCTCGGCAAGCGGATGCTCGGAGTTCGCCTCAACCGCTGCGGCCATAGCCAAGATTTCGGACTCAGCGGCAGTGTCAAGTTTAAAAATATCTGTTACCGCAGGGCGGCCCTGCGTGATCGTTCCCGTCTTGTCCAGCGCGACGGTACGAATCTTGCTCGCAAGCTCTAGCGCCTGCGCGTTGCGAATGAGAACACCGTTCTCCGCGCCCTTGCCTGTGCCGACCATGATGGCTGTTGGCGTCGCGAGCCCCAACGCGCACGGGCAGGCGATGATCAGCACCGCCACCATGTTGAGCGTGGCGAGAGTGAAGGCCGGATCGGGCCCCAGCGTGATCCAGAAGATGAACGTAATGATGGAAACGGCAACGACCGTCGGCACAAAGTAGGACGAGATCAGATCCGCGAGCCGCTGCACCGGCGCCTTGGAACCCTGCGCCTCCTCCACAAGGCGCACGATCTGCGAGAGTGCGGTATCCCTGCCAATGCGCGTTGCGCGCAGGCGGAACGCGCCCGTCCCGTTCACCGTCGCGCCATAGACCTCATCACCCTCGCGCTTATCGACCGGGATGCTCTCCCCCGTCAACATCGATTCGTCGATGGTAGACGTTCCCTCAGTAACGATTCCGTCCACCGGCAGCCGTTCCCCGGGTCGTACGGCAACGATGTCATCGGGCAGCACGCTCTCCACCGGTAGCATGATCTCCGCACCGTCGCGGACCACACGCGCCGATTTCGGCTGCAGGCCCAGGAGTGAAGCGATGGCGTCCGATGCCCTGCCCCGCGCGCGCGCCTCCATCCACCGCCCCATGAGGATGAGCGCGATGATGATGATCGCCGTGTCGTAGTAGACCGCCGCCTCGCCGCCCGCCGACTCAAAGAATCCCGGCGCGAACGTTGCCGCCACGCTATAGAGATACGCGGCAGTCGTTCCGAGCGAGATGAGCGTGTTCATGTTGGACGTGCGCTGCTTGAGGGCCGACCACGCGCTGGCATAGAAGAGCGACCCCGCCCAGAACTGGATCGGTGTCGCGATGGCGAACATGATCAGGTGCGCGAACTGATCGGGGACGGCGCTGAGCATTCCCAGCAGCATGACAAACGCGCCGCTGGACAGCGCCACGAGGAATCGCATGCGGAGCGCGCGCTCCTCTTCCTCTTTGGCGACGACGCGAGCGTCTTGCTTCTCCTCGATCGCAGCAACGCGCAGCCCCGCGCCCACCACTGCGCCACGCAGATCGCTAGCATCGACGGCGGCGCTATAGTGCTCGATGTTAAGAGCAGTGGAATCTTCTTCATCCGGCGTCACCCACCGGACGCCGCGCAGGTTCATCAGGGCCGTCACCGCGCGGTCACGGTCGCTGCCCCCATCCTCTTCGGGCTCGATAAACAGCCGCTGTGTCTCCGTCCGCGCGCCGTAGCCGGCATCCTTGACGGCGGACGCCAACACATCAAAAGAAAGCCCCTCCGGGACCTCGACGACGGCTCGCTCGCTTGCCAGGTTCACGCGCGCCTCTGATACGCCGGGCACGTCCGTCAGGGCATGCTCCACGTGCATCACGCACGCGGCGCACGTCATGCCGGAGACGCTGATAGAAACGGTCTCAAGGTCTGAGAACCTGCCCTCAGATTCGGTAGTGGTCATGTGGATAGTGTACGCCTACTGAACACCGGCGAACCCTGACCTTGTGATTGGGGGTACTATGGATAACGCGATGCCTCTGCTGGGGAATCGTCTAACGGTAGGACGACAGACTCTGAATCTGTTAGTCGTGGTTCGAATCCACGTTCCCCAGCCAAAGTCTAGCCTTCTCTTAGGTCTATCCTTGTCGACAGGATGTAATTGTGCCACCCAAGATTCGTGAGTTGATCTCTGACCTGGAAAAGGCGGGTTTCGTGAACCGGGGAGGCCGCGGAAACCATCGAAACTTTGTCCATCCGAACGTCGCAAAGCCTGTTACCATTGCTGGGAATTCGGGCAATGATGCGAAGACCTATCAGGTCCGGGCGGTGAGGGCCGCCATCCAGGAGTCCAGAAAATGAAGGATAGTGCACGGTACCTCAAGATCGTTGAATGGTCTGAGGACGACAATTGCTACGTCGGAAGCGCTCCTGGCCTTGTATACGCGGGATGTCACGGTGACGACGAGCGCAAGGTTTTCGAGGAACTGTGCCAGATCGTCGATGAGGCAATTGCGCTGTATCTGACTGATGGCAAACCTTTGCCTCCGGCCTCATCAGGACGCGGCCTGGCAACGAAGCTGGAAACCCTGGTCTAATTGAGCCCACGGTCGTGCACATGCACCCAACGGTAGGGCGACAGACTCTGGATCTGTTAGTCGTGGTTCGAATCCACGTTCCCTAGCCAAAACCGTCCCTGCCATTCCAAGCGTTCACCCTTGTCATTCCGAGCATGCACTCTCTGTCATTCCGAGCGTAGCCGAGGAATCTTGCCCCCCCAAGTCACCTAGGTAATCGCTGGCGGCAGCGTTTCCCAATGAGGAGCCAGTGTCGGAACTCCCCATTCGGTCGGCGGCGTCCAGGTGCGCCAGCGATCGTCGATGGCAGGATGGTCGCCACTCTGTATCCATTCGATGGCCCGCTCCGCCTCGACGCGCGCCGCCTCGGCATCCTCGCGACTCATGCTGCCATAACCGACCGCCTCTTCGACCTCATCCTCATCCTTCCATTGCGGCTCACTCAAATCGGGTGGAAACACAACGTCGAGATGTAGGTCAGTCGTATCGAGCCCAATCGCCGTCCGTCGGAAGGGTGCCTCCAGGTTCACATACCACCACCGCACGTCGCCATCCCCCAGGAAGACAAGCACCGAATGGGCCGTGTCCTTGAGAAAGACACGAACCATCCCTTTTCCATGCCAGATGTTGTCTCGCAGCAGCCATTCGCCATGCGGCAGTCGAACGTCATTGCCCGCCAAATCGACGGGGCTCTTCCAGAGCGTCCCCGGCGGCGTGTACGCCGCAATCACATCACCGCGATCCTCGACGACGACAAACACCCAAGCCGTGAACACCCGCCCATGCCAGATATTCCGCCCCGTGATGTACTCGCCGGGCTGCCAGAGACCTCGAGTGCGCTCTAAGTCCTTCACGTTCCTCCCTCCAAAGCCAATTAAACAGACAACATTCCGTTACGACACTGTCCTTTTGTGACTCGTAAGGCCAGCGATTTCCGAGCCTTCCCCCCGATTGATCATTACGGCGTCGGATCACGTCCTCACAACGAACACTGTTTGAGATTTAGGTACTTATGAGCCAAACAGCGCTAGTCACCGCTACCCGTAGACCACCCCAAGCCAGTTGTAGGAGTGAAATGACTATAGAGGCCAGTCCGCGAAATCGTCGGCAGAAATCGGCTGTGGTGGTCCTTGTAACTCGCTGGACAGCATGTCGCCAATCAGGTTTTCTAGGCGCCGTACCTTCTCTAGCTTTGCCCTCAGTATGGGTAGCGCAACCTGCTCGTCGGGCAGTCTCTCGCCCCTAGCTGTCATCGCGGTGTCCAACATTCGGAACGAGTGTGCCAAGATGTTTCGAAAAGTGTAGCTGTCCTTGAGGTCGGTCGAGACATCCCCGAATTGGGACAACATCGTCGACTCCCTTGTGAGCGCCTCAAACAGCTTCACTTTCCACCCAAATGATATGGGTACGTGAATGAACCAACGTTGAAATTCTTCTCCGTGATGCTGAGGATCGATGTATTCACACAGAAGGAGAGTCAGGTCGAATTCGAGCGATGCGACAAGACTGAGATACTCTCCCCGCATGCGTTCATATTCCTGCACTTGGTCGGACAAATCGCTCATGCCACACCTCGCAATGCCAGATATTCCGCCCCGTGATGAACTCGCCGGGCTGCCAGAGGCGTGTCATGGAATCGACCTCTTTCCCATAGTCCCTCTAACCAGTCAGCCATGCGCTTTGATGACTTGTTTGACCACCTGCATATAAATCACTCGAGTCATGCGAGTCCGTTAGTCTTTGACTATTGCATAGAGCAGTTGATCGATCGTCTGCCCGTCCTTGACAACACTTTTCCTTAGCCGCCCTTCAAGCTGAAGACCGCATTTCTCCAAGACTCGCATGGATGCAGGATTCCACTCCATAACATACGCATAGAGACGTGCGAGATCGAAATTCGTAAAGGCATGCTTCACAAGCGCCCGTACAGCCTCGGTTGCTATTCCTTTGCCCCAGAACGGCTCTCCCAGCCAATACCCGATCTCAGCAGACCGCCTGTACTCACCCTCACCCAGAGTGAGTCCTATGCCTCCGATTGCCTCATCTTCGTTGGCAATTGCGAAGTCTAAGACAGGGTTTTGGTCTTTCCGTGATTGCACCCATTCCGCAGCATCACTCGCGGTATATGGATGAGGAAAGCTGGCACGCAAGTTTATCCAGACGTTGCGATTATTAGCGTACTTGACCAGCGCAGCCTCATCACCAGACTGCCACGGCCTCAAAGTCCACTCTTTGGCCTTCAACTCTATGGGAAATTCTTCCTCCTACCTCGGCAACCCCAGCCTCGCTGGCCGCCGTCGTTCCCGAAAGCGCCCTCAAGTCGGTCAGGCAAGGATTGGGGCGTCGCGCCTCGGGTCAGTGTACCCACGAATCGTAGGCTATTCACTATATAAACCGATAGTTACGGCTGTAAAGATCATGTAAGGAATGACATTGGCAAAGGGAACGGAAAGCATGGGAATGAAAGACCGTTTGTAACTCGGAATAGCTTCCTCCGGAAAACCCATACCTACAGTGTCGATCCAACCGTAAGAGGACAGCCAGACCAAAGAGTTTACGACAAGCACACCAATTGCGCCTGGAATGACGATAAAGCCTAAACCCTGGCTTGCTGCTCTAGTCTCGAAAGCCGAAATTACAGAAAAAATCGAAAGTACAATCCAGAGACCAATGGGTCCCAGCAACCAAGCTATGTATCCAGTCTTGTAGAATCTTTCGCTCGAAGTCCATCCAAAAATCGCCCGTACAGTGCCAATGCCACCCACAATTATGGAAAAACTGTGGCCCAAAGCGGATAATCCGCCTAGTAGTATTAGGATAATAGCAACGGGAATAAGAACAATGTCCACGGTATCTACCCCAGCCTGTTCATGACGAAATCGCCTCGATAAAGTACTCCAGCCTTATCCAAAGAGCGGGTGTATCCGACCAGCCCCCTACCTCGGCAACCCAAGCCCCCGCGTCGCCACGATGTTCCGCTGGATCTCCTTCGTCCCGTGGCCGAATGTGCGGCCCGTGCTCATCAGCGCGTTCACCCCGATGAATCCGTCCATCGGCGCCCACTCCGCGCCGTACGGCATCACCTGAGCCGCATCGCCGATGATCCGCGTGAATCCCCGCCACAACTCCTGCACCAGCTCGCCGGACAGCACACGCGAAATCGACGCGATTCGAGACACGTCCTCGCCCTGCCGACTGTCCCACGCGCCCTTCCAGCAGATGGCCCGGAACATCCCGAGCTTCACACGCAGGTCCGCCAACAGCGCCCGATTGATCGGATCATCCAACGGCGTCCCCCCATCGACGCGGTACGTCCGTGCAAAGTCCACAAATCGCTCCCACTCGTGCAGCAGTGAGGCAGGCGAGCCAACCTCCACACGCTCTGCCGTCAGCGACGCCGCCATCACGTACCACCCGCGATTCTCCTCGCCGAGCATGTAGCGCGACGGCACTCGCACGTCCTCAAAGAACTCTTCGCTCCACCGTCGCCGACCCGCCATGTCATGCAGGGGCCGAATCGCGATGCCGGGGGAATCCAGCGGCACGAAGAATATCGAGAGGCCTCGATGTTTGGGCGCGTCCGTGTCCGTCCGCACCAACATCCGTATCCACGTCGAATGGTGCGCCGTGGACGTCCATATCTTCTGTCCATTGATCACATAGTCATCGCCGTCGCGGACCGCCCGCGTCGTGACGCCCGCCAGGTCGGAACCGTTGCCGGGCTCCGAGAGTCCGAGCGCGATGGGCATATCCGCCGTCGCGATCTTCGGCAGCCACTCCTCCTTCTGCCACGGCGTCCCGTGCAGGATGATGGCGTCTCCGCCAAACGCGCCGCTTGCAGGCGCGCCCCGGTACGCCATCTCCTCGCGGTAGGTCAGCATCCGTGTGAACCCGGCGTCCTGTCCTCCATGCTCCGTGGGCCAGTGCATCGTGTACCAGCCTTTATCCACGAGCTTCTTGGCGAATTGGTGAGCGGCGTCCAGCGCCTCCGGATCATCGAGATGCCATGACGCGTTGGACACGTCGTTCATGTGGTAGCGGGTATCATCCCAGTTCTCCCGCACGAAATCGCGAATCTCATCACGAAACGCAAGGTCCTCAACCGATTGCTGGAAGTCCATGAAGCCTCCACTTCCCCTTCATTCGGGCATCCGACGCCTCAGTGTAGCCGATTCGAGAGCCCAATTGAGACTCAAAAGGGCTAGCCAGCGGGGGGAGCGGCAACCCTACAATTTCAATTGTGAACAACATGAAGGGAACTCGAAAATGACAACGCAATCTGCAATTGATGCGTGGCGTGAGCGAATCATCGCCCACGATCGTGAGGCGGCGACGATACGCAGTGGCCACGCCACCGACCATGACCACGCGGATGACGACCACTCTGAACACGACGAAGGGCACGGCCATGGCGGAGGCCACGTTCACGGAGGCCACGGCGGTTTCTCCTATGCCAACCGGGCACGAGACATTCATCGCACGGACGATCCTACCGTCAACGCCCTCATTGCTTTGATTGATTCAGATACGACCGTCCTCGACGTGGGCGGCGGCGCGGGCCGTTTTGCCCTTCCACTAGCCACACGCGCCAAACACGTCACGGTGGTTGAACCGTCAGAGGAAGCCGTGGGCATGTTGCAGGAACGCGCCGCCGAGGCCGGGCTGTCCAACATCACCGTCATAAGCAAACGGTGGGAAGATGCAGATATTGAGGCCGCTGACTTTGTGCTCTGTTCCCTGGTGCTACACCACGTGCCAGAGGGCGCGGCATTCATCACGAAGATGCAGGAAAGTACTGCAGGCCGCGTGGCCATCATCGAGATGATGGAGGCGCCCAGCGCCCTCGAGGTGCCGTTCTATGAGCGCGTCTACGGCGCGGCGCCCACCGCCATGCCCGGTGTGCCTGAGCTGCTCGAACTCCTCTGGGCGATGGACATCTACCCCGACGTCACGATGCTCCCGCCCGAAACCCCCGTCATGGGCCGCGACCGCGACGAAATCACAGCTCAGCTTCGCCGAAGGTTTGATGTAGAAGAAAACACCCCGGCAGACTCCCGCCTGCTTGCCGCCCTCGATGAACTCCTGAAGGGAACACCGCACGGCTATACCGTCTCCGGCACCGCTCCCCGCCGCTCCGCCATCATCACGTGGAAGGTTGCTCTGGATGATGCAATTTAGCAGCAGTTGTTTGGCAATCCAAAAAGAGGAGAACTAGTCCCGTGCTGGTCTCGTCAGCTTGAAATCAGTGAGTGCGGCAAGGAGATCGCGCGATGGACGTCCAGAGTGGTATTCTCTCTTCCCAACTTGCCACGATTTTGATTCCAGCCAATGTGGTGCCACTTGCCAAATGATCTCAAGCAACTTGTTGTGTGGAACGAAATACCAGTCCTCTTTGTGAGGAAAGCAGATGATCAGATCTTTGTTCCAATAATCCTGCCTTATGGTCAGCCTGCCCTTTAGCTGTACTTTGAGCGTCTGTCCGTCTCTGTGATACGCCAAGAAATCAGCGCCTTCCCAATCATCATCCAACTTAATGCAGTTGAATCCGTAGTCAGCGAGAACAGCGGCGACTTTTTGAAAGTTGTAAATCTCCTGCTGCTTGGGCGTAAGAGAATCATACGGGACGAGTTCCAGATTCAGCTGCATAGCATCACTCCACTTCAACATCTGTCTCTCACAAAACGACTTGGGGGCGCTTCGTAAAGCGCCCCCATTTGAATTCTGAATCGAACGAGAATCTACTCTATCGCGGCAACCCCAATCCGCGCTGAGCGATCAGATTGCGCTGGATCTCCGTCGTGCCCCCGCCAAGACCGCTCCCGTGCATCGCGCCGTAGCGGAAGCCCGGATAGCCGCCCATCGGAGCGCGCGACTCGCCAAGACCAAGCCGGCCGTACTCCTGCAGGATGCTGGCCATCAGCTGCGGCCACTTCTTGCCAAGATTGTCGCCCCACGCCTTGCCCATGGAGCCTTCCTTCACGGGCAGCTCGCCGCGCGACTGCATGAACGCAACGCGATACGACAGCATCCGGCGCGTCTCAAGCTCGATCTTCAGGTCGGCCACCTTGTGGCGGATGAGCGGCTCATTTAGCACCGCCTCGCCGTTGAAGCGTGTGTCTCGCACCACAGAGAGGAATCGATCGAGTTCGCCGAGGTACTTGGCGGCGGTCTCGATACCGGAGCGTTCAAAGGAAAGAGTCGTCATCGCCGCGTACCAGCCCCGGTTCTCCTCCCCGATGAGGTTCCGCACCGGAACACGCACGTTGTCAAAGAACACCTCGCTCCAGCGGCGCGTGCCCGTCATGTCGAATAGCGGTCGCAGTGTGACGCCGGGGACCACCTCGCCCTCGTCCCGCAGCTGCATCAGGACATAGCTGATGCCGCGGTGCTTCGGCGCGTCAGGGTCTGTGCGAACCAGCACGTGGTACCACTCGCCGTAGTGCGCGCCGGATGTCCAGATCTTCTGTCCGTTGATTATGTAGTCATCACCGTCACGGACTGCCCGCGTCTGCAGGCTTGCGAGGTCGGATCCCGCGTTCGGCTCGGAGAAACCCTGCGCGAAGTCGATGTCCGCGTTGGCCATCTTGGGCAGGAACTCTTCCTTCTGCCACTCCGTGCCATGAATCATCAGCACGGGAGCAACGAGCCCGCCGCCGAACGACGCCGGAGCGCCTTCATAGGCCATGCCCTCACGGTAGGCAAGCTGCGTGGTGATAGCGGCAGCGTGTCCGCCGAACTCCTCCGGCCAGTGCATCGTCCACCAGCCCTTGTCCACCAGCTTCTTTGAGAAATCTCGCTGTGCCTTCAATGCCTCATCATCCGCGTGATACGGAGATAGCAGGCCCATGTCATCCCACCCACGCGGGTCGGCAACCTTCTCGCTCCACTCGGTTCGCGTGAATGCGCGCGCCTCATCTTGCAGCGCCTGGTCGTCGGCGTTCAATCGAAAGTCCATCGCGACCTCCCCTCCCGTGACTCAACCCGAGTCGTCGTCAGTCACTAGCGACGTGATTAGCCCGTTTGATGCGTCATTATGGCGCGTTATGACCCGCGCGACAATGCCTAATTCGCTTCTGTTTCAGTTATTGTCACGCTGATGAGGCCTGTGCCGGGATTCGGATCTGACTGCGGATCCCTGATGCGGATCGCCCGCACCACGTCCATTCCCTCTGTCACACGACCAAACACCGCATGCGCGTCATCCAGCCATGGCGTTGGGCCAAACGTGATGAAGAACTGTGCGCCTCCCGTATTCGGTTGCCCAACGTTGGCCATGGACAGAATACCGGGCCCATCGTGGCGGAGCGTCGAATCAAACTCGTCCGGGATGGTGTACCCGGGTCCGCGTCTTCCTGTCCCGGACGGATCACCCCCTTGCGCCATGAAATCCGGGATTACACGATGGAACGTCGTGTTGTCGTAATACCCCTCACGCGCCAGGAACACGAAGTTGTTGACGGTAATCGGCGTCTTGTCCACAGTCAGTTCGATGACGAAGCTGCCGACCTCCGTCTCAAACGTCGCCGAATAGCACTTCGCGGGATCGATCTGCATCTCGGGCGGCGCGGACCATTGATTCAGTTTCTCTGTCACAGTAAGGGGCTCCTCTCTCTCTACGGGCATAGCGGCCACCGGAGTCGGGCAGCCCGAATCCATGGCCGAATCGGTTGTGTCAGTACCAGGAATTGATGTTGCGGTGGGGATGGGCGTGAACGTGGGAGGCGGCGGAACCGGTGTCGGCGTGTCTTCCTCCACCGCGCACGCAATCCCCACAAGAGCAAGGCTCACTGCCAGGACAATTATGGCAATCAGCAAAAGCCGGGGAATGTCTGAGTGGGAACGCATCACACTTTCAGCATAACTGTCGCTGAATTAGCGCCGCAACACAGCTCTTCGCTGTATCATTTTCTTTTACGCGGCGCGCCGCCTGAATGGGAGGAGGGGCAGCACGCATGACGCGAAAGCACTGTCGGAACGCCCCGCGCGGCTTATGAACGAGAATCGGACGATCACGTCCGTTCCCGGCGTCCGTCTCGCGCATATCACGGACACTGAGGCTGTTACAGGAACGACCGTCCTCCTCTTTCCGGAACACGGCGCGATTGGCGGGGTCGAGGTACGCGGCGCGGCTCCCGGCACGCGCGAGACCGATCTCCTCCGTCCCGGCACCCTTGTTGAGCGCGTCCATTCCATCTTTCTCACCGGCGGCAGCGCCTTTGGCATGAACGTCGCTGAGGGCATCATGCGCCACCTTGAGGTGGAGGGCATCGGTTTCCAGACCCCCGGCGGCGTGGTGCCCATCGTTCCCGGCGCAGTGATCTATGATCTTGGCATCGGACGCACGGACCGACGTGTGACGCGTGATTTCGGCCTTGACGGCGCGCGTGAGGCTTCGGACGCCCCCGCCGAGTCCGGCAGCGTCGGAGCCGGTACCGGCGCGACCGTCGCCAAGACCCTCGGTCAGGATCATGCCATCAAGGGAGGCGTCGGCACTGCAGCGATGGAGTTGGCCAGCGGCCACAGCATCGGTGCGGTCATGGTGGTCAACGCCTTCGGTGACATTATCGATCCCGAAACCGGCGCGCTCATCGCCGGCCCGCGCAATGACAACGCGGACGGCCCCCCGTTCCTTAGCACACGCGAAATCTTGCGCAGTGGGAACAGGCGAGGGCCAGGCGGCCGGTTCGGCCAGCAGCCGACCAATACAACCATCGGCGTTGTTGCAACGGACACTCCTCTAACCGTTGCCCAGGCAAATCGGCTTGCCATGATGGCCCACAGCGGTATCGCCCGAGCTATCGTGCCGTCATATGGCATGGGCGACGGGGATACTCTCTTCTTTGTCTCCACCGCCCCGCCGGACACGCCAGCCGTGGACACCTTTGGCCTCACCCCAATCGGCGCAGCTGCTGCAGAAGTGGTTGAACGCGCCATCATAGACGCGATTCGATCCGCCACGGGCATAGAAGGAATTCCGTCCGCCGCAGAGCATATTTCCGGCATGAATGGACGTATGCGCTAATGACGACACTTCGCGGCGACAGGGTCGGCATTCTCGGCGCGGGAGCCGTTGGCACCGCTCTCGCCGTCGGCCTCTCGGAGGCGGGCTATAACGTCACCGCCATCACAAGCCGGAACACAGATCGCGCCAGGCTCCTTGCCGGTCTCATCGGTGGGGCCATCCACACTCGCCACTCCGGACTCCTTGTGGATGTCGCGGACATCGTGTTCCTCACCGTGCCGGACGATGTGATCGGCTCCGTCGCGGAAAGCGTCCCGTGGCGTAGTGGCATGGCCGCCGTCCACTGCTCCGGCGGAACACCTGTGAGCGTGCTGGAGTGCGCCAGCGGCTACGGAGCGGTGATTGGCGGATTCCACCCTCTCTACACTTTTCCGTCTAGCGCGACGAAACCCGTAACACTGGAAAACGTCACGTTCGCCATTGAGAGCCAGGACCCCGCCCTGCACCATGAATTACGTGATATGGCCCATGCCCTCCACGGCCATGCCATCGACGTCAATGAGAAGACACGCGCCCTCTATCACATCTCCGGCGTGCTCGCCTCAAACTATTTGGTCGCGATTATTGCGGAAGCTGCTGGTCTTTGGGCGCAATTCGGGTACAATCAGTCGCAAGCCTTGCGGGCGTTGCTGCCGCTTGTTCGTGGAACGGTGGGGAATATCGAACGCGATGGAGTGGCCGCCGCGCTGACAGGTCCGATAGTCCGGGGAGACCTCGGCACCGTGCAGGCGCACCTGGAGCAGTTGCAGACAACCTTGCCGAGCGTAGTACCCTTATACGCGGCGCTCGCGCAAGCAACGGCGAAGTTTGCCGTTGAGGCGCAACGACTCGATGGGACGAGAGGAGCGGAGATTCTCGCCCTGGTGGGGCGCGAGTCATCAGAGACGACAGGACAGACGAACCGATGATGCGCACAATGCTGGCCGGGAAGATTCACCGTGCCACTGTGACCGAGGCAAACGTCGATTACGAGGGCTCGATAACAATCGACCCTGATCTGCTGGAGGCCGCCGGCATCCTGCCCTATGAGCTCGTGCAGGTGCTGGACATCACGAACGGCGCGCGGCTTGAAACCTACGCCATCGAGGGCGAACGCGGTTCCGGCGAGGTCTGCGTGAACGGCGCGGCCGGCTTGCTCGTTCGCGAGCGGGACCTGATCATCGTTCTCCATTTCATGCACATGTCGGAGGAGGATGCCTGCCGCGTCAGCCCGCGCATCGTACGCGTCGACGCCCGTAACCGAATCGTCCAGCGGACCAACCGCATCGAGGCCCGCAGCTACTACTAGAGCGCGACCCGCCGTCGCGACGGCAAGGGAATGGCGTCCGTGCGTACAACCATCAAGGCGATCCAGGAATTCAAAGACCGGGGCGAGTGCTTTCCCGTTCTGACCGCCTACGACTACTACACCGCGTGCGCCATTGATGAGTCCGGCGTCCCCGCCATCCTCGTCGGTGATAGCCTCGGCAATGTCGTGCTCGGTTACGACTCCACCGTCTCCGTCACGATGGACGACATGATCCACCACACCGCTGCCGTAGCCCGCGGAACGAGGAGTGCCCTCGTCATCGCCGATATGCCGTTCATGTCGTATCAGACAAGTCCGCAGGATGCCCTGCGCAACGCCGCGCGATTCCTGCAGGAGGCCGGCGCGCAGAGCGTCAAACTCGAAGGCGGCGAGGTCATGGCAGAGACGATCAAGGCGCTCGTCGACCGCGGTATACCCGTCATGGGCCATATCGGATTCACGCCCCAGTCCGAGTTCCAGATCGGACGGCGTTTCCAGGGACGCCGCAGCGTTGAGGACGCGCGCAAGATGATCCGCGACGCCGAGGCCGTACAGGACGCCGGCGCGTACTCCATCGTGCTGGAACTGGTGCCCGAGCAGCTCTCCCAGATCATCACCGAGCGCCTCAGCATCCCCACCATCGGCATCGGCTCCGGCCCGCATTGCGATGCCCAGGTGCAGGTCGTGAGCGACATGCTCGGCATCGTCTCGGATCATGTCGGGCGGCACGTCAAGCGCTACGCGGATCTGAGTGATACCATCCGCGCCGCCGTCAACGAATACGCCCAGGAAGTCCGCGACGGCACGTTCCCCACCAGCGAACACACCCGTCCGCTCTCGCAAGACATCCTCAAAGACCTCTAATCTCTTCCGCTGGCCCTAAGCCTGTCGAAGGGCATAAGCGGCCTCCACCCGTCATTCTGGCCCAGGGCCAGAATCTGAATCGTATTACGCAGCCCAACCACGTAACGCCCATCCTCTCATTCCGGCGAAAGCCGGAATCCACCTCACCCACAACGTCAGTAGAATGAACAGCATGAAACTGTCCTCCCCAAATCTGGCTCTCCTCCTGGTGTCCGTCATAGCCCTTGCAGCACTTCTGGCATCCGCCTGCGAGGATCGAGAACCGCAGGACCTTTCCTTTTCTATGGCCATTGAAGGAGGAGAGTTGGCCGGCGAGGAATCAACGCTGACGGTCTTTCAGGACGATACAGTCACAATTGATTGGACGAGCGATCTACCGCTGCTGGTTCATCTGCACGGCTACAACATCGAGGCGCAGGTGGAGCCGGGGGTGACGGGGCAGATGAGTTTCGTGGCCGATGCAACGGGGCGCTATGACATCTTTATCCACGCCGCAGAGGGCGTTCTCTCGGCAGGCTCCGATATGGATAACATGACTGGCATGGACTCGTCATCAGATTCCGAATCAGTAGATCACACCGAACACTCCATAACCGATACGGCAGCGGGGACGAGTGTCAGGGAGCGCCTGATCGCCACTCTCGAAGTCAGGCCGTAGAATAAGCGGGCCGCAATGAAGAGGCTCGCCTTAACTATCGTCCCGCCCGCAACCGTGCTGGCGCTTCTCGCCTGGCTCGTCCCCGGAGTCGCGTTCGCTCACGGCTTTGGCGAGAAATATGACCTCCCTCTCCCCCTGTCGCTGTACGTGACCGGCGCGGGACTGGCTGTCGCTCTCTCATTCGTCATCGTCGCCGTCTTTGTGCGCCGCACCCCCAGCGCAACCGACTACCGCCGCTTCAACCTGCTCAGGCTTTGGCCCGTCCGCATGTTGGCAACCACGCCTGTCATTCAAACGCTCCGCGTCCTTAGCGTCCTCCTGCTGCTGCTCGTCCTCCTGACCGGCGCATTGGGCGTCAACCGTTCAACGGCAAATATCGCGCCCGTTCTGGTGTGGGTGTACTGGTGGGTCGGCATTGCATTTGCATCCGCGCTCATCGGCAACGTGTGGGGCATGGTAAATCCAGTCCGCACAATCTATGAATGGATCGATGCGCTGGCCCAGCGTGTCATTCCCGGCGGCCTCAGTTTCGGGCAGGACGACTCTACCTACCCGCCAAGATGGGCGGCATGGCCCGCCGTCATCGTCTTTGCCCTGTTTGCTTGGTTTGAGATCGCCTACGAAGGCTCAGCAGAGCCGCTGTCGCTCGCCATCGCCATCATCGGCTACTGCATGATCACATGGTGGGGCATGGCGATATTCGGAGCGGACGCGTGGATGCGCAAAGCAGATGTCTTCTCCCTCATCTTTGGTATCTTCTCCCGATTTGCCCCAACAGAACTCCGTGTCGTGTCCGAAAACGGTGAGACCGTCTCGATTGACGATGTTGAGGCTTTCCGCGCCGCGCCGCCTGAACGACGAGAGCTTGGCCTTCGGCCCCCGGGTGCGGGACTCCTCAATTCCGCTGCGACGTCAACCTCTTACATGATTCTCGTCGTCGTTCTCCTGTCCACCGTCACGTTTGACGGCCTGCAGGACACCCCCCCATGGGCCCGACTTGTCCACTGGGCGTTCGTCAACTCGCCGGGTTGGACGTCGACCGCCGTCACGCTTGTAAACACCGCCGGCCTTATCGCGTTCGCGGGGATATTCGTCGCTGCCTACCTACTTTTCTGCGCCGTCATGGCCCGCTCAGGCGAGGAGCCTGAAACGCGTGAGACGATGGCCGCTGCCCGTGTCTTCGCCCTCTCCCTTGTGCCCATCGCTTTCGCCTACCACCTCGCCCATTTTGTCTCCTACCTGCTCATCCAGGGACAGGTTGTAATCCCCCACGCCTCCGACCCGTTCGGATTCGGCTGGGACCTTTTCGGCACGTCCGACTACCAGGTCAATATCGGCATCGTCAACGCGCAATTCGTCTGGATTCTGGCCATCGCCGCCATCGTCATCGGCCACGTCATCGCCGTCTTCCTCGCCCACGCCACGGCGCTGAGGCACTTTGGCGCGCATGATGTCGCCCTCAGAAGCCAGCGCGCCATGCTCATCCTGATGGTCGGCTACACGATGGTCAGCCTCTGGATCCTCGCCCAGCCAATCACCGAATATGCTTGACGGCGCGTCCCATCCTGCTACGCTTTCGATTATCCGGCGCGTCGCTACCACGGTCGCGCCGCTATCAGTTTCTAGCTGACGGAGCGCAGCCAACCAGGGGAGACGATGACGACAACAGCCAACGGCGCCACACAATCCGTCTTGGGCGGAATCCGCGTGCTTGATCTCTCAGACCTCGCCGGGCAATACGCCGGCCGCCTGCTGGCAGACCTCGGTGCCGAGGTCATCAAGATCGAGCCACCGGGCGGTGACCCCGTCCGATCCCTGCCGCCGTTCGCAGGTGATGAACCGGGCCCTGACCGCAGCCTCCGTTGGCTCGCCTACAACTCCAACAAGTCCAGCGTCGTCATTGACATTGAAACGGACGATGGCCGCCAGCAGCTGCTCGACTTGGTGCAATCCACCGATGTCGTCTTGGACAGTTTCGAGCCCGGCTATCTCGCCTCCATAGGGCTATCAGACGAGGCCCTCAGAGATGCCAATCCCCGTCTGATCACCGTCTCCGTCACGCCGTTCGGCGAGTCCGGCCCCTACGGCAACTACCTGGGTTCAGACCTCCATGCCATTGCCATGAGCGGGCTGACCACTATCCAGGGCGATGACGAACAGCCCCCCGCCACCGCTCCCCTCGACCAGGCATACATCCTTGCCAACACCCACGCCGCGCACGGGGTCTTCTATGCGCTCATGGCGCGCCGCAAGACAGGCCGAGGCCAGCACGTGGAGGTCTCAATGCAGGAGGTGCTGGCCAACATCTTCTACCAGGTCATCCGCTACTCGGCCACGTCGGAGATCGGTGAGCGCATCGGCGCAACCGGCAATCTCGCCCCCTACAACATCTATCAGTGCAAGGATGGTTGGGTGAGCCTCGCCGTGCTCCTCGCGCCGCAAGCGAGGGTCTTCTTTGACTGGATGGGCGAGCCCGCCCTGCAGGACGAGTTCTGGTACCCACTCATCAACCGGCAGGGCGAGAACATGCTGTTCATCGATTCTCTCGTCCGCCCGTTCATCGAGCAGTTCACCGTGGCCGAGTTCGTGGAAGAAGCACAGTCACGACGCCTCGCCGCCGCCCCTGTCAATCGTCCCGGCGACTTTGCCGACAACGTGCAGTTCGCCGAACGCGACTACTTCACATCAATTGAACACCCCGAGATCGGCGAGTATCCCCTTCCCGGCGCGCCTTTCCGCATGTCTGAAACCCCCATCGCCCAGCCCAGACCCGCCCCCCTCCTCGACGAACATGCTTCTTCCCCTCATTCCGGCGAAAGCCGGAATCCATCGGAACCCCCTCTCCCTGAGGGAGAGGGCCGGGGTGAGGGGGGCCAACCCGTCCTCCCCCTTGAGGGCGTGCGAGTCCTGGACTTTACGCGCATCTGGGCGGGGCCGTACTGCACGCGGCAGCTTGCCGACTACGGCGCGGAGGTCATCAAGGTCGAATCGTCCCTCTTCGACACCAACAACCGTCAGGGCACCATGCCGTTCGTCGCCGATCTCAACCGCAACAAGCACGGTATAACGCTCGACCTTCACCACGACGAGGCGCGGGAAGTTGCCAAGCGTATCGCCGCCGTATCTGACCTCGTCATAGACAACTTCGCGCTCGGCGTCATCGACCGCTTCGGGCTTGGCTACGAAGAGTTGAAAAAGATCAACCCGGACATCATCCAGGTAAGCATGCCCGGCTGGGGCAGCATCGGGCCGCTCAAGGATCACGTTGCATTCGGTTTCAGCCTCGTCTCCGTCTCCGGCCTCAGCTACACGTGGGGACACCCGGAGTCCGAGCCCAACGCCCGATGCAAGTTCGACTATCCCGACTTTCTCATCGCCAGCCTCACTGCCCTCGCCGCCCTTGCCGCCATCTACCACAAGGCGGAGACGGGACGCGGCCAATACGTTGAGATGGCACAGGTGGAGGCCGTGGGCAACACGATGGCCATGCCCTTCATGGACTACAAGCTCAACGGTCGCCCCGGCGAGCCTATTGGCAACCGCCATCCTGTCCACGCCCCGCACGGCATCTACCCCGCCAAGGGCAACGATGAATGGTGCGCCATCGCGTGCAGGACGAACCGTGAATGGGAGGCGCTTGTTGAGGCCATCGGCAGCCCTGCGTGGGCGCTGGTTCCGGACTATGCGACGCAGGAGGGGCGCAAGGCCAACGAGGACGCGCTGAACGCCGACCTCTCCGAGTGGACACGAACGCAGACGCCACGACAGGTCATGCACCTGCTCCAGCGCTCAGGCGTCCCCGCCACCGCCGTACTCAACGGCGAGGGGCTATTCTGGGACCCTCATCTGCGTGATCGCGGCTACATCCACACCATTGACCACCCGGATTGGGGAGTCCTGGAGCAGCCCGGCGTCACCGTGCGCCTTTCGGAAACGCCCGGCGGCTCACGGATGCCCTCCGCCACCCTCGGCCAGCACAATGACTACGTCCTCCGCGGCATCCTCGGCCTCTCCGACGAAGAGGTCAAAGCACTGGAGGACGTAGGAGCATTGACCTAGGGGCAACCACAAACACGTCACGGAATCAACAAGGCAGGGAGGAACAAACATGACGTCAGAAACTGCGAACGGCGCCGGCGCGCTCGATGGCGTGCGCGTGCTTGATCTCGGCGGGCTGCCGTCCATGTACGCTTCTAAACTGCTCGCCGATTTCGGCGCGGATGTCATCCTCATCGAGGGGCCGAATGGCGACGCGAGCCGTCATATGCCGCCCTACGCCGCCGGAGAGCCTGGCACTGAGCGCAGTCTCGTCTTTCACTCATTCCATACCAACAAGCGCAGTGCCGTCGTTGACATCACGACGGAGGAGGGCCGCGCCGCAATCCGCCGTCTCGCCCGATCCGTTGACGTCATCCTGGAAACAAATACTCCCGGCTACATGGATGAGATCGGCCTTGATTTCGAAAGCCTCCGCGCCGACAACCCCGGCCTGATCCTCTGTTCCGTCACTCCCTACGGCCAGACCGGCCCCTACGCCTCATTCAAGGGCACGGACCTCCACGCCGAGGCCATGGGCGGCCTCATGCTCTTGCAGGGCGACCCTGACCGGCAGCCTGTCATGTCACCCTCCTTCCTCGGCTATTCCGTCGGCGGTACCCACGCGGCCATCGGTATCATGAACGCGCTCTTTGCACGGGAGCATTCCGGCCGCGGGCAGCGTGTGGACGTTTCCATGACTGAGGCCACCGCGAACATCCTGTTTATCGTCGCGCAGTTCGGCTACAACAGCACCGTCGCGGACCGCCCCGGCACGGGCGGCGGCGGCGGAACCGGCGTCTTTGAGTGCTCCGACGGCTGGATCGGCTTCTCCCCCATCCAACCCAACCAGTTCATGACGTTCGCGAAGTGGACCGGCAATGAAATCATCTCCGACGAGATGTTTCGTGAACTCACCGTCCGCCAGGAGAACAAGGACTTCATCAACGAAATCGCGGTGGAGTTCTTCCTCACCAAGACCGTCGCCGAGGCGGTGGAAGAGGCGCAGGCGCAACGCATCCCCGCCGCGCCAGTCAGCTCTCCGGCTGACCTCGCCCAAAACCCCCACCTGCTCTTCCGTGACTACTTTCAGGACGTGACGCATCCGGTTCTCGGCGACTACAAGCTCCCCGGCCCCGCCGGCCGACTCAGCGAGACCCCATGGTCGCTGCGCCGCCCCGCGCCTACGCTCGGACAGCACACGGACGAGGTCCTTGCGGAGGCGGACACCGCCGCGCCATCAACACCGGCGGCTCCAATCATGGCCAACCCCGGCAATGGACGCCTGCCAATGGAGGGTGTCCGCATCACGGATCTAACGCGCATTTGGGTCGGTCCGTACGGCACGCGCCAGCTCGCGGACTTTGGCGCGGACGTCATCAAGATCGAGTCCTCGCTCTTTGACCCCGCCTCCCGCATCACCGGCATCTTGCCCATGCACCCTGAGCTCAACCGCAACAAGATGAGCATCACGGTGGATCTGCACTTCGAAGAAGGGCAGGATATCGTCCGCAAGCTCGCCGCGACCAGCGATGCCGTCGTTGAGAACTACGCCGCCGGCGCGCTCTCCCGCTGGGGCCTCGACTACGAGGGCATACGCGCCGTCAAGCCGGACATCGTCTACATGAGCATGCCCGGCTGGGGCAGCACCGGCCCGTTCGCGTCACACGTGCTGTTCGGCCTGCAAGCGCAGACAGCGTCAGGCGTCACCTATCTCTGGGGGCATCCGGAGTCGCCGCCATCCATGCGCTGCGGCGTCTACTATGCCGACTTCTTCGTCGGCGGCCTCTCCGGCTACATGCTCCAGACCGCGCTGTATCACAAGCTCAAGACGGGGCAAGGACAGCGCATCGAGGTCTCGCAGGTAGAGGCGCAGGCCAACGCGCTCGGCGTCCCACTACTGGATTACGTCATCAACGGCGTCAACCAGGAGCCGACGGGCAACCGACGCGAATACGCCGCCCCGCATGACGCCTACCCCTGCCTCGGAGATGATCGCTGGTGCGTCATCGCCTGCCATACGGAGGAGGAATGGCAGGGCCTGATCCAGGGCATGACCCCGCCCAACCAGGACCCGCCGGAGTGGACGCAGGACTCGCGTTTCGCCACGCTTGAGGCGCGTCTTACCAACCGTGAGGCCCTCGATGGGTTCATCTCAGAATGGACGAGGACCCTGACACCACGCCAGGTGATGGCAATGCTGCAGAAACACGGCGTGCCCGCCGCTGCCGCTCAGACAACGGAGGACGTGTACTACGATCCCGCCATGAACGCCCGCGGCTATGTCGTCACCGTGCCGCACGAGGAACCGCAGTGGGGCAACATCGGTCACGCCTCCTACGGCGCGAAGCTTGAGGACACCCCCGGCGCAATCCGCATGGGCGCACCTGCCCTCGGCCAGCACAACGACTACGTCATGCGTGAGCTGCTCGGCCTCTCTGAGTCTGACATCCGTGAACTCATCGAAGCAGGAGTCCTCGTCTAGGCCCTACTGTCATTCCGAGCGCAGCCGAGGAATCCAAAATCTCAAGTGGCGCGTCAAAGTCGGAACGCGGCGTACCAACCCCAGCACAAATCGACGCTAATCGCGAACCTTGGTCGTAGGCACTGCCTACATGAACTCCTCTAGCCGCTGGATATTGCGCGGATTATCCACTTCATTGCCCTTCTGTATCCCCGCGTAATAGGCAAACAACTGCACCGGCAGCGCGGTCACCAGCGGCAGCAGCGCCTGCGGCGTATCCGCCGGGATGAAGATGGGGTGATCCACGATTGGCGCGAGTTGTTCGTCGCCTTCAGTGAGAATGGCCGCAACCACGCCTCCATTGTCCTTGAGCAGCTTGACTGCAAGCTCCATACGCCCGTACTCGGGGCCTTGTGGCGCGATAGCGAAGGTGGGGGTCTCATCGCCGTTGATGAGAGCAATCGGGCCGTGAATGAGCTCCGAGCCCGGGTACGCGGTGGCATGGATATAGCCAAGCTGGATCAGTTTCCACGCCCCCTCTGCCGCCACCGGGAATAACCGCCCATGTGCAAGGAAAAGAGCGTCACGTCGCGTTGAATAGCGTGTGGCTAGCGCCGAAGGCAGGGACGGATCCTCAAGGATGCGATTTGCGTAACCGGACAGCTTGCTGAGTTCGTTCAGGCGGCCGGGCACGGATAGTGAACTGTCGTTCCCCCGAACCTGGGCGAGATGCATCGCAATCAGATAGAACGTAAGCACCGACGACGTGAACGACTTTGTGGACGCCATTCCCATCTCACGCCCACAGCGAAGCGGAATGACAGTGTCCGCCATTAGCGCCCCCGTCGAATCCTCATCATTCGTCACCATGATCGTCGGACAGCCAAGTTCGCTGGCCAACGTCATCGCACCCAGCGTATCCAGCGTTTCTCCCGATGCAGTGACGGCGATGAACACTGTCTTTGGGCCTAGCTCATAGTCGCCAAAGACAATTTCTGAGCCAACGTGAACCTGGCACGGCAGATCTGTAAGTTCTTCGATATACAGCCGGCCGGCGTCAGCCGCGTGGAGTGACGAGCTTGAACCTGTGAGCACCACCCGTTCAGCGCCCACCAGCGCGTTCCCTATTGGTTCGAGCTCCTCCATCCGGAGAGAGAGCGTGTCGAAATCCACGCGGCCGCGTAGCGCGTCCGTCCACGCCTCCGGCTGCTCGGTGATCTCCTTGATCATGAACGTCATGTGCCCGCCGCGTGCCGCAGCCATTGGGTCCTCGGAGGGTGAGATGGACCGTTTAGAGATGGGAACCCCAGCCATCAGCGTCTTAAATTCGACACCCCGCGGCGTCACAATCGCCATCTCCCCCGCAGCCAGAAACGCGATCCTATCCGACACGCTTGTCAGCGGCCCGGCCTCGCTCGCCACGAAGGCCTCGTTGTGCCCCCACCCCACAACAAGCGGGCTTGCATAACCGCTCCGCGCAGCCACAATGGTCTCCGGCTCCTCCGCACGCGCCGCAACCACAGCCAGCGTTCCTTGCGTCCGGGCCATAGCCGCTCGAACGGCAGCCTCCAGACTCGCCTCCGCGCCCGCCGTCGACAGTTCCTCGTTAATCAGGTGCGGAATCACCTCTGCATCGGTCGTCGAAAGAAAGCGATGGCCGTGACCTTGCAGTTCCATCTTGAGTTCGACGTGGTTCTCGACGATGCCGTTTGTGACCACGGCGACCAGACCATGGCGATCCAGATGCGGCTGGGCGTTCTCAGTCGTCACTGCCCCGTGCGTTCGCCACCTCGTGTGGCCCAGGCCTATGTGACCGAGAGGCGGCTCTTCGGATAGCGCGCCCTTCAGGACATCGAGCCGTCCGACGGTCTTCACGGCATTGAAATACCCGTCCGGGTCGCGCACGGCGACACCGGCGCTGTCGTAGCGCTGGTCTCTCACCTCTGAAAGGGCCTGCAAGAGGACCGGCACGGCCTCTCGAACACCGACGTAGCTAACGATGGCGCCCATAGATGTCTCTCACCGCCCAGCGCGCTCCTCAGCGTGTTGTGTATCTCGCGCGCTGTCCTCATAGTAGCCGCGCATGTGCCCGGGCAACAGGCCCGCAATGGCGCGCATGATTTCGTTCGTCGCCTGTTCAAACCGATCGTCGGCTTTGGATTCCGCCAACTCAGAGAAGTCCAGCAGCTTGCCGATGCGAGCGGTGAAGCGTGGCCTGCGCAAAACGAACGTCGGATTGTGCCCCAGTCCAGCAAAACCCTCGATCCCGACAGGAAGAACAGGTGCGCCCGTCGTCAGAGCAAGGAAGCCTGTCCCCGGTCTGCCCTGGCCTAACCGCCCGTCACGACTCCGCGTCCCCTCCGGAAACATGCCGATTGCGCCTCCGCCGCGGAGGTGCTCCCGCGCTATCCTCAGTGCTTCACGATCAAGCCTGTCCCGCGTAATCGGAATCAACCCCCACGTCCGCACCAGCCATCGCGTAAGCGAATTCCCCTCTGTCACAAGCTCCCGCTTTGCAAGAAACCGCACCTGCCACGGCATGATCACACCGATAAGCGCCGGATCCATGTTGTGGGTGTGATTCACCGCCACAATCACAGGCCCGGTTGATGGCACATTCTCGCGTCCATGCACAGTCAGCCGCGATCCGATCCGAAACGCGCCTGCCGCGCCGGAATGCAATAGCTTTGACATAAGTGACTGTTTTTCCATCACGCAACTATAGTAGACGCTGTAAGTCTCTCCCTTCCTTCTGATGAGGGAAGGCCTGGATTGGGGGTGAACGAAATGACTTCTGCCAGCGATAACAGCGTGCTTGCCGGCATCGACCGCGATGAGGTCGTGCAGCTCATGAAAGACCTGCAGAGCTATCGAAGCTTCTCCGGCAACGAAACGGAGGTCATGCGATTCCTCGCAGGCTGGTTTGATGAGCGCGGCCTCACCACTGAACTCATTGACGTGTCCGATGAGCCCGGCCGCCCTGATCTGGTCGTCCGCATCCCCGGCGCCGGCGGCGGTTCGTCGCTCATGCTCAACGGCCACCTGGACATTGACCCCGTCCCGCTCAACTATCCCGGCGACCCGTGGGATTGCCACGAAGACGGAGACATACTCACCGGCCACGGCCTTGGCAACATGAAGGCCGGCGTCGCCGCGGCTGCTGCAGCCACCGTCGCCGTCCACCGTTCCGGCGCCCAACTCCGTGGCGACCTGCTCTTTACGGGCGTCGTTGGCGAATTGCAGGGTGGAGTCGGCGCATCCGACCTCGTCCAGCGAGGCATCGGCTGCGATTACACGATCATCTGCGAGCCGTCGTTCCTCGATGTCCGTACCATGCACTCCGGCGCATGCCAGTACGTCATCACCGTGACCGGCTCATCCGCTTGGATCGGGATGCTGCACCGCTCCGAATACGTCAACGCCGTCCGCGTCATGTCGGATGTCGTCATGGCACTTGATGACGTCGAGTTCTCCGCGCAGCCGCACCCCGCTACCCCCGGTCTGCCCCGCATGGTCATTGGCGCGATCAACGGCGGCGTTGGAACTGGTTTCCTCAAGTGGCGCGCGTCCTACGTCGCCGACTACTGCGCAATCATCATCGAGGTGCGCGGCGTGCCGGGACAGGACTGGGATCAGACCCAGGCCGACATCGACAAGGTTCTGGAGAGTGTCCGCGCCGCCAACCCGGACGCTCTCATCGAGATTTCCGGCCCGCCCGCCACGTACACGGACGATTGGCGCAGCATGAAAGTGCCCGGGCATGGCATTGACACACCGATCGACCACATGCTGCCCCAGGCGGTTGCACGGCGCCATACCGAAGTGACCGGGAGCGCGCCTGAACACGTCGGTCCCCAAGACCCTGGTTCGTTTGCATGGACGGACGCCGGCTGGTTCGAACGGGGAGGCACAGTTCCTGTCGTCTACGGTCCAACGTCCAACACGGAGCGCATCACGCGCATCGGCAACGTTCTCACCGTCGCCCGCGTCCTTGCGCTCACCGCAACAGACATCTGCGGCTGACACACCCGCTTTTGACACACGCCCGCTAGAATAGTTAACGGATTCACATGCCGGACAACATTTTGATAGCGGTCGCGTGGCCGTATGCAAACGGAGACCTCCACCTCGGGCACATCGCCGGTGCGTACCTGCCCGCGGACATTTTCGCCCGCTTTCACCGAATGAGGGGCAACAACGTCCTCATGGTGTCCGGCTCGGACGCGCACGGTACCCCCATCACCCTCCGCGCTGAAAGAGAGGGCCGTACGCCGCTTGAAGTCCACGATCAATATCACGAGGGCTTCATGAAGTCGTGGGAGGGCCTTGGCATTTCCTGGGACCTCTTTACCACAACCGAGACCGAGAACCACTACAGGATTTCGCAGGACTTCTTCACCCGTTTCCACGAAAAGGGACTGCTTTACGAAACAGAGAGTGAGGTCCCCTACAGCCCAACCCAGAACCGCTACTTGCCGGATCGCTACATCAACGGCGAGTGCCCTCACTGCGACTACGATAGCGCTCGTGGTGACCAGTGCGACGAATGCGGCCGCACCCTGGATCCGCGTGAGCTTATCAATCCCCGCAGCTCACTTGACGGCAGCACGCCTGAGTTCCGTACTCGCTCCCATTTCATGATGAAGTTCTCTGAATACGGCGACAGCCTTCTGGAATGGCTAAAGGACAAGAACCATTGGCGACCCCAGGTCCTTAATTTCACGACAGGCTTTCTGGAACAGGGCCTCAAGGATCGCGCCTACACTAGAGACCTTGATTGGGGCATCCCCGTCCCGCTCGACGGCTGGGAAGACAGGCGCATCTACGTCTGGTTCGAGGCCGTCATCGGCTACCTCTCTGCCTCAATGGAGTGGGCGTCTGAAATCAAGGGCGATCCCGATGCATGGCGCGCGTGGTGGGGAGCCGACGCGAAGCCCTACTACTTCATCGGCAAGGACAACATCACCTTCCACACCATCATTTGGCCCGCCATGCTCATGGCCTACGGTGATGACCTCGCCCTGCCGGAAGACGTCCCCGCCAATGAATTCCTGAACCTGGAGGGCTACCAACTCTCCACCAGTCGCAACTGGGCCGTTTGGGTGCCGGAATACCTCGCCAACTATGACCCGGACGCTCTCCGCTACGTGCTTTCCGCCAATATGCCGGAAACGTCCGATTCCGAGTTCACGTGGCCGGACTACATCCGCCGCGTCAACAACGAACTCGTCGGAACCTACGGCAACCTTGTGCATCGCACGCTGACGTTCTTGCAGCGTTTCTTTGACGGCGTCGTGCCGGACGCCCAGCCCGATGAAACAGGCACACGCCTGCTGGCAAGGGTCGATGAGGCGCTCAAAGAAGCAGCCGCTGAAATCGCCGCCTGTCGCTTCCGCGCGGGACTTGGCGTGGCCATGAGCCTTGCGCAGGAGGGCAACCGCTATCTGGACGAGCGCGCGCCGTGGCGTGCCATTCGTGAGGATCGCGGCGATGCTGCACGCACGATCGTCACCATCTTGGGCATCATCGGCGGACTCAAGACCCTGCTTGCCCCCTATCTACCCTTCAGTTCTCAGCGACTCCATGAGATGCTCGGTCTCACTGGCAACGTGCAAGATGGAGGGTGGAAGGCCGTCGGGCCAACGGCGGGTACGCAGCTCCCCCAGCCGCAGGCCCTTTTTGCCAAACTTGATGAGGAACAAGTGCTCGCGCGTGAGATGGCCAATCTCGGCGCGGACGCAGAAAACTCCGATACCGCATAAACTAGTGCGGTAATGACACGAGCTACCACTTTGACTGACACGACAACGACCACACCCCCGGCATTTCTTGAAATCATCGAACCGGATATGGCTGAGGTGGAACGCCGCCTCCGCACCATCGGTGAGGACGATTTCACCTGGCTTGATGAGCTGCTTCGCTACATCCTCGCCACGCCCGGCAAGCGCGCCCGCCCCGCCGTGACCCTGCTCGCAGGACATCTCTTTGACTTCGATCCGGACGTGCATATCTCCATGGCCGTCGCAGTCGAACTGCTGCACACGGCCTCCCTTGTCCATGATGATTCCGTTGATAAGGCCCCGATGCGCCGCGGTGTCGCAACAATCAATGCCCAACATGGCGACGCTGTTGCGCTTCTCTTGGGCGACTATCTATTCGCCAGTTCCGCCGAGATGGTCTGCGCCACCAACAATGTGCGCGTCATCACCCTCTTCTCCCGCACGCTGCGGCTTCTCGCCGACGGCGAACTTCGCGAGATCCAGCAGGCATTCGACTGGACGGGCGGACAGGAAGAGTACTGGGCGCGTGTGGAACGAAAGACGGCATCGCTGTTCACGACGGCCGCTGTCTCAGGCGCGGTGCTCGGTGGCGCGACTGAGAGTGAGATCGACGCCGTCACGGATTATGGCATGAGCCTCGGCACCGCCTTCCAGGTGGTGGACGATATTCTCGACCTACAGGGAGATGCCTCTGAAGTTGGCAAGCCCATCGGCTCGGACCTGCGCGGCGGCATCCTCACCCTGCCCGCGCTGCTTTACCTCGCCAACCACCCCGAGCTGAACGAGACAGGCCCATTCGCCCGCCTGCGAGACGAACGGACTACCATGTCCGAACAGGACAAGGAGGAGTGCGTCGATGAGGCTCTCGAACTCATCCGCAACTCTGACGCCGTTGAGAACTCCTACGCCGTCGCCAATCGCCTCGCCGACCGCTCCCGTAAGGCCCTGAGCAGGATCAACCGACCTGCCAACCCCGCCCTCCAGTCCCTCACAGACATCATCGACTTCGTCGTCCAACGCCACTCCTAACGTCCCTCTGTCATTCTGAGCGCAGCGAAGAATCTAGAGCCTCCATTTCCCATTCCAACCCCGTAACGCTACTTCCCCTCATTCCGGCGAAAGCCGGAATCCATCGGGTATCCCTCCACGTCGGGTAAACTCACCTCATGCAACCAGATGCCGCCAACCCCAACACCATCGTCTACGCCGATAACCTGGCCTACCTCCGCGCCATGCCGGACGGCATCGTTGACCTCATCTACATCGACCCGCCCTTCAACACCGGCAAGACACAGGCCCGTGAGTCAATCAAGACTGTGCATGATGAAGAATCTGGTGACCGCGTCGGATTCCAGGGGCGGCGCTACCGCACGGAGCGCATCGGAAGTTCCAAATACAACGACAGCTTTGACGATTACCTTGCATTCCTCGAGCCGCGACTGATAGAAGCCAGGCGTATCCTTAAGCCCAACGGCTCATTCTTCCTGCACGTCGACTACCGTGAAGTCCACTACTGCAAGGTGTTGCTCGACGAGATCTTTGGCCGTGAGTCGTTCATCAACGAGATCGTGTGGGCCTACGACTATGGCGCACGCTCAAAATCCCGCTGGTCTGCCAAGCACGACAACATCCTCTGGTACGCCAAAGACCCATCCGACTTCACCTTCAACTACGACGAGATGGACCGCATTCCCTACATGGCGCCCGGCTTGGTCGGCAAAGAAAAGGCCGCACGAGGCAAGACGCCCACAGACGTCTGGTGGCACACCATCGTCGCTACAAACAGCAAGGAAAAGACCGGCTACCCAACTCAGAAACCGCTCGGCATCCTTGAACGCATCGTCAAGGTCCACTCCAACCCCGGCGACCTCGTCCTGGACTTCTTTGCGGGCAGCGGCACAACGGGTGAGGCCGCTGCAAAACACAGCCGTCGTTTCATCCTCGTCGACAACAGCGCCGAAGCCATCCGAATCATGGCCAAACGCCTAACTCCCTACGGCCCCCACTTCGAGGGTTGCGAGAGCATCATCCCCGCCGCCTAACCATTCGTCATTCCCGCGAAAGCGGGAATCCAGTGCGGCGCGCAGCGCCGCCTCCCATGTCATTCCAGCGCAGGCCGGAATTCACCCCGTGGCCCGCAGGGCGGCCAAAATCCCCTCTCCCTGCGGGAGAGGGCTAGGGTGAGGGGGTCACACTGCCTAACCCAACCATCATTCCCGCCAAAGCCGGAACGCAGCGTACCAACCCCAAGTACCAATCAACTCTGATCGCAGACTTTGGCCGTAGGCACTGCCTACCTCACCCGTCATCCCCGTCAAAGCCGGAACGCGGCGTACCAACTCCAAGTGCCAATCAACTCTGATCGCGAACTTTGGCCGTAGGCACTGCCTACCTCACCCGTCATCCCCGTCAAAGCCGGAACGCGGCCTACCAACCCCAAGTACTAATCAACTCTGATCGCGAACTTTGGCCGTAGGCACTGCCTACCCCGCCACCACGATTGTGAACTCCCCCCGTGGCTTCTCAAAGTGCTTGATCGCCTCTGACAGCGTCCCGCGGAATATCTCCTCGTGCAGCTTCGTCATCTCCCGCCCGATGACAGTCTCCCGATCCCCCAGCACCTCAACAAGCGCCTCCAGCGTTGCGACAATCCTGTGCGGCGACTCATACAGCACGGTCGGCCATTCCTGCTCGGAGATGGCCGCTATCATCCGTCGACGCTGCCCCGCCCTGCGCGGCAGGAATCCGAGAAACGTGAACTTGTCAGCGGGCAGCCCCGCGACACTCAGCAGCGCGGCGATGGCCGTGGGTCCGGGGATCGGCGTCACGGTATGCCCCGTTTCCGCCGCCGCCCTCACCAACTGCGCGCCGGGATCGCTGATCAGTGGCGTCCCCGCCTCGCTCACCAGCGCAATGCTCTTGCCTTCACCAAGCTCCGAGAGCAACTGCGGAACACGCCGCCGCACGTTGGCGTCAAAAAGACTGACCAACCGAACACGCAGGTCATATCGCGTCAGCAGCTTGCGCGTCGTACGCGTATCCTCCGCCGCAATCAGGTCAACTTCGCCCAGCACACGCAGCGCCCGTGCCGAGATATCCTCCAGGTTCCCTATGGGCGTCGCCACCACATACAGGATCCCGCTGGATTCGTTTGATTCTGTCATCACGTTGCAAGCATAGACCGACGGTGCTTACCGCTGCCGCGGGTCTAAAAAGTCCCGCACCCCGTCGCCGATGAGTGCCACGCAGAACACCAGCGCCGTCAGTGCAAGCCCCGGGAAGATAGTCAGCCACGGCGCGGCCTCCAGAAACCCTTCCGACCCTTCCTTGAGCATCCGTCCCCACGATGGATCAGGCGGCGGCACACCCAGCCCCAAAAAGCTCAGCGCCGCCTCCGTCAGCACCGCTCCTTCCATGAACCCTGTCGCGTGGATAATCACGGGCGTGATGGAGTTCGGCAGCACGTGCCGAACGACGATCCGTGTCGGACTCCCGCCCAGCGACTTGGCCGCCATCACGTACGTTTCAGCCTTGACGGACAGCGCCTGCGCTCGCGCAATGCGCGCCACTTGCGGCACGAACGCCACAGTAATGCCGATGATCACGCTGACCGGCGAAGGCTCCAGCACAACGACCAGCAGCAGCGCCATCAGCAGGTGCGGGAACGCCATCAGAGCATCAATGAATCGCTGGATGACCAGGTCAACTACCCCGGATGCATAGGCGGAGATGATTCCGATAGTCGTGCCGATCACCGTTCCAGCCAGCACGGACACCAGCCCCACCATCAGCGAGACCCGCGCCCCGTACAGCACCCGGCTGAACACGTCCCGCCCGAACCGGTCCGTCCCGAAGAGGTGCTCAGAGGACGGCGCAAGCAGGGCGTTGGCCTCGTCATGCGCAAGCGGGTCGAAGGGCGCAAGTTGCTCGGCGAATATGGCCGCCAGGCCCATTGTCATCAGCGCCGTGAGCGCGACGGCCCCAACGGGGTAGCGTCTAACCGCCCGCGCGGGTCTAGTCGCGATACGTGATGCGCGGATCAAGTACGGCATACAACACGTCGATGACCAGGTTGACCGTCAGCATGATGAATACGAACAGCGTGGCGTAGGTCTGCACAACGGGATAATCACGGTCCGAAACGGCATCCACGATGCCCCGCCCAATTCCGGGTAGCCCGAAGATCGTTTCCATCACCACCGCCCCGCCCAATAGAGCTCCCACTTGTATCCCCGCCACGCTCAGCACCGGAATCAGGGCGTTCCGCAGTGCATGGCGCACGAGGACAATCCTTTCCGCCAGGCCCTTGCTCCGTGCCGTCCGAATAAAATCCTGCCCAAGCACGTCCAGCATCCCCGCCCGCGTCATGCGCGTCAGATACGCCGCATAGCCCCACGCGAGGATCACAACGGGTAGAACCATCAACTGAACGTGTCGCGCGGGATCTTGCCAGACATGGTCATAGATGACGGGAGGAGACCACCCAATCAGCAGGACCAGCGCGATCAACGCGAGCAGTGCGAGGAAGAAACCTGGCACTGCCTGCCCGCCGATGGCGAACACCCGCACAAGGAAATCCGCCCACCGTCCCTGCCTCACCGCCCCTGCAATCCCAACCGGAATCGCAATCGCCGCCGCCAACGCCATCGTGTACACCGCCAGCTGCACCGTCACCGGCAGCTGCCGCGCCACGAGCGACGATATCGGCGTCCGGTTGACGAACGATCTTCCTCCAAACTCGCCCGTCGCCACGCTCCCCAGCCAGGAACCGTACTGCGCGATGAGCGGTTCATCCAGCCCCAGCTCTTCCCGCACGCGCTCCACCTGCAGGGGATCATGAGCAACCTCGCCGGAGCCGCCCAGCACAACGTCCACCACGTCCCCGGGCAGCACGCGCAGGATCGCAAAGATGACAATCGACGCAATCAGCAACGTCGGAATAAACAGCGCAAGCCGCAGCCCAATGTATCGGAGCATGACAACAACCTAACGCATCAGCGGCGCGTAAGGTTGGTAAAACCTCACAGACTCATCATGCCGGAACGCGGGCTTCTACCTTTTCCACTAACCAACGGCAATCGCGAAGTTCAAAAAACCTTACAGCAGTTGGACGACCGCCGCCCCCGCAACGGCCGTCACCACCACAACCAGCCATGGCGGGGCCTTCCAGAATGCCAGCAGCGCGAAAGCCGCGGCGGCCACCGCAAAGTCTGCCGGCGTCTCGATGGCACTGGTCCAGAGTGGATCGTAGAGCGCCGCCAGCAGCAGACCCACCACCGCGGCATTCACGCCCATCAGCGCTTGTCGCACGCGAGCAACGCCCCGCAGCCGCTCCCAGAACGGCAGCACCCCCGGAACCAGCAGGAAGGACGGCGCGAAGATTGCCGCCAACGCCAGCAGCCCGCCGCCCCACGCCGGCGTCAGCCCATCTACGGATGCCCCGAGATACGCCGAAAACGTGAACAACGGCCCCGGCACCGCCTGAGCGGCGCCGTAGCCCGCCAAGAATTCGTCGCTCGTCACCCATCCCGGCGGCACGACCTCTGCCTCGATGAGCGGCAGCACCACGTGGCCGCCACCGAACACCAGCGACCCCGTTCGATAGAAGCTGTCCACCACGTCGACGGCCAGGCTCTCCGTCAATCTGCTCGCCACTGGCAGCACGGCCAACAGGACGAGGAACGCGATGAGCAGCACCACCGCCCAGCGTGTCCCTCCGGTCGAAACCACATCGCCGTCCGCTCGCGGCTCCGGCGGCTTGAGAACAATCAGACCCAGCACCGCCCCGCCCGCAATCACCACCAACTGCGCCGCGATGCCGCCCGCCAACAGCAGCGCCCCCGCAGCAACCACGGCGATGGTGATGCGCGTCCGGTCCGGCGTCAGAGTCCGTCCCATCCCCCACAGCGCCAACGCGACCACGGCCACGGCAACGATCTTGAGCCCGTGCAGCCAGTCGGCGCTCTCCTGCGCCCCCAGCTCCTGCACGCCGTACGCGAAAAGCATCAGCGCCAACGCGGAGGGCAGGGTGAACCCCAACCACGCCGCGAACCCGCCCAACAGTCCCCCGCGCCTGATCCCGACGGCCATCCCAAGCTGGCTGCTCGCCGGGCCCGGCAAGAATTGGCACAGCGCGATCAGTTCCGCGAACGTCCCCTCATCCAGCCACTTGCGCCGAACGACGTATTCCTCACGGAAATACCCGATATGCGCGATCGGCCCGCCGAACGACGTCAGCCCCAGCCGCCCCGCAACAAGAAAAATCTCCCAAAACCTGCCCATAACTATGGGCATCGTACCCAATCCCCCGTAACGGCGGGATCCAAGCCGACCGCAGGGCGGTCACTAATCAACTCCCCCTTTTGGGGGAGGGTCAGAGTGGGGGGTGTCATTCTGAGCGCACGGCCAGAATCTATCTGGTAAACATTCCCTGATCCAACGCCTCTATACTCCATTTGGCTTCGCCATGCGTTTCTATACTTTCTGGCGCAAAAGTATAGAAACGCGACTGAAACTATACGGGAGTTGGGTTGGTGAATAATCTACCCACTCGCACTCTCAATGACATCGATGAGTTCATTGACAATGTAGAGATTGGGGCGAGTTACGGTGAATCGTCGCACGATGCCGGCGTCGATGAGTCGATCCAACACCCGCCGCGCCCCGGCGTCGGTAATCCCGAGAAATTCAGATGCCGCAGGCGCAGTGATGATCAGACGCCCGCACATCTCATCAAGCAGGCGCAGACCGTTTGCTGACTCACCGCGTGACCGCAGCAGTTCTCGCCATCCTTCTTGTATCTCCCGCAATCGACGTATCCGGGCCGTAGTATCCCTCGCCTCCTGTTCTACACCACGCAGAAAATACTGCGCCCAGCGCTCAAGGTCGCCCGTTAGGCTGACGTTGAGCAGCTCGTCATAGTAGCGTTGACGATCACGTTCGAAGTATGCGCTCAGGTGCAGCAATGGCTGTGGAAGCAGGTCACTCTCCTGCAGGAAGAGGGTTATCAGGAGGCGGCCGATGCGCCCATTCCCGTCGCGAAACGGGTGGATCGTCTCGAATTGGTAATGCATCAGCGCGCAGCGAACTAACGGCGGCATTTGTCCATCCCGTCGGTTAGTGAACTCTTCCAGTCGCTGAAACAGATCACGCACATCCCGGGGTGGCGGAGGAACGAACCGCGCCTTCTCAATCGGAGAACCGGGCGGACCGATGTAGACCTGGGTATCACGGAATGCGCCCGGGCTTGTTTCCTGTCCCCGCACGTCACGCATCAGAATGTCATGCAGCTCAAGGACTAGCCGGTAGGAGATTGGAAGCCGTTCAAGCCGTTGCAGGCCGTGATCGACCGCTTCGACATAGTTCATGACCTCACGAACATCACCTTGTGGACGCGTCGGCGGGCCCGCCTCCGCAGACACAACGTCGGACAACGACGCCATCGTGCCCTCGATACGTGAGGAAAGAACCGCCTCACGCCTGAGCAATGGACGGATCAGGATATGTGGGTTCGGAATTGTCTCCCCGGTTCCGGCCAGGATCCCGACGGCGCGGGACGCCGCGTCCAGTAGCGCAACTGTCTCCGCACCGAGCGAGAGAGTTTCCGGTAGCGGCTTCGGCACGAATGTCGAGCTGCCTCCCTCAATGGGAACGAGGATGCCAACAGGACTTTGTGAAAGTTTTTCCATACAAATCCGTACTCCAGTTGGATTCTGATTCTTATTCTATACTTTCTGTTGGAAAAGTATAGTTCACTCCGCCGATCTATACTCCGGTTGGGTGCGGCGGAGGTTTCTATACTTATGAGCGAAAAAGTATAGAAGGGTAGCTGAAACGATACGGAATTTGGGTTCTCTAACTACGGCATCTCTTGATTGACAACACCACCCGTCATTCTGAGCGCAGCGAAGAATCTAAAGTCGCATTGCGCCCATCACCTACAACAGCCCTTGGTTTGCTGCGCCCACGAACGTGTCCAGCGTCATTATGTTCACCATGCGGGCGTTCGGGATGAATGGCCATAGGTCACCCTCAACATAGAAGTTCTTGTACTTCCAGCCGTCACCGCCGAGGACTAGATGCGCTTTGTAATAGTCCTCATTCGTTTGCAGCAACTCAATAAGTGAGATGACTTCAAATGGAATCTTCTGTTCCGCTGTTCCCTGGCTCTGTTGCCATTTCAGAGAAATTAAATGTACTCGGCCCTGCACATCCTCTGCATACGTGTCAATCCTGTGCTTGCCGATGCCCAGCCTGCTCCCCACATGTTTGTTGCGCGTGAGCGTATATCGGCCATGCGTGAGAGCAAGTTGAACCATTTGCTCCATTACTGCTCCCGTGGTCGTATCACGCTTCGGCATGTCTTAACTGAACTCCCCCAGCCGCCGCGCCGCCATCTCCACGTACTCCTCCATCGCCTCAAAGCCGATGAACGTTCGGCCAAGGGCAAGCGCCGCCACGCCTGTGCTCCCGGACCCCATGAACGGGTCTAGCACCACGTCGCCCGGATTCGTACTCGCCCTCAGGCAGCGGTCAATGAGCGCAACAGGCTTCTGTGTTGGGTGCTTCCCGTGGCTCTTCTCTGCACGGCCGGCAGCATTGAATTTCCAGACCGTCTGCATCTGCTTGCCGCCGTTTTCCTCGCGCATGTCGTCATAGTTGAAGACATAGCGCTGGCGGCTGCCTCTCCTGGCCTTGCTTGCCCAGAGCACAATCTCGGTTGAGTGTGTAAACGTACGCCGACCCAGGTTCGGAGGCGGGTTCGTCTTTTCCCAGACGATGTCATTCAGCAGCCGAAATCCGTTCTGGCGAAGCGCCATCCCCACGCTCGGATAGACGTGCAGTGTGCCGGAAACCCAGATGGTACCTGTAGGCTTCAGAACGCGGTACGCCTCCGCCGTCCATTCCAGGTTGAATTCGTGATCTTCTTCAAGACCCTGGCTGCGGTCCCACTCTCCCTTGTTGACACTGACCATGCGGCCGCCAACGCAAGTGATTCCATCGTTGGAAAGCAGGTACGGCGGATCCGTCCAGATACAGTCGACGGAGTCGCTCGGAACGTCCTTGAGAAGATCGAGCGCATCGCCCCAATACAAGGTTGCCGCCCCGTCAGGTGATGCCCAGGTTGGGGACGGGTCGCTCGCAGCGTGGATAGCGGTGAGGGTCAAGGAGGAGGCCCGCATGGCGATCGGATCGTTGATCACATGTGCGCATCCGCCAAGCCCCATCGTTCCTCCTGAATTCAGGAAGGAATTTGTCCTCTCCCCCTTGGGGGGAGGGCCAGGGTGGGGGCGTCATTCTGAGCGCAGCGAAGAATCTAGAATCTCAAAGAACCGCCAGAGCCGGAACGCGGCAACCCAACCCCCACGCACCATTCAAACCGGATCGCGAACCGGGAGCCGTTACGCAGCAACCCACACCGTTGCGAAGTCCGTGTGCGTATGCCCGTCCTCCGGCGGGATGACAAGCCCTTTCACGTACGTCCGATACGGCACAACCTGCACCGATCCGGCAATGGGCACAACGTACGTCTGCTCCCGCACCACGTAGCTCTCCAGCTCCCGCCATGCCGCCACACGCTGCCGATGCGTCCGCGTCGCACGCAGATCCTCGTACAGCAGGCTCACGTGCTCATCCTCATGCTTGGCATAAGCATCGGGGAAGTTGCTGTACACCCCGTACGCCGCCTCCGTTCCCTCCGGTATCGGCGACGTGAAGTTGGAGCCGGGCTGGGAATCGTAGTCCAGGCTCACCCGCCCCCGATTCCACTCCGCCTCGTCCACCAGCTGAATCTGCAGATCGATGCCCAAACCCGCCAGTTGGTTGTGTAGGAACTCGCAGCGAGCCGTGAGGCGCGCTCGGCACAGGTAGTCCATCTCGAAGCCGTCCCCATGTCCCGCCGACTCCATCAGCGCCAGCGCCTCATCCCGTCTCTCCTCAAGAGCGCCCCGATTGAACCGCTGCCACGTCGTGAAATCGGCCGACGTGAACGGGTTGGCCGGGCTGAACGTCGGCGAGATATAGCCGAACCCGCCCAGCACCGTCGGAATCGCCGCCTCGCGATCGATCCACAGGGAGATCGCCTGCCGCACGTCCGGCTCCTGCCATGGCCCCTCGCGCAGCACGTTGAACCCCAGCCGGAACATCCCGCCCTGCATCTCCCCGTAGAAGACCTCGTCCGGCCCCAGCTGCTCATCGATGGCCGCCTTGCGCTCCTGCGTCAGATAGTGCCCCTCGCCGCGCGCTCCCCCGTCGATGCGGCCGGTCCGAAACGCCGCGTCCATAGCCGTCGCGTTCGGCATGATCACATAGTCGATCCCATCCAGGTACGGCAGATCGCCGCCCGTGCCGCGTTCCCAATAATCGTCGTTCCGGACGACGCGGATCAGGCTGCCCGGCTCATAGCTCTCAAGCCGGAACGGCCCCGTCCCGACAACCCCCGCATCCAGCGGCCCGGCGCTGTACTCCACGTCCTCGAATAGCGGCTCAAACACGTGCTTCGGATGAGCGATGCGCAGGCGCGGGTTGGCCAGCACGGACAAATAGTGCGGATTCGGCTCCGCGAGCGTCACACGCAGGCGGTTGAACTCCAGCACCTCAACCGACTCAATCTCGCCAAGCTCTCCGCGGAAATAGGCAGGCGCGCGCACCGGCACGCCGTCCGACTCCCACCCATTCGCCGCCAGGTCGAACCAGAACGCCGCGTCCTCCGCCGTGAACGGCTCGCCGTCGTGCCACACAACGTCGGGACGAATCGTGAACTCCCACTCCGTGAAGCCGGGATTCGCAAGCCAGCTCGACGCAAGGTCCGGGCACGCGAGGTACATGTTCTCCCTGCACCGCCGCACAAGATTGCCCGCGCCGAACAGCGCCCCGCCAATGTGATGCAACGCGATGCTGGACGTCCGCATCGTGTCGAACGCCGCCGGCGGATCCCCACGATTCGCCAGTGTCAGCACCCCGCCATACCTCGGCGTCTCCTCCCCCGCAACCGAAGACGATTCTGACCGCGACTGGGGAGTCGCAGTGCCGCTGCCATTGCACGCGGCGGTTCCAATCACGACAAACAGGACACAACAGATAACAAAAAGGGCAAACAACCTCATCTACACAGTATGCCGACCACCGTTCACCCTGAGCGCAGTCGAAGGGTAAGGGCAGACCGCCCATCCCGCAACGACGAACCAACGGGAACGGGCGCCTGTCCTAGTGAACTGCACTGACCTGAAGACGGATGTGCTCGTACTCGGTGATTCGGTCAATTACTTCAAAGAGATTGCTGGCTCGCGGGTTGCCGGAAGGTCCAAACATGCGCATCAGGCTTTTTGGTTGCTTGTTGGTACGGGCTGCCAACTCGCTGAATCCGATTGTGGCGTTGATATAGTCCCGCAGTACAATCTTGCCCGTGTCCACGTCTCCTGAGAGCATGCACTCTATAGCTTCCTTTAGTAGAGCCTCGCGAAACTCCGGATCGCGCTTCGCTCGAGCCTGCACAGATTCTTTAAAGGCGCGCGTAAGTGCCATCGTTGTCCCCCTCATTGCTTGCGATCCCTGTATTCCCTCCACAACCTCCGCGCGTTCTCGATGTCCGACTGCTGCCGGCGCTTTGTCCCCCCTCCCAACAGGACAATCAAGGCGTCACCATCCCTTCCAAAGTAGACGCGGTAACCCGGGCCAAAGTTGATGCGGGATTCAAGTACGCCTTCACCCACTCCTCGAACGTCAGACAAATTCCCACCTTGCATTCTAGATAGGACGGTGTTTACTTTGGCCGCTGCTGCAGGATCGAGCCCATCAAACCAGCGTCCAAATGGGCTGCGTCCCTGTTCGTCCAGGTATTCCCTGACCTCGATCACAGAAATATGGTAACGTATGTGGTACTACTAGGCAAGCGTCTCGGCAGATTCACCCGGCAAAGTCCGCTCGAATGGTCACTCCACAGACCGCAGTTGCGGAAACAGCACCACCTCGCGAATCGTCGTCTGGCCTGTCAGGATCATCACTAGCCGGTCGATGCCCAGCCCGAGACCGCCCGCCGGCGGCATCCCGTGTTCAACCGCCGTCACAAAGTCCTCATCCAGTCGGTCGAAGTCCTCATCGCGGAACTGTTCACGGTTTTCTTCCTGCGTGCGCAGCCGCGCCGCCTGCTCGATGGGGTCGTTCAACTCCGTAAACGAGTTGGCAACCTCCATCCCGCCGATGAATCCCTCGAACCGCTCCACCAGCCGCGCGTCACCTTCTGTCGCCTTGGCCAGCGGCGTCATTTCGATCGGATAGTCGAGCAGGAACGTCGGCTGGATCAGGCGCGGCTCCACCAGGTCGCCAATCAGCTTGTCCACCAGCTGCGGCCATGAGGAGTCCTCTGCCGGGGTCAAACCCCGCTCGCTCATCGAGGCGCGTAGGCCGTCCGCGGTCCGCATCTCCTCGCTCAGCAGGTCAATCTCGCTCCACTGCCAAATCGCCTCTACCAGCGATAGCCGTTGCCAGGGAGGCGTCAGGTCGATCTCCTGGTCGTCATACATCACCGTCGGCGTGCCACGCGTCAGTACCGCGAGGTGATGAACCAGCGACTCCACCATCTCCATCACGTCCTCGTATGATGCATACGCCTCATACGACTCCATCGTCGTGAACTCGGGGTTGTGCGCCGCGTCGATCCCCTCATTGCGGAAGATGCGGCCGATCTCAAATACCTTCTCGAACCCGCCCACCAGCAGCTTCTTGAGGTTCAGTTCTGTCGCGATGCGCAGAAACAACTGCCGGTCCAGTGCGTTGTGCCTCGTGACGAACGGCGCGGCCATTGCCCCCGCCGCCACCGGCACCAGCACCGGCGTCTCAGCCTCGATAAATCCCCGATCCTCCATGAACCGGCGGATGGCGGACACGACAGCGCTGCGAACGGCAAATATCTCTCGAACTTCGTCGTTCGCCATCAGATCGAGATAGCGCTGCCGATACCGCTGCTCGACGTTCCGTAGCCCGTGCCACTTCTCCGGCGGCGGACGCAGCGCCTTGGCCAGCATGGAGTACGAGGCAACCTGCACGGTGACCTCCCCGGTCCGCGTCCGGTATAGCGACCCGCTTACTCCAAGGAAATCTCCAAGATCAAGGTCCCTGAGCGCCTGGTAGTCTTCCGTATCGAGCCGGTCCCGGGCGAAGCTGACTTGTATGTCCCCGCTACCGTCCCGCAGCGTGGCGAACGTCAGGCGACCCATTCCGCGAATGGTCATTAGCCGCCCAACAACAGCCACACTGTGTTCCGTGGTCTCATCCGCCTCAAAGAGTGCCCGCGCCTCCGAGGACGTGTGGGTACGCTCTGTCCGACGTGGATAAGGATCGACGCCCTGCTCGCGCAGTCGTTCCAGCTTGGCCAGCCGTGACTCAAAGTGGGCCTGCGCGGCCCGTGGCTCCTGTTCGCTACTCAACGGACACTATCGTGTAGCTGATCGTGCCGTTCGGAACAGAAACCTCCACCGTGTCGCCAACCTTGTGGCCAATCACGGCGCCGCCTACCGGGGATTCGTTTGAGATGCGTCCGTGAGTCGCGTCCGCCTCCGCCGTGCCGACCAGCGTGTACGTGTCCTCTTCTCCACCCTCGTCGCGCACCCGGAAGCGCGTGCCGATGGAGATTCGCCCGTCCTCGGCATGGTGCTCATCGATAATGACGGGGTTCTTGAGGATGGACTCCAACTCGAGGATGCGGCCCTCCACGAACGCCTGCTCAGTCTTGGAGTCCTCGTAGTCCGCGTTCTCCTCCGTGCCGGTCAGCTCCTTGGCGCTGTGCAGCCGCTCGGTGATCTCGATGCGTCGAACATTGCGCAGGTGGTCAAGCTCGCTTTCCAGCTTTGCGAGCCCTTCGTGGGTGAGGTATGTTTCCTTCTGCGCCATGGCGATGACTCCTTATCATGAACCCGGTACTAGATATGGTCATATAGGCCATCATCTAATAGTACGCTGCCCTCCTCCACGACCACGACTGATGCCCCTGGCACTCCTCACCACACCGTTGCGGCGGCTATTCCGGACGGCGCGTCCGTTATACTCGCGGCCTATTACCCATGTCAACCACGATATCCCAGCTCAGTCTCCGGTATGCGAAGCACGGAAATGAAGCTCGGCGCGCCATCCATGTCATGCGGAGCAAGTCGCGCCACCACAACCTCATCTCCTTCTTGAACATACCCTCGTGCCCGTGTCTCCGTCAGCATGTATTGAAGCATGACGTCTGTATTGTCGTAGCGCGTGCCCCATTGCGGTTGTACGGCGTGCAGGAGCGCCATCCGTCTATAGAGCGCACGGCTGTCCGTGAACGCCAGCACCGGAGCGGTCGGACGTTCCAGTGACAGCATTCGCGGCATGTGTTCGTCAGGTGAGGATACGATCAGAGCGGCGGCATCCAGGTCCGCCAGCAGACTCACAACCGCCCGCGCGATCTTCCTGTCCTGCCCTTCCGGCCCGCTGTCCTCCGACGCCCGCCGCGAGACCTCCAGGTATTCATCGCTCCACTCAGCCTCGCGGATGATCCGATCCATTGTCTCTGCGGATTCGACGGGATACGCACCAATCGATGTCTCCCCGCTCAGCATCACCGCGTCCGCTCCCTCAAGCACCGCGTTCGCCACGTCTGATGCCTCTGCGCGCGTCGGCCTGCGGTTCCCGATCATCGACTCCAGCATCTGCGTCGCCACAATCACTGGCACCCGTTTCTGCGCCGCGAGATGCACCACTGCCTTTTGGATGACAGGAACTCGCTCCGGACCCAGATCCACCCCCAGGTCGCCCCGTGCCAGCATCACACCATCCGAAGCGTCCATGATGGCATCCAGGTTCTCGAGCGCCTCCGACCGTTCGATCTTGGCGATGATCGCCATCTGGGGCGCTCCCAATGATCGCAGGGCGTCGCGGGTGGCCTCAATCTCCTCCGGGCTCCGCACGAACGACAGGGCAACGCAGTCCACGCCCAACGTCACTCCCCGCGCCAGGTCTTCCTTATCTTTTTCCGTGGGTGAAACGACGCTCACGTTGACGTTAGGCGCATTGATGCCCTTCCGCTCACCTAACTCGCCTCCGTGCACAACAACGGTGTGGATATCTGTGTCGTCGCTCCCCACAACTTCCAGTTCCAGCACGCCGTCTGCGATCAGAAGCCTGTCTCCCGGCTGCACGTCCTGTGGCAGTCCGGGATGACTCACCCACACCTTCTCGTCGGTGCCGTCCGGCCAATCCTCCGTTGTCAAAACAAGCGGATCGCCGTCCACCAGGATCACGGGCCTGCCTCGCGCCAGTGTTCCTGTCCGCAAGCGCGGCCCCTGCAGGTCTTGCAGAATCCCCACCGCGCGGCCCATGTCCTGCGCGATGCGGCGTATGAGGCGAATAACGGCCTCGTGCTCATCAGATGTCCCGTGCGAGAAATTGAGCCGCGCCACGTCGACGCCCGCCTCAATCAACTCCCGCAGCGTCATCTCATCAGACGTTGCCGGTCCGATTGTCGCGACAATCTTGGTGCGGCGGATGTGGCGCTCACGCCGTTCTACTGGGACATTCATGCCCCTACCCTACAGATCAACCGATAGTTCAAGTCCGATTGGGCAATGATCCGAGCCCATCACATCGGACAGGATGAACGCGTTGGAGACGCGATCCATCAGGCCGTCGTTAACGAAGAAGTAATCGATCCGCCAACCAACGTTCCGATCACGCGCCCGCGTCATCTGATCCCAATAGGAATAGTGGCCGGTCTCATCCGGCACAAACTTGCGGAACGTATCAACGTACCCGCTGCCAACCAGCTTATCCATCCATTCGCGCTCTTCCGGCAAGAAACCGGATGTCTTCTGGTTCTCCTTTGGACGAGCCAGGTCAATCTCATGGTGCGCCGTGTTCACATCACCGCAAAAGATGATATTGAGGCCGGCCTTTCTCTCCGACTCGATGTGCTCAAAAAAGGCGTCGTAGAACTCCATCTTGTAGGCCAGCCGCTCCTTCGACGCTCGACCGTTGGGGAAGTAAACGTTGTATAACACAAACTCACCGTAGTCGAGTCTCAGCACGCGCCCCTCGTTGTCCCAACTGCCGTCGCCGAACGTTGTGGAAACATCCTTCGGCGCAGCCTTTGTATAGACGGCGACCCCGGAATATCCCTTGCGCTCCGCAGAGGCAAAGTGCGCCTCATAACCCTCAACCTCCAGCACGGCCCTCGTCAGTTGGTCGGGCTGAGATTTCGTCTCCTGCATACAGAGCACATCAGGGGAGGCGGCCGACAGTATCGCCGGAAATTCACCCTTGCGATGCACAGCACGCAGGCCATTCACATTCCAGGAAAGCAGCGTCGTACTCATTCCCGAATCATACCCCGACCAGTCCTCGCCGTCATTCCCGCTTGCGCGGGAATCCAGTGCGGCGCACATCGCTGCCTCCATGTCATTCCGAGCTAAGCCGAGGAATCTAAAGACCTCTTTGGCACTCTCGCCGGAACGCGGCAAGCCTACTTCTTCTTCAAAATGGGCAGGATCGCGAACTTAAGCCGTAGCGCAGCTACCGTCATTCCCGCGAAAAGGGCGGCGGTACACTATACCCACCGCCATGACTGCCAGAACACGCCATATCCGCTACCTGTTCATGCTTGCCGTATCTGCCCTTGTCGTCATAGCTACAGCCGCCTGCGCCTCGAACAGGCCGGAGAACGCCGTCACCTTCCGTGTCTTCGCCGCATCATCACTGACGGACGCTCTCACGGAGGCAGCTGAAGCATTTGAAGCGGAAAATGGTGACGTGACGGTCGAGACGCACTTCGCAGGCAGTTCCCGACTCCGCGCTCAACTCGAAGAGGGTGCGGAGGCCGACGTCTTCATCTCCGCAGACCCCCGTCACGTTGAAGCAATCACGCACCTGCTTGTGGATTCATCGAACACCACCGTCGCGACCAACGAAATGGTGATCGTCCTCGCCGATTCCAACCAAACAATTCAATCCCTTGAGGACCTCGCCGAGCCGGACGTGAACATCGTGATTGCGCTGCCGGACGTTCCTGCGGGACGATACGCCCGTGCCCTCCTTGCAGACATGGCCCAGCGGGAGAGCTTTCCGGACGATTTCGACGATGCCGTCCTTGCGAATATCGTTTCCGAAGAGGCTAACGTGCGGGCCGTTCTTGCCAAGGTGCAATTAGGCGAGGCCGACGCCGGCTTCGTCTACCGCTCCGACCTCCGCGATACCGGTCTCCGCTCCATGACCATCCCCGGCCAGAACCCGGCTGATATTGCCTACGTAGCCGCAGTCCTAAGCGATTCTCCACACCATGACACCGCTCAGGCATTCCTGGACTTCCTCGTCTCTGACGAAGGACAGCGGATTCTCACCTCCCACGGATTCCTCGTATCGGTGGCCGCAACACCATGAACCGCCGCACGTTCCCCATCGGCCTCCCCCCCGGCGGCATCATCACCCTCGTTTACATCGCGTTCATCGCGCTGCCGCTCATTGCCCTGTTCATCCGCGCCGTCTCCTCCTACAGCCTCTGGGACAGCCTGACGAGCGACATCGCCCTCACCGCCCTCCGCCTGTCGCTGATCACCAGCCTCATAAGCATGATCATTGTGGTCGGAGCAGGCATCCCTATTGCGCGGTATCTTTCCCGCCGCTCGGGCCCCCTTTCACGCGTCATCGACGTCCTTATTGATGTTCCCCTTGTCTTGCCCCCCGTCGTGGCGGGTCTGGCCATGCTCATGGCCTTTGGCCGCATGGGAATTCTCGGCGACGCGCTCGATGCCGCGGGCATCCGGCTCCCCTTCACCACCGCGGCTGTCATCTTCGCGCAGATATTCGTTTCTGCACCGTTCTTCATCCGCGCGGCCAAGCTCGGATTCCAGGCCGTGCCGCGAGAGTTGGAGGAGATCTCCCAGACACTGGGCATCTCTCCGTGGCGTACATTCTGGCGCGTCGCCGTGCCTCTCGCGTGGCCGTCCATCGTGGGGGGCCTGGCACTCTCGTGGGCGCGGGCCATCTCCGAGTTCGGCGCGACAATCATGTTTGCCGGCAACCTCACCGGACGCACCCAGACCATGCCGCTCGCCATCCTCAGCGCCATGGAGAGTGATGTCGGTGCCGCGCTCGCCCTGGCCGTCATTCTCGTCGCCGCGTCACTGGTTGTCCTGTTTGTGCTCGCTCTGGCTGCCACCCGCGCGGCTGTGCCCGCCGGGAGACTCGAATGAGCGCCCGCGGGTGGGTCAAACACAGAATCGGCGCGTTCTCGCTGGACGTGTCATGGGATGTCGAGCCCGGAACCGTCACCGTGCTCTACGGCCCGTCCGGCGCGGGCAAATCACTCACACTCCGCGCCATCGCCGGCCTTGTGCGACCCGACGAGGGACGGATCGAGCTCGATGGCGCGGTCGTCTTTGACCACACGAAAAACCTCTGGATCCCGCCCCACTACCGCCGCGTCGGCCTCATGCCGCAGGAATACGGCCTCTTTCCTCATCTGACCGTCGCGGCCAATATCGCGTACGGCGCTCACAGTCGCGACTCCCAGGCGCGCGCCGCCGAACTCACCCACACGTTGGACCTGCAAGATTTGCAGGAAAGGAGCATCTGGGAACTATCCGGCGGTCAACGGCAGCGTGTCGCCCTCGCGAGAGCGCTGGCGGCCCAACCTCGCGTTCTGCTCCTCGATGAGCCCTTTGCCGCCCTCGACTCCGAACTGCGCCGGGCCGTACGGCAGGAGATTCGACAGGTCCTCACCGCGTCCCGCGTGCCGGTCATCCTCGTAACGCATGACGCCGAGGAAGCCCTTGCACTGGCCGACCACGTTCAGATCATCGACAACGGCCGCGTCGTCGCCGAGGGCGATCCGGTCACAACTCTCCGTCAGCCACCCGCCCCGCGCATCGCCCGGCTGGCAGGCGTCGAAAACCTTCTGCGGATGCGCGTCGCCCGCCTCCAACTCGAGGATGGCGCAATGCTCTGTGAGGCCCTCGAAAGCCCGTCTCTCATCCTCGAGACCCCGCTGGCCGAGGCGCATGAGGGAGACGTTGTCACCGTCGGCATCCGTTCCTCGGACGTCATCCTTGCCAGCAGCGAACCGCAGGGGCTGTCCGCCCGTAACGTCTTCGACGGAACCGTAACATCCGTCGAGCCGCGATCCCCCGGCCATGACGTAACGGTTGACTGTGGGGCCGGGCTATCCCTCGTCTCTCACGTCACACGTCACGCCATCACGCAGCTGGGCATAAATGAGGGCGCGCGGATGTGGGCGGTGGTGAAGGCGTCGAGCTGTTTCCTGCTGTCAGAGGAGTAACCGGAGTTCAACAGTGCCCGCTACGTGGCGGAGCTGTGGGAAGAAACGTCCGGATCCACCTGCCATTCTGATTCCAGTAAGCGCCTGCGCTGCATCCGCAACCGGACCACCTTCCACCAAAAGAGACCCCCGCCCCCGGCCAGCGCCAACAGCGGAATCACGCCAAAGACGGCGCTGAGGTGAACAACGGTGTACAGGGACGCGGTCTCGCGGAGCGGCATGTAGATGAAGATAATCACGCCCAACACAATCTTGATCGCGATCATGATGCCGACGAAGGCCCACGCGGCCGACCAATCGTCCTTCATGCCGCTCATACTACTCGCATCCGCCGCCGCCCGCACTCTCAACTCCAATTGACGCACCTCTAGATACAACCATATACTGGGATTTCTTGCGGCGGCACGGCCTTCGGGCTCTGAATCCGCCCACACCCTCATAAAATTATTGACATGACGGGAGGTTAGGTCAGAGTCATGGCGAACCAGATGGGTAAGCGATACGGATGCACGTCCTGCGGTGTCGAGGTTGTCGTCACCAAGGCCGGAGAAGGTACCCTGACCTGCAATGGCGGGGGCTGCGACGGCAAGCCGATGGAACAGAAGTAGAGCGGTTATTGGACGCCCATTCACCGGGAATTACTGAGTTACGCGTCAAACAACGCGCTCACCGTAGGAGGACAGAGACATGGCAATCCAGCTTGGCAAGCGCTACGAGTGTGAGGACTGCGGAACGCAGGTGCTGGCGACAAAAGCCGCCGAAGTTGTAATCACGTGCTGCGACAAGGAGATGGATCTCCAGGGCCAGCGCCGCGTCCCCTCCGCAGACTAGTTTCGCCTGGAACTCAACTTTTCCGGGCCTCGCTCCTAATGCGAGGCTGGTTCTTCATTTGAAAATCGGGGGCCGAAAGGCCCCTGCTGCTTTCCCCTACTCGTACCGGCGTAGCACCCCGACCACGCGCCCCCTGATTTGGACGTTGCGCGCGTCCACGTAGATGGCTGACATCGTCGTGTTCTCCGGCTGAAGCCGCACGCGCTCACCCTCCGGGAAGAACCTCTTGAGTGTCGCCTCTTCCTCCTGCACCAACCACGCCGCCACCATCTCGCCCGGCTCCGCCGATTCCTGCGCTTCAAGGACGACCATATCTCCGTCCCTGATCAGCGCGTCGATCATGGAATCACCCTTAACGTGGAGCGTAAAGAGCCTTTCCTTGTTTGTGGCCTTAGCGGCCATCCCCGTGTCAATCTCCATCGAATCCTCTTCGATGGCCGTCGCGATGTCCTGCGGGAACACCGGCAGCGGCTGACCCGCGGCGATAGCGCCCAGTACGGGAACTGTGATTCCGCGCTCCCGCTCGCGCCGTCCCACGACCTCAATTCCCCGTGAGACCTCCTTGGACCGCCGCAGGAAGCCGCCCCGCACCAGTCCCTTAAGGTTGTAGTCCACCACACTCGTCGATGAGATATTGCAGCCGTATTGGATGTCCCGAACTGTCGGCGGATACCCGTTGTCGTCCAGGAAATCCTCGATGAATTTCATGATGGCCTGCTGCCGTGGCCTCAACTGCTCTACCATCAGGCGTCCTCCCTCGTACTGATACGGTCGCCACATCAAACATGAACGAACCCATGTTCGCGCTGGCGAAAATATAGCACGTGTGAGCGACCCCGTCAAACAAGACCACTCCGGAATCTATTCGAGACAACAGTAGGCATCAGCCCGAGTGGGCGCTAGATCAGTGCTTCGAGGGCTCCCAGGGCGTTGCGAATGTGGGAACTCATAACAATCTCGTTGTGGTAAACGCCCTGAATGACACCCTCACCATCAATCACATACGTCACTCGTGATGTGCCAAGCCCGAACCGGCGCTCAACGTCATACAGCTTTCTGACCAGTTTCGTCTCATCGCTGCCAAGTCCAAACGGGGCCGCGGTGGACTTTGCAAATTTTCTGAGCGTCTCGATGGAGTCCGCGCTGATACCCAGGACGACGGCGTTCTTTGCAAGGATGTGGTCATGCATGTCGCAGAATCCACCCACCTCCTGCGTGCAGCCGTATGTGAAGGCCTTTGGGTAGAAGAACAGAACGACATTCTGCCCGCGATAGTTGGACAATTTGAACTGTCCACCACCACCAAGCCGCACAACGAAATCAGGCGCCATATCTCCGACATTCAACATAACGAGCCTATTGTGCCACAACAATCGAATCCAACCGAATTGCCAGAGACTAACTCATTCAGCGTCCGGCCGGCCGCCGTCCAACCGAGTCAGGCGCGAGCAGCCGCGCGATGACCAACACAACCCCGGCAACCACTCCAACTCGAATCGCCTGCGACCTCACTTGTTCCGACACGGAATCGAGCAGGGCCGTAATCAGTGCCTCAACACGCGTCATCAATCCCGCCGACGCGTCATCCGTGAATCCCGCGATGAGGCCGTCTGCCCACTCCTCCAGTGCAGGGCGGACAATAAGTTCAACTGGCGCCGTCGCAAGCAGCCATGCGAGAATCGCAGCTATCCCCAGAACGATGGAAGCCCACGTCAGTCGCCCTTCCCAACCCCTACCACCCACGAACGCGAGCAGGAACAGCACTAGAGCGGCAACAGCCCAGAGCGCGATCTGGCCGAACCCGCTTGAGGAAAGAAAATCCCTGACTTCTTCCAGCGACGACCCACCGTCCTCCTCAAAGGCATCCTCAAGGGTCTGATCCGAGATTTCGAACCCGGAGCTGACATACTCTCGCAGTTGGTCCGGATCCTCGAACAGCTCTTCGCTCAATGTCGCGGTGAGGTTTGCCGCATCTGCCGTCACTCCTTGCGTCACAACCTCTCTCACTCGCTCAATAAGATCCATCTCTCCTGTATCGAAAGCTGCCAACACGTCATCGGAGCTGATTGAGATGGAGGGGGGGATCATCCGTTGCGTTTCCTCTCGAATCGCATCCTCGGCATCGAACCCCACCGCGTTCTGGTATTCCGCATAGGTCATGCCCGAATTCACGCACGGAGGAAGAATATCTTCAACCGATTCCGGCATCCGAAGATCCGGCGCTTGTCCGGGCGGACAAGCCGGCACTGCATTGAATTCGACCTCAAGGCGGCTGTCAGCCTCTGCGGCAATCGCTATGGGCGCGTCAATCCGTGCCTGCGCCAGTGACAGCTCCACACTGGAGCTCACCGGAACATCGGACAACCCGACAGCATACGCGGATACATCCTGGATCACTTGGGCCTTCACGCGGCTCAATTCGGCAGGCGAAATCTCGTCAAGGATGAACTCGGAAACTACCTCGGCATCCACGTCACCAAACCCCGGCACAAACAGCGTCTCCGTCTGCATTGACGCATCCAACCCTGCCACAACGGCTTCCATCAGCGAGGCATCATCGATATCAGCCTCGATGAGCACGTCGATAATCGCATTCTGAACCGCCCATGCCCGATCATCGATGGGAATCGTGATCCCGGAATTCTCCGTCTCGCCGATGTAATACGCGCCAATGTCGTCCACCGCCTGCCCAAGATGTGGAAACAGCCAGTCGCTCGGCGCAATTTCCGGCAAGTGAGATTCCGCAATTCTGCCCATATCCACTGAGGTCACGGCGTATTCGGCCGTTTCTTCCTCTACCCGCTCTTCAAACAGTTCAATCAGGGGGCCGTAAACATCCTGGTTTTCCCGTGAAACCCGGCGTGAAAGCTCGTCGAATCCCCGCGCCGCCCGCGGTGCAATGGAAATCCCAACCTCGAAATCGTCCTCACGCCCCCACAGATATGGCCATGCAGCTCGCAGTACGTTTTCCGTCTCTTCGCGAATCTCCCCGGCGGGGAAAGCAGTTCTGAGTGAAAAGGCAACGTCCTCTTTCCATGGCTCAGCCACGCGAATAACGTCATTGTCCGTTTCCTGAAAGAGTTCATCCAGGCCCGACGGAATAAAATGGTCGTGCGTGTAGTTGTAAAAATCCGCCTCGCTCAGGGCGTCAATCAGGTCATCCGGCTCGGAAACGGACGACCGCACCCCTGAGAAGGTGATGGCAAAGATGGCGATAGGCAGAAAAATGACCGCAATCAACGCGGCTGCGGCGCGGCGTGCCCACAGTGAAAATGACGTTCCGTCAGGTTGGATTGGTTCGGGTGTGCCCACGTTTCGTATGATACTTAAAACTTGGCAATCTCAAAGCGCTGAAGAGATATTGCTGGAGGTGAAATGACCGAGACTGTTGCGCAAAAGGAGCGGCTCATCCAATGGATGGGCGCGGAACTCACTGAAAGCGGGGACGGCAAGGCGATCGCCACCCTTCCCGTGGGAAAACACGTGCTCCACGCCGAGGATAATCCCCGTGTGGCCGGAGGGGTCATCATGGCGCTGATGGATTTCTGCATCCACCACGCCGTTGACAGCCTGCTCGCGCCGAATGAACTTCACGCCACGATCGAGATGAAGCTCAATTTCATTCGACCCGGCCTTCCCGGCGTTCTCACGGCAGAGGCCAACGTGGTCAACAAGGGCAGCCGCTTCGCAATCGTCGAGGGCACAATCACACAGGAAGAGACCGGCAAGCTCGTCGCCCAGACCCTCACCACCGAAACCTGGGTCGTGATGCAGCCCACAGGCAAATAGAGGTTCACTGCCAACCCTGTTCTGATGGCCACCGAGAAACGAACCTGGACGTGCCGCTCATGCGGCTATGTGGCGACACCACGCTGCCCCGCCTGCCGTGTGGTCATCACCGGCCAGGAGGCAAATGCCGGGCGATGCAACATGTGCGGCACGCCCATTACAGCTTCAATCTATACCTGCCCGGAATGCCACATGGAGAACGCCCTCAGACCGCCCGCCGACCAACGACTCACCCCATGGCGCGGCAGGGATCTGGGCATCAAGGGGCTCCAGGCACTCAGGCTGATTGTCGGCATGATCCAGATGGCAGGGCTGATCCTGTTTGCCGTCAGCAGTTCTGCGTTCTGCAGTGGCGCGGAGCCGCGGGCCGACGGCCCCTCATTCACTCAGTTGTGGCTGCTGGGCGGCGTGGCGTTGGTCGGGCTGATCCCTGTTCAGATCATCATTGCCCGCATCATCAAGTCGCTCAGCTACGGGACCGTCACCATCGGCGAACGCCGCCAACGCAACAACTCCCCGGACGACTAGCGCCACCTATCGTCATTCCCGCGAAAGCGGGAATCCAGTGCGGCGCGCACCGCCGCCCCCGTTCACCCTGAGCGTAGTCGAAGGGGTTCCCGAACGGGCCCCCTCCCTCATGTCATTCTGAGCGGAGCGAAGCGGAGTCGAAGAATCTAAAGACTCCATTGCCCCTCCAACGCCGGAACGCGGAACACTACCTCAACAGGCCAATCTCCGCCGGATCGCAAACCTTGGCCGTAGGCACTGCCTACCGTTCACCCTGAGCCTGTCGAAGGGTGAACTCCGGAAGCCGCACGCACGCGGTCCAGAATAGCCGCCGTGTCCAAGGGAACCTCGAGGATGTAGCGGAGATACCACCGCAGCAGCGCCTCAAGCTCCGCTGATTCCGTCTCATCCGCAGAGATGGTGGCCGCCCCGTCCAGCCCCTCACGCTGCAACGCCTGCAGATCGCGTACCGTCTCTCTCGGGATCTGGCGTGTCCATCCCGGCTGTGCTGATGCGCATGTCGAACAAAGCAGCCCGCCAAGCTGAGCGCTGAACGCTTGCTGACCCCGCGAGCCGTTCACGTCCGCATCGCAGGACGCGCAGCGGTCCAGCACGGGCTGAAATCCCGCCCAGCTCAACACCTGGATCTCAAACGCTCGCGCGAGCGAATCAGCCCGGTGTCCGGCATCAAGACGTCGCAGGGATTCAAGCAGCAGCACAAAGAGTTCTTTCTGAGGTTCCTGCTCCTGGGTGAACCGATCCACCAGCTCTGCCATATGCAGTCCGTGGAGCAGCGTCAAGAAATCCGCCCGTGCCGTGTGGAACACTTCCACCGCCTGCGCCTGCGTGACCACGTCTAGTGTCCTGCCCCGCGCAATCTGCAAGGACGCGCGCGTCAATGGCTCCAGGTGCCCCCCCAGCCTGCTCTTCGGCTTGCGCGCGCCCCGCACCGAGGCCGACAGCTTGCCGTGCTCCGACGTGAACAGTGTCAAGACCCGGTCCGCCTCCCCCAGGTCTCTATGCCGCAGCACGATGCCGTCGGCCCGATAGAGCGTCGACTGCGCCAGCGTTGAGGGCGGCCGTCCGGATGTCATGGTACGAACCGGCGAGCGCCTATGAAGTCCAATTCGGCGGGCGCTTCTCCACGAAAGCCCGCCGCCCCTCAACAACATCCTCGGAGGCCATGACTTCGGCGCTGATCGGGTTGGAATACTCCTTCAGGTCGTCCTCGTCGTTCCGACGTTGAAAGAGTGCCATGGCCTTGGATGCGCGGACGGCAAGCGGCGCGTTCCGGGCGATGACCTCTGCAATCTCCACCGCCCTGTCCATGAGCTTCTCCGGTTCGAGGACTTCATGCACCAGCCCGACCCGATGGGCCTCGTCGATGGGTATGTTCTCCGCCGTCAGCAGGTAGAACATCGCCTCTCCGGGCGCGATCATCCGCCCCAGGTACTGGCTGCCGTAGCTTGCGGCGATACCCCGCTTCGGCTCAGGTAACCCCAGATACGACTCCGACGACGCGATCCGTATATCGCAGTCCATCACGAAGTGCATCCCCCCACCCACGGCTAGGCCGTTGATGGCCGCGATGAACGGCTTGGGATTCGGGGAGAACAGATCGAACTTGACGGGCGCGGACGGCGCAATCGCCGCAACCTCCGCCTTGTATTCATCCTCCGTTATCTCACCGGCATCCCGCCGCGCGGCAAGCGCCTTTGTCGCAGCATCGCGGTCGGCGCCCTCGCGCATATCCGCCCCGGCACAGAACGCCCTGCCCGCCCCCGTCAGGATGCCGACACGCATCTCCGGATCGTTCGTGAAATCGTCCAGTGCCTCAAGCAGTTCCGCCATCAACCGCCCGCCGATCGCGTTCAGCCGATCAGGCCGATTTAGCGTAAACACGGCATAGTGCTGCTCAGCATTCTTCTCATAAAGGACATCCGGCATAATCTCTCTCCCCCGCCCTACCCGTCATTGCCGCGAAAGCGGGAATCCAGTACGGCGCTGCGCGCCGTACCCCGCCTCACAATGGCATAAGAATACTATCCCCTCCCCCTTGATGGGGGAGGGTCAGGGTGGGGGTGATATTCACCGCTCATCCTGAGCCTGTCGAAGGACGAGCGGGCCCCTCCCCATGTCATTCTGAGCGCAGCGCAGCGGAGTCGAATAATCTAAAGCCGTGATTGCTCGCTTATCGTCATTCCCGCTAAAACATGTCCCGTACTCCGATACGGGGAGGTGTAGGGATGCATATCAAGCAAACCTCGTTTTGCTAGGTATGGCGCTTCACAGTCCCTGTACTTAGGATGGCTAAGTTGGGGAGTCCCTCGATGGAACAACAAAGGTTCCCGGAATGAACAATTCCTTCGTTCATAGAAGCGCAGCCGCTCTGACGCATCCAGTGACTGTCGCGGCACTGTTCACTCTTCTCCTGAACGACCACATCTTCAAGACGCTTTGGCCGGGCTGGTTCACAGGCAAGCTGAGCGATCTCGCATGGGTGGTTTTCGCCCTGCCCCTGCTTGTATTTCTGCTGTCATTCCTTACGCGTTCCAATCCACGCATTGAACGTAGCCTGTTTCTGGTCGTCTACGTAGGCCTGCCTCTGCTTTATGCCGCATACAACACCCTGGAGCCCCTGCACGATGTGATTCTTAGGCCGCTCTTATTTCTCGCGGGTGCAGGCAAGGGCTCTCTCCTAGATCCTTCGGACTCAATCGTCATTCCAGTTGGCCTCGCTATTGCTCTTTGGGTGTGGAAAAGGAGCCGATTCCACGGAAACGAACTGCGTAGCAGACTGGGCCTCTATGCGGCAGCAGTGGCAGTGCTAGCTACCATTGCTACCAGTGTATTGCCGCCTAGTGACACTGCATGGCATGTGGCAACCACTGCAGATGGCTGGGTCATTTTTGAAGGAAGAGACTTCGACCTCTATGGGAGCTTGGACGGGGGGATGACATGGTCAAGGATTGCCATTGAAGGGGGGCGTTCGCTTGAGAACGCCAGCTCTGTCGGACAAAGCTCAGTTGAGACTCCCCGGGGAATCTATAGCATCACTGACTCAGGGATCTGGCGAGATACTCCGGCAGAAGCGCCTACTGAAGTTTATTCCACAGGTTATTTGACAGAGGACTCAAACGCATGGGCGCAGGCAAGTGCTACACGTGACCTAAGGCGCCCATTCAATATGTATGAAGAAGAACGGCCAATTGAAAGGGAATTATAAAGAAAGGTTGACAATTGCCGCCTAACCATGTAGTCTGAATGTAGACCGATTGGAGGTACAGAAACATGGCAGGCAAGTCATTCCGCAAGGGTCTCGGAATCATCGAGTTGATGGAGATGTTCCCCGACGAGGATGCCGCCCGAACGTGGTTTGAGGCAACGCGCTGGCCGAACGGGCGCACATGCGCCCACTGTGGCAGTGAGCGAACGTCCGAGGCATCCCACGCCAAGATGCCGTACTGGTGCGCCGATTGCCGCTCCTACTTCAGCGTCAAGACGGGTACGGTCATGGAGTCCTCCAAAATCAAGTTGCACAAGTGGGCGATTGCCTTCTACCAGATGGTCACGAATCTCAAGGGTGTCAGCTCCATGAAGCTGCATCGTGACATTGGCGTGTCCTACCCAACCGCGCTGTTTCTGAGTCACAGAATCCGCAAGGCGATGCAGGGCGGCGATCCGTTGTTCAGTGGGCCGGTTGAGGCCGACGAAACCTACATCGGCGGCAAGGAAGCCAACAAGCACGAGGCCAAGAAGCTCCATGCCGGACGCGGCGCGGTTGGCAAGTCAGCCGTCGCGGGCATCAAGGACCGCAACACGAACCAGATAACCGCCATGCCCGTTGAGGCCACGGATGCCCGCACCTTGCAGGGATTCGTTCACGGCCACACGTACTCCCAGACCGTCGTCTTCACTGACGATGCCCGGGCATACGTCGGCTTGCGCCGCCCGCACGGAGCGGTCAGCCATTCGACACGGGAGTTTGTTGACGGCATGGCGCATACTAACGGCATCGAGTCGTTCTGGGCGATGCTCAAGCGCGGCTACAATGGCGTGTATCACAAGATGAGTGCCAAGCACCTCAACCGCTACGTCACAGAATTTGAGTGGCGGCACAACGTGCGGATGCAGGACACCCTCGCGCAGATGTCTGACCTCATGCGCGGGACAATCGGCAAGCGGCTTAGCTACAGGGAGATGGTGGCGTGAAGAGAGATATGAGGCTCATCAAAAGTCTATTGGAGCATGCTGAAGAACACGGCAACGGTGAAGAGATACCGTTGCCGACGCTGACGAGCTGGGACACGAAGGCCATTGAGTATCACTGGGAGCTCTGCCAAGAGGCGGGATTCATAAATGGCTCTCATCTCACATGGGAAGGGCATGAGCGCTTGGCTGTACTCCGAAAGCACCCGTTGTTCCCACCACGTTAGGCTGCAAGCTGGAGCTTTGCCCGTAGGTAGTCCATTCCCCTATCACCCTTCACGCGATTGCAGGCGCTGCACAGTAGTTGCAGATTCTCGATGTGGTCAGTCCCGCCCTTCGCTTGCGGAACGATGTGGTCTACGTCGAAGTGCCGCGCCTCAAAGTGGTGACCGCATCCCGCACAGTTGCCCGATTGCAAGCCGTAGAGCGTCGCCTTGTGCGAGCGGTAGGGCGGCAACGCGCCGAGGTCTGTGCGTTGCGGAATGTCCGTGCGATTTGTGACTAGTCGCTTGTGGAATAGTGGTCCGATGCCCAGGGGCGGCTTTTTTGCCAGCCTGGTATTGACAAGCTCAACCGCCTTTGACGATAGGTCGATGCCTATCCAATGCCTCCCTAGTCGTTCAGCCGCCACACACGCCGTCGCACACCCCGCGAACGGATCGAGAACAACATCCCCCTCATTCGACGATGCCGCGATGATTCGCTCCAACAGGGCAAGCGGTTTCTGCGTGGGATAGCCTACACGCTCCTTCGCGGTCGAACCTAGGTAGGGGATAATCCATACGTCATTGAGTTTGACACCCCGCTCCTCGTCTTCGAGGTAGACCTTATACCTCTTGCCCTTCACCGTATGCCAACGCCAACGCTTTCCGGTGTCCTCATCGACGTAGCGATAATCCTTCTTGACCCAATCGCCATAAGGCTCATATTGCACGTTGAATTTGAATTCCTTCGATTTGGCATAGCGTAGAATCACGTCGTGCATTCGCTGAAAGTGCTTCTGCCCTGCCGTCCAGCGACGATAGTGCCAGACAACCTCATTGAGATACTGCCCCCCCCCCCGAAAATGGCATCCATGATGAGCTTGAGGTAGTGGCTCATCGTCGGATCGCAATGCAGGTAGATGCTACCCGTCGGCTTGAGGACGCGCCGCATCTCCAATATCCGCGCCGCCATGTAGACGAGATAGGACTTGTCGCTGTCCGTCATGGCGGCCAGCAGGACGCGGTGAAGGGCCGGATGCTTAGACTCGATGAGGTTCACCCATTCGACATCCACGTCGCTCAATGTCCACGTGTCTTTGAAGGCCGCCCCAGCCGCCTCACTGCCTACAGGCGCGGCGTAGTTGGCATTGGAGTTGAAGGGCGGGTCAAGATAGATGAGGTCTACCGTCTCGCTGTCCATGCCCCTAAGAACGTAGAGGCAATCACCCGTCCAAATCGTTCTGTTTGCAAAGTTGGCGGCCATGCCGTCATACTAAGCACGGTTGACGGACTTGTCAACTATTCTTTATAATTCCCAATTGAAAGAAAGGCCATTGCGATTGTCTACGACGAACGTACAGGCAATGTTGTTGCTTCCATAGGTACCCAGGGCGTCGTCATTGGAATTCCTGACGGAGAGTGGATGCGTGTTGCTGTAGATCAGTACGAGCCAACCGACTTCTCATTCGGTGCGAAGGCTAAACAGCTCTTTGGCCTTGAATTCCTTGTGACATCTGTCGCAGTGGCACTGGCTGTTCTTGCCATCACGCGGGTTGGTCTATATTGGGTTTCGCTTTTTCCCATTGCAGGACTGCTGCTTGCCAGTACAGATTTTCCCCATCTCATCGATATCCCCACTCCCATACCGTCCCTGATAGCCCTCGTGCCGTCAACGATCGTATTCTTGCTCTACCTTCCAAGGCGGAATGAGCTCTTGCCAGTCGCCGTCTCTTTGGCGGCAATGACAGCGGCAATAGTCTTGCCGACTGCCCTCTGGCTGGCAAATGGTCTGTCTCTCCAAGTGGCCACGATTGGGACAGTGATCCTCTTGCTCGCCACCGTTTTCATCCTCCGCTGGTACTTTGTAAAACAATTCCTCGCACGTGAGGCAACAACCACCCACGGAGACGCAGGGAACTGACAGGTAAACGGCGGCGCGTTGGCTTCCACGCCCACCGCCCATCCTGAGCCTGTCAAAGGACAAGAATTAGGCGCGCTTCGCGCCTAAAACTCCTGACGACCCTCCAGCGCCCGCGCCACCGTCACCGCGTCCGCGAATTCAAGATCGGACCCGGACGGCAGCCCCCGCGCCAGCCGCGTCACGCGGACCCCCAGCGGCGCAATCAGACCCTGCACGTACATAGCCGTCACCTCCCCCTCCATCGACGGATTGGTGGCGATGATGACCTCCTTCACCGTGTCATCCCTCAACCGCTCGATGAGTTCACGGATGCGTAGATTCTCCGGCGTCACCCCGTCCATCGGCGACAGCAGCCCGTGAAGCACGTGATACCGCCCCTTGAACGCCCCGCTGCGCTCGATCGCAACGACGTCCAGTGGCTCCTCGACAACGCAGATAATCGACTGGTCCTCCGCCGGCAGAGCGCACCGCGGGCAAGGGTCGGTTTGGGTGACGTTCTGGCACACCGAGCAGAACTTGACCGTCTCGATGACTCCCAGCAGCGCCTCCGCCAGCTCCCGCGTCTCCGCCTTGGGAGCACGAATGACGTGATAGGCGAGCCGTTGCGCGCTGCGCGGTCCAATGCCCGGCAAACGACTCAGTTGCTCGGTCAGGCGTGTGAGTGACTCCGCTTGACCCCCATTTTGCTCAGGCTGAGATGTCATCTACATCCCGGGCAGACCGAGCCCGCCTGTGAGCTTGCCAAGATGAGTCGACGCGAGGTCCTTGGCCTTGTTATTGGCGTCAGTCACCGCACCCAGCACAAGGTCTTCAAGCGTCTCCACATCCTCCGGGTCAACCGCCTCGGGCGTGATGGACACCGAGCGAATATTCTGATGACCGTCCATAACGACCGTCACCGCGCCGCCCCCGGCGGTTCCCTCCACCGTCATCTCGCCCAGCTCGTTCTGCGCCTTCTCCAGTTTCGACTGGAGCTGCTGCATCTGGCGCATCATGTTCCGATTCATCCCCATCCGGCTGCCCTCCCGCGTCTTCCGGCTACTCGGTCTCGGTTTCGTCCTGATCTCGTCCGGAGACGACCTGGCCGCCCATTTGCTGCGCCGCCCTCACGAGGTGCCCGCCGCGATCTTCCTGCCCGACCTTCTCGCATCGGATCGTGTAATGCTTGCCCAGCAACACTGCGAAACGCTGCTCCACCAGGTGACGGTACTTCGGGTCGTCGATCTTATTCTTCTGAAAATCGTGCGCGAATCCTATCACGATCGTGTCATCGTTCTCGATTGCCAGCGGTTGCGACACGCTGCGAAGGTAAGCATCGAGATTTCCGGCAGAACCCACCCCCCGCAAACCGTTCACAAGCTCGCGCCACTTCTGGCGAAGCGTCTCAAGAGTGAGTTCGCCCGGCGGCATCTCAAACGGCTCTGCGCCGCCCTGCCGTTGTGCCACCATCGGCGACGGGCGAGTGCCCGCCCGCGGATACTCCGACTCCGTCCGTGGCGGACTTGGCCGCGCAGGCTCCGGTCTGGGTTGGGAAGGCCGCTGTTGTGGCGGCTCTTGCCGTAGCTGTGGCGATTCTGCTTGTTGTTGGCGAGGCTGACGCGCGGGCGGAGGCTCGGCCGCTCGCGTCTCGCTGACCGTCCGTTCCACTGGGATTGCTTGCTTCTCTTCCGCTGCGCTGCGCTGCGCTGACTCCGCGCTGAGCGAAATACCGGCAAACGCCATCTCCAGAGGCAGTGGCGGACTCCCGCTCGGCACGGACAACGCCGCAACTTGGCCCAACGCATGACGAATCACCGGCAGCTCGATCTTCTCCGCCAACTCCCGCGCCAACCCCTTCTCATCATCAGAAACATCCAGCACGTCCGCCGCCCCCGCCCGCACAAGCATCAGTGCCCGAAGCTCGTTCACTAACTCGCGATGAATCTGCCGCATGTCCACGCCCGCCGCATGCAGGGCCGAAAGTCCGCGCAGCGCAGCCGCCAGGTCCTTCTCTCCCAGCAGCGACGCGATCAACTCCCGCGCCCGACCCGACCCCGCGATGCCGAACAGACGCCGAGCATCGTTCGCCGACGCATCCGACCCCGCCGTCAGCGCAAGCTGCTCAAGAAGATTCTCCGCGTCCCGCAGGCTCCCCCCGGACGCCTTCACCACCGTGTTCAGCGCCTCCGGCTCCATGCTCAACCCTTCCGCATGGGCAATCTCGCCCAGGAGAGAGGCCGCTCGTTCCTCCGGGATACGCTGGAAATCAAATCTCTGGCACCGCGACGCAATCGTCAGTGGAACGGCGTGCGGCTCGGTCGTCGCCAGCAGGAACACCACGTGGTCAGGTGGCTCCTCCAGCGTCTTCAGCAGCGCGTTGAACGCCGCCGCCGTAAGCATGTGCACCTCATCTATGATGTATACCTTCTTTCGGCCCCGCGCCGGCATGAACCGCACCTTCTCCCGCAGATCGCGAATCTCGTCGATGCCCCGGTTCGAAGCCCCGTCAATCTCCACGAGGTCGAGGAACGATGCGTCGGTGATCTGTTGGCACGGCTCGCACTCATTGCACGGCTCACCCCGTCCACCCGTCGGCTCGCAGTTGATTGCCTTGGCCAGGATACGCGCCGTGCTCGTCTTGCCAGTCCCGCGCGGGCCGGTGAACAAATACGCGTGTCCCACTCTGTCTCGCTCAAGCGCGTTCAGGAGAGTCTTGGTGATGTGCTCCTGCCCAACAACCTGCTCCAGCGTCTGCGGACGCCACTTGCGATACAGGACCTGGTGTGGGCCTTGCGCGCCTTGTTCAGTCGTCATGACAGCCGTCCCGTAGACGCCGTCGTCTCTGCCTCTTGCCCATCCGTATGCGACAGCGCCATCGGCTCCGTGCCATGCACAGGCCGCCCGATGACATCCATCAGGATGGCGTCCTCGCGGGCGCGCATCGTTTCCTCATCGTCGCTAAGCACGTGATCATGGCCGAGCAGGTGAAGAACTCCATGGACAAGCAGGTGGGCTGCCTCTTCCTCCACGCTCAAGCCATTGGCCTCTGCTTGCGTGACAGTCATCGGCGCGGACAGCACTAGCTGGCCGATGTCGCCTCGTGCCGCACCCTCATCCGTCGGCCAATCGTCTGCGATATCAAACGCCTCGGCAGGGAAGGATAGGACATCGGTCGTGCCCTGCTCCCCAAGAAACTCAGCGTTCAACGCCGAAACGGTCTCGTCGCCTGCGATGAGCACCTCTACGCGACCTCCGGGCGGCGCGCCTTCTGCCGCGAGGGCACGCCGAATAACGTCACGCACCCAGCGTTGAGAGAGCGCCTTGCGATGCGGCTCTTCTACGAGAATGCTCACGCGATACGGCGACGATGACATGACAGCCTGCTACCCCCACCAAGGCATGATACGCTCACACGGGCCGCGGGAAAATAACCAGGATCGCAATAACCGCCACCATCCACGCGATCACGGCCAACATCATCGGCCTGTCCTGCAGCAGCACGCGCTCCGGCTCCCCGGTGATGTGCCCCAGCCGTATCAGCTGCAGATACCGAAACACACCGTAGATCATGAACGGAATCGTAAGCATCATCTGCTCCGGCAGATTAGGAGCGGTGAACGTGTAGAGCGCATATGCCATCAACGCGGACGGCGCGACAACCGCAATCATCTGGTTCAGCAGCGGGACGCTGTAGTGATCCAGCGTGTCGCGATGATCGGACGCCCCGTCCTCCATCAACCCAACCTCGCCGTGCCTCTTTCCTATCGCAATCAGGAGCGCCCCCAGCGTCGTGCAGACGTACAGCCAGGGAGAGATCGGCACGTCGATCGCGACCGCTCCCGCCATAACCCGGATCAGGTACGCAGCCGCAACCGCCATCACGTCGATGATCACCACGTTCTTCAGCAGGGCAGAGTAGCCAATCGTCAGGCTGACGTACCCCACTGCGATCAGGCCCATGAGCCAGCTCATCGCAAACGCCCCGCCCAGGCACACAACCAGCAGCGCTGCGGAAACGAAGCCGCCAATGGTGGGTGTTACATATCCGGCGGCGATTGGTCTTTCCCGTTTCGTTGGATGCGCCCTGTCCCGGTCAGCGTCGATGATGTCGTTGATGATGTACGTCGCGCCGGACAGGCCCACGTAGATCGCCGCCCCCGCAGCGGCCTGCAGCAGCAGCCGGAACGCCGCCTCCGGATCATCAAGGTCCCAGTGGAGATTCAGTGAAAAGGCAAACGCCAGGAAGAGCAGCCCGTTCTTCGTCCACTGCGTGGGGCGGAGAAGGCGCAGCACTGCCAGCGGCATCCACGGCCGACGTGCCGTTCCCACGCTCTGACTCTCCGCCGCAGAGGCCGACTCTTCCGTCATTCTCACCCTTTCCGTCATTCCCGCGAAAGCGGGAATCCAGTGCGGCGCGCAGCGGCGCCACCGTCATTCCGAGCGCAGTCGAGGAATCTAAAGACTCCATTGCTCCACCAAAGCCGGAACGCGGCCTACCTATCCCACAGGCTGACAACACAGACCGCGAACTTAAGCCGTAGCGCAGCTACCCGCTCACCCTGAGCTAGTCTAAGGGTGAGCCCCCCTCCGAATCCCGTCTGCCAAATGATACTGTAGGTGCGAAATGACCCGCCAAAAGCAACAACCTCAGGCCGAAGCGAAATCAACGGCCACATCACGCAAGCGAGTCCGGCTCGATGGCCTGCTTGTCGAGCGCGGGATCGCCTCAGGACGCGACGCCGCACGGGCGATGATTGCCGATGGCCTTGTGACGGTAAACGGCTCCGTCGTTCTCAGGCCCGCCACCCTCGCCGCCCCCGACGCTGAAATTCTCCTCGCAGATGGCCCAGCTTATGTCAGCCGCGGCGGCGTCAAGCTCGCTGGCGCGCTGGATGCGTTCGGCTTGGATCCTGCAGGCCTCGTCTGCCTTGACGTCGGAGCGTCCACGGGCGGATTCACCGACTGCCTCCTCCAGCGCGGGGCGGAGCGTTTATACGCGGTGGATGTCGGCTACGGCCAATTGGCGTGGAGCCTGCGCAATGATTCCCGTGTAATCGTCATGGAGCGCCAGAACGCCCGGTATCCTCTCGAAATCGAAGACCCAATAAATCTCGCCGTGACGGACGTGTCCTTTATCTCGCTGACTCTCGTCCTCCCCAGCATCATCGAGGCCCTGGCCCCCGCCGGTTTCATCCTGGCTCTGGTCAAGCCGCAGTTTGAGGCCGGAAGGGAAGAGGTGGGCCGGGGCGGCGTTGTCAGATCGCCGTCGGCGCGCGCAAACGCAATCGGCAGCGTCGCTCTATGGGCAATAGAAAACGGTCTCCGTGTCCTGGGAGTCCGCGAATCGTCGATTACCGGCCCAAAGGGCAACCACGAATACTTCCTTCTGTTGGGAAAGCCGTAGAGCAACTACCCGTTCGCCCTGAGCCTGTCGAAGGGGGTTCCCGAACGGGGCGCGCGGCGCCGCCTCTGTCATTCTGGGCGCCCCACCTGTCATTCTGAGCGCAGCGAAGAATCTAAAGACTCAATTGGCCACCCAAGCCGGAACGCGGAACACCACCTCAACAGGCCAATCTTTGCCGGATCGCGAACCGAGAGCCGTAACGCAGTTACCTACCGGCGGCTCTCCCAGCCCGGCCAATCGCGATTGATCGCGATGAAATGGTGCCACTCCTCGGGGAGTTCACTCTCTTCGAAGATGGCCGTCACCGGGCAAACAGGCTCACAGGCCGCGCAGTCAATGCACTCATCCGGCTCGATGTAGTACATGTTGTCGTCGTCTTCTGTGTGGATACAGTCCACGGGGCAAACATCGACGCATGAGGCGTCTTTCAAGTCGATGCAGGGCTCCGCGATGATGTAGGCCATGCCTGATTAGCTCCTTACGAGTGCAAATGTCCGATATTCAGTATAGCTTAGCTGTGCTGTCATTATAGCCGCCCAATCTCCCATTCGCGCAACGCTAATGAGACTGCTCCGTCATACCTGTACGTCAAACAGGAAAGTGATCCCCGCGCCAAGCGCGTAGCCGAGAATGGCTGAAACAACGCCGATTGCCAGCATCTCCAGCCCGGAGATCAGCGGGTTCCGCAGCGTAAAGCGCGTCTTGCCCGCCCCCATCAGGAATAGTCCGATGGCAGTACCCACCATTGACGTCCACACGGCAATCGTTCCGGGCATCATGTTGAACGCAGCAATTAGATACGGGATGATCGGCACCGCCGCGCCCAGGAAGAACGATGTTCCCATCGCAAAGGCGTCTTTCCATGGAACGGCATCGACGTCCGCGGACAGCCCCAACTCCTTCTCAATAACGGTATTCAGGAGCGCGCTCTCATTCTGTGCGAGAGTCTCTGCGACGAGGACCGCGGCATCTTCGGACAGACCCTCATTGCGCAGCAGGACGACGAGGCGCGCGACGACCTCTGAACGGGATTCATGCAAGTCATCTGTTGCGCTATCTATCTCGGCCAGTTTCACTTCACGCTCTGCCTGTGATCCCAGGTAGCTGCCCGTCGCCATGGACACAACGCCGCCCAACCCACCCGCGAGGCCGGCGACGACCGTCACGAAGCTGTCTTGAGTGGCGGCGTACACGGAGGAAACGAGGACGGCGGTGCTGATCAGGCCGTCCTGCATCCCAAAGATGACCTCGCGAATGCGGCCGAGCGCGGTGATTCGCTCTCGCGCTGAGGCGATGTTCTGCGTGGCTCGGGCCATCTCGTCATCGACGAAATGCTCTGCCTGAGCCGGGCTTACCTCGACCGGGGTGGTGCCGATTCCCCAGCCTGCGCCTGCAAGTGCCTCACGAAAGATGGCCAGATCACGCTCATCGCGCTCAATCGCGTGTCTAATGCGGCTAACGACGTCGGAGCGACCTTCGGCTTCTGCTTCCGCCAAAATACGCGGATAGAGCGTTTCCACGTCATACGTGTGGCTGTCAACGACGGACTGTAGATTCTCCCGCGTGGACCGTAGCTCATCCGACGAGGAGAGGACATTCACCGGAAAGACGTCCGGCTCACGGGCGACGCGCAGAAATGCCTCCGCTACCTTCGGGTAGCCGTCCAGCACGGCCTTGGACGCATACGAGTTGTACAGCCTCTTGGCCCGCGCATGGCCGATGAACGCGTTCCAGAGATTCTGGTTCGTGCGGGAGAGCCGTTGGTCCGGCCCTTGTGCCAGCTCGTGTCCGTTCGTTGTCACGGTCTGGTTACCGCAGCGTGTTGCGCTGCCCCGTCACGATGTCGAACCCTCGTGCCCGTTCCATCCATGCGCCGCTCCTCTGCGTGGCTCCGGGAAGAACTTTCTCCAGCTCTCATTCGCCCCCAGGAATCGGTAGAAGGTGTGGTACGGATTGGGGCGCGGCATGGTGGGTTCGTTCAGGAGATGCATCCCGGCCTCGCGCGGCGTCCGCCCTGCCTTGCGGTGATTGCAACGCACGCACGCGGCCACCACGTTGTCCCACGTGTTCTGCCCGCCTCGATGCCGCGGCAGTACGTGATCGAGCGTCAACTCTCGGGATGGCTTGCCGCAGTATTGGCACATATTGCCGTCACGCATAAACACGTCACGCCTTGTCAAACGCAGCGGCTGAATGGGACGTCGCACGTAACTGGACAACCGGATCACGGACGGCACCTCCAGTCGGTCCCTTTCGGCCTGCAGGTAGCCGCGCCCGTTCTCAATCATCTCCGCCTTGCCGCGAATCAACAGCAGCAGGGCACGACGAACGCGCGTGACGTTCAACGGCTCAAAATTACCATTGAGCACAAGAACCGCGGAGTTGAGGATATGCACCACTCCCTGTCGGGGGGTGTCCTCGACCGTTCGCTTGTTCATATCCCGCATTGTAGCCCTACCCGTCCTGCATCCATTATCTATGCTGCAAAGGACTATGACAGGTCAATCTCTCCGGAAAGTGAGCGAAGAACGGGGACGAGGAACGCAAAGTATGGTCGCAGGAAGGACGAATCCAACGCCTCCTGCACCGCCTCCCCACTGAATGACTCCAGCGACCAGATCAATGCGGCGACGATGACACACCCCATCAGCGCGCCAAAGAGTATGCCTCCTGCCTTGTCCACCCAGCCCATCATCAATATGTTGAGCACGCCCTTAATCAGGATCGCTGCGGCCCAGCCCGCCGCGATGACGGCAATCAGGATAAGCAGGTAGCCGGTCAGGGCAGCCAGATTGTCATCAGTGATGAATACGCCGACAATATCTGCGGCTTGCCGCCAGAATAGGGTTGCAAGTAGCGTGCCCACCGCTATGGCGATCAGGCTGGATGCGATACTAATTAACCCGATGCGAAAACCAACCGCGATCGGAATCGCAATGATGACAACGATGACTATGTCGAGCCAGCTCATAACAGTCTTAAGTATCCCACGACGACACTCGGCCGTTGCCCACAAACATTCCACAGAATACGGGGGTCAGCAGGGGGAGTCTCGTGGCTCATAGAGGCCCCATCGCAGTCGATGGACCGGTCGCGTCCGGCAAGACCACCGTGGGGCGGGGTGTCGCCCAAACACTGGGCTGGACGTTTATCGATACCGGCCTGCTCTACCGCGCCGTCGGCCTGCTCGCCCTCCGGGCAAACCTTGAAGACTGGAGCAACGACGCTGTCGCCCGGCTAGCCCAACAATCAGATATGGCCATCGACGACACCCGCGTGACCATCGACGGTGAGGACGTGAGCGCTGTGATTGGATCCATTGATGCCGGCAGTGCAGCGTCCCGGGTCGCCGTCCTCTCCGATGTCCGTCGTGTCCTCGTACCCATGCAGAGAAAAATGGCCGATCAAGCGGACGGCCGCGTGGTCATGGTCGGACGCGACATCGGCACCGTCGTCCTCTGGGACGCGCCCGTCAAGGTCTACCTCGACGCATCCGCCGAGGCCCGCGCGCGACGCCGCTACATCGAGGCCGTCGAACGAGGTGAGAACAGTAACTACGACCGTGTCCTCTCGGAACTCCGTGAGCGAGACAAACGTGACGCAGAAAGGGCCGATTCCCCCCTCAAACCCGCCGAAGGCGCCCACGTCCTCCTCACAGACTCTCTAACCCCCCAACAAGTCATAGACCACGTCCTCCACCTCGCCGAATCACTCCCCTAGCTCTCTCTCACCGTCATTCTGGCCGCACGGCCAGAATCTGAATCCCATTCTGCCACCCAACCCTGTAAGGCCAATCCCCTCATTCCGGCTTTCGCCGGAATCCACCTCGTGGCCCGCAGGGCCACAACACCACACCCCCTCCGTCATTCCCTTACACCAACCGTCATTCTGGCCGCACGGCCAGAATCTGAATCCCATTCCGCCGCCCAACCCCGTAACGCCAATCCCCTCATTCCGAGCGCAGCGAAGAATCTAGAGCCACCATTGCCCCGCCAACGCGGAACGCGGAACACAACCTCAACAGGCCAATCCTCGCCCGATCGCGAACCGAGAGCCGCAACGCGGTTGCCGTATGCCATAATTCCCCCATGCCAACCATCGTCGAACAACTTGAAGACGACATGAAACAGGCCATGCGCGACCGTGATCGCCCCCGCCTGTCCGCCATCCGCATGATGCGCAGCGCACTCCAGAACGCCGCCATCGCCAAAGGCCCCAACACCGCCCTTGACGATACCGAGACCGCGGACGTCCTCGCCCGCGAGGCCCGACAGCGCAAGGAGACCATCGACGAATTCCGCAAGGCCGGACGCGAAGACGGCCTTGAAGACCAGGAGGCCGAACTCGCCGTCGTCATGTCCTACCTGCCGGAGCGCCTTTCCCGCGACGAAATCGAAGCAGAAGCCCGCAGGATCATCGACGACATCGGCGCGCGCAGCATGGCCGACCGCGGCCGTGTCATGGGCGCCCTCATGCCCGCCATGAGAGGCCGCGCCGACGGCAAAGACGTCTCAGACGTCGTCCAACAACTCCTCTCCCAATAACGCCCTTCCCTCATTCCGGCGCCGGCCGGAATCCATCGGGATCCACTACCCCTTTGTGGGGAGGGCTAGGGTGGGGGTGGTGCCCCCATTCCTCTGAGGCTCTTCAGCGGCTAGGGCCTGCCCCGGTAGTCTGTTGGGTCGAGACAGGTATCGTACGTTGCCTTGTCAATATGAATCCATGTAGTGCCGGGCACACCACGCCGTGAGATGCCGGTTCCAAAGGGAAAAGCAGACTCAAAGATGAGTTGGCGGCCTTGATTCTTCGCTATCTCTTTGGATAGTCGTACGGCAGGGCCGAAATCGCTGTCCTGACTCACGATGATTGCAACCTCGAAGCGTTGCTCATATGTGGCTCTGATGAGGTCGATAGCCAAACTGACATCGACGCCTTTCTCCTGCCCGCTGACGTTTACGCCTCCACGATAGACGTAGACGCCCCGACTCCTTAGGAATCTAATCTTGTTCGACCAGAAATCGTGCCAGAATCCCGGAGGATTGCCGGACGTGGCGGCGGGGACACCGGTGTAGAATCGCGTCTCCGATAGTTCTCTCCCGCTTTCTCGTGTTGTAAGCGCCATTGCCAGCTTCTCTACGTCGTAGCTGGGCCATGTGTATGGCGTGGCGGCACGTGGAGATTCAGTTGCCCACGCCAGCCTTGCGAGATGGAACAGGTTTTGTCCGTCGAAGAAAACGATGGTTCGCATAGTAAAAAACACCCGCCCAGGGACTTGGCATAGCCAATGCCCAGCGGGCGGGGAGCAAGTACATACAGTGTAGGCTCGGTCCTTTGCCGCGTCAAACCACTGGAATAGCCACCCTTCTCTGTACCACCTCCCGCTCGCCCTGAGCATGGCGAAGGGCTGCGGCGGCGCCTCTGTCGTCATGAGCGCCATCCCTGTCATTCTGAGCGCAGCGAAGGATCCAAAGCCTCCATCACCCTCTCAAGCCGTAGCGCAGCTACCCGTTCGCCCTGAGCCTGTCGAAGGGGGCCCCCGAACGGGGATATGCCATAATTCCCATATGACAGTTGCACAGTCGCCCCGCGTTGCCGTCGTCGTCTTCCCCGGCACCTGGAGCGACGCCGATTGCCACCACGTCATCACCAGCGTCTTCAACGCCCAAGCCGACTACGTCTGGCACACCGAAAGCGACCTCTCCGGCTACGATCTCGCCATCCTCCCCGGCGGCTTCGCCCACGGCGACCACCTCCGTCCGGGCGCAATCGCCCGCTTCTCCCCCGTCATGGACGGCATCCGGCGCATGGCGGACGAGGGCAAGACCGTCATCGGCATCTGCAACGGCTTCCAGGTCCTCTGCGAGGCCCAGCTCCTCCCCGGCGCGCTCCTCCGCAACGCCCACCTCCAATACCGCTGCCAATGGACGAATCTCCGCGTCGAGACAACGGACAGCCGCTTCACGTCGCTGGCACACCAGGGCGATGTCCTCCGCGTCCCCATCTCCCATGGCGACGGCAACTACTTTGCAGACCCGGACACAGTCGCCCAACTGGAACGCGAAAACCGCATCATCTTCCGCTACTCCACGCCTGAGGGAGAGATCACCCCTGAATCCAACCCCAACGGCGCGCTCGCCAACATCGCCGGCATCGTCAATGAGAACCGCAACGTGCTCGGCATGATGCCCCACCCGGAGCGCTGCTGCGAGCCGGAGCTTGGCGGAGTCGATGGCCGACCCATCTTTGCCTCAATGCTCCAACACGCCGGCCTGGCAGTAACCACCGACCGCTTGTCCTGAGCTTGTCAAAGGGCCCGCGCCGCGCACAGCATGACCGACACCACACTCGGCATCACACTCGCTTTCACCGCTTCCCTGTGCTGGGCATTCGGCGCAATCCTCATCCGACTCGGCATACACCGCGTCAGCCCCACGTCCGCGACGTTCATATCAGTCCTTGCCGGATTCATCTTCGTCGCCGCAATCGCGGTCATCCTTGATGCCTCTGCGTTCCTTGACCTCACCCCGCAGGCGATAGGCGGCTTTGCTCTCATCGGCCTCCTCTCATTCATGGGCGGCCGGTTTCTTTACTACACCGCTGTCAGCAAGATCGGCATCGGACGCGCCACGGCCATGGGCGGAGCGATGCCCATAATCGCCTCCGTCCTTGCCGTCCTTTTCCTGGATGAGCGACTCACCATACAGCTTGCGATCGGCATCATTGCTGTCGTCATCGGCGTCGGCCTCATCGTCACCGGCCCCGCCCAGGAATCATGATCACCTATTCATTCCTCTCATTCCGGCGAAAGCCGAAACACGCAAGCACAACTGAAAAGTACTCCCAACCATGATTGCGAACCGAGAAAATACCCGCCTTAGAGGACCTGTCATCGTCGGCACACTGGCCGCGATAGGCTCCGTCGTTTGCTACGCGACGGGCCAGGTCGTCGCGCGCAGCCTCCTGTCCGGCGACGAAACCCCGCCCCAAGTCGGCTCTGCCATCACCCTCTTCGTCGGCATGCTCGTGCTCGGCGCAGTAAGCGCCCGCAACCTGCCGAAAGACATTCGAGCGCCGCGTAGAGCCCTGCTATTGATCATCCTGGCCGGCCTCCTCGCATCAACCGGCGCATTTCTCAGCTTCTTTGCCCTCTCCCTTGCCCCGGTCGTCCTCGCCTCGCCCATCTTTGCCATCAGCCCGCTCCTGACACTCTTCCTCGCTGCAGCCCTCCTCAGACAGGTCGAGCGAATTACGATGCGTACCTTTATCGGCTCATTCCTCGTTATCGGCGGCGTCATGCTCGTCATCCTCAGCAACCAATAGCCCCGCGCAGCTACCCTGTACTATCTAAACCATGACCGCCAACGACTTCATCCTTGAAATCAACCAAATCGTCAGCCGGGACAACGTCCTGACCGACCACGCCGTCCTCGCCGACTACGCCGAAGACGCCATCCCGGCCCGGCCTGAAGAGGGCGTCGAGCATGCCCTGCCTCTTGCTGTCGTCAAGCCCCTATCCGCCGCCCACGTCGCCGAGATCCTGAAAGCTGCCACCAAAGCCGCCGTGCCGGTGATCCCCTACGGCGGCGGCACTGGCGTCATGGGCGGCGCATCGACAACCAGACCCGGCATCGTTCTGGATATGGCCTCGATGGACAAAATCATCGACGTCAGCCTCCAGGACGGCACAGCCACCGTCCAGCCGGGCGTCGTCCTCGGAGACCTTGAAGAAATCGTCCAGCACGCCAACCATTTCGTCGGCCATGATCCCTGGAGCCGGCCCGTCGCCACCGTCGGCGGCGCAATCTCAACCAACGGAGTCGGCTACCTCGCCGCCAAATACGGCCCGATGGGGCGTCAGGTCGTCGGCCTTGAGGTCGTCCTGCCCACCGGACAGATCGTTCGCACCCGAAACTTGCGCCCCCACGTCGCCGCAGGTCTGGACATGACAAACCTCTTCATCGGCACCGAGGGCATCTTTGGCGTCATCACCGAAGCAACAATCCGTGTCTACCCCGAACTCGAAGAGCGCCGCCATTACGCCCTTGAATTCGACAGCTTTCAACAGGGCTTCTTTGCTATCGAGCGCCTCTTCAGCGAGGGACTCGTCCCCGCCATGGTCGATTTCGCCCAGGAGGACGAGTCAGAATCCGGCGGCCAGCCCATCGTCGCCGACGGTCCCGGCCGTTCCCAGCTTCATCTCAGCCTTGAGGGTGGCACTGCTGAACTCGATATCCAGGAACTCATTGTCTGGGAAATCGTCTCTGCCTACGGTGCGCGAACGCTCGACCCCGAGGTCGCCCAATCATTCTGGGAAGACCGCCATGCCTCCGGCCTCCGCTATAAGGAAGCTCGTGCCGCAGGACAACGCCACCCCTGGCGAGACCGCGGCGGGCGGGCAGGCGCGTATATCCACACCGCTGTTCCCACCTCGAAAGTACTCGACCTGCGATTCGCCGCCATAAGGATGTTCGAAGAGGCCGGGCTCAGCGTCGTCGAATGCGCCGTCTGGGGAGAGCCTGAGATGTTCTCCATCATCGCCGTCGACCCCGCAGGCAGTCCGGACGGCTGGCAGCGCATCCGTGAGGCCTCAGACGCCATGATTACCGAGGCCATCGATCTGGGCGGCACCATCGAGTACTGTCACGGCGTCGGCGTCCGCCTCAAGCATCTCCTGCCCCGGGAGCTCGGCGAGGGCGGCGTCCACCTCATCCGCTCCATCAAGAACGCCCTGGACCCCGCCGGCATCATGAACCCCGCCAAACTCCTCGACTAACCCCGCTCACCCTGAGCCCGCCGAAGGGCCCCGTTCGCCCTGAGCGTAGTCGAAGGGGGGTCCCGAACGGGGAACACATTGTCATTCTGAGCGCAGCGAAGAATCTAAAATCTCCATTGCGCTAACCAGTTCCGTAGCGCTAGAAACATTCGTCATTCCCGCTTTCGCGGGAATCCAGTGCGGCGCGCAGCGCCGCCTCCGTTCGCCCTTCGACTACGCTCAGGGCGAACGGGATACCTAACCGCCGATCCCGCGATCTAAAGTAATTTCAAACTCAAGTAAGATGTCCGGCAGCCCCGGAATCTCGCTCCCGCCCCGCGGATAGAAATCAGCTCTCACCTTGTAAACCCCATCCGGCGCGTGAACTCGCCCAGTCGGAGAGTCCCCCCGAACTGTCAGATCCCACGAAGCCTCCCGCTCGATATCATCGCCATCGTCCAGCATCTCCACCTGGACCGCAGGGAAGGCGTCGAGGGATGGAGTTGGGTCACCTTCCCCCCACAACTGGATGAGGCGCACTGCCCGCCTCACAGTAGGATCGGAGGGCGGCGGGCCGCTTGGCAGCACAATCCACGTGCCAACGGCCGGGTCATATTGGCTCCACCTGACATACGTGCTTTCATCGTCAGACACGTTCCGCAGCCGTGTCCGAACGCGAATCTCTGACTGATTGGTGATCCGTGAAGGTCCAAAAAACTCCAGCGTCACCTCAAACGTGTCATTCCAGGTCGACTCTGCCACCGTCCACCAGCCTTCAGGTTCAGGAACCACTGAAACGTGAGGTGTCGGCGTTGCCGTCGGCGAAACCTCATCCGGCGTTGGGCTAGTCGACGTCGAGCTACCCTCGGGTATTGCACTGGCCGAAGCCGTTGGAATTACAGTTGGCGCTACCGTGGCCGTTGCGGAAGCAACTGGATCCACAGCCCCGTCTGAAGGCGCAAAGCACCCCCCGACCATCAGCACTACTGGGACAACGAGAAAGACGAGAGGCCACCAGGCCTTGCCGAGAGTACCCATACATTAAGTATGCAGCACAAGACTCCACTCGCTCACCCTGAGCCTGTCGAAGGGCGGGCGGATTCCCCAGTCATTCCCGCATCCCCATTCGTCATTCCCGCGAAAGCGGGAATCCAGTGCGGCGCTCAGCGCCGCCTCCCACCCTCGCTCACCTTGAGCTTGTCGAAGGGTGTGGGCGGGAGCCTTGGCCCTCAACCGTGCCGGAGCGCGACCTACCAATCCCACAGGCCGACCAACAACAATCGCGAACCGAGAGCCGTAGCGCAGCTACCGATCGGGCTCAATCACACCACAGGCCACACGACTGCCCGTGTCGGCCTCTCCTTCCCCGTACGTGTCCGGCTTCTCATGCACGATGATTGAGGAACCGTCGCTATCGAAGAGCGAGTGATCCTTCCCGGCGTCCAGGGTGACGCCGTTGGTAAGGAAGTCAGCGCGGGCGGATCCGTCAGCGGCCGCGTAGATATTTGGCAAGTCGCCGCCATGCGCCGCGCCGGATGAATCGCGCCAGCTCGAGTGAACAAACCCATGCTCGACATCCTCAGGATTGAAATGATCGCCGGCCGCATCGAAATCGGGAGTGCATGCGCCCACCGAATGAATGATGAATGCGTGACCGCCGGGCGTAAGTCCGTCCACCTCCGCTGCCACCAGAACGCCGGACGCCGTCTGCGTAAACGTTACGGACCCGACCGACTCGCCGTCCTGGGAAACGAGGGCAGCCGAAGCCCTCGCCCCGATGTCGCGCGGAGCCTCGTCGCCGGACGACCGATAGATCAGAAAAAGGACACCGGCCAACAAAACGACGATGACCGGCAACAGTGCGATCGAGGATTTCAAGATGGTGGGCATCGATCCTTCCCCTCTAAAACCCCTTGGATTGTTCCCATCAGGATCACAAAAAGCACCTCAATAATACCCCCCCGTTCGCCCTGAGCGTAGTCGAAGGGCATAGGGGGGCCTTCATTCCCCAAACGCCCCCACGTCATTCCGGCGAAGGCCGGAATCCATCCCGTGGCCCCCAGGGCCACAAATCCCTTCCATTTGGGAGGAGGGCTAGGGTGAGCGTTCTGTCATTCCGAACGCAGCCGAGGAATCTACGGCGACATGCGCCAACAACGCTCTCCGGAGAAAGCAGTAACTATCTTCGTGAGGGGTCGTTTCCCCTGTCCTCCATTACAAAGTCGATATTGGCCTGGGACGGGAAACGGAATGAGAGTTTCGCGTTACCACCCGGATTCGTAACTGCGAAATCTCCCTTGTTGATGATGTCCATTCCAATCAGGACATCCTCTTCATCCAGTACACCCCGAATGACGAGAACCTCCGTAAACCTGATGCCGTTCGGTAGTTCTATATCGGCCAGGAATATGTCCACATTCTCGGTCACGCCCTGAGCGTGAAACATGGTCGTGGTTCCTATCGGCTTTAGGTCACACGCCTCGATAACGCTTTGGGAGATAACACAGTGTGTAGCGCCTGTGTCCCAGGTCGCCACGAATTCTTCCATGCGCGGCTCAGGAAAGCCGCCCCCTGGATCCTAGGCCTCGGATATGCCACACCCGGTCTGTAGCACATTGAGGAGGCCGCCGGCAGAAGTGGCGGTGAAACTACGGGGAGTTTGTTGCTGCGCTATGAGATCACCACTCTGGGAGAGGTGATCTTCACCGTATAATCCTTATCCCCCTCGCTTACCCTCTGAACCAGGAACGTTCCCATTTCATGGCTCTTCCTAACTTCTGTCACGGCAGCGAGATGACTCTCAAACGCCCCGAGCACTTCGCCATCCTTGATGGCGATAACCTTGCCATCGTACTTGGCCACCATCTCATCCTGATGGGCACGATAGAAGTCGAATTCTTTCTTGAGCACGCTGGTCATTGTGCCCTCCATATGCGTCCATATTCCCCACTCACAAACAAGTAGACGCTATATACAACACCTTACCGTTGACATGATACTTATCGGCCCTCCCCCCGTCATCTCACCCCTATACTTGTCCCATGACCAGCCCGACCGCAGAGTCGCAAAATACTGGAGGCGCGCCCCCATTCCGTGTCGCCCTCGCACAGGTGAATGCCACCGTCGGCGACATCAATGGCAACACGCGCCTTATCACCGACCACATCCTCCGCGCCCGAGAAGCACAGGCGGACCTCGTCGCCTTCCCGGAACTCTGTGTCACCGGATACCCGCCTGAAGATCTCCTCTACAAAGACTCCTTCCTTGACGCTGCCCAACAGGCCCTGTGGGAGATCGTCGAAGCCTCCGCCGGAATCACCGTCGTCGTCGGCATCCCGGAGCGTCACTCCCCCATAACCACCGAAGCTGGAACGCGGGACACCGGCCCTACTGGCCAGACGACACCGAGCGCGAAGGACAAAATATACAATGCCGCCGCCGTTATCCACGACTGCCAACTCATCGACATCTACCGCAAGATCTTCCTCCCCAACTACAGCGTCTTCGATGAGGAGCGCTACTTCGCCGCCGGCGATGTCTCTCCCGTCTATGACATCGGCGATGCCCGAATCGGCGTCAACGTCTGCGAGGACATCTGGTTCGAGCACGGCCCCACTAACGTCCAGAAAGCCGCCGGCGCTCAGGTCATCATTAACATCAACGGCTCCCCTTATTACCGCGGCAAGCGTGCCATCCGCGAGGCAATGCTGAGCGACCGAGCCGCCGCCAACGGAGTCTTCCTCTGCTACGTCAACATGATCGGCGGCCAGGACGAGCTCGTCTTCGACGGCGCGAGCATGATCTTCGATCCCCGTGGCAAGACCATCGCCGCAGGCCGACAGTTTGAGGACGATCTCATCTTTGCCGATCTACCACTCCAAAAGGCTGCCACTGTCCCACAAACCGCGAAAGTCGACCCGAAAGACCCTCTAAACGCCGCTTTTGCACGCTCCAGTGTGAATTCCGTAATTAAGCAGCAAGGATGGGGGTCAACCCGCAAACCCCTATCTGAGACGCAGCACGCAGACACCATCCCGACCCCGATGGGACCCGTTGAAGAGGTCTATAACGCACTTGTCAAGGGAACACAAGATTATGTTCGAAAAAGCGGCTTTTTGCAGGTCGTTATCGGCCTCTCCGGAGGCATCGATTCCGCCCTCACCGCCGCCGTCGCAACCGATGCTCTCGGCCCCGAGAACGTCCTCTGCGTCTCCATGCCGTCCAGGTACACCGCAGACAGGAGCGTAACCGACGCCCAAGCCCTGTGCGAGAATTTCGACATCGGGTTTGAGGTCATCGCAATCGAGGATATGGCCTCCGCCTACCGCGAGGGCCTTTCCAACCTGTTCGAGGGAACACAGGAAGGCGTTGCAGAAGAAAACCTTCAGGCCCGTGCCCGCGGCAACATCCTCATGGCCATCTCAAACAAGTTCGGCCGCATCGTCCTCGCAACCGGCAACAAGAGCGAATACGCCACCGGCTACGCCACCCTCTACGGCGATATGGCGGGCGGATTCGCCGTCATCAAGGATGTCCCAAAGACCCTCGTCTATGAACTCGCCAACTGGCGCAATGAGCAGGCCGGGCGCGACATAATCCCGCAAGATATCATCGACCGCCCCCCGACCGCCGAACTACGCGAGAACCAGCTCGATGAAGACTCCCTGCCGCCGTATGACGTGCTCGATCCCGTACTTGAAGCCTACGTAGAAAGAGATGTCTCCCCAAAGGACATGATCGAAAAACTCGGCTTTGACAAGAACGTCGTTGACCGCGTCACAACCCTTGTAGACATAAGTGAATACAAACGCCGCCAGTCCGCCCCCGGCGTCAAAATAACGGAACGCGCCTTCGGAAAAGACCGCCGCCTCCCCATCGTCAACAGGTTCAAGGCCTAGCAGGGAGATCCCCATGACAATCTACCTTGACCATGCGGCCACCACACCCGTTGACCCTCGCGTCGTCGAGGCCATGCTCCCTTACTTCACCGGCCAGTATGGCAACCCCTCCAGCATCTACGGGCTGGGGCAGGACGCCGCCCGTGCCATCGACTCCGCCCGGGATCAGGTCGCCGGAGTCCTCAATGCCCGCAACGGCGACATCATCTTCACCGGCGGTGGCACTGACTCCGACAACATGGCCATTCGCGGCGCCGCCTACGCCCTCAAGCGGCACGGCAACCACATCATCACGTCCGCCAGTGAGCATCACGCCGTCATCCACACGTGCGAGTGGCTGGAGAACAACGCCGGATTCTCGGTCACATACCTGAAACCCGACGGCGAGGGCGTCATATCTGCCGAGCAGGTCGCACAGGCCATCACTCCTGAAACGACTGTTGTCACCATCATGTACGTCAACAATGAGACCGGCACGATCCAACCGATTCCCGAGATTGCCGCTGCTATCCGGCGCGCGGAAGATCAGCACGGACATCGCATCGTCTTTCACACGGACGCCGTCCAAGGGGCGGGCTATCTGAGTCTCGATGTGGAGACGCTCGGCGTCGATATGCTGAGCCTCTCTGCCCACAAGTTCCACGGCCCAAAGGGAGTCGGCGTCCTGTTTCTGGACCGAGATGCTCCGTTCCAGCCTCAGACGATGGGCGGCAGCCAGGAACGCAATCGACGCGCGGGCACGGAGAACACCGCCGGCATCGTCGGCACAGGCCTTGCCCTCGAAATGGCAGACAGCGAACGTGCTGAAGTAGCACCGAACATCGCCAGATTCTCCGGTCGTCTGGGGAAAGGAATCCTCTCAACGATCCCGGACGCCCATCTCAACGGCCCCGCAATGGGGGATTCCCGGCGTCTCCCAAACAACGTCAATATTTCATTCGCGGGAGTTGAGATTGAGTCCGTGCTGATCAACCTGGACATTGCGGGCATCGCCGCGTCATCCGGCAGCGCCTGCACCTCCGGCTCCATCGACCCCTCACACGTCCTCATCGCGATGGGGAAGTCCCATGAATTGGCGCGCAACAGCCTGCGCCTCACCCTCGGCCGTGACAACACTGATGCGGACATCGACAAGACACTTGATGTGCTGCCGCCGGTTATTCAGCGCGTTCGTGCGCTGGGCGGAAGCCGCTAAGACCGCAGACCTATAGTTCCTTGCGGTTCGCCGTCAAAAGTACTTTACATATGTCTGCCTTCACGCGAGGAAATCGCGGAGACGGCGGCTGCGCGTGGGATGGCGGAGTTTGCGCAGCGCCTTGGCCTCAATCTGGCGAATGCGCTCGCGTGTGACGCTGAACTCACGCCCAACCTCTTCCAACGTACGACTGCGGCCATCGTCAAGGCCGAAGCGTAGCTGGAGAACGCGGCGCTCGCGCCCACTGAGCGTATCGAGCACGCTGCCAATCTGCTCCTTGAGCAGCTGGTAAGAGGCGGCGTCCGCCGGAGCAAGAGCGGCCTTGTCCTCGATGAAATCGCCAAGGTGCGAGTCTTCCTCCTCACCAATTGGCGTTTCAAGGGAGACCGGCTCCTGTGAGATCTTGAGAATCTCCCGAACACGATCCGGCGTAATCTCCATCTGCTCGGCAATCTCTTCGGTGGTCGGCTCACGTCCGAGTTCCTGGACGAGGCGGCGGTTTTCCCGGAGGAGCTTGTTGATGGTCTCCACCATGTGAACGGGAATGCGAATGGTGCGGGCTTGATCCGCAATGGACCGGGTAATGGCCTGCCTGATCCACCATGTGGCGTAGGTGGAGAACTTGAAGCCTTTACGGTAGTCAAACTTCTCAACGGCGCGGATGAGGCCGATGTTGCCTTCCTGCACAAGGTCCAGGAGATTCATACCGCGCCCGATGTATTTCTTGGCGACGCTGACAACGAGCCGAAGGTTTGCCTCCGTCATGCGCCGCTGGGCCATTTCCCCGTCACGGCGGATCTCATCAAGGTAGTCCCGGCATTCGTCCAGGGTCATCTCAACGGCTTCGTGAAGGTTGTGTGTTGAAAGGAAGAATGGAATCGTCTCAAGTGTGAGAGACGGGGCGAATGCGCGAATGATGGGGGTGGGAAGAAGCCACCGCTGGAGAGAGAATTCGATTATCTCTCGTTCAACGTCCTCAGGCTCACGGCCAAGGGTGACGGCAAACTGCTCAGCGAGCTCGTGGTGCATCTCGATGTCGATGGTCTTCTGAACATCAGGCGATTCCTTAAGCGTGAGAAGGGTACACGGTGTCTCAAGTTCCAGGTGGTCAATGATGACGTTGGCGAGTTCACAGTGGGTGGTGAGTTTGTTGAGAAGGTGGATGGCGACATCGGCGATGGAGGCGCTACGCCCTGTTGTTTGGCGGATCTGGAGCTCAAGTTCGTGAAGTTGTTTCCATCCCTCAGCCTTACGGGCCAGGTTCTTTTCCTGGCGGGCGTTGAGGAGATCAACACGGCCGATTTCGCGCAGGTACATGCGCACGGGATCGTCGAGCGATTCAGCATCGGCAAGATCCGCTTCAGCTTCCGCTTCAATCCGCTGAGCCTCCGCCCATTCTTCGCGGGATGCCGGCCAGTCTTCTTCCGGCTTGTTGGCGTTGGGCAAAGCCCGTAGAAACGCTGACGAGGCCGTCGGATCCAGGGTGACGACACCGTTTGCTACTTTCTGTGAAATTGAGCCGGACTCGTCATCGCCGAGGTTGATCACTCCGGATTGCCAGGTCATACTTTCTCCTCCGTTCTATACGTTGCGAGTGTTCCTGTTCCACGCGCCGTATTGGACGGCGCGCAGCTGCTCTAGTTCAACAATAGATTGACGCCTCATCTCATCTATCCTCTCGCGGAGTTCGCCCGAGTCAGCATCCTCTTCTTGAGTTAGCGATTCTATCGCGATGGAGGCTTCCGTTATGGATCGGTTGAGATGGCGTCGGAGCAAGCGGTGATTAAGCTGTCGCAAAGCATTATCTAGGGCACGGCGATCAAGCGTAGCTGGCAATGCCTTTTTCAGTTGCTCTGCTTGGTCACCCAATAGTGTATCGGCCTGCTCAATGGCACTTCCCGAATTTAGTTTGGTCCAAAGGTCTCGATTGACGGGATCCAAGAAGCACTCGACCGGAAGGTCCCGCAATTCTAAAGCTTCCAACCTATCAAACGCTTCCTCATAGCGAAGAACGTGACCGAGAAGACTCTCTTCAATAAATTCGCCGCGGTCTTCCTTGAGGGCATCGGCGCCGATAGCTGCTCTGTCGGCATTCTGGTTGGGTGTCTGGCGGCTGGCCATATCCTGACGGCGCGGGCGCTGCTGTCGTCGCTCGGGTCGTCCGACGGCGGCCTCAAGGGTTCGTTCTTCAATCCTGAGGGCAGAGGCGAGATTGCTAAAGGCCTGTTGCTGCTCAAACGGGTTATCAAGGGCAGTGATGAGCGGGAAGATGCGGTTGACAGCTTCAAGGCGACCTTCCGGTGTCACAGCCTCAGGTTGAGCAGCTTCCCGCTGGATCAGATAGTCAAGGATGGGAGTGGCTTCTTCTACACGCTTCCGCCAATCGTCAGGGTCATTGCGGATAACGTCATCGGGATCACGATCAGGCGGCAGGGTGATGATACGGAGGTTGGGCAGCTCTCGCCGGACACCCATGGGAACGGCCGAGTTTGAGACACGCACGACTTCACGCCGGAAGATATCGAATGCGCCTTCCAAACTGCGGCGCGTGGCCTCTTCTCCAGCCGTATCAGGATCAAGGGCCAGGGCGTAGCGGCGAGCCATGTTGCGCACCAGGCTCACCTGTCTCTCGGTGAGGGCGGTCCCCATGATGGCAACGACGTTGCTGAAGCCGCCCTGGTGGGCCTGCAGCGCATCCATGTAACCCTCAACAAGGACGACTTCGCCCTCAGCGCGGATGGCCTGTTCCGCGCGGTCGATAGCAAAAAGCGCGCCGCTCTTGTCAAAGAGCGGCGTTTGCGGTGAGTTCAGGTATTTCGGTTGGGAATCATCAAGGGCGCGAGCGCCGAAACCAATGACGCGGCCTTTTCCGTCGCGAATCGGGAACATGAGTCGCTCACGGAAACGATCATAGGAGCCCTCGCTATCCCCGTCGCGCTCAATGATCAGGCCGGCTTGCAGCATCTGTTCTTCGGTGTGGCCAAGGTCTGCGAGATGGCCCTTGAGGGATTCCCAGCCCTTGGGAGCCATGCCGACTTGGAAGTCCTTGACCGTCTCATCGGTGATGCCGCGCTCATGCAGGTAGCGCAGTGCTGACTCACCGGCGGGGGAGAAGGTCAGGATGCGATGGAAATAGTCGGCGGTGTTCTGAAGAGCGGTGTAGAGGACATCATTCTGTTTCCGCTGTGATTCATCCTGCCTGCGAGTATCAGGAATAGTGACGCCCGCGCGCTCTGCCAATCTGGACAGGGCTTCCGAGAAAGTCAGGTTGTCGGCGCGCTGAATGAAGGAAAAGGCATCTCCGCCCGTGCCGCACGCGCCGAAACAGTGCCATGTGCCACGCTCCGGGAAGACGATGAACGACGGCGTCTTTTCGTTGTGGAACGGGCAGTTCGCCTTGAAATTGCGGCCTGCCTTCTGGAGCGGCACGCGCGACTGGATGAGGTCAACGATGTCCGTGCGGGCCTTGACGTCATCGACGACGGTCACAGCGCCACCTCTGCCAATGGCACGGTTGGAACACGACCGGCCCGGAGATCACCGGCGGCGCGCGCAGCAAACTGGTCCGTCATGCCGGAGATATAGTCGACGGCGCGGCGGGTTGGGTCGTCGGCGGGTCGAGCATAGCCCTCCGGAATCAAGTCCGGGTTCATCGTGAATGCGTCCCACAGGGTCTCAAGGATATGGAGAGGTTCTTCATTCTGATTTTGGGCAGCGACGAGATAAACGTTGTCAAAGAGGAACTCACGGAGATCAACGACGGCCTGGAGGACAGGTTGGCTCATGGCAATGTGGGGGCGGTCGCGTTCGGTGAGTCGGGATGCGCCTTCGCCGGTCACAGGCCAAGAAGTTTCTACAAGATCCGAGATGATGGTGTTGAGGCGCTCGGCATGGCGGTTTCCAAGGATCCGGCGGACATCCTGAGGAATGTCACCGGATTGAATAACACCGGCGCGGAGGGCATCGCCGAGGTCATGGTTGACGTAGGCGATGGCATCGCTGAGGCGGCAGATTTCGGCTTCGAGGCTAATCTCCTCGTCGGTCTGACGAATCGCATTGAGGCTACCGCGCCCCTTGGAGTGGTTGAGGATACCTTGCCGAACTTCCCAGGTAAGGTTGAGTCCCTGTCCTTCTTTCTCCAGCACATCAACGACGCGCAGGCTTTGCTCAGCATGTCGGAAGCCGCCGGGGATTCGTTCAGCAAAAAAATCTTCGCCAAGGTGGCCAAACGGCGTGTGGCCAAGGTCATGCGCCAGCGCTATGGCTTCAGCGAGGTCTTCATTGAGACGCAGAGCCCGAGCGATGGATCGCGCAATCTGAGCAACTTCAATGGTGTGGGTGAGTCGTGTGGAGAAGTGGTCGCTCAGGGGGGCAATAAAGACCTGCGTCTTGTGCTTGAGGCGCCGAAATGCCTTGGAGTGGATTATTCGGTCACGGTCTCGCTGGTATTCGGTGCGCATGAAGGACGGTTCTTCGGTTATGCGCCGCCCCTGCGTTTCATGACTGAGTTGAGCAAACGGGGAGAGGGTGTCCTGCTCCTGCCGCTCCATTCGAAGACGGATACGATGATCATTCATCGACAGCGTCGTATTCTCCAGCCTCTCCCGTCTCCCGCCGTTCGCGCCGCGCCGGCGTCAACGGCGTCAGACACAAATAAAAATAGCCCCTGTCAAGGGTTCAGGAACAAAGATAACCATGCATACCGAGGGTGTCAAATTTTTTGAAGTTCGCGAACAAGCTTTGGGTGGTCACTTCAGTTGGTCCGCCGTGTTCCGGCGTGGGCGGTCTTTCAGGCCATTTTCCTGGTTCGCGATCGGTGTTGCTGGGCTAGTGAAGATAGCGTTCCGCGTTCCGGCATGGGCGGTCAATGCAGGCTTTAGATTCTTCGCTGTGCTCAGAATGACAGCGCGACGGACTCCGATTTTCGCCGGAATGAGGGGAGGGTGAAGAAATGACGACGGGCTTCTTTATTCGGGGTGGAGGTTGCTTTTTGTAGGGATAACGTATGGGGGCGCGGGAACGATGTGGTGGGCGAGTGGTAGAAATTCCCCGGCTGCGCTCGGAATGACATCGGGTGGCGGGGCGCGGCGGGAGTCGTCGCGGAGAATAGTGACGTGGTAGACGAAGAAGGCGACGGCGGGAATGACGATCGAGAGGCCTGGAATGAGCACATCGTCGAGGAAGACGGACCCCTGACCAAGGATAGCTGTCAGAACAGCAGCGATGAGGGTGACGAGTGTAAGAAGCCATGTACCGCCGAGGGCGATGAGAGCAACGTAGAGATAGATGCGGCGGACAAGGCTGTGTGGGTCGGCGTGGACAACGCGCCACCAGAAGACGAACCAGAGCGGCGCGCCGACGATGATCATAGTGAGGGAAACGGCGAGGAACTCCTCCCGTTCATTGGTTGAGGCAAAGAGATTGTCGCTGACAAGGGGGTCCAGGAGCGTCATAAGCAAGGCCATGAGCCCGGGGACGAGGGCGATAAGGCCGACGGCCGACATGATGTACTTGAAGGTCTCTGAGAGGTGGGGAGAGGGTTGGACTTGCGTTACCGGGGTTGATTGCATTCCGGGTTCCGGAATCCCGCTTTCGCGGGAATGACGATCATCCTTGCGGGCGGCGTCGCGTCGGAGGATGGACCAGTGGTAGGCGAGGAGGGCGACGCCGATCAGGAGGCCGACGACGGGCAGGATGAACTGTCGGAAGTAGGCGACTGCTGTTGTCGTGTTGTCCGCGCCAACAAGTTGGGCAATGACGATATAGATAGTGGCTGCCGTGCCCCAGAGTGCCAGGGATGCGCCGCCGATGAAGGCAAAGCCGTAGAGGTAGACCCGTCGTAGAACGGATTCTTCGTCAGTGGTGGCAACGGTACGCCATAGGATAGCCCATGCCGTGGTTCCGACAATCGCCCAGCCGGAGGCCGTGCGGATGGGGTCCTGAAAGTCCTCCACAGTGATCAGCGTATCTGCTGCATCGAAAACAAGGCTATACGTGGCATAGGCAAGGCCATAGGCAATCCAATAGGTTGCGGTTGCAGCGGCGGTTAGAAATACGACGTTGAGACCGTAGACACGCCATCGCCTGACGGTCTGCGCGCGGGGAGTGGGCTGACCCTCGAGGTCTTCCCGCCGCCAAAGGTAGTACCAGAGTCCCGCGGCCGCGAGCACGCCGCCAATATGCTCCAGCCCTTCGAAGTCCCCAGCTATGTCCTCAATGATCTGTATGCAACCGACAAAGATGTACAGGGAGGCGAGGGCAAGGGCAACGTGGATGTAGAGCTTGCGGAGGACGGAGCCTGTTTCCCCGGAATGCCTGTCGGCGGCTCGTCTAAGCAGGAATTCATGCGCGAGCCAGACCGGGAGGGCGACAATTATCATTGCAATCCAGGTGGCTTCGGGGTCGCCGCCAGGGCGGAACCATGCAGCCGCGCGAGCAATGTCAGTCGCAAGGCCGTATGCGCCCTGTAGAAGGATTGCAAAGGCAACGAACGCAGCGAGATAGACGTATGTACGTTGGGGGATGCTCATGCGGGTTCATCCCCGCAGTAGTCGTCACGGATAAATTCGAGTTCAATCGGCCACTCTGATTCGGCGATAAGCCAGAAGCCATCAGCGGAACGGCGGAGTTCGAACTCGTAGTCATGTGTGTTGCGGTCGGACGGGAATTCAAATAGGCCCGGCTGGCGATTCCGTGTTGCGCGGACTGTAACAGTCACAGTATCGGCATCGATTTCTTCCACGTCGCCGAGCCTGACACGATAGTTATCAAGCGAGGAGTAGCGCAGGTGATCACGCAACTCATCTTCCATGCAGGCGGTGGTGTTTTCTTCAGTCAGGAGCGCGAGTGCCGTATCCGTGTCTTCGTCGCCAACGGCCTGCAAGTAGCGCTGGACGGTACCCTCGGGAGTGTTGGGCGGGTATGTGGCTTCCTCCCGGTCGATGAGGCGGGGAAGAGCAATGGCCAGGACGACGAGGACGATGACGCCTGCGACAACGCCGACGAGAATGCGTGTTGATGAATCCATGGAAATCATCATACGCAAGCTCAGTCAGGTCGGTTCTGCTCGGGGCCGCGAGGTCGGTAGAGAGAGCCGTCCGGCATATCGTCCACGTGGATCTTGATATTGTGCTCAACTGTGAGGCCAACGAGAGCGGCGCGCAGGGATGTCGTCCCGCCGTCGAGAATACGAATGAGCAGGGTGACGCTGACGGCTGTATCGAGAGAGGCAACCGATACAGTCTCCACTGAACAACCGACCCTTTCAATCGAGCGGAGAATATCATCAACAAGCCCGGGGCGGTCATCAGCGACGGCAGTAATGATGACGCGGTTAGCGTTGGTGTTGTCTTCGGTGGGTGTCATGGGAGTAGGATACGCTAACTGCGTTAGGGCTCTCGTGTAGGCAGTGCCTACAGCCAGGGTTCGCGGTCAAGGTTGGGTGATAGAACGGTTGGGTCGCCGCGTTCCGGCATGACGAGGGGAAAGGGGAATCCCCTCACCCTAGCCCTCTCCTTTAGGGAGAGGGGGTTATTGGGAGGTAGAGATGGCGCGCGAAATGGTGGAGACGGTCACTGGACCGGTGGCAGCGAGCGAACTTGGATTCACGCTTTCCCATGAGCACGTGATTGTCGGCTTTCCGGGAGTGAGGCAGACGTACCCGGAGCTGATGGACTGGAAGCGCATCGAGTCGGGCGGCATTGAGAAGCTGTCCGAGGCACGGGCGGAAGGTCTCAACACCATCATGGACGCGACACCCTTCGAACTGGGGCGAGACGTTGAAATGCTGCGGCGGGTGTCCGAGGGTTCCGGTGTGAACATCGTGGTGTCGACGGGAACATATGTGGACATTCCCCGGCTCATCTGGTTCACGCATCCCGATCGCATGGCGGCGGTGTATGTCCGTGAGATCACGGAGGGCATCGAGGGAACCGGCATCAAGGCCGGCATGATCAAGGTGGCCGACAACAATTATGAGCTTTCCGACGCGGAGGTGATGGTGCTGCGGGCAGCATCGCGCGCGTCCAATGAGACGGACATCCCAATCACGACGCACACGCAGCCGCTGAACAAGGTGGGGGAGCCGCAGTGGCGCATCTTTGCGGAGGAGGGCGTAGACCCAAAACGTGTGTGCATTGGCCATTCATCGGACGCGACGGATTACGAATATCTGGCCAACCTGGCACGTGAGGGCGTCTTCCTCGGGATGGATGAGCTGCCCGGGCATCAGATCGACGCGCCGTGGCGTGATAAGGCGGTCATGGTCAAGCGACTGCTGGACGCGGGTTTCGAGCGGAACCTGATGCTGTCGCATGATTGGTCGATGAAGCGGCACCCGGACGACTCATGGGGGGCGACGGAGGAGATTCACGCGAAGGTGAATCCGGACGACTATGCGTTTGTGAGCCGCCGCTTCATCCCTTACCTGCGCGAGATTGGCGTCAGCGAGGAAGCCATCACGCTGATGACGGTGGACAACCCGCGCCGGTTTTTGACTGGGGAGTAACTGCGCTGCGGCTTCAAGGTAGCCAGAACACCACATATGCTATCACCATATCTGTTGACAACCATTGTGATTGTCGCTAGCCTGTCGTCATGGCACCGATAAAGCCCGATCAGTTCGAATACGCGTTCAGGCCTGCGTCTATTGAGGGCCTGCGAAAGCAGCTTGAGCTTACCCAAGCCGAACTTGCAGAGGAATTGGACGTGCCAGTGAATACGGTGTCGAGGTGGGAGACCGGCACCACAACTCCGGACGCCAAAGCCTTGGCTGCTTTGTACTCGGTAGCGAAGGGGGGCGGTGTCAACCCACATTTCTTCCAAAGGAGGGTTGAGGTGACAGTGAAAAGGCGAGAGAGGACGAAGCTCATGGTCGTGTGGGACTTCCAGAATCACGGTGTGGACGCAGCCGACGTTGTCGAGGAGTGGGGATTCGCGAAGGAATACCTAGACTTGCTGTTCCCAAAGACACGGTCCAGTCGCAATCTAAATGCGTATCTTGGGATATATCAGAATGCTGCTATGGAACAGCTTGAAGGTCTGAGGTTCAGTGTATTCCACGGCGCGTTCGATGCAGACTCCCAGATTGTGCAGGACGTTGAGGAATACTGCCTAACCAATCCAGCCAAGACCGTGCTTGTATTGATTTCGGACGACGGGGACTTTGTGAACTTGCTTCGTGAGCTCAGACGGGAGGGCGTAGATTGTTACGTTTGGGGAACTGATCAATGTAGTCAGCGGCTTATCACGGCAGTGGCTGAGGATCATTTCGTGAATTGGGACAAACCGTATGTTGCTGTCAAGTGCATAGAGGTGATTAGGGAACTAGATGGGGGGCCTATCACACGGTCTGAATTTGGCCAGCAGTGTCACGCGGCATTGGAAGAAGATGGCATCTTCCCGGATAGTGTTGGGTTCAGCAAGAACCGGCCCTACGCCAGCCTGCTGCGATGGTTGGAGGTACAGGAACTCGTCACGGTAAAGGACGTTCGAGGCAACGGCAACCGCATCACTATTCACTTGGCTTAAGTCACCTGGGGGTTGGTGAGGAGGCTCTGGGTTCCGGCCTGCGCCAGAATGACGCAGTAGGTAGGTGGGGAGTTCAGGCTTTAGATTCTTCACTACTCTCGGGATGCCATGTGCGTGAGTGTGATTGGCGGTGCGGGGGTGGAACAATGGGCGAGGGTTGCTATAGTAGTAGGTCGCGCAGTGAAAGAAGGATGATCTGAGGAATGGACGTAGAGACCGGTATTCTGGCGGCGCTGATCTTGGGCTTTCTGCTTGGGTTGAAGCACGCGACTGACGCCGACCACGTCGTCGCCGTCTCGACGATTGTGGGGGAGGACCGGAATGTCTGGCGCGGTATTTGGGTGGGCGGCGCATGGGGGCTCGGCCATACGACGCCCCTACTGATTCTCGGGATAGTCATCCTTACGTTCCGGGGGCTACTGGACGGTTATGAATCTATCGCCCAAGTGTTTGAGTTCGGGGTCGGCGTGATGATGGTCCTGCTGGGGGCGCAGGTTTTCTGGAATCTGGCTCGTGGCCGGCTGCATGTCCATGAGCATAGCCATGATGAGAGTCAACACGTGCATATTCATGGGACGCATGATCCCGCCGCAAGCGCGGACGTAGAATCCGGGCACGGTTTCTTTCACTTGGGTAAGCCGTTCTTCCGGGTGAAGTCTTACTCGATTGGTGTGGTACACGGGCTGGCCGGTAGCGCGGCGGTCATGCTCATTCTGCTGAATACGCTCCCGTCATTCTGGGCGGGTGTGGGATATTTGGTTCTGTTCGGGATAGGAACCGTACTCTCGATGGCATTGATTACCATTCTGTTAGGCGTGCCCTTTGCGCTTCTGGGGAACGCTGGACGGGCAGGTCGTGCCGTCTCAGGCATCGCCGGATCTGCGAGCGTGTTATTTGGGGCGGCGCTTATGTCGGACATTGCTTTGGGCACGACGCTGATTCCGTTCTAGACGCAGTCGCCTCACTTCGAGACCTGTCGACTGCCCTCTCAGGGTGAGCGGAGACTGGGCGCACCGGCTGGTTAGATAATTCGCCCCGTTCGGAATGACAGGCAGTTGGCATTTAACACTCGATAGGGAAATACGCGTCAGATTCTGGCCTGCGGCCAGAATGACGAATCGCGCAAAACTGAGGCGGGGCGGCGCATATGCACCGCCCCGCCCTTCTGTCTGTGCTGTACGGGTTGTACGGGTGTCGATCTTACTTGGCGCCGTTCTCGCCGTTGCGGGTGGCCCAGAAGACGTTCTCCGGGTTGAGTGGGATATTGCGGTGGCGGATACCCGTCACGCGGCTGACGGCGTTGCCGACGGCCGGGAGCGGCGGGATGATCGGCACCTCGCCAACGCCCCGGACACCAAGCGGGTTCTCCGGCGCGGGGCCTCCCACGAAGATTGTCTCAATCATCGGCAGGTCAAGCGCCGTTGGCATGCGGTAGTCGAGGAAGTTGGCGTTCTTGAGAATGCCGTCCTCGCCCCACTCGTAGTTCTCCCAGAGCGCCCAGCCGACACCCTGCGCCACTGCACCCTGGACCTGACCCTCAACAGCCATCGGGTTGATGGCGCGGCCGGGATCCTGGAAGGCGGTGTAGCGGGCGATGGTCGCGCGGCCTGTACCTTCGTCCACCTCCACTTCGCAGATCTGGACGCCGGTGCTGGTCACGGGACGTACACCGGCAGCGATGCCCTGACCGATAACGGCTCCCAGGCCCATTCCCACACACTTGGGGGCGAGCTCTGCGAGCGTGATTGACTGCTCCGGGTTGTCACGCAGTGTGAACGTTCGATCAGCGTACTCGACGTCTTCGGCGTTCGCCTGGAATCCCTCGGCAGCGCGCTCCTTGAGTTTGCTGATCACGTCTTCGGCGGCGTTCTTGACGGCCATGCCGGTGACGTAGGTGATGCGGCTGCCCCAGGAGCCATCGGAGTAGCCGACGGAGTCGGTGTCACCAACGGTGGATCGCACCTCATCGACGGTCACGCCAAGCTCTTCAGCAGCAATCTGTGCCATGGAGGTGCGTGTGCCGGTCAGATCGACGGAGCCGACGATCAGGCTGAACGTGGCATCCGCGTTGAGCTGGATGGTGGCGGTGGAGGTACCGGAGCCCTCACGGCGCATGCCAATGGCGACGCCACGGCCTCGGCCCTCAGGTACCGGGGATTTCCAGGAATCATGTTGCTTGATGGTCTCAAGGATCTCCTTGAACCGGGTCACGGGGAGGGCCATGCCGTCACTCATCGGCGCGCCGTCGTCCGTGATGTTGGCGATGCGGAGATCGATGGGATCCATGTCCAACGCTTCAGCCAACTCGTCCATCATTGTCTCGATGGCGAATGCGCCTTCCGGGAGACCCGGCGCGCGGTATGCCTGCGAGCGGGACTTGTTGGTGAGCACGTCATAGCCGTCCGCCTGGAAGTTGGGCAGCTTGTACGGGGATAGACCGGCTACGAGGATGTTGTTCACGTAGAGCGCGGAGCCTGGTAGGCAGCCTGCGTCCAGGTAGAACTTCGCCTCGAAAGCGGTGACCTCGCCCTTCTTGTTGGCGCCGGCCTTGACCCAGCAATACGCGTCCGGCGCGGGGCCGGTGGCGCGGAAGACTTCGTCACGACCGAGGACGGTCTTGACGGGTAAGCCGGTCTTGAGAGCCAGCAGGGCTGTCGGAAGCTCAGGGACGGTGAATCCCTTGCCGCCGAAACCGCCGCCGATCTCCAAGGGCACGACTGTGACCTTGTTGAGCGGAAGCTGGAGCAGTGCCGCATTCTGGCTCTTGTTGGCAAAGGATGCCTGCGTGGTGGTGTAGATGGTGATGTGGCCAGTGGCATCAACTTCAACGGTGCATGCCTGCGGCTCAATATAGCCCTGGTGAACCATGCCAATGCGGTATTCACCCTCAAGAACGACATCCGCCTCTTCATAGCCCTTGGCGACGTCGCCGCGCCCAAGCTCCATGTGGACGGAGATATTGCTGGGCTTGTCACTGCGGCCCTCAAGGCCGCGGGTTCGCACTTCTTCATGGATGACTGGCGCGTCGTCCTTGATGGCATCCTCAATCTCGACGACGGCCGGGAGCGGTTCATATTCGACCTTGATGAGGTCCAGCGCCTCTTCCGCGATATGCGGAGAGGTGGCCGCGACGGCGGCGACGGGATGGCCATGGAACAGGACGCGATCTGACGCCATCAGGAACTGACGCAGATAAACGGCGTCCAGCGTGACCTCACCGCCGACCTGCTCATCGGAGTCGAGGGCAGGCAGATCCTTGTGTGTGACGACGGCCTTGACGCCGGGATATTCCTCCGCGGCGGAGGTATCCATGCTCTTGATGCGCGCATGGGCATACGGGCTGCGCAGGATCTTGCAGTGCAGCGTGCCCGGCAGCGTGAGGTCCGGCGCGTAGACGGCTCGTCCCTTGACGCGCTCAACGGCATCGACGCGCGCGATGGGCTGTCCGATAGCCTTCTCAGGTGTTGCAACCATTTTCAACTTCCTCCCAGTACGGCGCCTGGTCAATCCTACGCCGTTCCCCTGTATCTATCGCCGCTTGCTGAAATGTGCCTACACGACGACAGGGTTAGTGTAGCGCATCGCGCGCGCGTGCGGGAGTGGGGGGCTAAAGACGCCATTCTCGCTTGAGCGCGGCGATCAATTCCTCTTGACGGCGCTCCAGTACCTGTGGGGTCCATTCAGGCTCACCAATGACATTCGTAGTCAGCGCAAAAGTACTTGTTCCGTCTCTCTGGAAGTACTCCGTTTTCTTGCGCTCAAAGTCAAAATTCGACGCCCTCATGTTCTTCCGGCGCGACAGGAGAACAAGGTTCGCAAGTCGATGCGTCCAGAGCTTGCGCTCTTCTTCCTTGGGAAACCACGTCATCCATTGAGAATCTTCTTCCGGATTCTGTGGTAGGACATGTTCAATGGTAGTTATCTTGTGCTGATAACTAACCCCTTCGTCGGGCGGCGTCAGAGCGCTGTTTAGTCTGAGTAGCAAAGGGCTACGGACACGAACTTGACCGTAGATATCGCCATTCAAATTGCCTAAGATCTCCATCTTCTCATCCTGTGAGATCTGCAGAGGGCTAGTGCCTTCATACAGATTATCCCCACTCTCGATCGAGTGAATCACCTTCGCGTAGCGATCTAACCGCTCGTATATGGACGCCCGTCGAACAAAGAGTCCGTAGGCTAGCCTCTCCAAATCAGCAGTAAATCTCAGCAAGGAACTTGTCTGACCTTTCATGCGATAAAAGTACGCTATCGCTGGCGGAATCCAGTCAAAATTGTCAAGTCTGTTTAGGTGACGCAAAAGTTCATTGATCTTGCCAGCACCCTCTGAACTTTCATAGGACGCGCGCGAGACTACTTCATATGCACTCGCATATGGTTCAAGTTCTTCATCTATGAATGCGCAGGCTCTGTCGTGGGACAAGCCTTTGAAGACCACAGACCGGAAGTCGTCCTCCAATGTCCGGCGCAATTTGTCCTTGCGATATATCATCCCTATATGAGCGAAGAGGTTTCTGAAGTCATCTCGCCCAAGCTGCTCTTCCATGCTCTCCCACTTGATGGCGTATTCGTCCTGGGTGGATTCATCGGACATGGCGTCCAAGACATCCGCCTTCAGTACGTCAGTCGCAGACAAATCGAGACCTCTACCATTCATTACTGAGAACACCCGCCGAGCGGAATTTCCGTCGGAAGCCGAGACTACGGCCAAGAAACAATTCTGGGCAACATATTGCGCAAGGTTCTTTCTGTCTTCAGTGCTGAGACGGTCAAGTTCTTTCTTCAGATACTTCATGTTCTCGAACATGTGTTTCCGGCTGTCTGAGAATCCGGCAGGATCTACTTTGAGAAAAGCAGCGAGGCTATCCACCCTTTGGATATTCTCTTCAAAGAACTTGCGGTCTCGTCGTCTGGCACTGAGTCGGAACCTATCTTCCGTTCCCTTTACTTCGCTTCCCGCTTGCCGAACAAATTCATCAAGTTCGTTGGCTACATCGGCATCATTAGTCATGTCACGGAGTGCGCAGAAGAGCATCGTTAGTGTGGTTAGGCGTTGCTGTCCGTCAACAACTTCACTTCTGGGATTGCCATCACTCTTGATGAGAACAATGCTCCCGAGAAAGTATGGTTCTTCGCTGTCTCTACCGAGTGCATCAGTCAGATCATCAAGTAGTTCGTCTACCTCCTCTGTAGTCCAGGCATAAGGACGCTGGTATAGGGGTATCTCAAAGAAATAGTCATCGCTACTCAACACTTGGATTATGTTCTGCTCGGCAGCTGTAATTTTTGCGGGCATTGGGCCTCCATGGAATGGCTTGCTTGGGCCGGCTCTAGAATTCTTACCCTACTCTCAAAGCCAATCAAGCCGCCAGTTCTCTGGAAACGGCTTGGCGCTATCGGCGCCAAAATCAATTGGAGATTTCTTGTTCAGAACGTTCTATCGAGGCGCTGATGCACCCTCAGCCTCGCGCTGCTTGCGCGCTTGGCGTTCTTTGGCTCTCTCTTGGCGGGCCATTACCTTAGCGATGGCCTTTTCGAAGCGTTCCGAGGGAGTATCCTTATTTTCTTGTCGGCGTCGCGATTTGGTGGCCATTGTTCCCACTCCGATCGTTATGTTGCGTAGTTGCGTGAATAGCTAAAGTCATACCATCTTACTGAACCTGCTTGTCAAGGGACAACACAGGATGACAGTGCCCCTGGACCTAACCCTCTCCCTGAAGGAGAGGGGATCGATAGATTCCGGCACCACCGGAATGAGGGAAGTGTCCCTACTTGTCCATATTTGCCATGTCGACGGCGGCGCGGGCGATGATCTTGGCGCAGTCGACTACGCGTTTTATCTCAGTGCCGTATTCGCGGATGATGGTGTGGCCGCCGGGGCCGTAGCAGAGTGACTCGCAGCCAGCGTTCGTGTAGTGGCCGGAATCGTTAAAGGCGTTTGAGGATATCCAGCCCGGCTCTTCGTTCCTCACTTCGCGGTGGTATTTGACGATGGTCTGGTTCAGGAAGTGATCCGGGGGCAAATCGATGCCGTAGGCCTCGGTTTTCAGGCTCTGCCATTCGGGTGCGTTGGTGGCAGGGGGCCGCTCAATCTCCCATTTGAAATCGGGATCGCCCTCAGCAACGCTGCGAATGACGTCTTCAATCTGACGCTGGATGTCGTCATAGTCCTGTCCCGGGAGGCCACGGACTTCCAGGATGGCGGATGCGAAATCCGGGACGTAGGAGGCCCGCCAGTGGGCGTATTGGCGGCCAATTCCGCCATTGATTCCGCCGACGATGAGGCGCGGGAGGCCGGGGAATTCATCGCGGCGAGGGGAATCGAACTCAAAACCCTCGAGTGCAGTGATGATGCGGGCAAGTTTCTCGGCGGCGTTGACGTAGCTCATGTTGTGCATTGCGCCAATCCACGCGGCCTCGCCGATGGTGTGGACGAGGAATTGGATTGCTCCGGCGTGGAGTGGAAGCAGTTCCATGCCGGTGGGTTCGGGGATGATGCAGACATCGCCAATCAGGCCGCGCTGAACGAGGTCTACCGCCCCTACTCCGCCCTGCAGCTCGCCGACGACGGCGGTCATGAGGAGATCGCCTCGCATACGGATGCCGGCGCGGTGGAGCGCGATAAAGGCTGCAGCTGCGGCGGCGACGCCGGCCTTCATGTTGATGAGGCCGTGGGCGTAGATCATCCCGTCTTCGATCTTGAACTCCCAAGGGTCGCCCTCGAAGTACATGGGGACGGGATCGATGTCCAAATGGCCGTTGTACATGACAGTCTTGCCGCCGCCGGTGCCCTCCATCTTGTAGTAGAGGTTGGGGCGGCCGGGCTCATCCGCGACATCGATAAGGTCCGCATTGATGCCGCGTTCTGCGAGCCACGCCTGGAGTTCGGCCATGGCACCGGCCTCGTGCGGCGGGAAGCTCTGGTGCTGGTGCAGCCGCCGCATCAGCTCCACGATTTCGTCTTCGTCGATGTGCGCGTCAATCTGCGCACCGATATCCGTTGTCATCACTCACCCCCTGATGTGTTGACACGTTATGGGGATAGTACAGCATTGCCTTCACCGGTGGGGGTTTACGGCGTTCGGCTGGGCAATGGAAGTTTTGGATTCTTCGTCGCGCTCAGAATGACGGGAACTAGAGTCGGGCGTTGCGAAGGGCGTATTGAGGGCCTTCAGGCAGTTCCCAATCGCGGTAATAGGCACGGATGTGGGGATCAAGAGCCTGAGCGGCTTGTCGCCGGGCGAGTGCCTCCGGTGCTGGCCCGCCTTGCAAGTGTTCCTGGATGCGCATTGTGATTGCAGGGACGTTGAGCGTTGGGTATTCACCGTTGTTGTAAACGACCCGGCCATCGATTAACACCGTTCGGACATCACGGCCACGAGCACGGGTGACGAGAACTTCCAGGGGGTCGAGTCCGGAATCGAGATACGGGTAGGAGACGCGATCCCAGTTGAGCATGACGATATCGGCACGCTTGCCAGGTTCGAGGCTACCAATGTGGTCATCGAGGGTGAGGGCTTTCGCACCCCCAAGCGTAGCCATATGAAGCAGTTCGCCGGGCGTGACATGCCTGTTGTCCAGCCCCGGGACGCGATGCAACCGCTGGCTGAGACCTATTTCCTGCAGCATGTCATCGTCGTCATTGATGCCAACGCTGTCCGTTCCAACGCCGACGTTGACGCCGGCGTCCAGCATGGCTCGCACTGGCGCGATGCCGCTATGGAGCCGCAGGTTGGAACTGGCATTGTGGGAAACGCCGGTGCCGGTCTCGGCGAGAATGCGGATATCATCCTCCGTGACCCAGACGCAGTGGGCGTATGAGACGCCGGGACCGACCATGCCAAGGTCTGCAAGACGGCGCACTGGTGATTGGCCACTTGTGCGATTGGCATAGAGACGCTGGTAAACGGTCTCGAGGACATGGGTATGGATGCCCATGCCGTTGTCCCGGGCAGTGTCCACGATCTTGCGGAGAGTGTCCTCATCCGCCCAGTGGTAGCCGGAGGGGCTGAGGAGGATGCGGACAGCCTGCGGGCTGGGCTTCTCAAAGCGTTCATGGAGGTCAAGGGCTAGGCTGAGGTTGTCCTCCAGAACGACGCGGGAGCCTTCGACAACGGCGCGGGCGGTCTTCGCCACGTCCCGGGGCAGGCTCTCAAGGAAAGCATCGTCATCGCCGTAGACAAGGAAGCACTGCGAGCGGAATCCGATGGAGAACGCGGTACGAATTCCGACTTCGCGAAATGCGGTCAGTGTGCCTTCAGCTTCGGCAAGAGGGCCGGCCTGATTGAACATGACGGCCGTCGTGCCTGATCGTAGCTGCTGCATGAGTGTGTAGAGGCCCATGAGATAGGAGTCCATGGGTTTTCGTCCCCATGCGAGGTTCAGCCACGCCTCAAGAGCGCCGTCCGGCTGTCCCAACTGGACATACGAGACGCCGCGGCCGTGGTGGTGGGCATTGACGAGGCCCGGGAGAACGAAGTGGGATCCGTCGCCGATCACGTCAGCATCCGGGTGACGTGATCGGAGGTCGTCATAGTCGCCGACTTCAATGATTGCCCTGTCAATAGCTACTGCGACAGCAGCATCATTCAGTAGAGTGGCTTCGCCATGATGCTCAACACGAGTTAGCACATAGCGGCCACGAACAAGGGTGGCGGCGGGCTGGGACTGAGTCATAGCGTTCCCCTTCACCCCTAACCCTCTCCCGGCGGGAGAGGGGATGGTTTCCGGCTTAGGCTGGACAGAGGGGAGGGTGGACTCAGGAATTCATGTCGTCAGCGGCGGCCTGCACGGATCGAACGATCTTGTCGTATCCGGTGCAACGGCAGAGGTTGCCCGCGAGGTGGAGCCTGATTTCCTCTTCTGTTGGATTGGGAATCATCTTGAGGAGATGATCGGTGGACAAGATGAATCCCGGCGTGCAGATGCCGCACTGGAAGCCGCCATTGTTCATGTAGGCCCTCTGGATGGGATGCAAGTCGTTGCCGGGCGCGAGGCCCTCAATGGTGTTGACATCCCTGCCATCCATTTCGACACCAAGAGCACAGCAGGAGTTGATGGTGACACCATCAACCTCAATAGTGCAGGAGCCACAGTTGCCGTTGCTGCATCCTTCCTTCGCGCCGGTCAGGCCGAGCTCGTCCCGAACAACCTCAAGCAGCGTTTGTCGTGGAGTAATAGCGATCTCCACGGCGTTGCCATTGACCGTGAATTGGACGAGTCTTCGATTCGTGGTTGTCATTTTCTTTCTCTCACCGTTCTTTTCTGTCACCGTTCAGTGCTTGCGTTGTTGATTTGCTCTGGCTCTTCTTCGTCGCTTGTGTTGTTTTCAGACCTACGCGACGCTGACACCAAGCTGCTCGGCGCAGGCCGCGACGGCGCGGCGCGTGAGAACCTTGGTGAGTTCGCGTCGGTAGTCTGCGGAGCCGCGAACATCCGAGATTGGCGACGCGTGATGCTCCGCCTGCTCACCGGCTTCATGAGCAAGTGCGGCGGTCAGCGTCTCGCCCCTTATCACATTCTCTGCGTCGGTCGCGCGGACGGGGGTGGGCGCGACGGATGCAAGCGCGATGTTCACATCCTCCACCTGCCCGCCTCCGTTGAGTGTCATCGAGACGCCAACACCAACGACTGCGATGTCCATCTCCGCGCGGGGGATGAATCGAACGTAGTAGCTGGAACTATTGGCTTTCGGGGCCGGGACACGGAACTCCACAAGGCATTCATCCGGCGCAAGTGTCATCTGGCCCGGCCCGGCAAAGATATTCTCAACAGGCTCTTCACGCGTGCCACGTGGACCGGCGATGACAACTGTTCCGCCGAGAACAATCAGCGGCGGGATCGTATCACCCGAAGGGGCGGCGTTGCCGACGTTGCCGCCGAGCGTGGCCCGGTTCTGGATCTGGATAGCGCCAACGAGGCCGGACGCAGTGGCAAGCGCGGGATAATTTGCCTGCACGTTTCCATCGTCACGCACGCGTGAGAGTGGGAGCGCTGCGCCAATGCGAAGTCCGCCTGCGCCATCGCTTTCAAATACCATCATCTCGGGCACACGCTTCGTATCAATCAGCAGTTCCGGGGTTCTGCGCCCGATGCGGATCTGGTCGATGATGTCAGTCCCGCCAGCAAGAGCGCGGGCCCTTTCGCCGGCCTGCCCAAAGGCCTGGACGGCCTCAGCAAGCGACGTGGGCGCTACATAGTCAAAATTACGCACGTCCTCCCCTCCCCTTGTGCTTTAGCCGCGAACGCCCGTAACGCTATAAACGCGGCACGCAGTACCGCAATCATACACCCGCGCAGGGTTTAGGCGCTTGTACGTGGGCTGGGCAACGGAGACAGTTGCCAGGCCGGCCTGTGGAATGACAGAGAAAGCGAGATTTCGTATACTAATATGCCCACACAAATGGAGTGATTTCTTGCGTGGCGGGATAGACTGTACCCTAGAGATGGGTAGCGAACCAGGAAGGAAGGTCCGGGATGACAAAGATGCAGGATGTGACCGAGAACGATTTTCAGAGCGAGGTTCTGGGCGCGGAGAAGCCGGTGCTCGTGGACTTCTGGGCGCCCTGGTGCGGCCCCTGCAAGATTGTCTCGCCGATCGTCGAGGAGCTCGCGGAGGAATACTCCACCGAGATGGGCTTCACGAAGCTGAACGTGGACGATGCGCCGAACATCGCGCTGAAGTACCAGGTGATGAGCATCCCGACGCTGATGGTCTTCCAGGACGGCGAGCCCGTTGCGCAGGTTGTCGGCGCGATGCCGAAGAAGGCGATCAAGGATCGCCTCCTCTCCAAGGTGGTATCCGTCTAGCACAGCGGCCTACCGGATTCCCGCATGAGCGGGAAGCACGTAATGGTTGCATTTCTGAGGAACTCATGGGGACGCCGTTTCGGACACGTAGCCGGGCGGCGTCTTCACACGTTAGATGCACTGTGAGGTGAGAGTTGGATACGTATGACCTGATTATCCTTGGCGGGGGTCCAACCGGGGCGGCTGCAGGCCTGTACGGCACGCGTGCCCGGCTGAATACCCTGCTAATCGAGCGCGGCCTGGTTGGCGGACAGCTTGCCGTGACTGAGGACGTGGAGAACTATCCCGGATTTGAGCACATCCTTGGACCGGAGCTCGGACAGAAACTGATGGATCACGCCGAAAAGTTCGGCCTGAACGTGGAGTACGCCGAGGTAGAGGACGTCGAGCTTGAGGGCGACTACAAAATCGTCAAGACGGACGACGGCGAAGTCCGGGCGAAGACACTGATCATCGCGACAGGCTCAATGCACAACAAGCTGGAGGTTCCGGGGGAGGATGATTTCTCCGGTCGGGGCGTTTCCTATTGCGCGGTGTGCGATGGAGCGTTCTTCCGTGATAAGGAGCTTGTGGTCGTCGGCGGCGGTGACGCAGCCGTTGAGGAGGGAGCGTACCTGACACGATTCGCATCCAAGGTGACGATCATTCATCGGCGGGACGAGCTGCGGGCGCAGAAGATCCTGCAGGAACGCGCCTTCGCTAACGAGAAGATGGACTTCCTGTGGAGCACGACTGTGCAGGAGATCAAGGGCAACGGACTGGTCGATACGCTGGTGCTCAAGGACGTCAAACAGGACTCATTGTACGAGCGTTCAATCGACGGAGTATTCATCTACGTAGGGCTGACGCCGAACACACAGTTCCTGAGGGGCAAGCTGCCGGCAGATGAGCAGGGGCACCTGCACGTGAATCTGAAGATGGGGACGCAGTTTCCCGGCGTGTTTGCGGCGGGCGACGTTCGACAGCAGTCTGCGCGACAGGTTGCCTCCGCAGTTGGCGACGGGGCGACGGCGGCAATCTTCGCGGAGAAGTACATCGCGGAGAATTCCTAAAGGCCATACGGCGTTTGAGGGCGTTAGTCCCTTGAGAGGTTGTTCGAGATTGGGGATCAGCATGGCGCTTGAGGGCGTTGTTCCCCAAGAATGTTGCTCAGTGTCGGATGGCACAATACGTATCAGATCCCCGCTTTCGCGGGAATGACGGATAACAGCGGTAGCCCGCATTGCGCGGGAGTAGATGGTTCCCGGTGGGGCTCACGGGCTTCAACCCCGATGGGGGGCGGCCGGCGCCGTCCCCGGTGGGTTCGACTCCCTCCTACTCCCGCCATTTTTTGAAGTTCGCGATCCGGCGTTGGTTCCAAATAGCTTTGGTCCGCCGCGTTCCGTCTGTGGCGGCATGTTGAGGCATTGCATACTTCGCTGTAAGCAGAGTGGACATGAGGGATGCCCAGAACGTCTTGTGGGGCGGCAGAGTGAGCAGCTAAGGCAGTCAAGGGCAAAGGCAAAAAGTGGAGGGCCCCGGTGCTGGAGCACCGGGGCCCTCTTGTGGTCTGCGGACTTGCGGTCCGCTCCACATCCGCTCAGTCGATTGACTTACCGATCAAGCCAGACGTGGGCATAGCGCTTCAGGGGGCCGTAAGCGGAGAGGTAGTTAATGGCCGGCATGAAGCCGCGGACATCCTTGTTGACCGCCATCACGTAGGAACTGTGGGACACGACGATCTTGGCGACGTCATTCAACGCCATCTCCATCGCCTGCCACGCCAGCTCCTTCCGCTCTTCCTGATCCAGCGTTCGGCTCATCTGGTTCACCAGGTTGTCAAACTCCGGATTCTTGTAATCGTTGTAGTTCCGGTCGGAGTCCGTGTAGAAGTGCTCGTACAACGTCACGTCCGGGTCGATACCCGCGATCCAGAAGCTGTGAACCCCAAAGTCGAAGTTGTGCGTCGCCCAGTTGCCATAGGCGGTTGCAGACTCCTGAACGTCCGTCTCCACGATCACGCCGATCTCCTCAAGGTCGCTCTGGAATGCAGGGATATCACCCTGAATGGGGGCCCAGACTGTCCACTTCACCGAAAGTGGAGTCATCTCGTCGTAGCCGGCTTCCTTCAGAAGCGCGCGTGCCTTCTCCTTGTCGGCTTCCGCCGCTGCGGCACGCTCTTCACGTGTCTCAGGAACCACGTCAGCCATGCCAATCACCTGGCCGCAGCGCTCCCTGGGCATGGCCCACGGGGAGGTCGGATAGAATCCGCAGCCCACCGGGAGCTCGTACCAGTCGTTGCGAACCGTCGTGATGTACTTCTGGTTGTCAATGGCCAGCGCAAAGGCTTCATGGATCCTCTGATCCGCCATCCAGCCGTCTCGCTGCTTGTTGATGAACAGCGCAGGGCTGAATGAGGACGCGATGATGCGATTATCCCAGAACTGGCAGATCTCTGTGCATTCCTGCAGGAGCGAGTCTGCCTGTCCGCCCGTGTAGCCGTTGGGGCTGCCAATGTCCAGTCGACCCGCGCGAAGCGCCGGCGGGATCTGGGACGAGCCCGGGCCAAGGAATCGCATCTCAACGCCATCCAGGTACGGCAGCGGCTGATCCCAGTAGTCAGCGTTGCGCTCGAACCTGAATACCTCACCCGGAATCCATTCGGCCAGGGTGTAGGGACCGGTGGTTGCCTTGGAGGGTTCATCCTGCAAGGTGCGCAGCGCGCCTGTGTCCAGGTACTCCTGCTGGTAGATGTGCGCCGGGAAGATGACGTTGTAGGGCTGACCGATGACTTCAATGATGGCCGGCTTCGCCCAGCGGAGGTTGAACACCACTGTCAGGTCATCCGCGCACACAATGGAGTCGACAGCCAGGTAGTGGGTCTTGCGAGGGCTGGTGCTCAAGCCTGCGGCCTGTGCGAGTCGAATCGTGTCAAACGACCACTTGATGTCGTTGCAGGTTACAGGCACGCCATCCGACCAATTCACGCCGTCACGCAGATTGAATGTGTATGCCAGTCCGTTTTCGGATTGCTCCCAATCTGTTGCCAGGTCGGGGTGCAACTCGAAGTACGCCTGATTGTTGAAGTCTTCTTCCGTACCCCACGTCCTTGGCTTGATCAGCATGTTATTCAACATTTGCCCGACTTCAAATGAGTGTCCGGCTGCTGACTCCCAAGGTATGAAGCTCGGGCTGTGGCTCGTGTACGCAATTTGTAGCACGCCTCCGTATCGGGCATCCGCATCAAGCGGGATGCCGCTGACGGAGGTATCCATCATGTCATCATCCATGTCGTCATCAGTTGTGGGTGCCGCCGTTGGCGAACTCCCCGTGATGACGAGGGCCGTCGCCGTGGGTTCCGCCGGCGCGGCTGTTGCCTCTTCCTCTTCTTCGGCGGTCCCACACGCCGCTGCCAGCAGCGCGAGCGTGGCGACCAAGCCGATGAGGAGCAATGTCCATCTGCTCATGTCTTCTCCTCCCCATGAGTAAATCGCGATTGTGTCATTATGACGGGGCTGTAGCTAGTGTCAACCCTAGTAATACTAGGTAGAGAAAAGTGGAGGGCCCCGGTGCCGGTGCACCGGGGCCCTCTTGTGGTCTTCGGACTTGCGGTCCGCTCCACATCCGCTCAGTCGATTGGATTACCGATCAAGCCAGACGTGGGCATAGCGCTTGACCGGGCCGTAGCCGGCGAGGTAGTTGAGGGCCGGCATGTAGCCGCGGACATCCTTGTTGACCGCTGCGACGTAGGAACTGTGGGAGACGACAATCTTGGCGACGTCATTCAACGCCAACTCCATTGCCTGCCACGCAAGCTCCTTGCGCTCTTCCTGGTCCAACGTTCGGCTCATCTGGTTCACCAGGTTGTCAAACTCCGGATTCTTGTAATCGTTGTAGTTCCGGTCGGAATCCGTGTAGAAGTGCTCATACAACGTCACGTCCGGGTCGATTCCTGCGATCCAGAAGCTGTGAAGGCCAAAGTCGAAGTTGTGCGTCGCCCAGTTGCCATAGGCTGTCGCTGACTCCTGAACGTCCGTCTCCACGACCACACCGACTTCTTCAAGGTCGCTCTGGAATGCAGGGATATCACCCTGGATGGGCGCCCAGACCGTGAACTTGACCGAAAGTGGAGTCATCTCGTCGTAGCCGGCTTCCTTCAGAAGCGCGCGAGCTTTTTCCTTGTCGGCAGCTGCCGCTGCGGCACGCTCTTCGCGCGTCTCAGGAACCACGTCAGCGAAGCCGATCACCTGGCCGCAGCGCTCCCTGGGCATCGCCCACGGGGACGTCGGATAGAATCCGCAGCCCACCGGGAGCTCGTACCAGTCGTTGCGTACCGTCGTGATGTACTTCTGGTTGTCAATGGCCAGTGCAAAGGCCTCATGGATCCTCTGATCCGCCATCCAGCCTTCTCGCTGCTTGTTGATGAACAACGCAGGGCTGAAGGAAGACGCGATCACGCGGCTGTCCCAGAACTGGCAGACATCCTGACATTCCTGGAGAAGCGTATCTGCCTGTCCGCCTGTGTACCCGGTGGTGCTACCAATGTCCAGTCGGCCGCCGCGCAACGCGGTGACCACCTGCGAGGACCCGGGACCAAGGAACTTCATCTCAACGCCATCCAGGTACGGCAGAGGCTGATCCCAGTAATCATCGTTGCGCTCAAAGGTGAACGACTCACCAGGGATCCACCGTCCCAGCCTGTACGCGCCTGTGGTTGCCTTGGAAGGTTCGTCCTGGAATGAGCGCAGCGCGCCTGTGTCCAGGTATTCCTGCTGGTAGATGTGCGCCGGGAAGATGACGTTGTAGGGCTGACCGATGACTTCAATCATGGCCGGCTTCGCCCAGCGGAGGTTGAACACCACCGTCAGGTCATCCGGGCACGCGATAGCGTCGACGGCCAAGTAGTGGGTCTTCCGTGGGCTTGTGCTCAAGCCTGCAGCCTGTGCGAGTCGGATCGTGTCAAACGACCACTTGATGTCGTTGCACGTGAGCGGCACGCCATCCGACCAATTCACACCATCCCGCAGGTTGAATGTGTATGCCAGTCCGTCTTCAGACTGCTCCCAATCCGTCGCGAGGTCAGGATGCAGCTCGAAGTACGCCTGGTTGTCGAAGTCCTCCTCAGTGCCCCATGTTCGCGGCCTGATGAGCATGTTGTTGAGCATGTGCCCAACTTCAAACGAGTGTCCCGCTGCTGATTCCCAAGGGACGAAGCTCGGGCTATTGGTTGTGTATGAAATCTGCAAGACGCCGCCATACCTGGCATCAGGATCAAGCGGAACACCACTGACGGAGGTGTCCATCATTTCGCTTTCGCCCATTTCCGGTGTTGCCGTTGGATCTGCGGCACTACTCGTAATCTCAACCGCCGTCGCCGTAGGTTCCGGCACGGCTGTAGCCTCCTCCTCTTCGGCGGTTCCACACGCCGCTGCAAGCAATGCGAGCGTGGCGACCAAGCCAACAAGGAGCAAAGTCCATCTGCTCATAGTCTCCTCCTCCCCATGAGTAAATCGCGATTGTGCCATTATGACTTGCCTGTAGCTAGTGTCAACCCTAGCAATACTAGGTATTACAAAAAGGAATGATGCCCCTGCCGAATCGGCAGGGGCATCATCACTATCCGAGATTGCCTTTTGGCTTCCTCAGCAACGCTCTTCGTTCTTTGGATTATTCATCAATCCAGACATGGGAATAGCGCTTGACCGGGCCGTAGCCTGCGAGGTAATTGGGAGCAGGCATGTAGCCCTTGAGTTTGGCACTGAACATCGGGTAGTAGGAGCCATGCGAGATGACGACCTTGCCCACCTCAGTCAGCGCAAGCTCCATGGCTTGCCACGCAAGCTCTTTCCGCTCTTCCTTGTCCAAGGTTCGGCTCATCTCGTTTACGAGCGTGTTGAACTCGGGATTGTCATAGCGGTTATAGTTGCGATCCGAACCCGTGTAGAAGTGCTCGTACAGCGTCACGTCCGGATCGATTCCAGCGATCCAGAAGCTGTGGACTCCCACGTCGAAGTCGGCTGTGGACCACTTGGTGTAGGTGGTCGAGGAATCGAAGATCAGGATCTCCACGTTCACTCCGACCTCCTGGAGGTCCAGCTGGATGGCGGGGCCGTCAGCCTGGATGACGTTCCAAACCGTCATCTTGAGGTTAAGGGCGTTCTCACCGGTGTAGCCGGCGTCCGCAAGGATCTGCTTGGCGCGCTCCTTGTCGGCGGCGGCGGCGGCTTCCTTCTCTGCCGTCGTGCCGAAGACATCTGCGTAGCCGGGGATGGCGGCGCAACGCTCGGCAGGCATCGCCCACTCGCTGGTCGGGTAGAAGCCGCAGCCCGTCGGCAACTCGAACAGGTCTTGCTGGACGGAGGTGACGTACTTCTGGTTATTGATGGCCAACGCGAAAGCCGTGTTGATTGCAGGATCGTTCCACGGCTCACGTTCCTTGTTGAGGAACAGCGCCGGGCTGAACGAGGATGCGATGACCCGATCGTAGATCTTGTAGATTTCGGGGTCTTGTTCCTCGATCAGGGTGAGGGCCTGCCCACCGGTGTAGCCGTGGGAATCACCCACGTGAACTTGTCCTGTCCGCAGCGCAGGCGGAATGTTAGCGCGAGAAAGGAAGATCATCTCCACACCGTCAACGTAGGGAAGTGGCGCATCCCAGTAATCCGGGTTCCTCTCAAAGGTGTAACCCTCACCCGGGATGTAATCAACCAGCTGGAAGGCACCCGTCGTAGCCTTGGAAGGCTCTTCCCGCATGGAGTCCAGCTTGCCGGTCTCCAGGAACTCCCTCTGGTAGATGTGGGCCGGGAACATGATGTTGTAGGGCTGCCCAATCACTTCGAGAATGGCCGGCTTCGCCCACCGAAGGTTGAAGACCACGTTCAGGTCATCCGCGCACGTGATGCCGTCGATGGCGAGGTAATGCGTCTTCCGTGGGCTCCGGAGAAGTCCAGCGTCGCTTGAAAGGCGAATCGTGTCAAAGGACCACTTGATGTCATTGCATGTCAGGGGCACGCCATCCGACCACTCAATCCCATCACGAAGAGTGAATGTCCATGAAAGGCCGTCTTCCGACTGCTCCCAGCTAGCTGCCAAGTCAGGGTGAAGCTCGAAGAACGCGTTGTTCTTGTAATCTTCCTCAGTTCCCCATGTGCGCGGCTTGATCAGCATGTTGTTAAGAAGCTGCCCAACGTCGAATGCAGGGCCGGCCGCCTCTTCCCATGGGTTCAGAGGGTTGGTTGACCGGTAGGCAATCTTGAGTGTCCCGCCATAGACCGCATCCGGGTCAAGAGGGATTCCGCTTACCGAATGGGTTGGATCTCCTCCTCCGGTCGGGGACTCCGGCGCCGTTGTTGGCGGCGCAACCGGGGAACTAGCCTCAATCACCAACGCTGTTGCTGTCGGCTCCGGCGCGCTGGTTGTCTCGTCGTCATCATCCTCCTCGGCCGTACCGCAAGCCGCTGCAAGCAATGCGAGCATGGCGACCAAGCCGACAAGGAGATAAATCCATCTACTCATGAGGTGGCTCTCCCTCCTACATCCATAATCTGGTTGGATTCTTCGATTATGACAGTGGTTCCAATTATGTCAACCCTAGTAGTGCAAGGGTTAGATAAAGGGATGCCGCGCGGGGGAAGAGGCTTGATGCAGATGCCACCTAATAATCAGCCGACTAACCAGGCGTGATCGTACCGGAGTTGAGGACCGTGTTCAGCCTGGAAATCAAGTCCGGGCATGATTCCATGTACCCGATCACTGTAGATGGGCACAAGGACCCCGTGGGAAACAACAATCTTTGCCTGCTGTTCGAGCGCCAGTTCCAGGGCATCCCACGCGAGCTCTCGTCGGGTGGTCAGGTCTGTTGTAGTTCCCATTTCGTCGATGAGGTCATCGAGTTCCGGACTGCTGAATTGTCCAAAGTTGTCATGACCATCCGTATAAAAGTGCCCCAGAAGCAGGATGTCCGGTGCATCGCTGATAGCCCATTCAGAATGGACGGCCGCATCAAAGTCTCCGTCAGAGATACGCGCAAGAAAGTCTCGCTGGTTTAGGACAACAGAAGCAGCGTTTATACCGATTTCCTGAAAGTCGGAGATGACAGCAGGGATATCCTGCTCAGTTGTTTCGCTGAACAAAATTGAGATGGACAGCTCACCTGGAGAGTAACCGAGATTGGTAAGGATTTCTCTGGCTTGCGCCTTGTCCGCAGCCGGCGAAGATTTGGTCGAGAAGTCTCCAAAGCCGGGAATATCCGTGCAGCGGTCAATTGGCATTGCCCAGGTTGAGAAGGGATACGTACCACAACCGGTGGGCGGGAAATGCCATCCGTTATGCACATTCCGAATGTTCTTTGTATTGTCAATTGCGAGGGCGCTTACCTCTTTAAGGCCACTGGTATTCCAGGGCTCTCTGGCGTGGTTGAGGATAATGTGGTGCGTATTCCCCATGGCCAATACTCGGGGCCACACCTGGCAGTTACTACATTCACTTTCCAGGGTTTCTGCTTCTTCATAGGCGTACCCCGACGGCTTTCCCACGTCGATGGTTCCTGAGCGGAGTGCGGTCGCCAACGCAGACTCGGCCAGGATCACGAATTGCAAACCGGATAGGAATGGAAAGGGCTGGTCCCAATAGGTGTCATTCCGCCGATAGGTGATGCTCTCGCCCGGCACGTGTTCTGAAACGACAAACGGCCCTGTAGTGACAGTCGGGAGACGATCTCGCATGGCCGCCGTATCATTCACGTACACATGCTGGGGCCGAATGATGTTGTGCGGGAGAGCAAGCGCATCGATGATTGAAGCCTGCGGTTCATGGAGGATGAATTGGACGGTGTGATCGTCCTGACAAAGCACCTGATTGACGGAGGCGAGGTAAACGGATCGCGGGCTGCGAATCAGGCCCCTGCCCGTTCGGATGGAATTAAAGGTCCAGGCAATATCGTCACACGTTAGTGGCGTATCGTCCGTCCACACAACGTCACTTCTCAGATTAACTGTGACGGTCAGCCCGTCCCCTGAGACTTCCCACCCCAAGGCCAGATCCGGATGAACCTCAAGAAAACTGTGTCGTTGAAAATCATCGGTGTCACCCCAGGTTCGAGGCTGCAGGAGGAGATTGTGCAAGGGATGCATCATGACGAATGACGCGCCTTCATGGTCTTCCCACGTGCTGAAAGTCTGCTCTGAATGCCAGACAGATGCGATGAGCGTTCCTCCACGCACGGCAGCTGTGGGAACAGGTTTGCCACTGACTGACATTGTGTCGGCGTCACTGATCCTAACAGACTGAACGGTGGGAACCGGCGGGTTAACCGTTGGTGTGGGTCGAGTTCTGTTTCCATTCTGGTCGCCCGTGCCGGTTCCGGTGGCAGTTGGCTCAGCAACGGACGTTGATATCGGGGCATCATTTGTGCAGGCGGCTGCAACAACGAGCAGGGCAAGGCAGATGGCGAGCACAAGCCGCGGCCCGCTCAATCTTGTCATTTGCTCTCGGCCCTCGCTTCCTGATGCCCAGGAATGCCTGGTTCGCGCTTACCTATCGATTATGGGGCAATTGGGCAAGTGATTGCATCGTCAACAGCGCTAGCAATGTGCGCAGGCATGTTTTCTTTCGCTACGGTACTCTTGTGTCAGGACGATGATGCAGCGACGTGAAGCTTCGCCGCCTGAAGCGGCGCGCATGGTGGCAGGCGGTGGCGCGATAAGAACGCCACATGAACGATATTCGGAGGCAATGACCTTGCTCCGTGAGGCGGAAGCACGCGTACGGTTTCTTGCCGACTGTTTCAGCAGCCTCGGGCAACACCTGTCGGAAAACCCCCTGACCGTAGTTCCTATCCATGAGCCGGTGGGCCAGTCGTTGCCACTTCACATCACCACACATCCATTTCGTAAGGATGTGGATATGGCAGATTGGCCTGATGCGCATACGATAAATGAGGCGTTGGGAGAGCTTCATCGAGCACGGTCCCGAGTCTTTGCGCTGCGCGCGTGGATGCTGCCGGAAGATAGAGATGCGACTCCGGAGCCATAGGTTCATCGCTCACCCGGAAGAGCCAGGTGTAGCGGCATGACACAATCGTCAACAAGACGCAGGCAAGATCAGGGGCATGGAATCAATAACGATCTTGTCGTACTTTTTGATGGCCACGCGATGTTTCATCGCGCGTTTCATGCCATCCAACATCTTTCGGTCTCGCATTCAGGTGAGGCCACGAATGCCGTTTTCGGCGTTTCAGCATCTCTACTGAAAGTCCTGGGCGAAAGACGGCCAGCGTACGCGGCCGTGGCATTCGACGTGTCCGGGCCGACGTTTCGCCATGAGATGTATGAGGGCTATAAGGCACAGCGGCCTCACATGCCGGACGAGATGCGTGCCCAGTACGGGAGGGTGCGGGAGGCCGTTGAAACGATTGGGCTGTCCATCGTCGAACTCCCGGGCTATGAAGCGGACGATGTACTAGGGCATTTCTCACGGCGCGCTACGGAGCAGGGGCTGCGAACAATCATCGTGACGGGAGACCAGGACACAATGCAGCTGGTCTCTCCCACAGTCAGCGTCCTGTATCAGCGTGGGGCGAGGAATGAGTCACTCTTTGATCCTGACGGGGTGAAAGAGCGGTACGGGCTTTCACCGGAGCAGATACCGGACTTGAAGGCGCTGCAGGGCGATCCGTCCGACAACATTCCCGGGGTGCAAGGGGTGGGCGCAAAGACTGCAACAGCATTGCTTACGGACTACGGTACCGTCGGCGAGCTTTATGAGCACATTGACGCCGTTACACCGGAGCGTGTGCGGCAACGCCTGATCGACGGGCGCGAGGCCGCAATGCAGGGACTGGAACTCACACGAATCGTCACCGAACTCAACCTACCCATGACACTGGACGACCTGCAGTGGACGGAGAATTTTGATCGTTCGCGGCTAGTCGAGTTTTTCAGGGAGATGGAGTTTACCTCGCTGCTGAATCGGATACCTGATATTGGCGACGAGGTCGCCGAGCCGTCAGCAACACGGGTGTCCACGCCCGACATCGATGAGTCTTACCGGAGTATCTCGAACGCACAAGAGTTGGAAGACCTGCTTGCCGAGATCTCGAATGCCCCACATGTTTCCATCGTTGTGCCAGCCACATCAAATCGAGTGATGGAGGGGGCGCCGGTGAGCATAGGACTGTCCTGGGCTTCAGGGCAGGCCGCCTACATCCCTCTGATGCAAGAGGGGCTTGGAATGCCCTTGGCGACGGGTGGGGACATGCTTCACCGGCTTGGAGACTTCCTTGCTGAGAACGGGCCGGAGGAATCTCCACGGACAGTGGTAACACACATTGCGCGTGAGATTTTACCCCCGCTGAAGAACGGCGGCGTCGAAATCATCAGTCCGATCTGGGATACGTCTGTTGCGGCGCATATGCTCGGTAAGCCGTCCACTGCCCTGTCAACGCTCGTCTTATCTGAGTTCGGACAGGAGTTGCCCACCCGGGAAGAGCTGTTGGGTCGCGGCGCAAAGGCGGTTCCGTTCCACGCGCTGGACCAGGAGACGGCCCTACGGTACACGTGCTCTGCCGCGGACTATACGCTGCGGATGATGGAGGCGTGGGCGCCCATTCTCAAAGAACAGGGGGCGAGCCCTCTATTTGAAGGGCTTGAGATGCCGCTCGCTCCCGTTCTTTCTCGCATGGAGCGGAACGGCGTCCGGCTGGACTCAGGACTGCTGGCGACCATGTCTGAGGAGATGCACGCAAATCTCGATCAGATGACGCAAGAAATCTACGACGAGGCGGGCGCTGGGGCCGGCATGGACGAACCGCTCGTCTTTAACCTTAATTCCCCCAAACAGCTGGGTGAGGTGCTATTCGAAAAGCTGGGACTGCCCGCGCGCCGTCGGACACAGACCGGCTATTCCACGGACGCGTCCGTCCTGGAGGGTCTGGTCAAGAGCGGGGAACAGCACAGCCACATCGTTCAGCGCATCCTTGAATACCGCGAGTTGTCCAAGTTGGTCTCAACGTATGTGGACTCGCTGCCGAAGGACGTGTACACGGGAACCGGGCGAATCCACACCAGCTTCAATCAGACCGGCTCAGCGACAGGCCGCATAGCGTCGCAGGACCCCAATCTACAGAACATCCCCGTGCGGACAGAGTCGGGACGGCGGATTCGCGAGGCATTCATCGCGGGGGACGAGGCTTCGTTGGTGTCAGCGGACTATTCGCAGGTGGAGCTGCGCGTGCTGGCGCACCTCTCGGACGACGGGGGATTAAAGAACGCATTCCACGCGGGGGAGGACATTCACTCATCGACGGCATCGCAGGTGCTTGGAATTGCAGTTGGCGAGGTAACAGCTGAACATCGTCGAATCGCGAAAGCAGTCAATTTTGGCATTGTGTACGGCATGGGCGGGTTCGGGTTGGCTACACGGCTTGAGATAGAACGAAAAGAGGCAGACGCATTCATCGATGCCTACTTTGAGCGGTTCCCAGAGGTACGCAAGTACATGGATGACACCATCGCCGGGGCCCGCGAAAACGGTTACGTCCAGACCGTTATGGGGCGTCGGCGATACCTGCCGGAAATCACGGCGTCCAACCAGGGTGTTCGGGCCGCCGCAGAGCGCATGGCCATCAACATGCCTGTGCAGGGAACGGCCGCCGAAATCATCAAGCTCGCCATGCTGCGAATGCAGGAACGACTTGACGAAACGGGCATGCGGACTCTGATGCTGCTGCAGATTCACGATGAGTTGCTGTTTGAAGCGCCGGACGAAGAACGAGAGGCGCTGACGGCCATTGTGGATGAGGTGATGCCTACCGTTATGCCGGAGCTTGACGTTCCTCTGGTGGTGGACGTAAAGGCCGGGCCGTCCTGGGGGCAGATGACGTAAGGCACGGGTGCGGGGCATCGGAAAACAAGGATGCCTTAATCGTGATTTAACTCCTTGTTGTCTCCTCTTTAATCTGCCCTGCCTACGCTCAGTCTTGAAGACTGCACGAAAGGAAGTGCGGGCGATAAGGAGGAAGGATGCAGTTGGGCAAGACGGGGCGACGGCTCATTGTCGTGGGAATCATCGCGTTAGGAATTGCGTTGTTGCTGGCAGCGTGCACCGGCAATAGTTCCACCGGCGATGCGTCCGATAGAATGCAGGTGACCGGCACGATCGAGATTGACGGTTCGAGTACGGTTGCGCCGATTTCCGAGGCCGTTGCGGAAGAGTTTCTGGCAGAGTACCCGGACGTTCGCGTGAATGTTGGGGTATCCGGCACAGGCGGCGGGTTCAAGCGTTTCTCAGTCGGTGAGACTGAGATCTCCGACGCGTCTCGTCCAATCAAGGATTCCGAGGCGGAGATCGCAGCAGAGAATGGCATCGAGTACATCGAGTTGACAGTTGCTCTGGACGGTCTCGCCATCATGGTTCATCCACAGAATGACTTCGTGAACTGCCTGACCATTGCCGAGCTCAATGAGATCTGGAAGCCGGACAGCACGGTAGATTCATGGGATGACGTTCGCTCAAGCTTCCCCAATGACGACCTCAACCTCTACGGCCCGGATACCGAATCCGGCACGTTTGACTACTTCACGGACGTGGTGAACGGCCATGAGGGCGCATCCCGCTCCAACTACGTCGCGTCCTCCGACGACAACGTGCTGGTGCGCGGCATCTCCGGCGACCGGAATTCACTGGGCTACTTCGGGTACGCCTACTACGTTGAGAACGCGAGCGTGTTGAAGTTGGTTGAGATTGACGGCGGCGATGGCTGCATAGCACCTAGCGATGCGACCGTTGCGGACGGCAGTTACGCGCCACTCGCTCGCCCTATCTTCATCTACGTGGACGTGGCGAAGCTGCGGGCTCGAGAAGAACTGAAGGCGTTTGTCGACTTCTACCTGAACAACTCACCGACGCTGGTCCCGGAGGTCGGCTACACCGCCCTGTCCAGCTACGATGAGGAGAAGAGTAAGGTCGAAGACGCTTACACGGGGGCTTAGACACATTCCTCTCCCCGCTCACCCTTCGACGAGCTCAGGGTGAGCGGGAATGAGAGGGACAACCTTAACCCCCACTTAATCTGCGTGGGGCATCCTAATGCGTGGGGACCGCAGGGGACAACTGGGGAAGGACTGCATTTTTGGCTGAAGGGTCGTTTACCGCGCCTCGCGTTTCACGCGAGGACCTGGAGAAACGCCTGCTGTCCGGTTCACGGGCAGAGCGCGGAACAGAGACGGCAATCCACTTGCTTCTTCTCGGCGCAACGGTTGTCTCAATCGCCACGACTCTAGGGATTGTCTTCGTCCTGGTCAATGAGAGCTTCCGGTTCTTCCAGGACATCTCCGTTATCGAATTCCTCACGGGCACCGTCTGGACTCCACGTTTCCAGCCTGCGCTCTTCGGTGTGTTGCCGCTTGTTGCCGGCACGATTCTTGTGGCTGCCATCGCAATCCTGGTGGCAGGGCCGGTGGGTCTGTTCACCGCCATCTTCCTGAGTGAATACGCCCCGGACCGCTTTCGGCGCATCGTCAAGCCGATGCTCGAGATCCTTGCGGGCATTCCGACTGTGGTATACGGCTATTTCGCCCTCACGTTTGTGACACCCCTGCTGCAGGAGTATCTGTTCCCGGACATGATCATCTTCAATGCGCTGAGCGCGGGTCTAGTGATGGGGGTGATGATCATCCCGATCGTGTCTTCACTGACAGAGGACGCGATGCTAGCCGTGCCACGTTCATTGCGCGAGGCGGCCTACGCGCTGGGAGCGACACGGTTTGAAGTTGCAACACGAGTGGTGACGCCGGCGGCGCTCTCCGGCATCGTGGCGGCAATCATCCTCGGACTTTCGCGCGCCATCGGCGAGACAATGCTGGTCACGATTGCCGCAGGCGCGACGCCTCGCTTGACGATTGACCCACGAGAGAGCATCCAGACGATGACGGCCTACATCGTGCAGGTGGGATTCGGCGAGACTCCGCAGGGGACGACGATCTACTACACGATCTTCGCCGTGGCCCTGCTGCTGTTCGTGATGACGCTGGCGATGAACATCCTCGGTCAGTGGGTGGTTCGACGCTGGCGGCAGGCGTACTAGGGGCACAGAACTATGGAACCCACGACTTCCGACGATGTCCGCAGTGTTAGCGCTGAGCAGTTCCACAGCAGCCTGCGCGGGCGCCGCCTCATTGGCAATGCAGCGGTCGTGTTGTTCTTCCTGTCGACGCTTGTGGGGCTTGCGACGCTGGCCGCCCTCATCATCGACGTCCTCCTAGACGGGTTGCCGTGGATCGATTGGGATTTCCTTTCGACGTACCCCTCGCGGCGTCCTGAGGACGCAGGACTGCGGTCTGCGCTCTTCGGCACGCTGTGGGTTGGCGGGCTGACTGCACTGTTCACGTTCCCTATCGGCACGGCCACAGCGATCTATCTTGAGGAATACGCGCCGCGCAACAAGTTGACCCAGCTCATTGAGGTGAATATCTCCAACCTCGCGGGTGTTCCGTCAATCGTCTATGGCTTGCTCGGCCTGGCGGTCTTCGTTTTCCTGCTGGGCATGGGCCGCGTGATCATCGCCGGCGCGCTAACCCTGACGCTGCTGGTGCTGCCGCTGTTGATTGTGGCGGGGCGTGAGGCCATACGAGCAGTGCCGGACAGCTATCGACAAGGCTCGCTGGCCTTGGGGGCCACGCGCTGGCAGACGGTGCGACACGTGGTACTGCCATCCGCACTGCCGGGCATCCTGACGGGCACGATTCTCGCGATGTCCCGCGCGATAGGCGAGGCTGCGCCGCTGCTCGCCATCTCCGGGCTCGTCTTCGTCACCTTCACGCCCGGTCATCCATTTGAGCGATTCACCGTGCTGCCCATCCAGATCTTCAACTGGGTGTCGCGTCCGCAGTTGGATTGGCAGCACGTGACAGCGGCGGCAATCATCATCTTGCTGCTGGTGCTGCTGAGCATGAATTCAGTTGCGATCCTGCTGCGAGACCGGTTCCAACGACGATCCGAGGAATAATTTTCAACTATGGGCATACATGAGTCAGAGAAGACGTTGAACTTGAGGGAAAGTACGCACTAATGGCAACTGCTACAGCCTTATCGGCGGCTCCTGCTCTGTCGGTTCGGGGACTGAATCTCTATTACGGGGATTTTCAGGCGCTCAAGGACGTGAACCTGGATATTCCGCCGCGCAAGATCACGTCGTTCATCGGGCCGTCAGGCTGCGGCAAGAGTTCGCTCCTGCGTTGCATGAATCGGATGAATGACCTGATCCGCACAGCGCGCGTGGAGGGGGAAGTTCTCTTCCACGGGGAGAACGTCTACGCGGAGGAGGCGGACCCCACGGAGATTCGATTCCGCATCGGGATGGTGTTCCAGAAGCCCAACCCGTTCCCGAAGTCGATCTATGACAATGTTGCGTTTGGCCCACGCATTGCGGGATATAAGGGTGACATGGACGCGCTGGTGGAGCGATGCCTCCGACAGGCAGCGCTGTGGGATGAGGTGAAGGACAGGCTGAAGCAGTCCGCGTATCAGCTCTCCGGCGGCCAGCAGCAACGATTGTGTATCGCTCGGACACTGGCGCTGGACCCGGAGGTCATCCTGATGGATGAACCGTGCTCGTCACTCGATCCGATCGCGACACTGGCTATTGAGGAACTGATGCGAGAGCTGGCCCCCAACTACACCATCGCGCTGGTCACGCACAATATGCAGCAGGCCGCCCGCGTCTCGGATTACACGACATTTCTGACGGTCGATGATCAGCGGAGCGGATACATCGTGGAGTTTGGGGAGACGGGCGGAATCTTTTCGATGCCGCGAGAAAAGGCAACCGAAGACTACATCACAGGTCGGTTCGGGTAGACAGGAACGAGATCGGCAATGACTAACGGTGTTGTAGAAGACCTAGGTGGCGGCGAGGCGCGTCACGCGTCTATCATGACCACCGTGGCAAATCGAGAAGCAAGCCAGGGCGGTCACGAGTCGTCTGACACGGCGGCATCTACTGAGCACATTCCCTATCGCCTGCCTGTGTCGGAACGGCCGATCTCGCTTAGCACGCGGAACATGTCGCTCTACTACGGCGAATTCAGGGCACTGAAGGATGTTTCCGTGGAGATCCCGGAACGAACGGTGACGGCAATCATCGGCGCGTCCGGCTGTGGCAAGAGCACTTTCCTACGCAGCTTCAATCGCATGAATGACCTGATCCCCGGTGTGCGCGTGGAAGGCACAGTGGAGATGTCCGGCGTACCAATCTATGATCGGCGCGTCGACGTTACTGAGCTGCGCCGCGCCGTCGGAATGGTGTTCCAGCGGCCGAACCCGCTGCCCATGTCCATTTATGACAACATCGCTTACGGACCCAAGCGGCATGGTGTGCGCAATCGGGCGGCGCTGGATGAGATTGTTGAGCGATGCCTGACACAGGCGGCGTTGTGGGACGAGGTAAAGGACAAGCTGAGGCAGCAGGGGAATGAACTTTCCGGCGGCCAGCAGCAACGGCTGTGCATCGCGCGCACGCTGGCCGTGGAGCCGGATGTGATCCTGATGGATGAGCCGTGCTCTGCGCTTGATCCGGCGTCAACCCTTCGTATTGAAGAGCTGATGCAGGATTTGGGGCATGAGTATACAATCCTTGTCGTTACGCACAATATGCAGCAAGCTGCTCGCGTATCTGAGATGACTGCATTTATGAATATGGAGGAGGATCGGGCGGGAGTCCTTGTTGAATTCGGCCCTACAACCGAAATCTTCACGACTCCCAGAGAGAAAACGACGGAGGACTATATCACGGGCCGCTTTAGTTAGGTAAACTGGATAACCTGTCAACACGGAACCCGCAAACGGGAAGAGGTAGCGACAATGGCAATGCAACGGCACCCGACGCGGCAGGACTTCGACCGGCTCCTGCAAGAGGTGCAGGACGACGTGATAGCGATGGGATCCATGGTGGACAAGTCCATCGAACGCTCCACCGAGGCTCTCTTGAACCGGGACGCGGCGCTTGCGCGGCAGGTAGTCGCGGAGGATGCGCGCATCGACTCCATGCGATTCGAGATTGAAGAAAAGGCTATCCGCCTGATCGCTACGCAGCAGCCGATGGCCGGCGATCTGCGCGTGCTGGTCACCGTACTCAACGTCATCGTCGATCTTGAACGGATGGCGGACCATGCGGAGGGAAACGGGCGCATCGCAGAGATGATCGGGGCGGACAGCACAATCCGGCCCCTGGACACCCTGCCCCGCATGGCGGACAAGTGCCGCGATATGCTGCGGCGCGCTCTTTCTGCCCTGGTGGACCACGACGCCGCTACGGCGCGGAAGATCTGTGAGGAGGATGATGAAGTCGATGAGATGCAGGATTCGTCCTACCACGCGCTGCTGGAGCTCATGATTGAGAATCCGTCGCGTGTTCAGGAGGCGACGTACCTGTTGTGGGCCACGCATAACCTGGAACGCATCGCGGATCGGACGACGAACATCGCCGAACGGGTCGTCTTCCTCGTCACTGGCCACATGGAAGAGCTGGCCAGCAAGCTGTAAACGCTTTCCCAAGATTCTGAGGACGCGAGTGCTTTAGAATCACACGATGGGTAAATATCTGCGCCAGATAAAGTCTCTCTCACTTCGGACGCTTTTCCCGGTTACGCTTGCGACTCTAGTGTTGCTGTTCGCCTGCGAGCGGGTTGACGAGGTCACTCCTGTGACGGATACACCGGTTCCGGATGATACGGCAAGCTCGGCGACCGACGCCGCTACGCCCACCGAAAGCCAGACCCTACCAACACCCACACCTGTTCCACCAACTCCTACGCCGGTCCCACCAACGGCCACAGCGACGCCTACTCCGAGTCCTACACCGACGGCGACACCTACTCCCCTTGAAAGGGCAACGATGGAGTTCATGGAGACGTTTGAGGAACTCCGGCCCGGCATTGTGGGCGTGTCCCAGGGACAGGCTGAGGGGACAGGATTTGTCGTCGGCCTCACATTGGGCGGGCGGGCAACAGTCGTCACAAGCGCAGAATTGACTGACTCCCAGGAAGTTCTCGTTGTCGATCTACATGGCCAGACCTACACGGGAACTTTGGTTGAACAAGATGCGGACTTAGACCTTGCTGTTGTGCGAATCTGCTGCTCACGGGAACTCACGCCATTGCCACTTGGTCTTGAAGGCAGCCCTTCTGCGGGTGAGTTTGTTTTCGCGGCCAGGTACACCCCTGGTACCGGAATCGCCACGTTCGGTGGTGGCGAGGTGATTGAGACATGGGTGGAATCAGATTCGGGCCGAGGAATTATCGGAACTGACGCTCCGGTGGAATTCGGCAACACGGGCAGGCCACTTATTGGGGCTGACGGTCGTGTCGCCGGAATTGTCACCCTGGGGAATGTACTTTCGGAGACCGGGGAGGCGGCCACCGGAGAGAGCTTTGCCGTTGAGGCAGACACTCTATGGAATTCTCTGACAACATCCCACAGCCTCTGGGGCACTTTTGGCGAGCAGGAGCCGTCGCTAACAACCGATGTCAACGCGTCGACGAGCGGTAAGCCAACAGACAAAGACGCGATCTACGGCGGGATACTCGAGGTGGCGTATACGCAGCAGGCGTATATACAGGATGCACCGTCCTTCAACACATGGGAAGGCGACGATACCGTTGGGCCGCAAGCTATGCAGCCCTTGCACAATATGTTGATTCAGCCGCGGACCTGGGTGGGTTTCGCGGATGAGGGCAATAACCCCTTTTTGGAGTTGAGCCCGGATCTGGCAGAAGGCTGGCGGGTTTCAACCGACGGACTGGAGCTCGCGTTCAGCCTGAGGGACGGTCTGGAATGGTCTGACGGCACACCGCTCACGTGCGATGACGTGAAGTGGTCATTTGACACTATCAGGACGGGCGAGGGTCTGGAGCAGAGTCCGCATGCGTTTCATTTCAGGAACGTGGAGACAATTACATGCGCGGATGATCTGACGGTGGTGTTCGTACTCAATGACCATCATCCAACAATCCTGGAGGCTATTGCGCTGCCGCAGAACATCATCAGGCCCGCGCATGTCTACGCGGAGAACGACTTTGGCCAACTGCGGGACGAATTGCCCAGTGTGACAAGCGGCCCATTTCAAGCTTCGGAGTGGATTCCGGGCGAGGGTCTTTACTTCGAACGGAATGACTACTACTGGGACGAGCCGTTCCCCTATCTGGACGGAGTCGAACTGCACCTAATGGATCGCAGCGCTATAACCACGGCCATGCGGACAGGGAGGATACATATCGGCAGCACGGTGGGATTCGCTGGTAGCGATGCAGAAACGCTGGCTCAGGAATGCGCCAATGATGTGTGCCAGTTCTGGGATCAAGCGACTGCCTCATCTCTTGGCTCGGCGCTGTTCGTGAACCAGGATCGTGAGCTCTGGAATGACTCCCGCGTCAGCGAGGCAATAGCGCTGGCGATCGACAATCAACTTTACATTGACTTGGTGAAAGGCGGATGGGGAGGCCTTCCGACCGGCTGCGGGTTCCGCCCTTCAAGCGAGTGGGCAATGCCCGCCGAGCGCTGCGGCAGGATTGCAGGCTACGGAGACTTTCTTGGGAGGAGCACGGCTAAGATTGATAAACAACGGGCAAGCCGCTTGCTAGCGGACGCCGGATATGAACACGGAGAGCTTGAACTTGTAGTGAGCATCTGGAGCGAGATTCTGAACGATATCCCTCTGTTCTCTGATGAACTGGATAGAATCGGCCTACGCATGGTAACCGAAGCTTATGAAACCCGCGCTTACCAGTGGGCACTTGAAAACGGCGACTTCCAGATCGCTGCGCATCGATTTGAGATTCCCGGTCTCGACCCGAATCTCTTCATGTATGAGCTCTTCCATACGGATGGCTCAAGCAACTACGGTGGTTACAGTAATTCCCGGGTTGACGATCTGATAGACCGGATGAGCACGACGCTGGACTTCGAGGAACGGCGCGAACTGGCGTGGGACGCGATGGAGATCGCCTTGAGTGAGCAAGCCAAGATCATCATGGCACACGACATCTACCAGCCCATAACAAGCGCACAGGTACGAGGATTCATGCCCGGCCCGGACTACATGGCGAGGTACGGCCCGCAGAACCGCTACGACCGCGTATGGTTGGCGGGATAAGGAGTTTCTGAACGAAAGTAGTAGAGGCGCGTCCGTGGACGCGCCTCTCAATGCGTGTATTTGCCCGTGAATTGCCTATGCCACGTCCGGGTCGTAGTCCATGCCGACGTGGCCCATGTCGATGAACTTTTGGTACTCTTCGTCTGAGTAGCCCATGATGTCCTTGTAGACGTATTCATTGTCCTGGCCAAGCAAAACGGCGTGGCGACGGATGTGATAGGGCGTATTCTGCAGCTTGAAGCCAATGGTCGGGTTCTTGTGGGTTCCCGCCTCGGGATGCGTAACCTCCTGGAAAAACTCGCGCTCGGCCACGTGCGGATCAGCGTGAACGTCACTCTCATCCATGACCATGCCTGCGGGCACGCCGGAGGCTTGTAGGCGGTTCATGGTCTCGCGCGCGTCCTGCTCAATTGTCCACCGTGCGATGATCTCATCCAATTCCCGGCGATTCTGGTATCGGCCGAGGGAATCTGCAAAGCGCGGATCGTCCGCCAGCCCGGCCTCGCCCATGATCTGGCAGAGCGTGCGGAACTCCGCGTCTGAGCGACAAGCTATGGTCAGCCACCTTTCCTCACCGGCACATCGATAGACGTTGTGCGGCGCTAGGAAAGGATGGCCATTGCCGAGTTGCGTGTAGACGCGGCCGTTCATGGAATAATCCATGACGAAATCACCGAGGAACGGAACGAAGTTCTCGGCGGTCGGCGACTCGATGAAAATGCCCTTACCCGTTTTGTTGCGGTGCCGGAGCCCCATGACAAACGCGAGGGCGCCACCAACGCCACTGGCGGCATCGCTGGGCACGCCGGAGGGCCCACGGGTGGGATCTTCATCGGGATAGGCGCGGAGATAGGGGTGGCCGGCGAGGGCTTCCATGTGGTTGCCCCATGTGCGGTAGTTCTTGTACGGGCCGTCCACGCCGAATGCCGGCATCCTCACCAGGATGAGACGCGGATTGATGGCGGAGAGGCGTTCCCACGTTATGCCGAGACGCTCCATAGAAATCGAGACATTGTTCTCCATGAGCCCGTCTGCTTGGGCGACAAGCCGCTCAAACGCCTCCTGTCCCTCCGGCGTCGTCAGGTCCATCGTGACGGAAAGCTTGTTGCGCGCATGCGTATTGAAGATGGCCTGCCGATTCCAGGGTCGCTCACCGGGATCATCGTTGACATAACCCATGCCGGTGTTTCGAAGCCTCACCATCTCAATGGGTGGCCGCGCCAGCTGGCCCCGTGTGCTGGTTGCGAAGTGCTTGATGGACTCGATCCGGATCACCTCCGCGCCCCAGTCAGCGAGATGCATTGTCCCGTACGGTCCGGCGAACACGACGGTGAAGTCCAGGATTCGGATTCCCTCCAGCGGCAACTTGCCTGTGCCGGGCACGGGGCTTCCGGTCATGTCCCGGCGGCCGTTCTCTGTGGCTGTCATTGCGATGCTCCTTTAGATGACGCCTTCCGAGCGGAGGAGTGACACGTCCTCTCCCTCGATGCCGATCTCTTTGAGAATCTCCGCGGTGTGTTCGCCAAGCAATGGGGCGCGGCTGCGGACGGGCCGTTCGCCATCTTCAAAGTGGATTCGTGAGTTGAAACCCGGGTATGTGAGCGGGCCGGTAGCGGGGTGGTCAATGGTCTGCCAGAAACTGCGGGCGTCAAAGTCCTCATCATTCATGAGATTCTCGACGGTGTTGAAAGGCCCGCCAAGAACCCTGTGCTCAATGCAGGCCTGCTGCACCTCCTTCATTGTGCGTTCCAGCATCCAGGGGATGAGGGTGGCTTCCCACTCCTCCGCCGCCTCCGGTCGGGAACGAGCAGCGACGGTGTCCCAGCCGGGCTCTGAGAGAATATCCTCTCTGCCGACCATCCTCGCCATGTTGGGGAACATGGCGGCACCGGCCGTAGTCATGAACATGCCGTCCAGGCACGGGTAAACGCCACTGCCAAGCCCGAGGCTCGCGCCCGGTGAAACGCGCATCGCAACGCTGTTGTTGTACTGATAACCGAGAAGGCGCTGCATCCGGGCATCGATGGACTGAAGGGTAGCCTCAAAGTAGCTGACATCGATGTTCTCTCCCTGCCCTCGCAGTTCGGCGTTGATGAGGCCGAGGGAGGTGGCAAGGGCGGCGGCATAACCGACGTGGAAGCTGGCCATGCGGCCCGCGGTCTTGAGTGGCTCCAGTTCCGGGTCACCGGAACCCCACATATTGCCGCCCATGGCAAAGAGGGTCAGATCAAGCCCGACCCAGTCCTTGTAGGGGCCGGTCTTGCCGAAGTTGCTGATGGAGGTCATCACGAGCTGGGGATTGATTTGACTGAGTTCCTCGTAGCCCAGGCCGGCATTCGGCATGACGTCCGGAGGGAAATTCTCGATGAGGATATCCGCGCCCTTGACGAGCTCCTTGATGATCTGCTTGCCCTTCTCGGTCTTGAAGTCGAGCGTGACGGAACGCTTGTTGGTGTTCAGGAAGAGGAACAGACCGCTTTTCTCGAGATCGGGCTCATCGTGGTAGAAGGGACCGATGCGGCGTGCGGGATCGCCCCCGCCCGGCCTTTCGATCTTGATGATGTCAGCGCCGTAGTCGCCCAGCATTCGCGTGGCGTACGGCCCGGCAGTGTAATGCGTCAGATCAATGACACGGACACCCTCTAGCGGCATGAACATTGTGCAACGACCCCCTCCGTCGTTTGTTCCCGGGCGCGGGCATCGTGATCCCCACCATCCCGATAGATGCCATATTGTGGCACTGCGTGGGAGTGGGGTAAAGGGATGGAGCGAGCAAGTATAATTGTAGGCGTGGGGATTGCGAATGGAGAATCGGTCTAACGACGTCGAGAACGGCTTTCCGGGCCCGGGCCCTCAGGGTCAGCAGCGGCCGGGGATTGTCGTTGTCAGTGTGGCGGTTGTAGTGATGGCGGCGTTCATCGGCCTCCTCGCGTATAGCCTGCTGACACGCGAGACGATGCCGATGGACACGACAACGCGCACCAGCATCGCGGCGCCGTCATTCACGCTTTCACAGCTGAACGGAGCCGGAGACGTGAGCTTGTCCGATTTCGAGGGTTCGCCGCTCGTCGTGAATTTCTGGGCCTCATGGTGCGCGCCATGTCGCGTTGAAATGCCCCATCTGGTCGAGGCTCACGAGCGGTACAGGGATCAGGGAGTCCGGTTCGTTGGCGTTGCAATCCAGGACACAAATGAGGATGCGCTCGCCTTCATCGACGAATTCAACGTTCCTGTCGATGAAGGCTACGTCATGGTGACCGATCCGGACGGGGAGGCGACCATCGACTACGGCGTCGGGGGGCTTCCGGTGACGTTCTTCATCCAGTCGGACGGCACAGTGCATACGCGGTGGGCGGGCGTGGTCAACGGCACGGTCCTCGATGAGAGGATCGCGGAGATACTCAGCTAGCGGCAGCGAGCGCACTATGGATCGTTTCATCGGACTCTGGGCGCTCATCTTTGTTCGGCCCATGCTGGTGCTGGGCGTCCTGGTGGCGGCTATCGGCGTCATGCTGGTGCTGTTCTCAGTAGGGTATTTCGCCCTCGGAGCATATTCAGAGGCAGGTCTGGATGAATTGGAGGTGACGCAGGCCGAGGCCGGCCTGACGCAGGAGGACCTGACACGTGGTCTTCCAGCGGCGTCGCCGACCACGGTTCCCACAACCGCGCCAACAGCAACAACTGCCGCGCTCATCACATCGCCGTCGCCCGGCGCTACACCGTCAACAGAAACCCAGTCAACTGCATCCAACTCTGAAGACTCAGCCATCAGCGCCTCGCAGGCAGACAGGACCGCGGAAAGCAATCTCTATGACGAGTACGGCATCCTCCGCGATTTCAGTCACTATTTGGCCGAGGCTGACGACGGGGCGCTGCTTGAGCCGATCAAAGAGAATTTCAAGCTGGTCACAGAAGACGATCTTGTTGACACGTATGGGGAGCAGCCGCGACCGCTCCACATCATTATTCCCGCCATCGACCTGGATTCGAACATTATCGACCTCAACATTCTGTGGGATGGCGAGACAAGTGAATGGGAGACGGCGGATCGCGTTGTTGGTTTCCACGTTGGTTCCGCGACACCGGGCGAGATTGGCAACACGGTGATGTCCGGCCACGTGAATTCACCGTTTGCGGGCGAGGGGTCAATATTTGCGCGGCTGGATGAAATTGCGCCACTGCTGCGACGTGGCGAGATTGTGGACATCATGGTCATGGCGGGCGGCGACGTGTTTCTCTATCGCGCCACAGACACAACTGTGGTTCTGCCAGAGGACGTGGACGTATTCGATTACTCGGACGCGCCAACCTTGTCATTGGTAACGTGCGCGCCGGCAACAACGTATTCTCATCGCTTCATCGTGAACGCGACACTCGTAGGGGTGGCGCGGCTGTAGCCGGACGTGCCACATCGATTGGCGCGTGCAACCGTTGATTCGTTATACACTAGCAAGTAATTTGCGACCAGACTGCTGCGTAGCACGCGCGAGATAGCTGCGCAGGGCAGTCGGAGCCGTAAGCACAATTGTTGAAAAACTGGTGGGGGGTGTCTTAGTGACAGCATCAGCGTCCGCCTTGTTCGATGAGACGGCGGCACGAGCACGGGCAGAAGGACGACTCATCCTGACGGAAGAGGAATCCAAGGCCATCTTACAGGAGCAGGGTATCCGCGTGACTATGCCGACTCTGGCGTCATCTGCGGACGAAGCAGCGGCGGCGGCCGAGAACATCGGCTTTCCTGTGGTTATGAAGGTGTCGTCACGAGAAATCACACATAAGAGCGATGTTGGCGGGGTGAAGCTCGGTATCGCAGACGCAGATGCCGCAAGAGCAGCGTATGGCGAGATCATGACGAGCGCCAAAGCTGCGGAGCCGAACGCGGCGATTGACGGCGTGACGGTACAGTCCCAGGCGCCCGGCGGCGGCGTTGAGGTCATCGTGGGGATGACGCGCGACCACCAATTCGGCCCTGTCATCATGTTTGGTCTTGGCGGCATAGCCGTTGAGGTTCTACAGGACGTGGCCTTTCGTATCGCCCCTCTGACGAAGAGGGATGCAGGCGCAATTGTCCGTGAGATAAAGGGTTATCCCTTGCTGACGGGGCATCGGGCGACGCAAGCCGTCAATTTCGAGGCGTTGGAAGGCGTTATCGGGGCGGTCTCGGCATTTGTGAGCGAGGCATCAGGGGTGGCGGAGATGGATCTGAATCCGGTGCTGGCGTATGCGGACGGCACGATTGCCGTTGACGCCCGCATTGTTCTGACAGCGGACTAGCCTTCTACACAGCAAGGGAAGGAGAACTGAGATGGACGCGACACGCAAGGCCAATCTGGACAGGGCGTTCAACCCACAGGTGATTGCCGTGGTGGGCGACAAGAAGATCACGGACTACATGTGGCTGAAGAGCGTTCGTGATGCCAAAGCCAAGGTTGTGTCGGTCCAGATCGATGAGAACGAGATCCCCGGCATCCTTGAGATGGGATTTGAAAACTATCCCAGCCTTGCAGCTGTGCCGGGGCAGGTTGACTATGTGATCGTGGCAGTGCCGCGCCCAGTCGCGCCCCGGATCGTGAAGGACGCCATCGATGTTGGCGCCGGTGCAGCGGCGCTGTTCACCTCCGGGTTCGCGGAGACGGGCGAGGAGCAAGGCGTCCAGCTGCAGGCTGCTTTGACGCAGATGACGCACGACGCGAACTTCAACCTCGTCGGCCCCAACTGCATGTGCCTGTATCACTCCAAGGCGGGCATTCGCAACACCGCTGACCAGTGGATTGGCGACGCCGGGGACATTGGGTTCATGTCCAATTCAGGCACGCACGCGACCAGCTTTGTGGTTCGGGCGCGCATTAACGGCCTGTACCCGCTCAAGTCCATCAGCATGGGCAATAGCATCTCCGTGGACCAAGGCGATTGGCTTGAGTACCTGGGCGAGGACGCGGAGATCAAGTCAATTGGCATGTACGTTGAAGGGACTCGTGATGGCCGCAAGTTCTTTGAGGCGCTGCGGGACGTCACCCCTCGCAAGCCGGTCATTATCTGGAAAGGCGGGCAGACCCGTGAAGGAGCTCGTGCCGCCGCATCCCATACGGGCCACCTGGCCTCCGATATGGCACTGTGGGACGCGATGATTCGCCAAACCGGCGCAATCCGTGTCGACACGCAGGATGAGCTGATGGACGCCTTCAAGGCTCTGCACTTCATGAAGCCGTTCACAGGTGACAGGATGGGAATTGTGGCGCAGACGGGCGGGCAGTCTGTGCTGGTTTCCGACGCGTTCGGACGCGAGGGGCTAACTGTGCCTGACCTGACGCAGGAGAGCTACGACATACTGGAACCCATCGTCACGGTCGTTGGCGGCAGCTACAAGAATCCACTGGATGTCTCCGGTTCGCTTACGAGCATCGAGCGTGGACGGGACATGTTGGATACGCTGGCTGCGGACCCGAATACAGACATCATCGTTATTGAGGCCAGTATCGGCTTCATCGCACGGCGACTGGAGCGGCAGGGAAAGACCACTGACGATCTGATCGACATGTTCAAGGAGTTCCAGGAGTCGACGGACAAGCCATTCGGCGTTATTGCGACGTGGAACCAGGATGAGGCTGCGTTGGCGGAGTTTCGGGTCAAGGTTGCTGATCGCGGTATTGCCGTGTTCCCGTCATTCCAGGACGCCGCCCGCGCCATCCGCCGCCTGCGCGAATACTACGTCACCAAAGCGGAGATGGCAGCTGCGGAATAAAGCGGCACCATCTGAAGCCAACGACGTTTGATCCTGTTTATAGGATTGGTCGTCAGTCCACTCAGAGCATGGCGCAAAGCACTCTCAGCACTACTGTTGCTTTGCTTCGCGGCATAAACGTCGGAGGCAAGAACAGGCTGCCGATGAAGGATCTCACGGCAATGTTCATGGATGCGGGTTGCAGTGATGTTCGCACCTACATTCAGAGCGGAAATGTCCTTTTTGAGGCGACGCAGACACTCCAAAAAGACATCCCCTCTCTCATTAGCGCCTCAATTCTGGATAAATTTGGCTACCAAATTCCTGTTTTGACCCGGACAACCCAAGAGTTCAGAGACATCGTAGAAGCGAATCCCTTCGTGAAAGCCGGCGCAGAAGCCGACAAGCTCCATGTTGTTTTCTTGGCGGACCTACCCAATGCTGAGCAGGTTGAAACACTTGACCAGAATCGCTCTCCCGCAGACGAGTTTGTGGTGATAAATCGCGAAATCTATCTCTATTGTCCAGACGGATTTGCAGGAACCAAACTGACTAACAGCTACTTCGATTCCAGGCTTTCCACGGTGAGTTCTACGCGAAATTGGAAAACAGTGCAGAAAATTTTTGAGTTGGCCACGGCTAGCGTCGGGTAGGTTAAGTGGCCGACATCAAGCTCTCCGCTGATGAGACGCGGCTGCTTCGCACTCACTCGCAAGGGCTGGATGTAGGGTTAGCTTCGGGCCAAAGCCCAGATACGGTAGCTGTTGTGCGGCGAATCGGCGGGGTTCAGGCGCAGGATTTAAATGCCGCGGCGCTGCAGGTCCGGGTTCGGGTGAGGAGCCTCGACACGAAAGTAGGGGATGTTTGGAAATCTCTATCTGAAACTCGTCATATTGTACGGACCTGGGTGATGCGGGGGACGCTGCATCTGATACCTAGCGAGGATCATCGGTGGATGACCTCTTTGTTGGGTCACCGGGCGTTTGCTGCAGGGCAAGGGCGTCGGGAAGCACTAGGGCTCCACGAAAACGTTTTGGAACATGCCCTGGAATGTTTAGTTACGTTTTTCACAGAGCACGGTCCTTTAACGCGCAAAAAGATGGGTGAAATGCTTGCATCGGAGGGGATCCCCGTCGAAGGGCAGGCGCTCAATCACATCGTGCGGGCCGGAGGGTTTTTGGGTGTCATCACGCATGGGCCTCTGCTCGACGACGGCCGGACGGAGACCTTTGTGGCAGCGGACTCATGGTTGGCGGGAATCGAGCGTCCGGAGCTGGATCGAGAGGAGGCGCTTGCGCGGCTGGCGAGTCGTTACATCAAAGCGTTTGGGCCCTCGACGGAGCGTGATTTCGCGGTGTGGTCGGGGCTGCCTCTGAGGGACGCACGGGCCGGTTGGGGGGCGATCGAAGGGGAGTTGGTGGGGGTTGAGGTCTCTGGGGAGGAGATGTGGGTGGATGAGGTGGCCCTATCGGGCCACGGGGGCCCCCGCCTTCGCGGGGGATTCGGAGGGCGCAGGAATGACGGAACAGTCAAGCTGTTGGGGTTTTTTGATACGTATTTGCTTGGGTATCGAGGGCGGGGGCTTGCGGTTGGGGCGGAGCACACGTCACGCGTGAATGCGGGCGGGGGGATGATCCGGCCGGTTGTGACGATTGACGGCCTCGCCGTCGCGACGTGGTCGTGGACGCGGCTGTCGAGCAGACGGGGGCTTGAGATCGCTATTGAGCCGTTCCCGGGGATGGAGGGGGCTTTGTCGCCTTCGTGGGCGCGGGAGGCGGTGCGGGGTGAGGTTGAGGATATTGGGCGGTTTCTGGGGGTGGAGGCTTCTCTGAAGGCTTGATGAGGGAGACGGCGCTACGCGCCGTACTGGATTCCCGTTTTCACGGGAATGACGAGTTAGAGTATGGATTCGTAGAGGTCTTGCCAATCCGGGTTGGAGCTTTCAATGAGCTCCAGTTTCCATTTGCGGTTCCATTTCTTAATGACTTTTTCTCGAGCGATGGCGGCGTCCATGGTCGCGTGTTGTTCATACCAGACTAGGGATTGGACGTTGTATTCCGCTGTAAATCCCCCGGTTACCTTTGTTCTGTGCTGCCAGACGCGCTGGACGAGGTTGGATGTGGCACCGACATAGATGGTTCCGTTTCGGTCGCTGGCCAAGATGTAGACGTATGGGACGAAGTCTTTTGATCTGGGTCGGTTGTTAGTCATTGCCCTCTGATTGTAGACGGAACGGGGACGGCGCTACGCGCCGTACTGGATTCCCGTTTTCACGGGAATGACGAGGGTGAGGGGACGGGACGGCGCTACGCGCCCTACTGGGTTCCGGCCTTCGCGGGAACGACGGAGGGGTTAGGCCAATAGGTCCGGGTTTTGGAGGACGTGGGTGGCGGCGGTGATGGGGGGGAGTTGGCCGGTTTCGACCTGGCGCACGATGTCCGCCAACGCGTCCGAGTGCTCGGCGCGGGTTAGGCGGTCCAGGAGGCGTTCTCTGAGGGCTGCGTGAAACTCTGAGCGTCTCTGCTCGGCGCGGCGGGCCTCCAGGCGTCCTGAGTCGCGCAGCGTGTCGTAGTGCCGCTCCACGGCGTCCAGGAGCTCCGTCACGCCCTTGTTTCGGATACCCTCGGTCTGCAGGACGGGGATCGTCCACCAGTCCATGTCACGGCTGCCCAGGTGGACGGTAGTTTCAAGGTCGTTGGCCATCCTTTTCGCGCCGGGTCGGTCCGCCTTGTTGACGACGAACACATCCGCGATCTCCAGCAGCCCGGCCTTCATCGTCTGAATCGCGTCGCCCGCCTCGGGCACGACGACCACCACCACGCTATCGACGGTGTGCATGATATCCAGCTCCGTCTGGCCGACACCCGCCGTCTCCACGATGATGACGTCCACGCCCGCGGCGTCCAGGACACGCATGGCGGAGGGGGCGATGGCGGAGAGGCCGCCAGACGCGCCGCGCGTGGCCATGCTGCGGATGAAGACGCCGGGATCCAGGAAGTGGTCTCTCATGCGGACGCGGTCGCCGAGGATGGCGCCGCCGGTGAAGGGGCTTGAGGGATCGACGACGAGGACGCCGACGGTGCGTTCCTGTTTTCGGAGCTCTGCGGTCATGGCCTCGACGAGGGTGCTCTTGCCCGCGCCGGGGGGGCCTGTGATGCCGATGACGTGGGCACCGGGGGAAGGAGACGGCGCTTCGCGCCGCACTGGATTCCCGCTTTCGCGGGAATGACGAAGGGATAAGTGTTGGGCGATGCGCTGCATGATGTCGTCTGCGGCGGGGTCGCCTTTTTCGAGGAGGGTGAGGATACGGGGGGCGGCGGCCAAGTCTCCGGTGAGGAGGCGGTCGGTGAGGTTTTGCAACGGCGGGGGTTAGGGGTTGATCGTGAGGATGGCGATGAAGCCGCCGACCATGGTGGCCCACAAGAGGCCGAAGCCTTTGAACATGAGGCTGCGAAGGGAGTCTACACCGCGCTCAAGGCTATCGAGGCGGGCAAGGATCTGCTCGACGACGCCTTCGAGATGGCTGATGTGTTCGTTGTCTGCGGGTGATGTCTGAGTCGTCATGGGGACAGTATAGCGGGTTAAACGGAAGGGGGGCGGCTTGCGCCGCCCCCCTGGGGTTTCCATCTCCCTGCCCTCCCCGTTGCCCTTCGACTAGCTCAGGGCGAACGGGGGGAGAGGGTCTATTTCGGTTTAGCCGCCGATGACGCCGTTGCGGGTGGCGAAGAGCAGGTAGCCCTTGCCCTTCTCAACGATCGCTACGCCGTCCTCATCTTCACCAAGCCCGGGGAAGCCGTCAGTGCCCGTGCCGCTTGAGAAGTACGTCTCGTACTGCGGCGGGGTGGCGTCAGCGTCCCACGTTCGGATCATGCCCCATCCACTGGCGCCGAGCGAACTCAGGTAGGCGTCGACGCTGATGGAGTCCTCACGGCCCGCTGGCGTGTAGCCGATGCCGTTCCAGCCGCTGGTCACGGTGTACTGCGACGGCGTGCGCTGCGGGTTGAACCTCTCGATGAGCACCTCAATGGGATCGAAGGTGGAGCTGCGCACGAAGTATGCGCGTCCATCGACGATCTGGCTCAGCGTACCCATCCACTCACCGGTTTCCGCGTCCACGCGAGCGAACTCCCAAACCTTGGTCTCGTTGTTCAGGCTCCAAACATCCGTCACCGTCGAGCCTCCAAGGACACCACCGATGCTCGAGTCCTGCGGGGTGCCGGGGATGGACACGAGGGACCAACCCGGAACCACGGTAACCTCGGCAGGCTTCGGCGCGATGATCTTGAACACGAAGCCGAACTTGCCCGTGTTGCCGACCTCATCGGAGAAGCCCACGTTCAGGCGGTAGTTGCCGATCGCGAGGTCCGTGAGAGCCACGACGTGCTGGACGCCGTCCGAGGTCTGCGCCGATGCAGCATCCACGTCCGTCGTACTCTCGACAGTCGGGTTGGTTGCGATCTTGGCAGGGCTTCCGGAGATGGCACTGGCCGCGAGCGCCTCCAGGCTCAAGCTGTCAATGCTGATCTCATCCTTCGTGTCGGTGGACTTGTAGGTGGATGGGTCTGCGTCCGGGTCACCGGTGCCGTACTCATCACCCTCAGCACCGAAGTCCAGGTTCAGGAAGACAACTTCATTGGTCTCAAGGCTCAGGGCGATTGCGGCCTGTTCCTTGGTACCGTCGTCCTCTTCCCTGGCACTGCGCTTGGGCAGCACGCTATTGTTCGCCGTGGTGTCAAGTTCCCACTTGGCCTTCGTCGAGGTTGCCTCGTTACCGGCCTCATCCGTGCCGACCACCTTGACAGTCCAGACACCGTCATCCGCACCCTTACTGCTGAGACGCAGGTTGGAGAGGTTCCCGGAGACAGTCCACGACGTCTCAGACGCGATGGTCTCAGTCAGGGCGATCATTCTACCCAATTCGAGAGTAGCCGTGGGCCCGCGCCGCGTGAGCGGCTCAGACGACTCAATGGTGACGGCCAGGTCGCCGTTGGTGACCTGCTTGGCAGGCGTCACGGTGAAGGTCGGGTTGAGGCGGTCCTCAGTAACCGTGCTGTGATCCTTACCAAGCTCATTGCCCGCGAGATCCTGCACGTCATTGCGGTCTATCGCGATGACGGGCTTCGCATCCGTCGGGAGGTCCTCGCTAAGCGTCAGGAACAGGAGGTGCCTGGCATCCTGGCCCGTCTGGTTGGCCAAGAGAGCCATGCCCGAACCACCGTCGTCTTCGACGTCATCCGTGGCATTCGCCCCAGGATGAATCTGGCCGGGCAGCGGATCGCCAGTCTGATCCTCGGGAATGAGACCCGTTGTGCTGATGACGTTGTCCGCACTGCCGGCCAGCCAGAGGGCGCTTGTGACGTTGCCCTTGACACCGTCCACGGCAATATCGGCCGGATCCACATTGGCTCCGTCAATCGGGCCATTGAAGATCAGGACGATCTGATCCTTGGCGTTCTGGGTCAGGACGAACGCACCGTTGGCACTGCTGCTGCGAGCGACGCGCGAGTTACTCTCAGCGCCCCAACCGGTCAGAGCACCAAGGAGCTCCGGATCAATCAAGTCAACGGTGAAGGTGAAGGTCTTGCTTGCCCTGTTGCCAGCCTGGTCATAGGCGACAACGGTCAGCTTGGCTTCAACTTCCTGGTTATTCTGCTGTGCGCTTCTCACGACGTTGCTGGGGATGTCAATGCGGTACTCGTAGGTGTAGCCGTCCTCGATTTCATCCTCTTCCCTGACGCTATCGGGGTCGAAATCTTCTTCCTCGGCAGCGTTTCCATTGATCGTGGCGGACGCCGTTACGTAGCGGACACCAGCACTAAAGAGGTTGACATCGTTCCTACCAGGATCTTCCGCGTCTTCCGGAATTCCCGCGTCCTCATCCGTTACGGAGAACAGGCCATCGATGCGGTCATCCGTTGTGAACGACTTATCCGTGGGGTCGACGGCCTTCACCGTCGGGGCGACCGTGTCCACCTTGGTGCGCATGGTCTGAATTCCGGCAGATTCGTCGTTGTAGCGAACGGCGACATCACCGCCGTGGGTGACGCCCAAGAGGCGGTTGATCAAGACGGACGCGCTGATGCTTCCGGAGTTGGCGACGGTGCCGTTGGTCGCATCGCTAGGCGCGCCGAGGTTTCGTGACTGCGCATTCAACGCAGCGACGAAATTCTTGGATTCCCTGTTGTCACTGGCCGGATCCAGCTCATCGAACACGCCGGTATGTTCTCCGTCGTCGTCGGTCGCCTCAATGTCGCCAATCAGGTCCTCCAGATTGGCGGTCGTGTCGTATGTGACCAAAATGCTATCTGCAGTGTTCAGCCTCTTGTTCCCAGGAATGGTTGTCACGTCGCCTTCGGCCGCAGTCGTCTCAGTCTGTGTTAGCGACGGCAAGGTGACGGTGACGTAAAGGTTTGCAGCTGCAAGGTTGTTGGTTAGCGATGGGCCATCAGCGGTTGCAGCAAACCTGAATGACTTGACGGAAATGCCGGGACCGGCCTGGTTATTGAACCTGACCTCAATGTCCCGATGATCGACGACGCCGTCCTCATTGCTGTCGGCAATGTACTGATCCGCCGCGAGAGCAAGAGAGGCATTGGGCACAGTGATGACTACATCTCTGTTGGTATCTGTGCCGCGCTGGGCAGCTTCATCCGCAACCTTGGCTGTGTCGAATGTTGCCTGAATACCGATCGTTGCCGGATCGTTTACATCATCCGGAACACTGTCGTCACAGGTGCCGTCAGCAGTGTCTGTATTGTCGCCTGTTGTATCTATGTCTCCATCTGGTCCTGGGCCAATCAGGCCCGTTGCATCTGTGCAGAGGAGCGCTGTCTTTTGGACATCCGCCATATTGCGGGTAGCGTCCATGCCACCGTCCAAGTCGACCCAGTCATCGAGCATTTCTTTCCACTCAGTGTCGATGAGACCGAAGGCGGCAACGAAAATGCCGGAGTCTCTCGATACAGCGCCCGTCGTGGAGGCGAACTCCTGGGCGGTCAGTCCATCGTTGTCCGTGCCCTCATAGGCCTGCAAGTTCTTCTCAGAGGCCAGGACATTGATCGTGTCGGTGGTGGTGCGAACCTCGACCCGGCTGTCGCCATCATCGTCCTGAAGGGTGTTCGTGGAGGCCGAGTAGAAAACTATGCGCAGTGCGTCTGGCGTCCCGTAGATGCTAGCAATTTCAACGGTCGCACCAGTCGCAATCACCGCGTCAATGGTCTGGACCCGCTCACCTACCTGTGCAGGACTTCCGTAATCAATGTATACCCTGATGTCGTCACCATTCAGGTTTCCATCACGAGTAAAGTCGCCGATATTCAAGTTCGCCCTTTGGTCGGTTGTAAGTTGTGTGGAGGTAGCAGGAATTCCCCTGGGGTGGCTCCCTCTATGTATTTCAGCAGCGGCAGTAAGGAGCTTGTCGCCAGTAGTAGTCGCACTGAACGTTGCGGTATAGGCTGTCAGCGCATTGGCATCGGAGTCGTTATCGTCAATGACGACATAGAGGGTGCCGTACGTATCCTCCATCGACTCACCGCCAGTGGCGGTTGAGACGTACTCCGCAGTTTGGAGTCGATCAAAAACGAGATCTTCCCTGCTGTTCGTGGGATCAACGATCTCGTTAGGGGTGACAATCTTGATATCCCCAGTCGCCGCGCTGGTCCCGAGGGCCGGGATCATGGCGAACGCGAGGATCGCGACCGTCAGGATAACTAGTGCTTTGCGCTTCACAGGAAGCCCCCTTCCGTAACTGTGATTTAGGCCTCTGCGGCCCGTCTTCTCAAGTGTAGTTGAAGTCAGTGGTTTATTCACGCTGCCCGTAGGGCTTCGGGATTGCCAGGGTTCTTGTGAGTGCATGTGCTCCTCCCCATCCGTGGGAGCCAGGAACCCTGCTGTTCGCCGTTTGCATCGGCAGAGGGCGCTGACTTTCCCGCGCTTCCTGTCCGGTTAGTCTCCATACCTGCGGAGAGCCCCGCGCTCTCCAGTTTCCGGTCTCTTTATCCCGACTTCACCATCGCTACACAGGGGTCTCCCGCGCGTGTGCATGCAATACGCGGAATGCCCACGCCCAGCGATAGGCGTAGTCACTGAACGTGAGTTTAGGGGAGATTTGCAAGGGTTGTCAATAGTCGTTTGACTTGGATCAGGTAGAGATTGTCGAATCCGGTTTGAGACTTGTTTCGATATATTGGCAAGTCGGTAATGGGCATATGTAGGGGTTTCTTTTGAGGAGTTACGAGATGGGGTGTTCACCCTTCGACAGGCTCAGGGCGCACGGGGTAGCTGCGCTACAGCTTAAGTTCGCGATCAGAGTTGATTGGCACTTAGGGATGGAGCGCCGCGTTCCGACTTTGGCGGGGAATTGGGGATGGGGGAGTGTCATTAAATCTCGCGGGAGAGGGTGGCCATGAAGTCGGCGTTGGTCTTGGTCTTTGCGATGCGATCCAGGATGCGCTCCGTGGCGTCCGAGGCGTCAAGGTTGGAGTTGGAGAGCATGGCCATCATGCGCCTGAGTGTGACGATGCCGCGGTAGGTCTTGTCGTCGTAGAGCCGCTCGTCGCGTCGGGTGCCGGACTTGAGGACGTCAATGGCGGGGTAGATGCGGCGCTCGGCGAGTTTGCGGTCCAGGTGGACTTCCATGTTGCCGGTGCCCTTGAATTCTTCGTAGATGACATCGTCAAGCCGGGAGCCGGTGTCGACAAGGCAGGTGGCGACGATGGTGAGGGTGCCGGACTCTTCCGTGTTGCGCGCCGCGCCGAAGAAGTGCTTGGGGGGGTAGAGGGCGACGGGGTCCATGCCGCCAGAGAGTGTGCGCCCACTGGATGGGGCGGCGATGTTGTAGGCGCGTGCGAGGCGGGTGATGGAGTCCAAAAGGATGACGACGTCCTGCCCGGCCTCGACGAGTCGCTTGGCACGTGCGAGGACGAGCTCGGCGACGCGGGTGTGTTCTTCAACAGGCTCGTCAAAGGTGGAGGCCATGACCTCCGCTCCTTTAACGGTGCGCTCCCAGTCCGTGACTTCTTCAGGTCGCTCACCGATGAGGGCGGCCATGATGTGGGTGGAGGGGTACTGGGAGGCGATGGCGTCCGCGATCTGGTGGAGAAGGATGGTCTTGCCGGCCTTGGGGGGGGAGACGATGAGGGCTCGCTGCCCGAAGCCGATGGGCGCGATGAGGTTCAGCAGACGCGCGGCGACGGCCTTTTGGCCGGTCTCCAGATCGTAGAGTCGGTCCGGGAAGAGTGCGGTGAGCTGGTCAAAGACGGGTCGGCGGCGGGAGACCTCGGGTTCCTGGCCGGTGACGGTGTCAACGCGGAGGAGGCCGTAATACTTCTCGCCGCTCTTGGGTGAGCGGACCTGGCCGGTTACCCAATCGCCTGTGCGTAGGGAGAATCGGCGGATCTGCGACTGTGCGACGTAGACATCGTTGATGTTGTGTCGGAGGGTGCGGTGGCGGATGAAGCCGTAGCCATCGTTGGTGATCTCAAGGATGCCGCTGGCGCTGATTGTTCCGCCGCGCTCGCCGAGGTTCTGGATGGCGCGATGGACCATTTCGTCACGCCGGAGGGCCGCGCCGGGGGGCATGCCGAGGAATTCGGCGAGGCGCGCGCCTTCGTCACGATCAAGGGCCTCGAGCTGGGGAATGGTGACGTGGTGGAGAGGTTCCGGGAGATCAACGACGCGCGGAGCATCCGAATCGCCGTCGTCAGTGTTGGCGGGTGGGCGGGGACGCTGCGGGCGCTCGCGATCCTGACGGTCACGGTCCGGGCGTTCGCGTCGGCGCTGCTGCGCGCCGTTGGCGGAACGCGGACGGGGCGCGCGGCGGGCGGGCGGCGCTTCTTCTTCAACGTCATCAATCGTTTCGGTTGTCATGGTGGCTGGGGGTAGGCCGTCCGTGATGGACGGGGTTCCATTCCCACTCTTGCCTTCCCCCGTCGAGGGTGAGGGGGTATTTTCGGTTGTGCCGTTTTCGGTGGGCGTTTCGACGGGGGCTGCGCCGTTGTCTGCGGGCGCTTCCTCAGTGGCGGTCGTTGCCTCAGCAGTGGTCTCCTCGGGGGGAGCCTCGGTTGCGGCGGTGGTGGTGGTTGACGCGCGTCGTACGCGCGGAGGGCGGGCGATGCCGCGCCGGGTGACGGGGCGCTGCGGCTCGTCGGTGTTGGGGGTGTCTGTGGTGTCCACGATGTCTCCTTTGCTGCGGGCGATGTGATGGATGATGCCCGGGTCTTTTTCTCGGTTTTGCTGGCTCGGTGTTAGTTGCTTCTTAAAAGGAAAGGACTGATCAGATATGTGCCAGATCACGATGCACGAGCGCTGCGGGGCTGCTCGGCTGTTTGGTCTCGCCCTTCGACAGGCTCAGGGCGAGCGGTGGCGGGCCGCCCTTCGGGCGGCACTGGATTCCCGCTTTCGCGGGAATGACGAGATTCGTCCGGGCGCTGGGCGGGGTGGGCGAGGCCGTCCTGGGCGACGATGAGCGGCGGCTGCTCGCCCTCGCGGAGGATGCTGGCGGCGACGGAGACGAATTCCCGGAAGAGGGGGTGGGCGTGGGTGGGGCGAGACTTGAACTCCGGGTGGAACTGCGTGCCAAGCATGAATGGATGATTAGCCACTTCAGAAATCTCAACGAGGTCGAGTTCACGGTATGCGCCGCTGACGATTAATCCGGCCTCATTAAAGGATGAACGGTAGGCGTTGTTGAATTCAAAGCGGTGGCGGTGTCGCTCAACGATGGTCTCCGGATTGCCGTAGGCGCGGGCGGCGTTGGTGCCGGGGGTGAGGTGGCACAGGTATGAGCCGAGACGCATGGTGCCGCCCTTGGCGCGGACACGCTCCTGGTCTTCCATGATGTGAATGACGGGGTGGGGGGTGGCGACATTGAACTCGGTGGAGTTTGCGCCTTCAAGGCCGGCGACGTTTCGTGCGAACTCAATGACCATGATCTGCATTCCAAGACAGAGGCCAAGATAGGGGACGCGCTGTTCACGGGCGTAGGAGGCAGCACGGATCATACCCTCGATGCCGCGCTCACCAAAGCCGCCGGGGACGACGATGCCGTGCGCGCGTTCCAGCTGAGTCTCCCAGCCGTCCTCTTCCAGCTCTTCGGCGGAAATCCAGTCGATATCAATGTCCACGCCGATCTCAAGGCCGGAGTGCGTGAGGGCCTCTTTAACGGAGAGGTAGGCGTCGCGCAGTTCAACATACTTGCCGACGATGGCGACAGTTAAAGGAGGCTTGGGTTCCTCAAATCGGTGCACGAGATCGCGCCAGTCATCGAGCTGCGGCTCCTTCTCGGCATACTCCGCGAGCTGCATCCTATTAAGGAGGTACTCGCCCAGGCCGCGCTCTTCAAGGAGGAGGGGGACGCGGTAGATGGTGTCAACGGTGGAGAGGGGGATCACGGCCTGCGGCTCGACGTCACAGAACAGCGCGATCTTCTCGATGGTGTCCTGCGCGGCCTCAACCTCACTGCGAGCGATGATCACATCGGGCGCGATACCGGCACTGCGACCAAGCTCACGGACGGAGTGCTGGGTGGGCTTGGTCTTGAGCTCACCGGTGGCATGGAGGTAAGGGAGATAGGTGACGTGGACGAAGATGGCGTCCGCGCGTCCAACCTCGTTGCGGACCTGGCGGATGGCTTCAAGGAAAGGTTGGCCCTCGATGTCACCTACGGTGCCGCCAACCTCGATGATGATGACCTCCGCGTCGGTCTCGTCTGCGATCTGTCGCATGCGATTCTTGATGGAATTCGTCACGTGCGGAACGACCTGGATGGTGCCGCCAAGGAAATCGCCGCGCCGCTCCCGAGAGAGGACGGAGGAGTAGACCTGGCCGGCGGTGACGCTGGATGAGCGTGTCATTTCGGTATCGACGAATCTCTCGTAGTGACCGAGGTCGAGATCCGTTTCAGCGCCGTCACGCGTGACGAAGACCTCGCCATGCTGATAGGGGGACATGGTGCCGGGGTCGACGTTGAGATACGGATCGAGTTTCTGAACTGCGACCCTGATGCCGCGGCTCGTGAAGAGCCGGCCGATGGCGGCGGCGGTGATGCCCTTCCCGATGGAACTAACGACGCCGCCGGTCACAAAGACGTACTTTGCCATGCAACCTCAAATAGCCTGCCCCGCCGGTAGATCTCGGGGGCGGTTCGCGCCTGCTTTATTCCCCAACCGCCAAGCGACGCGCTCGCGCATATCGATATTCAAAACGCGCTGCCACGTCTCTTGTCATGGGAATTCTCTCCAACCAGCCGGGGCGGCTACACAAAGATGCCGAACCCGACAACGGATTCAATATGCGCTTGATTCGACTTCTTGTCAATATATGGAGATATACGGTTGGTGGGGTCAGCCGAGGAAGTGGCGGAGTTCTCCGGCTTCCGCGATGTATTGCGATACTCGGCTGGTTGCGCCTTGCTCAATGCTCGCCCAGACCGACGTGGTGAGTCCCTCGTGAATGCGGTCGATCTCTTCCGTGAAGCGCACGAGCAGACGCCGGTATTTGTCGCCGAGGAGTTGGTTCACGCGTGTCTCGTTCGCGTAGCGGAGCGCCGTGGCGAGGTCTTCTACAAAGCTCGGGTATATCTCGCGCAGGTAGGCGAAATCCTCCTGGTCAAGGGCGGCGAGTCCGAGCAATTCCGGCGGAACGCCTATGGAATAGAGGGCGGTGGTAAAGGCGATGGCGCGGGGCAGCGTCACGTCGTCCGAGCCGGAAAGCGAGCGCCCGTAGCCGAATAGTCCCACGTGAAGTTTGCGCTCTCGTCTCCGCGGGGAGAGTGCGGAGATTGCGGCGATTGTGGGAGCAAGGCTGCGTACCTGCTTCTGGTACTCAGCAGCGGCCTTATCGAGGATGGCGATGGCGCGTTGTTCATCGATAGGCTGGGCAGGTTCCTGCTCGTGAGCCTGAATCTCGGCGATGCCCGCCGCCACGTCATCGCGGGGGTAGTCGAACTTGAATGCGGACTGCACGGTCAGCGTGTGGACGCTGGGATATTCACGGAAAGCCCGCGCGGTGTTGGTGGGTTTCAGGTGTCCACGGAAGGGGACTGAGCCGGCGCCAATAATCGGGTACATGGGGATGCGGGTCTCCTGCGCGAGCCGGTCAACGCGGTAGAGGGCGCTCTTGAGCAGAATCTCCGCGCCAACCATGCCGTAGTTCAGGGCGGGGTCGCTGCGGGCCAGGAAGACGCGCTGGTAGGGTTCCTCACGTTCCTGCAGGTACTCCCGAACGATGCCATCGACGTTGAGCATCTGATCGCGCTCTTCCACGAGGGGGATAACGCGAATGCGCTTCGGGAGGAATTCGCCAATCCAATCGCGAACGGATACGTCGCCCAGAAGAGTGCTCGATTCCTGTCCGACGATGAAGGTTTCGTAGTACGCCGCAATTCGAGAGAGTTCGCCGGCGGAGGAGGTGAAAGGGAGAATGATCTCCTGTATGGGGGGATCCAGGTCATCGCCATAGAACTCATGGGCCACATCGAAGGCGGTGGGGACGCCCTGCAGCGCCTCAACCATGAGCTTGCGCATCTCAACCTCGATGGCGGGGTTGGGGACGCGCAGGGTGATGATAGTGTCGGTTCCCAGCCGGCGCTCCTCGCGGAAGAAGTCGGAGTAGTTGCCAAGGAGCTTTTGGACGACGTGGGTATCAGTGTCCTTGCCTTCCGAGTCCCACATCTGCTCATCGCAGCCAAGTGTGAAGGCGTCGACAGCCTCGATGATTTCGCCGTCACCCTTGATGACTCCATCAACGGCGTAGGGAGGCGCCGCAGCGTTGTCCGGGTGCTGGGTGCTCATCACCTTGGGAATGAGAGGCACTGCAAACTCCAATCGTCAGGTTGGGTTACATGATAAATGGTGCGAACGGGGCGTGTGGAGTTTTTGGATTCTTCGCTGCGCTCAGAATGATATGTGGGACGGCGCTGCGCGCCGCACTGGATTCCCGCCCCGTATCGGGGTACGAGACATGCTTTCGCGGGAATGACGAAGGGGCTTAGTCGAAGGTGGTGAGGTTAGTGACGGCGTCCGGGGTGAGGCGGCGGAGGACTTCGATGACGAGGAGGACAGCGTTGGCGAAGTCGTCGCGGTGGATGATGCCGTTGTGGCTGTGGAGGTATCGGGTGGGGATGGCGATGTTGATGGACGGAGCGCCTGATCCCGCTTTCTGCATCTCCGCGCCGTCCTCGCCGTAGCCGCTGAGGACGTTGAACTGGAGCGGCATCTCGAGGTCAGCGGCCGTATCGACTATGAAATTACGAAGGCGGAGGTTGGGGATCATGGAACTGTCATGGAGGAACACCGTCGGGCCCTTGCCGAGCTCCTCTTGCGCCTCGTCTTTCGTGATGCCGGGGTAGTCGCCCGCGACGCCGGATTCGAGATTGAGGCCGATGTCCGGCATGACGTGGAAGCTGCTTGTGTGCGCGCCGCGGAGGCCGACTTCCTCTTGGACGGTGGCGACGAGGTAAACGGTTGCGGGGAGTGGATCAGCGGATTCACGGAGGGCGCGGGCGATCTCGATGAGGCCGGCTACCCCTGCCCTGTCGTCCCACGCCTTGCCGAGGTATAGCTCACCGCCGGCCATCTCCTGGAAGCGGCTGTCCGGGGCGACGGGGTCACCGGGACGGATGCCGAGGCGCTGCTCTGCGTCCTCTTTGTCCTTTGCGCCGACATCGATGAACATGCTCTCTTTCTTGAATACCTGCGTGCGGGCCTCGGGCTGCATGACGTGGACGGTCTTGATGCCGGTGAGGCCTGGAATCGGGCCGTTGCGGGTCATGACGACCCAGCGCTGGTTGATGAGGGACTGGTCAAGCCAACCGCCGAGGGTCTGGATGGTGAGGTAGCCTTCCGGTGTGATCTGGCGGACCATGAGTCCGACTTCATCCATGTGGGCGGCGAGCATGATGCACGGGACGCCCTCTGACTCGTCGCCGATGCGGGCGATGAGGGAGCCGATGCCGTCGGTTTCTATCTCATCGGCGAGGGGAGTGAGTTCGCGTCGGACGATGGCGCGGACGGGGCCTTCGTGGCCGGTGGGGCCGAAGGCGTTGGAGAGCTCTTCGAGGAGCTGGCGTTGGCGGGCGTGGGTTTCGGGGGTGGTCATGGTGATGGCAGCCTCAAGAGTTGAACCTCGCCCAACTTGGCGAGGGATATAACTTCACGGATAGCCTGGATTCCATCAGGCGAAATTGGCCAATTGAATCGCTGGATTACGATAACTCTTACACGGTCACTCATAAGAGTGCTTTGCTCCGCAAAGTCCTTGTCGTTGCTGATTAACATGTCATACCCTTCCTGTTCAGCAAGACGAAGCAGATTGCCATTGGATATTTGAGCCCAGCCCCGTTCTGCGGCAAGGTCAACCGTATGATCTTCCAGATACGCGCGCAATGGAGCAGGCGTACCATTATCGAAGAGAATCCTCATCGAGAGTGAAGTGATTTCCTGAATCTGACGCAGCTATGGGCTTGTTCGTCCATATATTGTTTGTTGCTCAGCCACAAACGCCGCTTCTACCCCTGCCCATTCACGAGTTAGATCGGCCTCCAAGAAATCGAGCACCGCTTTGACATCGCTTTCATTCACAACTGTGTCGAACCACTCAAGGAAGTCGTGGATTGTTCCGCCATCTCTCAGAACACCAAACAGTTGGGACACAGCTAACCGGGTATCCTTAAAGACGAGTACGCCGCCCATGCGGTCCGGGACTTTTTCGACCAGGTCACACTTTGCCCAGTCAGTCGTCATAGAGCCTTTGTTGTCCATCGTTTTGCCTCTTTCACGCTTGGCGCGTCATTCGTCATTATAGATAGGACAAGGCGAAGGAGAATTTTTTACCGCATGTCACATCAGGAACACCAGCCATTAAGCGCGGAGAGTGCGGCGCTTGAGGAGCGGTACGCGGGCGAGAATGACACGCTCATCCGCATGCGGCATTCCGCGGCGCACATGATGGCGGAGGCCGTCCTTTCCATGTTCCCGGAGGCGAAGCTGGGCATTGGGCCGCCCATCGAGGACGGTTTCTACTACGACTTCCTGCTGCCCCGGACGCTATCGACGGATGATCTGCCGGAGATCGAGGCGCGGATGAGGCAGAGCGCAAAGGCGGCGTCGCCGTTTGTGGCGGGTGAGATGTCACGCGAGGAGGGGCTGTCGCGTTTCGCGGATCAGCCTTTCAAGGTGGAGATCATCGAGAGTCTGACGGACGAGACTGTGTCCTTCTATACGCATCGTGAGTTCACGGACCTGTGCCAGGGGCCTCATGCGGAGTCGACGGACAAGACGGGCGCGTTCACGCTGACGCGCGTGGCGGGGGCCTATTGGCGGGGGGACGAGAGCAATCCGCAGCTGCAGCGCATCTATGGCGCGCTGTTCGAGACGCAAGAGGAGCTGGACGCGCACCTGGAGCGGCTGGCGGAGGCGGAACGGCGGGATCATCGGCGGCTGGGGCGTGAGCTTGACCTTTTCTTCTTCGATCCCATCGCGCCGGCCAGCCCGTTCTTCCTGCCGAAGGGGGCGACGGTCTATAACCTGATGGTCGATTTCATCCGCGAGCTGTATGACCGGTACGGATACCAGGAGGTCATCACGCCGCAGATCTTCTTGACGGACCTGTGGAAGCAGTCCGGGCATTACGACAACTACCTGGAGAACATGTACCTGACGCAGTCGGATGAGATCGAGTACGGGGTCAAGCCGATGAACTGCCCCGGGCACTGCGTGATGTATGCCTCTCAGCTGCACTCATACCGGGCGCTGCCGCTGCGGTACGCGGACTTTGGGCGGCTGCATCGGAATGAGCGCTCAGGGGTGACGCACGGGCTGACGCGGGTGCGGAGCTTCTCACAGGACGACGCGCACATCTTTTGCCGTATGGACCAGGTGCAGGACGAGTTTTCGTCGCTGATTCGGATGATGCGCGACGTGTACTCGGCCTTCGGGTTGAATGAGCCGCGGTACACGCTGTCGCTTCGGCCGGAGAAACGGGTTGGAAGCGATGAGACGTGGGATCGTGCGGAGGAGGCGCTGCGAGAGGCGCTGACCATTGCCGGGGCGGACTTCGAGGAGATTCCGAATGAGGGGGCGTTCTACGGGCCGAAGATCGATCTATTCTCGCAGGACGCGCTGCGGCGCGAATGGCAGTTGAGCACGTTCCAACTGGACTTCAACCTGCCGGAGCGGTTCGATCTCGAATATGTGACGGAGGACAACACGCGCGAGCGGCCAGTGATGATTCACCGCGCGATCCTGGGCTCATTGGAGCGATTCTTCGGAGTGCTGCTGGAGCACAACGCGGGGGCGTTCCCGGTGTGGCTCGCGCCGGTGCAGGCGACGATCATTCCCATCGCGGACCGGCATATCCCTTACGCGCAGCAGGTTCAGGAACAACTGCACGACGCGGGACTGCGCGTTGAAATCGATGATCGCAACGAGCGGATGAACGCTAAGATCCGCGAGGCGCAGACCAGGCAAGTTCCATACATGTTGGTGGTCGGCGACCGCGAGGCGGAGTCGGGCGCGGTGGCGGTGCGTCGTCGTGAGGGGAGCGAAAACCTGGGGGCGATGGCGGTGGCGGAGTTCGTGGAGCGGGTGTTGGGGGAGGTTGAAGCTGGGAGGGAGGGGTGAGGGGTAGCTAAATGGTATCGTCGCTACTTCTGCTATTCTGACGAATCTCCGTGCACCTTTACCATATTCTAAAGGAGCTTCTGACCGCTCATGGGATTCTGGGAAACTGCACCACTATATGAACGAATTCTAGCGGCAATTGTCTCGTTGATTTTGGGTGGCGCGTTCGTTGGCGGGTTCGTCGCCATTTTCACTGTGCTCTTACTAGGCGTACTCGGCATCGTTTGTACACCATTGCAATCGCGCTTTAGCGCGTTGGTTGCCGGGAGGGGCTATAGGCGACGGTTTGTTTTCATTCGTTTTCTTGTCCCCTGGGCGTACATATTGCCTGCATCAACTTCCGCGCGATTACCCACGCACCGTCCGGCGTCAAGAGAGTTATTCCTGCACATTTTGTGGCTTTGGGGGACGGTGGGACCGTCAGGCACCATTGTCCTACTATTTGGCGTTCCGCTTGTAGGCACAGCTGTAGACACAGCATTGGGCACTGATTCCTTTTCGGTAGTCGATTTGGGTTTTACTCGACGACTTGGCGTCAACGTCCTGCTGATTTCCGGTTATCTCCTCTTGATCTTTCTCGCTGGCACTTTCACTTTCTTTGCATTCCGCGCATGGTTATCCTCATTCCGTCAAGCAGGAGCAGATCATTCAAGCGCTGAGGATGGTCTAATTGACTCAACTCTAGCGTCCTATGCCTCCCCGTTCAGGCGGGCCGTCCGGCGGTGTGCCGGGAGTTTCGGTTTCTTCATCGTCTTATTCGTCATATGGTTTGTGACTCAATTGCAAATCCCAGGCACAACACCGTTCTAGGCTGTGCGGTTTATGCTTGTAGCAATTGAGGTCGCACCCGACCATCTGTCCACGACCCGCGACTAGGTGTTCGAGGTCACGGCTCCGGTTGGGATGGCGGGTGAGGAGGCGGCGCTGTGCGCCGCACTGGATTCCCGCCCCGTATCGGAGTACGGGACATGCTTTCGCGGGAATGACGGTGGGGCTACTAGGTTCCCGTTCGGGAACCCCCTTCGACAGGCTCAGGGCGAGCGGGGGGTCTCCCCGCACCCCGGCCCTCTCCCTGAGGGAGAGGGGGTTGTCTCGATGGAGTCCGGCCTTCGCCGGAATGACGGGGGGCGCCCCCCACCCTGACCCTCCCCCGCAAAGGGGGGAGGGGACACTCTTGTCCTTGACCCGTTGGGGTGGGGAGCCTATCGTACTCGCAGATTGGAGCGCGAGTGGTGTGGCTCCGGATGGATTCCGGCTTTCGCCGGAATGAGGGGAATGATGTTCGCCCTTCGACAAGCTCAGGGTGAACGGTGGTGATGGCCCCTCACCCCAGCTCTCTCCGTTAGGGAGAGGGAGTTCCGGGGAAGGTCCGATCGGTGGGGAGTGTGGTTATGACTAATGGTGTGGCGGAGTCGGCGCTGGGGCATTTGCGGGTTGTTGAGATTGGGGAGATTCCCGCGGCGTATTGCGCGGGGTATCTCGCCGGGCTCGGCGCGGACGTGGTCAAGGTTGAGCCGCCGGGGGGCGATCCGAATCGGATGCACGCGCCATTCGCGGGTGATATTGCCGACCCGGAGCGTGGTATTCCTTTTCTTAATGCCAATCTGAATCGGCGCAGCATCGTGCTGGACGTTGAGGATGCGAGTGGTAAAGAGACGCTTGAGCAGCTCATCGAGCGTGCCGATATCTTCGTGGAGTGCACGCCACCGGGGTACCTGGCCTCTCTCGGCATTGATGACGAGCGGTTAGAGTCGTTGAATTCCGGGCTTGTGACGGTCTCACTGACGCCGTTCGGGCAGTCAGGGCCACACAGCGCGTTCGCGGCGAATGAGGCCGTCATCTCCGCCATGTCCGGCGTGATGATGAGCCAGGGCGACGATGAGCGCTCACCGGTCGTGTTGCCGTGCCAGATCGGCGCGCAGCTGGCCGCGGCGCTTGGCGCGTATTTGGGAGTCAACGGTGTGCGGCATCGTCGGGCGACGGGGCGCGGTCAGCGCATCGATCTCTCGCTGCAGGAGGCGCTGACGTTTGCGACGGTCGGCACGATTGCGCGTTACAGCCAGCGGAGTGAGTTGGTGACGCGGCAAGGGCCACGCGGCGGTCCCGCCAATATCTATCGAACAAAGGACGACAAGTACGTCCAGATTGCGATCTTCATGACCGGGCACTGGCGTGTTCTGTCCCGGCAGTGGATGGAGGATGCGGTGCTGTCCGAGGATGACTGGGATTCGTCGCAGTACCGGACGGACAACGAGGACCTGGCGCAGATCCTTATTCAATCGTTCGTCGAGCAGTTCGATCGCGATGAGTTCGTGGAGGAGGCGCAGCGGCTGGGGCTGGCATGCTGTCCCGTCAACACGTTTGAGGATTTTGTAACAGACAACCACATGCGATCACGGGGCTGGTTCCAGACGGTGACGCACCCGGTTGTAGGCGAGTACGAGACACCGGGGCAGCCGTTCATCATGTCGGCGACGCCGTGGAACCAGACGCGCCCTGCCCCGCTGTTGGACCAGCACCGGGACGAGGTGCTGGCCGAGATTGAGTCGGTTTCGCCGCGTCGCGACACGTATCCTGCTCCGACGAACGGGAAAGCGCCGGATGACGCGCTGTTGGACGGCATCCGTGTGGCGGACATCACGCGGGCGTTCGCGGGGCCGATCGGGACGATGTTCCTGGGCTTCTACGGGGCGGAGGTCATCAAGGTGGAGTCCGCGAGCCTTGAGGCGAACCGCGAGCCGACGCGACCGCTGTTCCCGGACATGAACCGGAACAAGATCAGCTGCACCCTCGATCTGCGTTCCGACGGCGGCAAGGACCTTTTCCGCCAGCTCGTCAAGGACAGTGACGTTGTCGTTGATAACTTCAGCGCGACGGTTATGAAGCGGCTTGGGCTGGGCTACGACGACCTGACGAAGATCAACCCGGGCATCATCCAGATCGGGATGCCAGGGATGGGTTCCGAGGGGCCGCTGAATAACTGGGTGACGTACGGCAACAACCTGCAGGCGGTGACGGGACTGTCGCTCCTGTGGGGGCACCCGGACTCGCCGATGCAGAACCACGCGAAGGGCGTCATTCCGGACTACGTGGGCGCGGCGTTTGTGGCGCTATCGACGGCGGCGGCTCTTGAGTTCCGTGACATCACAGGTCGCGGGCAGTTCATCGAGATTGCACAGGTGGACGGACAGGGATCAATGATGGGCCCGGCCATCCTGGATTACACCATCAACGGGAACATCTGGGGCAGTGTGGGCTATGACGAGCCCATCAACGCTCACTACGCACCATACGGGGCGTATGCATGCCTGTACCAGGACACGTGGATCGTCATCGCATGTGAGACGGATGAGCAGTGGCGGTCGCTGGCGCAGGCGATGGGCGCGCCACACTGGGCGGACGATCCCCGATTCGCGGATACGGCCGGACGGCGTGAGAACCGCGACGAGATCGACCATGAGGTCAGTGAGTGGGCCAAGGGGTTCACGTCGCACCAGGCGCTGCACATGCTGCAGAAGGTTGGCGTGCCGGCAGGCGTGGCGATGAACAGCGAGGATCTGTATCACGATCCGCATCTGCGAGAGCGGGGGCACATCGTACAGTCGACGCACTCGACGTGGGGGACGCTGTCCCATCACGGGCTGCCGGCGATTCCTTCCTTGTCCAAGGCGACGGCGGCGAACCGCGCGCCATGGATCGGTGAGGATAATGAGTATGTGTACAGGTCGGTGCTCGGGCTCTCGGAGGATGAGATCAAAGAGGGCACGGAGAGCGGGGTGCTCAAGTAGGTAAGCAGTGCTTACAGCCAAGGTTCGCGATTAGCAGAGAATAGTGAGTTGGGTTTGTTGGGCGCGTTCCGGCTTTGGCTACCAGTCGGCGAACGAAGTGAGGTTTCTTGACGGGGTAAATGGGCGGATTGTAGAGTACGTGCTTGAACAAAAGGGATAAGAGGCATCTACAATAGGGTTGAGAGAAGCCTCCAATACGGCTGAGATACGCATAGCGAGGGAGTAGACATACCGAGAGATTACCGCGTCAACCAACGCATAACCGTGCCGGAAGTCCTTGTGGTGACCGACACGGGGGAACGGGTTGGAGTGATGCATACGGCAGACGCCATTCAGATGGCGCTGGATCGGGGCCTCGACCTGGTTGAGGTGGCCCCGGGCGCTCAGCCACCTGTATGCCGCATTCTGGATTACGGTCGGTATCGCTACGAACAGTCCAAGAAGGAGCGGGAGCTCCGAAAGGGACAGCACACGCAGGAACTCGGTGAGGTGCGACTCCGCCCCAAGATCGGTCAGCACGATATCGACTTTAAGACGCGGACGGTACGCAAGCTGATTGAGGGCGGAGACAAGGTCAAGGTCTCGGTTATTTTCAGAGGCCGCGAGGCGACGCACCCCGAGTTGGCAATCAATCTGCTGAAGAAGGTATCGGAGCAAGTGGAGGACATCGCGGGCATCGACACCGCGCCGCAACTGGAGGGACGGGGCATGAGCATGATCCTGGCCCCCTTGAAGCGCAAGAACGCCGCATCGGCGAAGCAGACAACCGAGGCTCCGGCGGCCGAAGAGAAGGTCGAGGAGGCGGCAGCGGCCGCCGGTTCACCCGAGTAAACTAGCGTTAGAGCCAGACCGGTTAGAGGCGCGGGGACAGGTATATCGCCATGGCAAAGTACAAACTCAAGACGCACAAGGGCGCGCAGAAGCGGATCGGCATGACCGGTTCCGGCAAGCTGACCAAGCGCAAGGGGCATCAGAGCCACCTGAAGCGCCGCAAGCCGAAGGACGTCAAGCGGCTGTACGGCGAAGAGTTGCCGCTGAGTCCGGCGGACAGGCGTCGCGTGCAGCGGATGCTGCCCTACGGGTCGTAAGCCGCGTTCTCATTTTCGTTATCTGAAGAGAGGATCATCGACATGACCCGAATCAAGGGCGGGCCTCGAACGCGCCGCCGCCACAAGGAAGTCATCAACCTGATGAAGGGGCAGTGGGGCTCCCGGCACAAGCTGTTTCGCCGGGCGCAGGAGTCCCTGCTCCACTCGTGGCAGTACGCCTATGAGCATCGGCGTGAGCGCAAGGGCGACTTTCGGCGACTGTGGATCACGCGGATTAACGCGGCTGCCCGGCAGAACGACATCACGTATGGCAACCTGATCCACGGGCTGAAGCTGGCGAACGTGGCCGTCGACCGCAAGATGCTGGCGGACCTGGCGGTGCGAGACCCGCAGGCGTTTGCGCGCATCGCGGATGCGGCGAAAGAAGCGCTGGCGTCAGAGTAACTGCGTTACGGCTCTCGGTTCGCGATTAGGGTTGAATGGCATCCAAGTTTGGCACCGCGTTCCGGCATTGGCGGTCTGTTGAGGCTTTGGATTCCTCGACTGAGCTCGGAATGACGGAAGGGGAATCGCCCTCACCCTAGCCCTCTTCCCGAAGGAGAGGGGACATACTGATGGCGCGTCGTGGACGCGCCTTTTCGGTTTTGGGGTTGGGCTCGCGGTCTGGCAGCACAGGCACGGGCAATCCGTACAATCGAAGTGTGAGGAAACTACTTACCGGACCTTCACCGATCTTCGTTATTGCCATGCTGTTGGCGATTGCCGTCATCTTGGCGGGGTGTTCGGAGGAAGCTCCAACGACGACCCCCGCGCCCGCCGCGACCGCGACGCCGTCAGCGACGCCCACTTCGTTGCCCACGGCCACTGCGGTCCCAACGGAGACTCCTGAACCTGAGGCGCCGCCAGCGCCCGATTTCTCACTGCCGACAGGGACGGGTGATCGGTACACGCTGGATGATTTGCTCGCGGGGCGGGATGCGCTCGTGATCGTCTTCTATCGCAGCTACGGTTGAGGCATCTGCCAGCAGCAACTGGTCGAGTTGCAGAGTTTCTACCACGAGTTTGAGAACCGGAATGTCGGCCTCGCGGCCATCAGCACCGACTCGTTGGTCGACGCGGAGCAGATGGAGGTACTGGCGGAGGCGGAGTTCCCGATTTTAGCGGACACGAACGCTGACGTGTCCAGCGATTACGGCGTGTTCAACCTGCTTGGAGACAACGTGGCCGCGCCCGCGACGTTCATCATTGAACCGGACGGCGGGGTGGTGTGGGGGTACGTCGGGGTGGACATCGGGGACCGCGTTCCGACGTTGGTGATTCTAGATGTGCTGGACGTGGTGCTGGGGGTGGAGGAGGAGCAACAGGCGCGGGTGTGAGGGGGTAAATTGAATACATGACGAACACTGACGAGACAAGTCCCTTTGATAACGTCGACAAAATCGTTGAGGCGTTCTCCGATTTTGACCTTGAAAACCTTCTGAAGTCTGTCGAGCGAGACTACTATGTGATATCAGTGGCCTTTCAGAAGGCTCGGGATGAGGCTCACTCCCGCGGCGACATTTATCTTGCAGCTGGCCTACACCTGCTTTGGGCGGTTTGCAATTATCATGCACAGCCAGAGAACGAAGCTGAACCGTTCGGGCCCATGATGGTGGTGGACAATAAACGCACTCCAATACCGGATGATCTAACGCAAGATCAACTCTCGATCTTGTCAGCTATTACAAACCACATCACAGATCACTTTCTTCGGGGCCGCATCGCGGATGTCGTTTGGCTCCAAGGGAAGCCCCGCAACTATAAGTTCGCTCTCATGGCGATCGAATCTTATACGGAAGGACCCATCGATCCATCAAGCTGGTTTCGTAAAGGAGAGGACAATTGGAGGCGAGCGCTAAGTCTCGCTAGGGACCTTGGAAATTCTGCCTCCTCTTTGCTCACCAAGATCGAGTCAACACTTATGGCGAGCCTCGTGGCAACTCAGGTCTCAGATCGCTATTTCGGTGCACGAATTGCTAGTGCACTGCGGGACTATGGCTTGGCACGAAGTGAAGCCACAACAATCGCTGGCAAGCTCGCAGATTTGGCCAGCCAGTTCCACCACATTGGCAATTACTATGCAAGCGCCGATCACTTTGCTGCCGCAGCCAAATGGTGCCGCATAGCAAACGATGAACGCCAACAGATGGCAATGATTGCTCTCCAGAGCAAGGCTATCGTCAGAGCCGCAGAGGCTCGCATTGAAGATGGCGAGGGTGGATATCTTGTTGCGGCAGTCGATGTAGAGAAAGCGTTACAAGTTTTGCGTCAAATTCCAATCACTTATCGAGTTGAACTGGGTGTAGACGCTTTACTTGTCGAACTACCTATTCGACTACGTGAGTATGGAGAACAATCACTAGGTGAAATGAAAACCGTTGAGCTACCCGCGATGGACGTGTCAGAATTTGTTCGCTTCTCTCAAGGCGCCGTAAGAGGCAAGTCTGCCAGTGAGGCATTCTTAATTCTCTCAAATCTCCATAATCAGGACGCCTCAAAGTTGCGTGAAGATGCCAAGAAGACATTGGAGGAGTATCCGTTACAGGCGCTGTTTGGCCGGGTAACTCTCAGTGCAGATGGAAGGCCAATTGCCCGTTCTCGAGGCTCAGATTCCTACGACCCTTCTCAAGATGAAGCTCAAGTATGTAATCAGATGCTACAGTCTTACGGCTTGCACGTTGCAGGGACGGTTCACACCACCATCCTCCCAGCTCTCCAGGTGATCCGGTCGGAACATCGCCTGCGCGAGAGTGACTTCGTCACCATTTCGCGGCAATCTCCATTTGTTCCGATTGGCAGAGAGAAATTGTTTGGGAAGGCGCTGGCATTTGGTTTCAACGGGGACTACGCGACCGCAATCCACATGCTGACACCACAGATTGAGAACGCTGTCCGATACCATCTCCGTGCAGCTGGTGTGCAGACATCAGGGGTGAATCTGGACGGACTGGAAGGCGAGAAGAGCCTTAATGCGCTGCTTGATCTGCCTCAAATCGAGGTTTTATTTGGAGAGGACATTGCTTTCGAGTTGCGGGCCTTGTTCTGCGAACAAGTTGGCGGGAACCTACGCAACGAAGTGGCCCACGGACTGCTTGACGATGTCGCGAGCACAAGCGACTACTGCGTTTATGCTTGGTGGTTTGCCCTGAAGCTGGCCTACATGAGCTTTTGGAATAACCTTGTGGCCCGTTCGACTCGGGAGCCTCCAAGCGATGACGGATCTGATGCTGCGGAGGAGGACGGCTCCCCTTCGTAATAGAACGTCATATCAGCGCTTACGCTGCGGGGTGGATTCCGGCCTTCGCCGGAATGACGGATTGGGGCTGATTCGGGTTAGCAGGCGCAGCGGATGCCGGTGTCGTTTGTGGCGCCGGTGCCGTGGGTGGCGTAGCCGTCGCGTCGCCACCAGTCGAGGCCACCAATGAGTTCCCGAACCTGGAAGCCCAGTTCAGCCAGCTTCAGGGCCGTCTTGGTGGAGGCGTTGCAGCCGATGCCGTCGCAGTAACAGACGTAGGTTCTCGTTTTGTCGAGTGATGCGGTAGAGTCGGCGTTGATCTCCCGGTGGGGCAGGCTTATCGCGCCGGGGATATGTTCTTGTTCGTAGGCGAAGTGTGCGCGGCCGTCAACGACGACGATTGGCTCATCGTTCTGGAGGCTCTCGAAGAGGTCAGCGGAGTCGGTTTCGTAGGCGAGCTTGTGGCGGTAGAAGTCCACTTGATTCATCTGCCTGCCCTTTCTGAGGTTGGGTTGGCGTACCGGTGCGGGGTTACAGCTTATCGGAGGGTTGGAGGGGTGTCACGGGTGTTCACCCTTCGACAGGCTCAGGGTGAACGGGGGGATATGTAGTGGCCCTGCGGGCCACGGGATAGATTCCGGCCTTCGCCGGAATGACGGAGGGGCGGCGGCGCTGCGCGCCGCACTGGGTTCCCGCCCCGTATCGGAGTACGGGACATGCTTTCGCTGGAATGACGGAAGGGGGTTGGTTCCCCGTTCGAGAGCCCTTCGGCTGCGCTCGGAATGACAGGGGGAGGCGGCGCTGTGCGCCGCACTGGATTCCCGCCCCGTATCGGAGTACGGGACATGCTTTCGCTGGAATGACGGGGGAGGTTGGTTCCCCGTTCGAGAGCCCCCTTCGACTACGCTCAGGGCGAACGGGGGCCGCCCGGTGGGCGGCGTGGGCCCCCGCCTGCGCGGGGGATTCGAAAGAAGCGCAGAGGATGACGGATATCGGCGGTGGTCGCTTAAAAGCCTTTCCAGGCGGGGAGGTTAGCGGATTGGCGGAACCAGTCTGAGAGCTGGGCTTCGTCGAAGTCGCCTTCGTAGAGGTCAATCCAGCGGGCGTCGGGGTCTTTGCCGCCGGCGGGCGGCACTGGATCAAGGGCGACACCGTTGAGGAAGGTTACCTTGATGTACTTGGCGAAGACGTGGTAGCTGACGAACCAACCGTGTTCTTCCGTGCCGTAGAAGGGCGAGTTCCAGCGGACGGCCTTGCGGACGTTGGGGACCGCCTGGACGATGAGGTCATCCAGGCGTCGGCCGATATCGCTCTTCCATTCCGGCATGGCGTCGATGTAGGCCTGCACGGGGCCGTCGCCGTCGCCCTTGGCGATCTGGGGGTTGCCGCCGGAGAGGTAGACGATTCCGTTGGAGGCGGGTTTTAAAGTCGACTCCTTCGCGGGTCTCGTTGTCTTATCGGGCATCGGCATTCATTCCGTTTCGTGAATCTCAGGGTAGACCGTGCCAGCGACGGGGAGGAATGTCAACGGAGCGTGTCACTCAAACCACGTGACGAGTTCTGAGTGCGGTGTGCGCTGGGTGGCAGGCTCTTCAGCGGCCTTGCCGATGAAGACGACGCCCACCATCATCCAATCCTCGTTCGCGCCCAGGATTTCGGCCAGGCCGGGGAGCTTGGTGAGGCGTCCGGTGCTCCATCCGAGGCTGAGGCCTTCGGCGACGGCGGCGAGGGCCATGTTGTGGACGGCGATGCAGGAGCTGGCGTAGTTCTCAAGCGTGATCTCCTGCACCAGTCCCTTGACGCTGTAGACGTAGACCATGGCGGGAGAGGACAACACTCGATCACGTAGATCATCGGCCGAGCGCTGCTTCTGTTCAGGGTTGGGATTGGTCACCCCTTCGTAGGCAGACTGCCAAGCGACTTCGGCGATCCTCGCCCTCATGGGGCTGTCCTTCTGAACTGCAAAGTATCGCGTAGGTTCGTTGAGTCGGTGATTAGGCGCCCAGACAGCCGCTGAGAAGAGTCGTTCCAGTATTTCACGGGAAACGGCATCTGCGGTGAAGTCCTTCACGTGCCGCCGGCGATAGATCGCCTCATAGACGCTGACGGGGCTAGCGGGAATCTCAGCGTCATCGCTGTTCAGTTTCATTCTTGTGCTCATCGTTATGCTCGCAGTATTGGCCTGGCGGTATCTCTTACAGTGCGTGCCAATGTGGGCGGCGCCTGCACCAGCTATCCCGTGGCGACGGGAAATGTTGCCGTTTTAACCGAAAGTTTACGTGCCCGCCCATTTCCTGTACACTGCGACGAATCCAAAAACTGGAGGGGTAAACCCTGACAGTAGCAGGAGCGGACAGGGTTCAGCGCATGCAGATGTGTTATCACGCTTGAACCCCAACGCTGTTTCGTACGGGCGGGCCGGCGTCGCCGGAGGCCATTCTGCCTGACGATTCCGCTCCTGGCCGAATGGACTGACACCGTGGGGGGTGTGTCATATCGATATTCATGCGGCAGCATCAAATGCTGCCAATTCACTTCAATCGACCGACGAACTCGACCTAGAAGTCGACACGAGGCTTGTCTGCGAAAACCTGTGGAAAGTCTTTGGAGACGGAGCCGAGGAGCTTGCCGAGTCGATTGAGCCCGGCCAGTCCAGGGAAGATGTCCTGGCCGAGACCGGGTGCGTTCTCGCCGTACGGGACATCTCGTTCGATGTTCCTGAAGGAGAGACCTTTGTCATTATGGGTCTTTCCGGCAGCGGCAAGTCCACGCTCGTCCGCTGTTTGAGCAGGCTCATCGAACCAACGCTCGGCCACGTCCACGTCGACGGCGAGGACTTGCTCGCGATGAACAAGCAGCAGTTGAGGGATGTCCGTCGTCACAAGATGGGGATGGTCTTCCAGCACTTCGGCAACTTCCCGCACAAGCGCGTCCTTGAAAACGTTGTTTACGGTCTGCAGGTGCAGGGCGTCGACAAGGCCACGCAGCAGAGCCGCGCAGAGGAAGTCATTGAGCTGGTGGGTTTGTCAGGATGGGAGCACCGGTACCCGCATGAGCTAAGCGGTGGAATGCAGCAGCGGGTTGGGTTGGCGCGCGCACTCGCTGTCGATCCCGAGATTCTTCTATTTGATGAGCCGTTCAGCGCTCTTGATCCCCTTATCCGTCGGGATATGCAGGATCAGCTGATCGGGCTCCAGCGACTGGTCAAGAAGACGATGGTCTTCATCACCCACGATTTTCTGGAGGCCATCAAGGTAGGAGACCGGGTGGCCATCATGAAGGACGGCGAGTTCGTCCAAGTGGGTAAGCCTGAAGAGTTGGTCTCCAACCCAATCGACGACTACGTACGGGACTTCACGCGAGACGTGCCGCGTTCAAAGGTCCTGACGGCGCGTACCGTGATGACCGAGCCCTCGCTCTACGTGACGGCAGATCAGACGGTGGCCGGGGTGGTCGACGAGATGGCCTTGCAGGAATGCGAATGCGCAGTGGTTGTCGACGATGAAGGCCGCTTCATCGGTACTATGCACCTGGATGATGTACCGAGAAATGGCGCGTCAGCGTACACCAGCGTCGCATCCTGCATGCAAGACTCCTGCCCGATAGCGGATGCGGATACCAGCCTCGAACAGCTCATCCCGCTCGTCATCGACAACGATGCGCCCATCGTCGTCCTGGATGATGCGCGATGCATCGGCACCATAACTCGCGCAGAGGCCATGGCGGCCCTGGTGAGTGATGAGGGTGCGGTGTGATTCGCGCGGAGAGTCTGCAGCTTCGCTACATCCGCGAGCCACGATTCAAATGGGCTCTTTGGGTGGCGTTGGCTGCTGCCTGTTATGGCCTGGCCTATGTGCTGGCGGCCACCAACGCCGACACCAACTTCGGCAACTGGCCGAGTACCTGGGAACTCCCGATGCAGCAACCCATCGACACGGCGTTCGATTGGATCGGGGACACTTTTGCCTGGTTCTTCAATCCAATCTCTGATGTCATTGCCGGCGGTGTGTCTGCAATCAACACCTTCCTTCTGTGGCTCCCATGGCCCACCGTGCTGGCGATCGTGTTGATTGGAGGACTAAAACTTGGCGGCAGAACGCTGGGACTGGTCAGTTGCGGGGCTCTGCTCTTCATAGGCCTCAATGGGTTCTGGGACTCCGCAGTGCTCACCATGAGTGTGATCGTTGTATCCGTGCTTATCGCCGTGGGAATCGGTGTACCAGTCGGCATACTTGCAGCCTTCAGTAATCGATTTGAAGCACTTGTCCGCCCAATCCTGGATACCATGCAGGTGCTGCCTGCCTTCGTGTATTTCATTCCGGCGCTGGTTCTTTTTGGTGTGAGCGGCGCGGCGGGCGTATTCCTGACGGTGGTCTATTCCATCCCACCGGTTATCAGGCTAACCAACCTTGGAATCCGTCAGGTTCCCCAGGCTACTGTCGAAACCGCCCAGTCTCATGGATCAACAACATTCCAGACGCTGTTGCATGTGCAGCTTCCGCTAGCAAAGAGCTCAATCATGATGGGTGTGAACCAGACAATCATGATGGCGGTTGCCATGGTGATTATTACGGCACTCATCGGCGTCGGAGGACTCGGTTGGGATGTCTGGCTCGCGCTGAGAGAGGTGGACGCGGGCGATGGCCTGCAGAGCGGCATCGCAATCGTTCTCCTGGCCATCGTTCTGGACCGGTTCAGCTACGCCTTTGCCCAGTCCGGCCCGAAGGTGTCCACGCCGGACTCAAGTGACGATCAGTCCGGCGAGAAAACGGCGGGGGACATCATTCGAAAGATGCCGTCTATGGGCATTCTGTTGATGGTGGGCATTGGACTCCTGACCGTCCTCGGCGTGCTCATTGCGCCACTGAGAGACATCCCTGAAGAGCTCACATTCTCACTGACAGACCAGATCAACATGGTGTTTGACTGGATGGCCGTCCACATTCACTTTGCCACCAGCTGGAGCCGTGATGTCCTGTTCCGCGAGTTTGGTTACGCACCCGTCAATACGTTCCTCCTTTGGCTTCCATGGCCGGCAATGATGTTGATTGCGGCCGGCGCTGCTTACTTCACCGCCGGGTGGCGCGTGGCGCTTCTCGCTGTGGGGGGCCTCGCGTTCGCAGGCATTGGAGGTCTCTGGGATATCACAGTGGACACCTTGAGCCAGGTGCTAGTGGCGGGGGTGTTTACAGTGGTCGTGGGCGTCACACTTGGCGCTCTGGTGTCTCAGAGCAGGACTTTCGAGGCGATTCTGCGCCCGATCCTGGACACGATGCAGACCATGCCGATATTCGTATACCTCATACCGGTCATCATGCTCTGGGGCATTGGGCCGCTGGTCGGCATCATTGCTACAGCGATATACGCAGTACCCCCGGTGATTCGTATGACATCCCTGGGAATCAGGGAAGTGCCGGCCCAGGCAATCGAGACGGCGCAGTCGCACGGCTCGACGGCACTTCAGACCATGCTGCAAGTTAAGATGCCGCTGGCGCTCCCGACCATCATGATGGGCATCAACCAGACAATCATCATGGTGTTGGCCATGGTAATCATCGCCGGTCTCGTTGGCGCTCGCGGCCTTGGAGAAGTGATCATCGTCAGCTCTCTCAGGCTTGACATTGGCGAAGGGCTGATAGCGGGCATGACCATCGTCATCATGGCGATGATTCTTGATCGAATGACCCAACGAAGGGGGAAGGCGTCTGCCACTTCGGGTTTGTTCAGATAGCACTGAGACAATTGAGATTCCGTTGAACAAGGAGGACTGTGTATGTGACCAACCGAAAAGAGGCAACTGAGCAAGGTTGCCTGTCGCGCCACTATCAGAAGGGAGAAAATAATGAAGAAACTTAGAAGGGCCTTGATTGGAATCGCGCTGGCAATGTTGTTGACCGTCGCCCTCGCGGCAGGTCTGGCATGTGAACAGGCCGAAGACGATGCGGCCGAGACTGAAGAGAGGGGCACCCTCTATCTCGTTGACCAGGACTGGAATGGTCAGCTTGCCATGACGGCTGTGGCGAAGATCCTGTTGGAGCAGGAGATGGGCCTTGACGTCGCGACCAAGTTCGCGCCCGCCGATTCGGTTCCTCTCTTCATCGGGCTCGAGAATGGCGACTTCCACTTCGTTTGCTGCAACTGGCCGTCATACAGCGCTGATCTGCTTGATGAATATGTCGACGCGGACGAATCCACGGTGGGCCGCCTGGGTCCGGTCGGGATTCTTGGCACGGGCGGCTGGTATGTGCCGTCCTACGTCATCAATGGCGACCCGGATCGCGGAATTGAGCCCGTGGCTCCCAACCTCCGCACCGTTGACGACATGAACCAGTACAAGGACATCTTTGCCACGAGCGCTACGGCCCCAAGCGGCCGGGTGCTGGAGTTCACTCCGGCATGGGACACACGGCCTGAGGAACGCATGGAGGCATTCGGCGTTGACTTCGTTCCGATCTACGCCGGATCCGAGGGCGCGGCGCTGGCTGAGGTGGACGCTGCCTTCCAGAGAGGCGACCCGGTTATCACGTACCTTTGGGAGCCGCACTGGGCGCATGCCAAGTATGACCTCGTCCGCATTGAGATGCCGGAGTGGACCACAGATTGCTATCCGGACGGCGAGAGCTTTGACTGCGGCTACCCAAGCGATCCCGTTGCCAAGCTGATCTGGCCCGGTCTGCAGGAGGAGTTCCCGGAGGCATACGAGTTCCTCTCCAACTTCGAGATGACCAACGCACAGCAGAACGAGATTGTACTCAACCTGACTGAGAACGACCTTCCGGTGCGGGCGGCCGCACAAGAGTGGGTTGACGCCAATGAGTCAGTGTGGAGGGCCTGGATTCCCTAGTACGGTAAGACAGTGCCTTAATGACGAGGGAGAGGGGTTGCTCCTCTCCCTCGTTTGGGTTTTTTTGGGGGGGGAGGTGAATAAGGAAATTGCGCCAATTTACGGAAGGTTATAAGAAGTGATATGGAGATGGCGAATAGTTACGGAATAGCTACATCTATATGGTAGACTCACGGGAAAATGTCCCAGACGGTGGGGTTACTTGGCTCTTGTCCGGCAAACGCTTGAACTTGTAGCAGCGCGCCGCCTCCCGGCGTTGCTCCTCATCGTGCTCATAGCGCTGCCAACCACTGCGATTCTGGCGGCATGTACCGACGAACCTGTACCGAGCGCTACACCTGAGCCCCCTCCTACACTGGTCGCCTCCTCCGCGCAAGCCCCCACACCTGCGCCGACGCCCATACCCAAGGAAACGCCATCGCCAGTGCCCACACCGTCTCCCACACTCAAGTTGGCGCCAACCCCTGCCCCGACCTCGACGCCCATACCAGCCCCGCCGCCCACGCCAACTCCCACACCCAAACGCCAATGCGAGCAAGCGGCGGCCCAGCCAGTCACAGCGGAACAAGAAGCGATTGTTTCAGAATGGCATGAATCCCTGAGGCCGAGAATGCGTGAGTTTGCCACATATGCCCCTGACGCATTCAAGGACTACACTCAGAAATACGATTACTATTCCGGCAGGCACCGGCCATTTATCACTTTGGCCCTGTGTGATGAGGCGCTGGCCTTGTGGCTCTTGGGGATGCCCTTCCTGGGGGAGGACATAGGAGATGGACTGGATGGCGACGTTCTAGCCGCTTTTGCCAGATTGACAGACACCGACGTGGGTGACGTGGATGACTTGCTGTTGAATCCACTATTCGAAGACGGCATCACAGAGTTCGATAGAGTGGCCGTTCTGCTGCTGGTGCTGGAACATGAGCGCCCTCACGCCGCGGCCATGATTCGAAGGGTCCCCTGGGTCCAAGAGATAATGCGCGAGGCCGGGCTAAGTGGAAAGAACGGGCCAAGTGAAATCAGTTTTCAATACGCAAGAAGGCCCGCGCACTACTATTCACTCCCATGGTTGGTCGAAATGGCGTACAGTTCCCCTGAATCGCTGCGCGCATTGCTGGAACTGCCCTGGATGCTGGATCAACATGTCCGGACTGAGGAATGGCTAACGGACTCGGACAGAAGCGTCGGGAGCGCAGTCCAAACCGTGACGATCTTTGTCAGACATATCGCAGGCAAGAGCGACCACGGCTTGGCCAGCATTCTCCGGATGCCATTCTTACAGACCCTTGAACCAGTAGATTTGGATATATTGGACATCCTCTGGGAAACGTCGGACGCCGGAAGCAGTTGGACGGACGGAGACACACCAATACAACAGCTACTATCCGACCCGTCATTGGAGGGTGGAATCACCAATGACAACGCAGGCGATGTAGCTCTTGCCGACCTGCGAGTGCGGAACCCGGCGTTGTCCAGCGAATTGGACAGTCTCTCCTGGATACGGGATGGCGTGTCACCGTCTGAAAACTCAGGCATCCTGTCTCTCTGGAAGCTCGAACATCTGGGCGCCGGCATAGTCCAGAGTGTCGTCCGCCTACAATGGGTGGCGGACGGTCTCTCGAGATACGAATCCTCCGCCATTCGCTCCCTTGAACAGCTCGTGATAGCGGCACGTAACAGCAAGTCCATAGAGGGCCACTCCTGGCACGTGGATTACGTGATGACCATTCCGAAAAAGCCGTTCATGAGCAACATCGGACCTTCGGAGGCCGCGCTCTTGCGCTCAACAGACCTCTTGTTCCAGGATGACAAGCTGAGAGAGCGGCCTGATCTATTGAGCGATTTGTTGGAGTCCGGCGAGACTCAGAAAGCAGAGCGTATAATCACTCTTCCTCTTGCCGGCGAAGTTGCCCTCTCTGTTGTCTGGCCCGCCGGAATAGTGCCCGACCGAACCGTGCGTCTGGGCGTGTCCGTATCCCGTACGATGGAGATCTTCGAAAAGGCTGTGCGTGCATCTGAGGAACTCATGGGCTTGCCGTTCCCGCAGAAACAAGCCATTGCACTTATTCACAATTTCCCCAACCAACCGCTCGGTAGCCATCCGCTCGGTAGCGGAGGTAGAAATGCGTTTGTCACTATAGATCCGACGGTAAGCGATTCGGTTTACGTTATCACACACGAGGTAGCACACGCATATTGGTGGGGTGGCCCTAGTTGGATTGATGAAGGCGCTGCGGACTTCACAGAGTCGTGGGCTTCCGGAAGGGTGCCCGAGTCTTTCCGGTCTTCATGCAGGCAATTCGACACCATCTACGATTTCGTGCGGGCCCTTGAACGAGACCTCTCATATCGCGGTTGCAGCTACTCTTTGGGCCAAGGCATGTTTGTGGATCTGTACAACAACCTCGGAGAGGACGCATTTCGTCGAGGCTTTAGCGACCTGTATCCACGCATACTAGGCTTCGTGCCCAGCGAAGGATGCGGCGAGGACATAGACGAAGGCGCCTGCCACCTCAAGGCAGCCTTTGTGGACAGCGCTGCGCCGGCAGACGCGGCTGTCGCCGAGAGGATTATCAATCGCCGCTACTATGGAACATCCACCAGCACGTCGCATTAGGATGTAAACACGTTGGGCCGCTTGGAGGCGCAGCGGGAACCTTGGGATTAGGAGTCCCTTGCTCTGCCGATTTGGCAACGCCTGTCCGTTCATCAATGATCCGGGGAGTCTATGGGTGTTCACCCTTCGAAAGGCTCAGGGTGAACGAGGGCGCGTTCCCGCGCGTTTGCCAGATGAGTTCTTAGATTCTTCGCTGCGCTCAGAATGACAGGGGTGGGCGCTCAGAATGACACCCCCACCCTAACCCTCCCCCCTTGTGGGGGAGGGGATACTTGTGGCGGCGCTTGACATGCAACCTTGTGGTTGTGTATTGTGTGCGTCGATGAACGAAGACTTGGTGTTCAAGGCACTGGCGGATCCAACACGGAGGTTGATGCTGGACGAGCTCTCTAAGCGTAGGGAGCAGACACTTTACGAACTTACGGCGCGCTTGATCATGCGACATGAAGTTGCCATCTCCCGTCAGGCCATGGCCAAGCACATCGCTGTCCTGGAGAAAGCAGGGCTCGTCAGCTCAGAGAAGCGCGGCAAGTATCGGATGCTTGTCTTCAACGATGAACCGATCCGGGGTGTCATGAATCGATGGCTGAAGTAACACGATGAGAAGAAGGGAAACGGGATATGCGCATCACGCACAGCGGCGTCTTTGTCAATGACCAGGACAAGGCCCTGAAGTTCTATACGGAGACGCTCGGCTTTGTGTTAAAGCATGACGTGCCCGCAGGGGAATACAGGTGGATTACCGTGGTCTCGCCGGACGACCCGGATGGGACAGAGCTTCTGCTTGAACCAAATGAAAACCCGGTGGCGCAAACATATCAGAAGGGGATATTCGACCAGGGCATCCCGGCGACATCATTCGGCGTCACGGACATCCGTGCAGAGCATGAAAAGCTGGCGTCCCTGGGCGTCGCTTTCACGATGGAGCCGACGGAAATGGGCCCTGTTACCATTGCGGTCTTTGACGACACGTGCGGTAACCTGATCCAGATGATGCAGGCGTAGGCAGGATTCACCCTTCGACTAGCTCAGGGTGAACGGGGGACGTCTCAAGGTCACCCGCGTTGACGTTTGGCGGGCCTGCCGGGATTGAACCGGAACCTTGGGATCAAGAGTTTCCTGCTCTGCCGATTTAGGTAGCGGCCTTTATCGCTGGTTCAAAATCAGCGAATCCCCAGTCGCACCGCAGTGCTACTTGTCTACGCGGCAACTAATAATGTCTATGCCGTAGTATTTCCGGTGGTGTACTGATGAGGCGTAGTGGCCAAGGATACGGACGGACAATTGTTGTTCGTCTTCCACTGCCTGTTCCGGGCCAAGATAGGCCACACGGTCCTCGATATTCCCCTGAATAGCGTCGTCTGAAGCGACCACGATTTCAAGCTCGGCCGAGCCGCTGTCAGGGCGAATTGTGGCAACCAGTCTTCGCTGCGGCTCAGCCGGGCCACCGCTCTCTTCATTGATCAGGCTCAGCAGGAGCTCTTCTCCCACCAGACGCAGTCGATTCCCTCCCTCTTCCGTCCATGAATGCTTGTCAGCGAATTGGCGGAGGAAATCGTCAAAGGCAGGCAAGGAAGACTGCGACAGGTCGGTGCGCAACTTCTTCGCGCGGAAACTTGATACCTCTGTGAGCAGGGTCATGGCGATGGCCGCCATCCCTCCGACGACAATGGTATTCCCCACGAGATGAACGGTCGTCCCATCGAATAATCCTCCGAAAGTCACCGCAGTCAGTCCCAATACCAGAGAAACGCCGGTGATTGTGGCCTTTTTCTGGTCAACCCGGCCTGAAAAGACTGTCTTTGCACCCTCGATAAAAAGCATGCCGAAGATGATGATGTACACCGCGCTAACCACCGGGCTGGGAATAGCAATCAATAGCGCCAGCAACTTGGAAAAGAAGGCGACGAGTATGGTCATTATTCCCAGGTATATTCCGACATTCCTGGCAGCAACGCGGGTAAAGCCAATGTAGACCGCAGTGGCCGACCATGGGGCGGCGACAGGAAGGGTTCCCAGGAAGCCGGAAACGAAAGTGCCCACTCCGTAGACATTCAGGCCTCCCTGCACTGTCCGGAAGTCAATGGCGGATTGATTCCGATAAGAAGCACGGTAGATTACCGACAGGTCCCCCACCGCTTTCATAAACGCGGTCAGGTTCACAAACACGAAGACCGGAAGCAACGCCCAGAAGTCCACATTAAAGACCAGACCTAATCCCGGCCATTCGAAATGGGGCAGGCTGACCCATGGAGTTTCCATGATGATGTCAGTGTCATAAAAGCCCAGGGGCACGGCCACGATCAGGCCAACGGCTACGGTGGCAGGCAAGATCCACACACGCCAGACCGGCTTGTTTTGTAGGGAGATGATGACCCCGGCGACAAGAGCGGCCATTCCCGGCGCCAAGTACAGCACCGTTGATTCACCTTCCGCCGGAACAACTGCTCTGGCGACGATGAAGGGAGCGGCCGAGAGCGCCACCAGCATCACCACTATTCCACTCACCGTCTGTGTAAATATCCGGCGGAGAGAGGCAAGGCGCAGTGTTAGAACAGACTGGACCAGGGTGGAAGCGATCACCAGGCTGGCCAACAAGCCCGGTCCGCCAACATGGAGCGCCAAAGCACAAACCGCCAAGAACGGAACATTGAAATTTGATACAACAAGGCGGCCTGAACCCAGATGCCGCATCCTGAGGGTCTGTAGAATCATGCCCGCTCCGGTGACGGCGAGCGCGGTAAACGTGACCCATGTCAGGTAAGCTTCTGATTCCCCGGATGCCCGCACTACCAACGCCGCCAGCATGACGAGGCTGATGGTGTTCGGGACAAATATCTGTAAAGCCGAAGTTATCGCCAGCAGCGGCGGGCACTTCTCATCCGGTTCGTACTGGACTTCGTGTGTGCCCTGGGGTTTTCTAGACATTTATGTGATACTTAATCTCAATATCCTACTGGGAAACACTAATATCCAGTGGCCACTGTATATGTTCTGTGGGATAACCATACTCTCATTAGCGGTATACAAGGTTAGCTATTGTGCAGCAATAGAGGAAATGAAATGCAAGCAAATTCGCTGGATTCAAAATACCGTACAGCACCAGTAGGCATGAAGGTACTGTTCTTACTTCTGATTGTGGCTTCTTTTGCAGTCTTCGCAATTGCCTGCGGTGACGACGCTACCCCAACACCGGAACCAGCTGCAACGACGGCACCGGAACCCGTTGCTACTGAGGCGCCCGAACCCGTTGCCACTGAGGCGCCGGAACCCGCTGCTACTGAGGCGCCCGAACCCACCGCGACCCGGGCGCCCGACCGCGTCGCGATCGTGACGCCGGAGCCGTCGACGCCCGAACTCGCCAGTCAAGACGATGCGCTCACCCTCGCCTTCGTGCAGGGGGCCGTGGAGTATTACGACGCGAACGGCCTGGAGGCCACCCTGACGCAGTACCGATCCGAAGCCGGCATTGAGAACGGCCGGCCGATGACGATCATAGACGCCGAAGAGAACGTGTTGCTGGTGTACAGCGCCCTCCCCTCCCTGGAGGGCCAAAGCGTCGGACCCGGCTCGACCTTGTCCGGGCTTCAGTGGCTTACAACCGTCGCCACTGAAGAGGGCTACTGGATTACAACCCGGGGCCTCAATCCGGTCACCAAGCTGGTAGAGCCGCGGAGGCTCTACGCCGTTCTTCACAACGGCCTGATTTTCGCTGCCACTCACTCCGCCTTGACGGAAGACGTGGCGAGCTCCACGAAGGAGTACGTGGACAATGCCATCGCGCCAAGTATGAAGAGGACGGCCTGGACGCCACCATCGCCTATTACAACAGCCAGGACAGCCTGAATGGTCAGTTCTACCTGTTCCTCATTGGCGCAGATGACTTCTATCTGGCCCATCCCATCTTCCCGCATCTGATCGGTACGGACATCAAGGAGGTGGTGGGTTCAGACGGCCACGAGCTGGGCATGGAGATTGCAGAGGCTACGGAAGAAGGAATCTGGGTGGAATACCTGTGGCCTCATCCCACATCCCGCAAGGAACAGCAAAAGGTCACGTGGGCCGTTCGCCATGACGGGCTGATTTTCGCCTCCGGCTATTACACCGGCGGTGTTGAGTCTGGCACTCCGGCCTGGCAGGGTGTCGATCCCAGAGAATACACAGTTACTTACGTGGAGCAGGCGATTGCGCGCTATGCGGATGATGGACTGGAATCCATGCTCAACTACTACAACAGCGTCGCGAGCTTCGAGGGCGAATGGTACCTCTTCGCCACAGACGAAAACGACACCTATCACGTCCACCCGCTGATTCCGGAACTGATCGGCACAGATATCAAGGACGTGGTGGGTTCGGACGGCTACGAATTGGGCGAGGAACTGGCCAAGGCCGAAGACGGTGGTGAAGGGGTCTGGGTTGAGTACCTGTGGCCACATCCAGTGACGCTCAAGGAAGTTCTGAAGGTAGGGTACGCGGTGCGCCATGACGGGCTGCTCTTCGCGTCCGGCTACTACGTCCGTGTTGACGACCCTGCGGCCGAGACCAAGGCATACGTGCAAGCTGCCATCGACTACTATGAGGCCAACGGCCTGGACGCTACGATTGCTCACTACAACAGCTCGGAGAGCGTTGACGGCCAATGGAGCCTGACAATGGCCGATGAGAATGACATTGTACAAGTCGCTATCCTCACTCCGGATCTCATCGGCACCGACCTGAAGACTCTTGGCGCGGGCCGCATTCGGAACGTTGGTGAGGAGATGGCGGCGGCCACAGAGGACGGCGCCTGGATCGACTTCGTCTTCCCCAACACCAGGTCATCTGAGACCCTGTACGCTCACGTGTGGGCCATCCGCCACGACGGGCTGCTCTTCACGTCGCGCTACTACGATGACCTGCCCGACGTTCCCGATACGGCGTAATTGGCGGTTAGACACGGAGACGATAGCAACCGGGCGGCCTTCATCGCTGACAGCCGCGGCAAGATCGTGGTGTAGCTGGTGGGCCTAACGGGATGATACTGCGAACCTTCCGGTGGGAGGTGGGGCTGTGAGGGCACCGAGTTGCACTACCCTAATCACATACGATCTCAAATCGGCAAGACTCGAACACGGCTTCGGCTTTCGTCTACTACGACAAGAGCTCCGGAAGCGAGGTCGGCCTCATGCTGGTTGAGAGCGGCGATGACAGGGCCTTCTAAGTGATCCGGCAGAACATTCTCGCCGCGGATCTGCAGAACACTCGGGCCGGTCTCTTGGGTCAGCGCCAGCATGGTGCCGAAGTCCAAATCGTGCGTGAATACGATGTAGCCGTGGGCTAACGCCCAATCCATGATTTCCCTGTCGCTGGCCATTGAGTTGCCCACGTCAGACCAATGCACGGACTCCCATCCTTGCCTTCGGAGTACCGCCACCCATGCAGGTGATAGGTTCATATCGATGAGGAGAACAGGTCTCACGACGTTGGCAGGGGAACCTCGTGTTCTTCAAGCCTCCAGGCGGCGTAGGCCAAGGATTGGGTGATGTCCTCCGGTTCCAGGTATGGATATGCGCGAACGATGTCCTCGGCAGAGTGCCCTGCCGCCAGAAGGCCCACAACCGTGCCAACTGTGACCCGCATACCGCGGATGCATGCCTTGCCGCCCATGACGGCGGGATCGAAAGTAACCCTGTCAAAGGATTGCACGGTTAACCTCCTTCCGCGTCAAGACTTCGAACGCCGTGGGCGCAGACCATGCAATCAACGGTCAATCAGTCACGGCAACTGAACCACTCATTGATTATACTGAACGGCCGTCAAGGATGTCCCAGGGCGCTTCGCAATTTACTCAATCTGGTACTTCGTTCAAGGAGCATTATTCAGGCGATTAGTGACGGCAGCTCGAGCATTCTGGTTGGAGGTGGGGTTGTAGTGGGCTCGGGCACTACCTAGCAGCGCCGCTCGGAATTGACCTGAAGGGAACATGCGTACTACTCTTATGCTGAGAATCATAAGCCGACCAGACCTCAAGCAAGGTGTGTGGCAGCTCCAGAGCTAAGGTAAACTTGGAGAGGGAGGAATAACAACGTGGCAGATATCATCATTTCGACAGCTAACCTGAATGCGCTCGTTGATGTAACTGAGGGTTACTCCTCTGAGCACGGGCGCGACTCAGTCAAGAAATATGCCGATCCAGCGCAGGTTGAACAAGCCATAGCCTTCGCCAAGGCTGCAATCAATGAGGTTCGTATCGAGGACACCAGCAACTAATGGGCTATCGCTGAAACTCAACGAGCATCAGATGGTCGCTGACAACGGTTCTCGTGCATAACGAATTAGCATCCACATCCTCCGATAAGCGTTTCAGGCTGCCCTCACGCCCGGGACAACGGATCAGGCTGAAGCGACATGGCCTGTCTCCGGACCCAAACGATGCGAGCGCGGTTCGTTCATGGCTCTACTCTAAGCCACGTCCGTGGGCTATCGACCTCTTTTGCGGCGCAGGTGGTCTCAGTCTTGGCTTGGAGGAAGCTGGGTTTTCAGTAGTAGCTGCGGCGGATGCGGACACGCTGGCAGTAGAGAGCCATGCTCATAACATCGAAGGGCTGACGTGGACAGGCGACCTCGGCGATCCCGGGGCGTTCATTGACCAGCTCCGTGAGTGGGGTATTGAATCAGTTGATTTAGTTGCGGGTGGCCCTCCCTGCCAGCCATTCTCGCTCGCAGGTGTACCCAAGATAGGCAGCCTCGTCAGAGAGGGAAGACGTAACGCGGAGGACAGGCGAGCCGATCTGTGGCGAAGTTTCTTTGCAATCGTAGATCATCTCAGACCTCCCACTGTTCTCTTTGAAAATGTCCAAGGCTTCACTGCCGCCCAAGATGGAGCCGTCCTTGTTGAGCTTGTTAGCCAATTGGAGATCAGAGGCTACGAAGTCCACACAAAGGTGTTGCAAGCATCTCAAGCCGGCGTGCCACAGCATCGTTCGCGCCTCTTTGTGGTTGGAACGCCGCAGGGCGCCACGTTTGAATGGCCGCGCCCAGTGTCTCGCAGACTGCCGACACTACGGGAAGCAATCGAGGATCTACCCGATATTGGCCCCGACGTGCGCGATGAGGAACAGCCCTACGTCCAGCCACAGAAGATGTCGGCCCTTGGACGTCGCATGCGAAAAGGACTCAGGGGAGCGGAGAGACGAATCATCCGCGATCACGTCACCCGCGGAGTGCGGCCTGATGACGCAAGGATTTACGAGATCCTGCAGCCAGGCGGTACTTACGCAGACGTACCGCAGGAATTGAGGCGCTACCGTTCAGACATCTTTACTGACAAGTACTATCGGCTCTCACTGGAAGATGTTAGCCGCACGATCACAGCGCACATCGCCAAAGATGGTTACTGGTACATACACCCGACTCGGAATCGGACACTCTCCGTTAGGGAGGCAGCACGGATCCAAACGTTTCCAGACAGATTCAGGTTTGCCGGCGCTCCCTCGACTCGCTTCAGGCAGATCGGAAATGCTGTCCCGCCCCTTCTGGCTGAGACCATGGCCAATGCCATCAGAGACGCACTTGGTCGAGATGAGGAGGCGGTACACATCGTGCGTGAGGAACCTGCCCCCAGCTCGTTCGGACCTAGGGAATTCAGGGGCGACCTTATTTCTTGGTTCCGTACCAACCGAAGAGGTTTCCCCTGGCGAACCAAACGTCTCAGCGAGTGGCAGGTATTACTTATTGAGATGTGCCTTCATCGAACTCGAGCCGACCAAGTGGCCGAAGTGGCCGATGAGGTACTGACGTTGGGGAGGACACCGAGACTGTTCTTGGACAACTTTGAACGGCTCGCCTCGCCACTTGCAACACTTGGGCTAAAGTGGCGCGTGGACAGCCTTGCCGAGGCCGCAAGACACGTAATCAAGGCACACGGTGGCAAGGTGCCGAGCAGTCGGCAAGAACTGATGGCCGTTCCTGGAGTCGGAGATTACATAGCCTCCGCCGCTTTGTGCTTTGCCCACGACAGACCCAGCGTGCTAATGGACACAAACACGCGTCGAATAGCCCGTCGAGTTTTGGATGAAGACGGATCGCGGGCCAATTGGGAAATGAGGCTTGAACTGCACCGGCTCTCGGGAACACCGGGGCCTGACTCCGACTGGAACCAAGCATTGCTTGATCTTGGAGCGATGGTCTGCAAAGCGGGTTCCCCCAAGTGCTTTGAGTGTCCTATTCTGGATCACTGTTCCACCGGACGGGCGAGAACCAAAGAGGGAAAACGGGTAGTTTCGGATAATCTAGCTGTAGCACCTACATAAAGCAACGCACGATGCGCACAATCAATCTCCCACCCCACTCCTCTTCCCTGATGGAGAGCATGCGCGACATCGGGAAGGAACGTGAGAGTCTTTCCAGCATCGCGGAGGCAATCTCCAGAGACGAGCTGGATATGCCACCACGGCAAGGCAGTGGCCCGACACTGTCTGCAGAACGTTGGAAAATGGCGCTGACTCTCGCTGGAGAGAGCCACAACCTGCGCTCCATCGCCGCAACCCGATGCCTCGCAGAACGAGTCTTTGGCAACCCAAACCCCAGTCCCACTTGGCCGCCCAGATCTCCATGGCTAGACTGGTCGGTGTGCATGAGGCCAGAGGCGCTTACGCCACGCTGCTGGAGATCGGTGAGCAGTATTGCAGGCCACGAGACCCCATGTGTGGAGAGTGTCTCATCAAGTCGGTTTGCATGTCCTATCAGAAGCACCGCCTGGAGCCTCGACCCATGTTGGATGGAGAGACGCGCGATGGTGGATAGGGAATGCATCTCGTGAACGGTGAACGGAACCGTATCCGGCTTGCGAAGTGCTTGCTATGAAACTGAGCAGATGGGCGATAGGGGTCCAGGTATGAGCGAGACGGGCACACACAGGATTAGACCAGCCGGTCGGTTGGTACTCACTATAGGTCGGGATCTGATTCAGGATCCGTACGCGGCCGTAGTTGAACTGGTAAAGAACGCATATGATGCCGACTCAAGCGAAGTTGATGTCGAATTTAGCAGGATAGATAGGACGGGACACTACTCTATCAGTATCGCCGATCACGGACATGGCATGACACGAGATGATGTGGTCAGCAAATGGATGGTCCCTTCGACCATGGACAAATTGCGAAGGCGCAGAAGCCCAGCGGGAAGAGTCATGCAGGGACGCAAGGGCGTGGGACGTTATGCGGCGTCAGTCCTTGGGAAGGACCTGCTCCTAGAAACGGTGACATTGCAGGGAGAGAAGACGGAGGTCTACATAGACTGGAGTCAATTTGAAAACACTGAGTACCTAGATGACATCGAAATCTTGGTCGAGACTTCAGAAACTTCCGAGCCGGCAGGGACCTGTCTGACCATAACCGCAGATGACCTGATTCTCGGAGACTGGAATCAAAGGCAGTTCAACAAGCTTCGTTTCGAGCTTCGGCGGCTGAAGTCGCCTGTTGGGGTGGCGCTCAGCAATGACGACTTTCGCATCAATCTGAAGATTCTCGGGTTTCCTGGTGTGGAGGATGTGAGCGAAACAATCGAGCCCTATCCAATCTTCGATCTCTTCGATTACAGAATCTCCGGAAGTATCAGCTCGGATGGTCTCGGGACTCTGCTGTACGCGATGCAAAAGATTCGCAATGCGCCGGATGAAGCTATTCCCTTCGACCTCGGGGAACCCACGCACTGTGGTGGACTATTGCTGGACATCCGAATCTACGACAGGGACAGAGAGTCGATCGACTCTCTGATTGGACGTGGTCTGAAGGACAGTGCCGGGAGCTATGTAGGCAACCTCCAGGCCAGGCAGCTGCTGAATGAATACAACGGCATAGGGGTCTACCGAAATGGATTTCGCATCCGGCCACTGGGCGATCCGGATTTCGACTGGTTGAAGCTCAACGAGCAACGTGTTCAGAATCCGTCACTGCGCATCGGCAGCAATCAGGTGATTGGGTTCGTCCAGATCGAATCGGAGGAGGATTCTGGCCTGATCGAGAAGAGCGCCAGGGACGGATTGAGGGAAAACAACGCCTTCGACCGTCTGAAGGAAATCACCACGATTGCCATCGGGGAGCTTGAGTCTCGACGTTTTCAATTTCGCAGGCAGACAGGTCTGAGTCGACCAGCAGCGAAGATTGAACGTGAGCTTGGGAGCCTGTTCTCGTCGGAAGACCTGAAACGAGATGTACAGATCAGGCTCTCGAGATCTGGTGTCGAGCAAGAGACGGCTGAGGACATAATAGAGATCATCAACCGTGATGAAGAGGAGAAGAACAAGGTCGCAGATGACATTCGCCAGGCTGTTGCCGTGTACCAGGGACAGGCGACGTTAGGGAAGATCATCAACGTCATCCTTCACGAGGGCCGGCGTCCGCTTAACTTCTTCAGAAACGAGATCCCGAATCTCAGATACTGGCACAGGGCATTCATGAGTACCGGGAATGGGGATAGTCTGGACAAGGTCGTATCGATTGGCGACGGCATTGGCGACAATGCGGAAGTGTTCGTGAAACTGTTCGGCAGGCTGGACCCGTTAGCAGCGGCTAAACGTTCTAGCAAGACCTCCGTGAACCTCAAGAAGACGATAGAGGGCACGCTCGCCGTTTTCTCATCCGATATGAAATCTCAGGGTGTGGAGAGTCGCGTGGAGTGTCCCGAGGAACTCATGATTCACGCATGGTCTCAGGACATCTATTCCATCTTCACCAACCTTATTGACAACAGTCTTTATTGGATGACTGAGAAGGATAGCCCGACAAAGATAATATCCGTCGAAGCCGTTACAGACGGGGACACCCTTCTGCACATTGACTATCGCGACACGGGGCCTGGAATTGACCCCGGATTGATCGCCAGCGAGGTCATATTCGAGCCTCAATTCTCCACAAAGCCTTCAGGGACCGGTCTTGGCCTGCCGATCGCCGGGGAAGCTGCCGCACGCAACGGTCTGGAGTTGAAGGCCTTTGAGTCTGATACAGGGGCGTGGTTCAGGCTTCAAGTAGTGGCGGAGAATGAAGAAGAATGACCGGGATCAAACTTCTGGTGGTAGAGGACGACCCGCAAGACATTCAGACGTGCAGGAATACCGTCGAACGGTACAAACTTGAAAAGCAACGTGACGTGGAGTTGGTCGAGTGCAAGGATCTGGATGAAGCACTTGACAAGCTAGACAACACTCTCGACGGCGCAATAATAGATCTGCGACTGGGAGATGAAGGAGACGAGGGCAATCAGGTCATTCGGCGGATTAGGGAGAGATACTATCGCCTGCCCGTCGCCATCCTGACCGGGACGCCCAGCGCCGCTGACCAAGAGTTCCCATTCATAGGAGTGTTCAAGAAGGGGGAGAGCGGAAGCGGATACGAAGACCTTCTTGACCGATTCTGGAGCATTCAGCAGACGGGCCTGACTCGTATTCTTGGGGGCCGGGGAACCATAGAACTCAAGTTGACTGAAGTGTTTTCAAACAGTATTCTTCCGCAGATCGAGAAATGGGAAGCGTACGGTGAAGCCGATTCACTCAGAACCGAAAACGCACTGCTTCGGCACACCCTGAACCATCTAATTCAACTTATCGACGAAGACCTAGAGCGCTACTACCCGGAAGAGTTCTATCTCCACCCACCTCCCAGCGAAAGTGTTCGTACTGGCAGCATCTTGAAAGCAAAGGAGAGCGGTCAACGCTACGCCGTTTTGAGCCCTGATTGTGATCTTGTCATCAGGTCGAACGGGAATCGAAATACTGACAGGTTTCTCCTAGTGGAGATAGTCTCCTCAGATGCCGTGTACGAATGGTTTGACATTCAGGCATTCGGGTCACTTTCTAAGGACAAGAAGGCTACGGCCAAGAGAACTCTAGAGAATAACGGCCCGAGACACTATCACTGTTTGCCTCAGACTGACTTCTTCCCCCTAGGCTTCCTTAACTTCAGGAGTGTGTCTACCGTTAGGGTTGATCACATTGATGAGATGTTCAAGTTGCCCCCAGAGGCGCAGATTTCGCCCCCTTTTGTGAAGGACATAGTCGCTCGGTTCTCTTCCTACTATGCCCGTCAGGGTCAGCCAGACGTGGACTTCACAGGACTGGTGGATTCCTGAACATGACCGGTGAGCTCACAGTTCCAGCATAGAGGCTGTGCGACACATGACCAGCATCGACAATCCGTCTTGTGCATAGCGACAAGGCAACAATGGAAATCAGCATTGGGCGACTGTTCAGGGTACCTGCCTCGCTCCAGGCCAGCCAATATATGCTGTTGTAGCCATCTTCAACCGTAAGGGCGGTCGCGCCGGTTCTCAACATCGGGCTTTTCCTCGAACTATTTCCTGTGTCGTGGAGAGGCTCCACCAACTGCTGACCAAGCGACCAGATTAAGGATCATGCTTACCGGGCCGTTTGCATCCAACGTACAGCTAGTTGGCAGCATCTTCATTGGCGCTTAGAATAGGTGTCCTAAGGAGGCAAATGGAAATGATCCCGATTGTCGGCGGGTACATGGGCTTTCTGGCGGGCATTCTGTTAGGTGTCCTGCTCTTGGTGTGGTCCGATGTGGCATGGCCACCGGGCGTGCAAGTCATCTTCCTTGGGCTTGGCATCACTGGTGCCGTGGTCGGTTCCGGTCTGACTGCGAAACTCCAAGACCATTGAGTCACGCGATGAGCAGAGGTACAGGCTGAGATCAATGAGCGACTCATCGAATTGCTTAAAGAATCATGCCGCAATGCTCACTACACCCGACGCATCTGGATCGCAGCTGCCAATAGACTAGAGTTAGCGGGCGAATCAGACATCGCTACTGCTCCGTGTGCTTGGTCCTCATTAGGCTGGGCTGAGGAAAGAAACACTCCTTTGGTCAAGTGATTGTCTGCCGGGCACTTGCCCTGTCAATCGCGATTCATATTCGACTTGCTGTTGTGCCCACGACCTCGGACCTAAACTCATGTACGGCGGCCGCCCGATGGTAAACTTATGTTCGGGAGTAGATCATGCCACCACGCAAGCGAGGAAGACCAACCAAGCGGCCTATTGAGTCCTACGAGCATCGGGACAAGGATAGGCCAAACAACCCACCCGTCGGCCTCGTGACGCCGGAGACGGACGGGGACGACGGGCGGGCGACCTATGCCTTTGACCCGCACTTGGACCCACAACTCCAGTGGGCGGGCAAGGAGGAGCACACCTCCTTCGAAGTGCCTACCGTCTCACTCCATGTCCATGAGCGCATCGATCCCCGTACGATCATTGATGCCACACGCAAGCGCAACGGGAATGGTGCCGCATTCCAGGGAAGCTTGTTCGAGCTTCCGGAAGAAAATCCGCCCATCCGCAACGCTATCGAGTTCTATCGGCACAAGCAGAACTGGACCAATCGGCTCGTCGCCGGCGACAGTCTCCTAGTGATGAACAGCCTCCTCCAAAAAGAAGGAATGGCGGGCAAGGTGCAGATGGTCTACATCGACCCGCCATATGGTATTCGTTATGGGTCCAACTTTCAGCCGTTCGTAAACCGAAGAGTCGTGCGCGACGGGCACGACGAGGATCTGACGCAGGAGCCCGAGACCATCAAGGCCTTCCGTGACACGTGGGAGTTGGGTATCCACTCATACCTGTCTTATCTCCGCGACCGGCTATTGGTGGCCAAGGAGCTCCTTGCGGAGAGTGGGTCGTGCTTCGTCCAGATTGGCGATGAAAACGTCCACTCGGTGCGAATGCTCATGGATGAAGTGTTCGGGTCGGCAAATTTTATTGCACTGATTCCATTCCGTACCAAGACTCGCCCCTTGGGTGGACAAACCATAGAGGGTATGCTCGACTTCCTTTGCTTTTACGCGAAATCCAAGGACAGCCTCAAGTTCCACACAATTTACGAATCGAAGGACGTGAGTGGAGACGCGAATTGGAAGTGGTACCGGGACGAGAGCTTTTCCTTTCAGAGGCTAAGTCGTGAGCAGCACTTAGACCACTCCCTTCTACCTGCTAACTCGTCAGTCTTCCGAACAGTGGACCTAAGGCCAGCAGGACGAAATGAGTCGGCGAGATTCTCGTTTCGATATCAGGGCAAATCCTATCCTCCTCCTGGCAACAATAGCTGGCTCACAAACGAAGAGGGCATGACCAAATTGGCGAAAGCTGGAAGACTTATGCCCATGGGTTCCTCTCTTGAGAGGATCTACTATCTCTCTGACTATCAGGTTTCACCCATTACGAATCTGTGGGGAAACACCCGTGGTGCGGTGAACAAGCAATATGTTGTCCAAACAAACGACGATATTGTCCAACGCTGCATTCTGATGACCACCGACCCCGGTGATCTGGTTTTCGACCCGACCTGCGGCTCCGGCACCACGGCCTACGTGGCTGAACAGTGGGGAAGGCGCTGGATAACCTGCGACACTTCCCGCGTGGCCATAACTCTTGCCAAGCAACGACTCATGACAGCGCTTTTTGACTACTACGAACTGGCCTATCATGAAGAGGGTGTGGGTAGTGGATTCAAGTACAAGACAGTGCCCCACATCACCCTGGGATCCATCGCCAACAACCCGGATATCGACGGCATCTGGGAGAATCATCAGGAAGAATTGGAACTTCTGCGCGCGCAGTTGAATTCAGCAGCCGGCGAGAGTTGGGAAGAATGGGAGATTCCCCGAGACACAGATGAGGATTGGATAGAAGATACTAAGGAGCTTCACGCCGGTTGGTGGGAACGGCGCATTGCCCGCCAAGCAGAGATTGATGCTGCCATCGCCCGTCACGCTCCACAAGAGACGCTGTATGACCAGCCGTTAGTGGACATCGGCAAGCGGCGGGTGACTGGGCCGTTCAGCTTGGAGGCCGTGCCGGCCCCGACGGTCAAACCAATAGACGACCTTCATGATGCTGAGCCAGTGCCCGCCGATGCCACGGTGGCCCGCTCCGGTGAGACCCTGCGCCAGTCGGACTGGCGGGACGAACTGCTTAAGACCGGGATACGGGGCAAGGCCGGCCAGTTCATTCGATTCGCCCGTCTAGAGCCCCTACCCAGTTTGCGCTACCTACACGCGGACGGGGAAAGCCTACCAAACAGCGAGGGCGCAATTTCCATTAGGGAGGGGGTGGCCAATGGCTCACAGCGCATCGTTGTGTCCTTCGGCCCTGAGCATGCGCCCCTAGAGCAACGACACGTAAATCAAGCCCTGCAGGAAGCTGAGACTCTGAGGCCGCAGCCGAAAGTCCTCGTCTTCGCTGCCTTCCAATTCGACCCGGAGGCTGCCAAGGATATCGACGAAACCAACTGGCCCGGTTTGACGCTCCTCAAGGCGCAGATGAACGCCGATCTGCTCACGGAAGACCTCAAGCGCCAGCGGGCAAGCAACGAGAGCTTTTGGCTCATTGGACAGCCAGATGTGAGCGTCGAAGGCGTCGCCGATGGCGAGGATAAAGGGAGGATCCAGGTTTCGGTGCAGGGGTTCGACTATTACAACACCAAGAGCGGCGACGTGGAGTCAGGCGGCCAAGACAAGATTGCCATGTGGATGTTGGATACCGACTATGACGGTCGCAGCCTATACCCTCGGCAAGTGTTCTTCCCGATGTCCGGCTCCAATGATGGCTGGTCTCGCCTTGCGAGGAACCTCAAGGCAGAAATCGACGAGGAGTTGATTGAGGCGTACCGAGGCAGCACGTCATTGCCATTCGAAGCCGGAGAGCACCGTCGCATCGCCGTCAAGATAGTGGATGACCGAGGAATCGAGAGCCTAAAGGTGATTTCTCTGGATATCGACTCAGCGGGAATCGCACCTGTAGAAGAGAAGGGTGAAAGTCTGGACGAAATACTGGATGACGTCGCCAAGCGGGTACCGCAAGAGGTGAAGGACCAATTCCCAAGCGATTTCATAGAAAACATGGACCACTACCTCTACGGTGCCGACAAGCGATGACAGCGGTTTTTGTGGACACCTCGTATTTTGTGGCGATCCTGAACGACCGTGATCAATGGCATGATTCCGCGGTTGCTGCACGTAGGCGTCTCGCCGACGATGTGTCGCTGGTGACGACGGATGAAGTGCTTGCGGAGGTTTTGGCCTCCTTCTCGAAGACCGGGGAGGACGGAAGAAGATTAGCCGCAGAATTAGTGCGGCGGGTCTTGAGCTCAGGCGCAACAGAGGTAGTGCCACAATCTCACGAGTCATTCATGAGTGGTCTGCAGCGCTACGAGCAGCGCCGCGATAAGTCTTACAGCCTCCAAGATTGCGTCGCCATGAACGTTATGGAGGCGGAGGGAATCAGCGAGATCCTGACCAGCGATCGTAACTTCGAGCAGGAACGCTTCACCATCCTAATGAAATCGGACCAGTAGAGGCCGCGTTGGAACAGTCAACCATTGACCGGCTTATCATCAACAAGCCCTACGAAGAGCCGCGTCAATTCTGGCGTTACAGTCGTGAGCGGCGGACGTTCTCGCGCGAAGACGGCAGACGCCCTGCAGGATATCTGATCGCATCTGGGGACTCCAGGTCATTTGATGATCCGGGCGAATTCGTGGAAATCCCGTTGGTCAACATGATTCGGCCAAGGGTAAAGAAATGGCGGGAGGCAGGATACCCTGGCGTCACTGCCATCACCAAGCGCCTGCTGGAACATTGGTCAGACCCGGAGGAGTTCGAGAGCCGTCGATTTTTCTTCTGTCAGATTGAAGCAGCCGAGACCCTTATCTGGCTTACAGAAGCTCCCGATAGCGACAAGGTGGGTGTAGATGTGCCCGGTGACGGAGGCGAATTCCAGCGCCTCTGCGCGAAAATGGCCACCGGGACCGGCAAGACAGTTGTCATGGCGATGGTTATCGCGTGGCACATCCTGAACAAGGTTAAGCAGTCACAGGACACTCGGTTCGCGAAGAACGTACTGGTGGTCGCCCCGGGACTGACGGTTCGCAACCGGCTGGCAGTGCTGGAACCGTCACATCCTGAGAACTACTTTGAACAGTTCCGGATTGTCCCGCCCTCGTCACTGGAAGAGTTGCGCCAAGGCAAAGTCGTAATCCGAAACTGGCATGCCCTCAACTGGGAATCTGCGGAACAGATTGGCAAGAAGCGCAGCGTGGACAAGCGCGGCGCAAAGAGCGACGAGGCTTACGTCCGCGACGTGCTTGGGGAGATGGCCGGGGCGCGCAACCTGCTGGTCATAAACGACGAGGCGCACCATGCGTGGCGTGTGCCGGCCGAATCCAAGGTAAAAGGCGTTGCCAAGGCGGATATTGAGGAGGCGACCAAGTGGATAGGTGGCCTAGATCGGATTCACCGTGCGAGGGGCATTCTCACCTGCTATGACTTCTCGGCGACACCTTTCGCCCCTTCTGGCAGAAGAAGCTCGGATGAAGCTCTATTTGATTGGATCGTGAGCGACTTCGGACTGAACGATGCCATCGAATCAGGCTTGGTAAAGACACCGCGGGTCGTGGTGCGGGATGACGCGCTGCCGGATGCCAAGACCTACAAGTCGAGGCTGTATCACATCTACAACGACCCGGAGGTGAGGGACGACTTGAACCGGAGGGCGCAGCCGACCGAACCGCTGCCCGATCTGGTTACTAACGCCTATTACTTGCTGGGATACGACTGGAGAGATGCCGCCAGAGAGTGGCGAGATGTCAATCTCAAGACACCACCAGTGATGATTACTGTTGCCAATCGTACCGAAACGGCCGCCCGCGTAAAGCATGCATTTGATCGCAAAAGTATTTTGATTGACGAACTCTGCGATGAAGAGAGGACTCTGCATATCGACTCCGGGGTCTTGAAGCGGGCCGAAGAGGCCGACGAACCTATAGGGACCGTTTCGCGGGGCGATGTTGACACATCCGAGAACGAAGAACCCGTTCCTAGGCTCACGGCTGATCAGAGGGCCGAGCAATTGAGGAAGATGGTCGATACCATTGGGCGTCCTGGGCAGCCCGGCGAGCGTATCCAGAATGTTATCTCCGTCGGGATGCTCTCAGAGGGTTGGGACGCCAAGACGGTTACGCACATCATGGGGCTGCGGGCATTCACCAGCCAGTTGCTGTGCGAGCAGGTTGTAGGTCGAGGTCTCCGGCGCACTTCCTACGATGTGAACGAAGAGACCGGAATGTTCGAGGCTGAGTACGTCAACATATTTGGCGTGCCGTTCACATTCCTACCTCATGAGTCAGACGAGAGTGTGGCACCAAAGCCGCCAACGCCCAAGACTGCCATTGAACCGGTCGCGGAGAAGTCCGCACACGAGATCAAGTGGCCCAACATCATTCGTATTGAGCACATATATCGTCCCCGCCTCTCCGTCGACTGGAACATGGTCGGGCGACTAGAACTTAGCGCCAATGAAACCAGACTAGAGGCTGAGCTCGCTCCTGTAGTGGAGGGTAAAGCATACCTCTCCGAGCTTAGCAACATAGACATGAGAACACTGGCTCAAGAGTATCGGACTCAGAAGATCATCTTCGAGGCTGCGCGGTCCGTATTCGACCTGATGAAACCGTCCTGGCCAGGGAGCCGTGAGTCACTTATCGCCCAGTTGGTACAGTTGGTAGAGCAATTCCTGCAATCGGACAAGCTGCATATATCGCCACCACTCTTTTACCAAGACGAGACTGCACGGCGCCTCATCATTACTCTGAGCATGACGAAGGTTGTTCAGCACTTTTGGGACGCCGTTCGTGTCGAGAATGCGGAACGACTTGAGCTGGTTTTCGACAAAGACCACCCCATACGTTCGACCGGAAACATGGCGACCTGGTACACGGGCAAACCGTGCCACTTCACAGACCGTAGCCATATCAACATGTGTGTGTACGACAGCACATGGGAGGCTTCCGAAGCGTTCGAGCTTGATCGCAACCCGTTGGTGGACTCATGGGTAAAGAATGACCACCTCGGCTTCGAGGTGCTCTACGTCTATCGGGGGGTGGTGCGTAAGTATCGTCCGGATTTCCTCATCCGGCTCAAGTCGGGGAACATGTTGGTCTTGGAAACCAAGGGACAAGTTGACGACCAAAGTGAGGCCAAGAGGCACGCCCTGGAACAATGGTCCGCCGCCGTCAATCAGCACGGCGGCTTTGGGCTCTGGTCAGCCGACATTTCCACCAGCCCCGGCGATTTGAGGGGAATCCTAGAGAAGCACGCTGTCACCAGCACGGCAGGTCCCTCAGCCAACAACTAGGCTCGGGTGCGTGATTCTGGGTCACACCCTGCTAACCAATGAGGAACCGCCACCTCTGTAGTGCGTTCCTCCCGCCTGAACTGCTTAGCAGTGAATCCAGTAGGGATAGTTGCCTTGGGCTAATCGGCATCTTGTCCTTTCCGCACCAGCAACGCTGAACATCCACGCTGTACAACGTGGTGGACGTAGGTGCGGCCGGAGCCGTCATAGCCGGTACGGTAGGCGAATTCGACGTCTGCGCCTTCGGGCATGCGGCCGCCGATGCGGGCGGTCTTGCCGTCATTCTCGCGCACGACCATGCCGCTGCGCTCTCCCTTGCGCCAGCCCAACACCTTGACTTCGACCGGCATCACGCGCAACTCGGCCTTCGAGGGTTGAAACAGCACGTCGTGCAGCTTCCTCAGCACCGTCGGCGACGGCCTCCTTTGGCCGGACATGATGGTCGACAGGTGACCGGACGTGATACCCACCTGCTGCGCGACCTTGATCTGGCTGATGTCGTGCGCATTCATGCGGTCCCACAGCGCCTGGATGTTGACGTCGGCGCGTTCCGCCGATGCGACTTCGGCAGGGCCCTCCAACGCCGCCTCCAAGCGCGTCCTCGCGTTCACGGTCATAATCCGGTGGCCGCGCGAGACCTCGGACACATAGGAGTGCGACAGCCCGGCGCGAGCCGCCACGTCTCGCATGGTGAGGCCCAGTTCGCGGGCGCGCTCGCGGATGTACGTGCTCTCGCCGTCGACCGACTCCTGCCGGATGTGGACCTTGCCCTGCCCAGGCACCTCGCCCAGCACAGCGATGATCTTCGCCTGCATCTTGGGCGTCCACTTGCGGTGGCCGTTCGCGATCTGCGAAAGGTATCCAATGGTCACCCCCATCCTTGCCGCAAGCTCTGTCATCGTGAGCCCCTTCCGCCGTGCGGTGGCCTGCACCTCGGTCTCGATCCTCTCGATGGTCCTCGTCGTGGACATCTCGCTTCCTCCTGAAATGACGAAGCGGGACGCCCCCGGGTGGAGACAGTCCCGCTTGCTTGTGTCCCGTCGCCGGGACTGTCTCCGTTGTTCTCTTGGCCATGGAATGGCCGATGGCGGCCCACGCCAGCATCCGGCGCAGGCCAAGTGCGATCTACGAGTGGGATGTCAAAGCCCGCCGCCGACCGGATGCCGTACCGTCGCGCGGGTTGTAAGGGGATTCAGTGGACGCAGCTGCCGACGTCACCCAATGGGCACAAGTCGACGCTGCCGCCCGAAATGGAAACGCCGACCTGCGGCATGAGCCGAGACCGGCGATGTCTGAGATGCCCGCTTAGCTATGGTTCATGCGGCTTCCGTGGGCAAGTCGAATCAGCCGAACCGCAAGTGGCATTCCGGCTGATGTGTGAGATGTGAGGCCGCTTGCGCAACCTACCTGTGCGATCCCGTGTTCGCGAGGTGGTGACGGGGAAACGAGGTCTCGACCCGGCACTGACTCGCTCGCCGCGGGGGGCGATTGTCCCGTTCGAGCCATCTTGAGGGAGAACTGAGCTCAATCCCTTTCGGACGGTCAGGGTCGGGAACAACCCTCCAGGTTTCTGAGGTGTGAAACGCTGGAAAATCCTGACAACTCAGCCATTCTTCATGCGCAAAGCACAGGAGGCAAGGGTTTTGGGGCATAATCGCCCGACATTCTTGCGGCGCTTTCTCGCGTCTTACACGGTTGCTTGCACAGCGAACAAGCCACCCTCACTTCCGCCACAGCCCGGCAGTCAGGATCCGCCGGACCCAGCGAAGCATCAGCCTGCGGACGATCCGCCCACGGATGCTCCTGAGGTCATCCTCATTCCACCGGAGCAGTTTTCTCCGCCATTCCTTGTCGATGGGGCGCCTCGCGGGCGGCAGGGTCAACTGGAACTCATCGAGCAGCCGGCGCTCCAGCTCCAACAGGCGCTCATGCCGCTTCATCCACGTCAACGTCTTGCCCTTGTACCGGTGGCCGTTGTCCACTTCCCGCCATTCCTGAACAACGGGCCACGCCTCCTTGTACACGTGCTCGTCATCCTCCGCCGGAACCTTGGTCACGAGCTGTGGATACGTCCGCCGTGGGAACCACTTCGTCGTCTGCTGAGGCTCCTTCATGCCAGTGTCCTTAGGAGAAGCGGTCTTCTTGTCGCCGTCACCGCCGGACGCAGTCCTCGCCGTCTTCCTCTCAGACACTTCCAGCTTGTCCATCTGCCGGGCGGTTGACCTCACCATCTTGAGCAGCGCTTCCTGAGTCGCCGTCGTCTCTGCGTGGTTTTTGTCGACCGTTGCCGACAGCTCCCTGTCCCGTGTCCGCAGCTTCTCGACTTGGCCCTGCAGCGCATCAACCTTGGTGATGAGCCCCTGGATCACCGGATTGGCCTCCGACATCATGAACATCTCCAGTGCGTTGGTGATGTAGGGAGTCAACCGCCGCGTCGTTCTCACCTTAGCGACAGTTCGATAGTTGATTCCCAGAAGTTCCCCCGCTTTGACCGCCCCGTGCTCCCGCACCAGCCGGTCGAAGAGCATCAGCAGGACATCATCGCTGCCGGCCTCGTCTCCGAAGGTCTCCTCTTGCATCAGATACTGTCTTTCCATGCCGAACCTCCTTGAATGTGAACGAGCGCAATCTTTCCAAGCTGTCCATGCCTACGAGGATTCCCGGTGCCGAGTACACGGCTTCAGCCCCGCAGATACGACGAGTGCAACGATAACTGGGAACCGGTCCCAAACCCGAGATTCTTGCTGTGGTTAGCTGACCCATCCCGTCTACCGCATCACGACGCCATAAACACCACTGCAATCATCGATGTTCACAACCCTTAATCCCTGTACAGCCCCCAGACTGCCTGAAGCCGATTCGTCACACCATGTCCTGGAGGGCGGGGCTCGTCAACGAGCCCCTAGGCCATAACCTGATGGCTGCCGCCTCCGCAGACTCGATTCCATGCGATATGAGCAAGCACGGAGATCACATCCGGAACGTAAGACATTTTGCGGACTGCCCAGCAGCAAGGATCTGGAGTCAACGTGCAAGGCCCGAAACAATGTGGGGGAAATATGTCGGCTCGGCGATTTCCACTTAACTAATTGCTTTGACAATACTTATCCATTATGTATATACATAATGGATAGGAGATAATCCATGCGCGGTAAAGAGTTGCGGAACATTCGAGATGGGCTGGGTTTGTCACAGGCAGAGATGGCCATGAAACTTGGGGTCCATCCAAATACCGTTGCACGTTGGGAGCGAGATCAAGTCTCGATGGGGGCGACCGCCGAAATACTCATCCAAGAGCTCCACTCTCAAAGGGAACGGGCACCCGGCGGCTCAGTGCTTGGAGCCGTTGTGCTTGATGAACATCATCGAAGGATTCTTCTCGCTCTCAAGGAGCACATTGATCCTGAGGTTTTCGAACAATGCGCCGTCGACCTGATTGGCAAGTCGGGGCTCAGTGTGGTCCCGGTCGTTGGTGGAGGCGACGGCGGATTCGATGGATCAGTTGTCGATGTCGACTCGGGGCACCCGATCCCCCTTGTTGTGACGACATCGACGGGTGATGCTGCCAAGAGAAACCTCACTAGCAGCCTCAAATCGGCCAAGCGACAAAATCCAGCGCTGGATCGCGCATTCTTTGCTACGTCCAGTTCGCTTAAGCCAAGAGAACGCCGAAAGCTAGAGCAAGCTGCTGCGGTCGAAGATGTCCAACTAATGCAAGTCTACGACCAAACTTGGTTCGCCCAGGAGCTGTACAGAGACCCCGTATGGTGCAAGAAGCTGCTGGGTTTGACAAGCAAACACAGAGCGCTGAGCCGATTCCCCATCGGTACCCGCCCCATTAGGAGTGATTACGTGGTCGGCCGGAGCGGAGCGATAGAGTGGCTCCAGAGTCAGACTGGCGATTGCCTGCTGATAGGGGTGCCAGGTTCAGGAAAGACATTCCTCTTGAGTTCGGTGGTTGACGAACTGGACGCGCTTTTCGTTGTGGACAATAGCAATGAACTGATAGCGGACGACATTAGGGAGCTCTCGCCCAAGGCTGTGATTCTTGACGATGTGCACACAGACATCCGTACCCTGAAGAGCCTAATTCAATTGCGAGCCAATATCCATGCCGATGACCTTCGGATAATCGTAACGTCATGGCCTGGTTACGAAGGCGAGGCTGCTAACCTATTGGCGCTACCCGACTCATCGATGCATGAGCTCGGCCTCATTGACGCCAACGAAATGATTGATGTCATCAAGGCTCACGGCGTCACGGGCCCGGATAGATTACTTTCACTTATCCGTCAGCAGGCAGGAGGGAAACCCGGATTGGCAGGCACTCTTGCCGCCCTTGTGCTGGCGGGGGATGCAGGGAAAGTTCTGGGAGGAGATGCGCTCCTAGACCAATTGGCGCCCTCGCTCATCTCCATGCTAGGGGAAGACGCAATTACTCTCCTAGCCTACTTCGCGCTTGGTGGAAAAGCTGGAGCGGACCCAGAACAATTCGCTGCTCAGTCGGGTGAATCCGTCATTACAATCCACTCTAGGCTGGCCAAACTTGCCGCGGCGGGCGTATTTCATCCCCTGCCCGACAGGCGCATTGTCATTGTACCGGAGGCATTGCGGGTCGCCCTGGTAAGAAGAGTGTTTCTGGGACAAGCAGGCCCTAACTATCGACAGGCATTAGATTGGGTAGCTAACCGACATGAGGGAATCATCACTCTCATTCGGGCTTCAGCGAGAGGTACTCGCGTCCCTGATCTCTGGGACCTCTTACGGACGACCAATTCAGAGACTCTCTGGGCCGAGTACGCCAAGCTTGGAGAGCAAGAAGCGCTGTATGTGATTGAAAAGGAATTGTGCCGTTACGAAATCGTGGCGGAGCAAGGGCTTCACTACGTTCCAGAGGTTATGATTCCTATTCTCCTAGACCGGATGCCTGAGCCCTGGCCAACTTTCGGTGCGGAGAACCACCCTGCAGTTAGAGCTCTAAGAGAATGGACGGTCGACCGGGATGACAACTTTCCACGGAATGAAATCGCGATCAGGAGAGCCCTAGTCAAGGCAACCAGAAAGTGGTGGAATCAGTCGGGCAGAACTCACCAAGCGATTCATGTAATGTCTCTTGCCCTCAAACCCAATTACCGCGTCCGTGGTATGGATCCCGGTGCGGGTACCACATTGACTCTGCGAAGTTACTTGCACCCCAGGAGTGTCCTTGAGGCTCAAGTGGAACTTTGGGCTGATGTCTTGGATCTCGTAAGTCAGGCTCAAGTTGTCCCCTGGGAATTGCTACTGTCACTGGCCGGGAGTTGGCTCCAAGCTGATGGAGTGGCGAGAGATGTCTCGGACGAAATGCGTCGGTTTTCAGAGAAGATTCTGGGTGACCTAGCACGTGCAACAGAAGAGCACCCTGGGCTGCAAAGCAAACTCAACCACAGGGCAAGGGCATGGGGGTTTGAGATAGACGTGCTACTCGATCCCCTATACGAGGCGGCCTTTTTCCAAGAAGGCCCGTTTACTCCCGAAGAAGACGAGAGGCGGGCCGTGCGGTTTGTGCGTATGGTAGAGAATTCCCCGCGGAGCCTACTTGCTGACAGGCTGGTTCACCTGTCACGGGAGCGTGACTATGCTGGACACTCTGGCGACGGTTTCGTGTTTCCTCGAGCCTGTAGGATGCTGGCCCGCCGGATGCCTGACCTCGTTACATTTGTTGAGGACTTAGTGGCTCGAGGAGCAAGACCGGAACTTGTAGACCCATTCTTCCAAGAGGCCGCATCAGTCACACTAAAGGGATTCGATAGCCTCGTTTCCCAATTCCTCGATAATCCGGACTTCGAGCCATTGGTTGTGCGCCATCTTTTAATGAGTGAGGATACGTCCTCGCCAAGGGTCGCTGATGCTCTGGAGAGAGCCCGCCGTTACCCATTCATGCTTTCGAACATGGCGGAATTCGGTCGGTTGAACTCAGAGGCAACTCGGCTCTTACTTACGGGTTCTGATGAGCTTCTAGCTACGACAGCGGCGGCCGGCTACCACTTGAGGGGACTTCCAGTGGAAGGAGGCTCCACTTATGGCGCTTGGCGGGACGCAGTTGTGCGGTCCGCGAGGTTCATAGACATCGGCGATGCACAGACGGGTTGGCTAATCAAGGAAATACTCAAGAAGGATCCTGAGCTCGCTAAGGATTGGCTCTTGGAGTGGATGGTATCTGGCAGGCATTGGCTGGATATGCATGACGATTGCGCGGCAATTGCTTCAGGTATGACCCGGGACCAGCGGCTCTACATCTTGGAGCGCATCGATGATCGTCCCCTGATAGGACTTGACGACATCGTCAGGCAGCTTGTCGGAGACGATCTAGAACTCTTTGCCCAAGCGCTGAGGATGGATAACCTCTCAGACTACAGGGCTCCATTGCTTGCGGGCAGACCAGACGAATTGTGGCTGAAGAAGGCTACCTTGGCAATTGAGGCGGGCCTCAGTCTTGGGGAGATTGCTGAAGCAAGTTACATGTCGTCCATGATGTGGTGGGGAGAAGAAAGCAAGATGTGGGCCGAATGGCGACAGGACTTCGAGCGGTTGGCCGAGACAGAAATTGACGACCCTCAGCTCGTTAGGCTCCTCCAAATCGCTATCAGGGGCATCCAGAGACGAGAACGTAATGCCATGGCAAGGGAGTCTAGGGAAGCCATCCATGGCTTCGGCGAATGGTGAGGCGGACCTCCCGCACCGCGCCGCTCGCCACTTTCGGCACGACGATGTCCAGAAATCCGTCCATCCCGATGCCTTCCTCTTGTTCAGGAGGGCGACGAGAGACGAGCATTCTTCCTCGAATACGAACGCAGCGCCGTTCGACCCTCGACGATGCGTAGCCACCTCGCCCCGTACCTAGGTTACTACTCGACGACGCATCCGCTCGACGACCACGGTGTTCTGTTACCGGTGTTTCAATCGACTCTAACTCTTCCGTTGGGATGCCGAGCGTGAGATTGACGTTGTTCTCCCCGTCGATGGTCACCTCGTCGAGAAGGAGCCGCAACACCTCGCGGCGCTCCTCGTTCGGCAGGTCGTCCAGTCTGCCGCCGACCCGGTTGGCCCACTCGACCACGTGCTCACCCAAAGCCTGCTTCTCCACCGCCGCCATCTCCCTGGCGCGGAGGTCGTCCAGCCTTGTCCGCAGGGTCTCCAGCCGCTCGGTGATGAACTTGCGCTGCCGGTCCATCTGCTCCTCGGTGATCTTCTCCGTGACGTAGAGTCTGATCACCCGGTCTTCTTCGAACTGCACCCTCTGAAGCTCGCGCTCCGCCCCGGCAATCTGGTTCTCCAGCCCTCCGTCCTCCTGAGTGTCCAGCGACTCGATGCCGGCGACGATGAGGCCGGGGGACTCCAGCACCTTCTTGACCTCTCCCCAGACCAGGCCCTCCAGCCGCTCCGCCCGGATCATCGTGTGCTTGCGGCATCCCGTGCGGAAGTGCTGCACGCCATAGCACTTGTAGTAGCGGCGGGGGACGTCCATCTCGTACTTGTAGACCTTGCCGTTGCGCTTGACCGTCCGCTTCCTGGTGGCCATGCAGCCCATGAGCATCCCGCACCCGGTGCACCGGACCAGGTGCTGCAACAGGTAGAATATCTTGGTGTTGCGGTAGGAGCGGGTGCGCCGCTTCTTCATGAGGCTCTGGGCCATATCCCACGTCTGCTCGTCCACTATCTGCGGGAACGGCACGGGTATCCAGGTCTCCTTGTCCTTCTCGTAAACTCTCGTCCCATCCTCGGTGGATACGTAGCGGGCCTTGCCGTACCACCACGTCCCCTTGTAGGTCTCGTTGCTGAGGATACGGTATACCTGTCCGTCCCACCACCGCTTGCCGCCGTTGGCGACGGGAACGCCGTCGGCCATGAGACGCTGGCCGATCACCCGCGCTCCAAGGTCGTCCCGCACGCACATGCTGAAGATGCGGCGGACGACCTCGGCCTCGTCCTCCGCTATCTCGGGCCTGCCGTCGTCCCCGATGCGGTAGCCGTAGGGGACGTTGCCGATGGGGATTCGGCCCTGCTTGGCCGCGCCCCGTCTGCCCATCGACGCCCTCTCCCGGAAGTTGTCCAGCTCGATCTTGCCGATGGCGGCCATGAGGCCGAAGGTCTTCATGTCGATGGCGTCCATGACCGCTTCCAACTCTATGTGGTGCGCCTCGACCACCTCCATGAGGGCGGCTGCGGGGTACATGCCCCGGCTGAGCCGGTCGGACTTCCAGCAGACGATGGTGTCGAAGCGCCCTCGCCTGGCGTCGGCGAGCATCCTCTGGAACTCCGGGCGCTTCTTCGACCAGCCCTGTCCCACCTCCTGGTAGCGGGCCACGATGGTCAGGCCGCGCCTTTCGCAGTGGGCCTCCATGTCGGATATCTGCTCGGAGATGGAGGTCTTGTCCTCGGCATCCTGGCTCTGGTCCGAGACGCGGGCGTAGATGGCCGCCCTGCCTTCCTTCGCCTTGCGGCGCTGCATCTTGATTCTTGGCATGGTTGTCTCCTCTGTGTATAGGACTTGGTTATGAGCTACGTCGCAGCGTCAGTCGTTCGGTGGCCAGCCGGTTCATGCTAACACCGGCCTCGGCTGCGTCCATCGCCAGGGCGCGGTGGGTCTCCGGGGGAATGCGCAGGGTGATCGTCCCGCTGTAGCGGCGTGTGGATATCGGCTCCGGGACTTCGATGCCATCCTCCAGGTTCAGTTGGACGGCGTGGGACACCAGCTCTCGAATCCCGATCAGGGCCTTTTCCGGCGTACCGTCCAGGTGGCTCAGCAGGCCGAACTCGGCGCACAGGCCGACGTACTCCTCGTCCTCGTCGGACCAGAAGACTCGGTAGGTGTAGCGGTCAATCAATTCAGCCATGCATTTCCTCCAATCTGTCGATTGCCCTGAGCGCCTGACGGACCTGGTAAGCCTTGGCCATGCCCCGGACGGGCTGGATGTTCACCAGGGGCCTGCCCTGCCAGGGCATCCTGTAGAAGAGATGGCTGCCCCTCTGCCTCGGTTCTCCGAAGTAGTGGTCGCAGACCTTTCTGAGGTCGTCGAACCGGACGTTCCGGGGGTTTCGCCGCATGTCGTCCAGTGTCCTGTCCACGATATTCACATGATGGCACTAATGCCACCCCTTGTCAAGGACGACGCAGCTTTCTTCAGGACGCCTCAGTCCACTCCATCCGGGTCGTACTGAGGCGATGGGTCCGCAGGGGAAGCCTCTTCGTCCCGGGGCAACTTGGCCAGTATGGTGAAGAGCCTGCGCAGGCGGTCCCGGGCGTCGGGAGCGGGGTTGCAGTTGATCGCCACCACGCGCAGTTCCGCGGAGGCTTCGCTTCGCGTCTTCTGCTCTGTCCTGCGGGTGGCTTCTTTCAATGTTTCTGCTCTTGTCGTTTTGCCTGCGGTCGGATAGGTGCTCAGGGTTGACCTACCGGACTACGGCCCGGTCGTTACGTCAGTGTGGGCGACCGGAATGCCGAGCGTTATCCCTCGGAGGGGGTATTCATCCGTGCAACCGGTTTCATTCATCCCCGTAGCGATGGCGAGACGCAATGGGGCCAGACCCGGCTACCGGGATGAGGCCGTGGAGACCACGGCGTCACCGGGGTTGTTGGTCGCTCTGTCGAACTCAGCGCCACCTCGCTCACCTCGTCGTGGTCTGCTGCGACGCACTTGATCGCAGCGTTCACCAGAGAGTGTGAACGGTTCAGACACGAAAAAAGACCTCACGCAAGGTGGCACCTTCCGAGGTCTCCTTTTGGCGGGCCGTTTCATGCAGTGGCACCCGTGTACACGAGATGGACTTTGGTGACTGAGTGGTCAAAGTCGTGATTTCGTAGCTGAACCAGGGGCAAAACCCCCTCTACCGGACGTGAGCGGTGAGCAATCTGATGAAAGGGCGGATCCCGGTCGGCGATGACAAAAACAGGCTTGAGGTGGGGGTGCATGACGCGGGCAAAATCGACGGCCCGATGACAAAACCGGCCAAAAAGTGCGCTTGAGGTGGGGGTGCGTTACGCGGGGTGCGACATCGCAGAAAACACGGACTTGGCGGAATTCACAGCTGAGACGAATTTCTTGAGGAGGAGGACATTGCCATGAAGACCACCGGACACGGCATTGAGGACAGCAAAGACGTGGAGAACATGTACCACATGCGGCTCATGACGTTGCTGCAAGAGCTGGTGCGGGAGCGCGGGTACAGGGGCGCTGCGCGGGCGCTGGAGATCGACCAGCGCACGGTGGCCGAGAGCGCAAGGACGGGAAGGCTGTCGCGGCGTATGCGGGAGGCCCTGGAGCGGGTTTTGCGGTAGGGCGTCGGCTCGGCTGCGGCCCGCCAGCGGGAGCGCAACGACGCCATGGAGGAACGGTTGGGGGCGCTGGAGGGCGCGGTGGAGTCCCTGGGGCAGGACGACTTCATGTGGGCGAAGATGACCGGGGGCGCTCACGCCCACGCCGTTCCTTCCCAGCAAGGCGCTGATGAAGGGGGAGACGGAGCGGAGCGTCAGGACGGGAGAAAAATCCTCCGTCGGAGTCCTTGACCCGGCGCAAGTATCTCGACCTAGTGACCATTGAGCCCGCCGATGACAACGAGGAGGTATTCGGCGAGGCTTGGACGCTCATCGTCCGGTGGCGGGCGCTCACGCTGAGGTTGTGGACGCAGTCGTGGTCGTCCGGCGTTACGTTGTGCAGGTCGCTTTGGGGCAATTTCCGGGGTGGGGGCACGCAGGGGGTCTTTTCGGCCTCACAGATCGGCTATGATGACTTCACTGTTTGGCTTTCTCCAGGGTTTCCGACCATAGAAACCCGGGTGCGTGATCCCTGTTGCACGGGCTTCGCCCAAGAGGGAATGCTGGCAATGCGGAGTTTGACGTTGGTCCTTCGCAACCAGTACGGGCCGAACCGACGGAGTTGACGCAAGGGCCTCCGTTCTCGGTCCCGTCCAGAGGGTTGGAGTTTGACGTTGGTCCTTCACCCGCTGGACACCGGTCTGACGGCTGGGGTTGATCGCCTCTCCGTCGGGCCAAGGGAACGGGTGCGCCTTCCGCGCCTCGTCCCCGGCAAACTGGTCGAAGTTGGCGCTTGTCGCATCGACCGGTTCAGCATGTCTGCGTGATGGCTGACGCAGTCGGTCGCACCGCAGTTCAGACACGCGCCCGGCTGCCTGTGTCCATGAGCAGGCTGGCCGCTGCATGTCTGGCTGTTTCTCCCTGTCAGTACCAACTCCCGGGCCAGGTTGCTCGTCCCAAACCCACTTCGTCCCCTTCGCGCGTCCCTTTGGCTGGCTCACGTCCCAGACGTTCCGCCCTGCCACGTGTGCCACCTAGCCTCGTCAGTCATCTCTGGCCTGACAGTGAGAAGCGCGGGAACAGGCACGGGTGGGCCGCAGTTGTGGCCGCCTGCGCACTATTGCCAGTCGCGCTGTCACCGTCGCCGGTTACGGCGGAGGCGGCCCTCCGCGTCGGGGCCGGGGTTGAAGTCGATGGTTGCCGCGCCGAACTCGGAGATGGCCCGGCCACTGTTCTCTGATTCTGTTTGGTTCTCGGCTTCTTTCAAGGTTGCCACTCTCGTCGCGTCGATTGCCCGGCGTTCGAGTTGGGAATCAAAGGACTGCCCGAACTGCAACTGGCTTTCTCCAACCAGCGTGGGCTATGTGTCAATGCTAAGTTAGATTTGACCCTTTTCCGCTAAGTTAGAACTGACCCACCTTGTCGTTAAGTCGCCTCCTTTCTGGCAAGCAAGAGTGCCTGTTGGATTTAGACGTCGCCGGAGCTAGCGGCTTCAGGCGATGTCGATAGCAGTTGATGGGAGGCGAAGAGTCCGGCCTGCCTCTTGCCTTTAAGCCGGTAGCTCTCGCCTCGGATGTTGAGGACGTGGCTGTGGTGCAGCAGCCGGTCCAGGATGGCCGAGGCGATGACGGTATCGCCCAGAAGCTCACCCCACTCGGCGAAGCCCTTGTTGGAGGTGAGGATGATGCTGCCCCGCTCATAGCGAGCCGACACCAGGGTGAAGAAGGCGGTGGAGGCGTCCCGGTCGTAAGGCCAGATGCCGAACTCGTCCACGATGAGTAGCTTGGGCGACAGGTAGACCCGCATGCGCCGTTGGAGGTTGTTCTCCACCCTGGCCTTCCTCAGGTCCTCCATCAGGTCGTAGGCTCGGACGAAGTAGGCCCCCTGGCTCTTCTCGATGGCCTTGAGCGCTAGGGCCACCGCCAGATGGGTCTTGCCCACACCTGGCGGTCCCAGGAGCAGCAGGTTGGTGGCTTCAGCGACGAAGGACAGGCCGGCCAGTTCCCGCACCTGTCGCTCGTCGATGGAGGGCTGGAACGAGAAGTCGAACTGCTCCAAGGTCCGGTGGAAGGGGAGGTGAGCCAGCTTCGTCCTGGTGGACATGTACCGCTCCTTCCGGGCGGCCACTTCCACGCCGAGTAGCTCTGCCAGCATCTCGGGGTAGGTCAGTTTCTTGGTGGCCGCAGCGTCCAGGGAGTTGTCCAGGGCTTCGACGGCCTGCTTGAGGCCCAGCGTCTCCAGGTGCTGGCGAGCCTGTTCCAGCGCGATCATCGCCCACCTCCCACCGCTGCCAACTCGTACACCTCCAGGGAGCGGCGCTCCACCTGGCCCACAGGGATCTGCACCGCCACGGCTTCCTTACGAGGACGATCATCGCCGCCGGGCAGTCCGTCCCACTGGCCCGGCAGTGTGAGGCGCTGACCGGTCCGCTGGGCTTGGGGATGCACCGCCAGCCGCACGTCGCCCGACCAGACCTCCACCGTACCGGCCCGCACACCCACCTGGACCGTCGAACCCGCCCAGCTCCAGGGCACGCCGTAGCGAGACCTCTCCCAGTGGACGTAGCCGTCCCTGGCCACCTTCCGCTCCTCCCGCATGTAGGGCGCAAGGCCCGAACGCGGCGGCAGGCTGCCCAGGTGGGCGAGCTCCTCAGCCAGCATCTCTCGGGGGACCCGGTGCGTCGTCCCATGGACTCGCCGATTGGCCACCGCATCGCACCACTCCAGGGCCTGGCGGTTCATGTCTGCGTCGTCGGTGAAGCGGACACCGGGCCACAGGTTGCCCCGGACGTACTTCACGCCGCTCTCCACCTTGCCCTTCGTCTGCGCTCGGTAGGGTCGGCACAGACGGAGGTCGAAGCCCATTCGCAGTGAGAAGTCCAGCATCCGGCTGTTCCACTCCGGCCTGCCCTCCCTGTCACGCCCCAGGACCACCACCTTGGCGTTGTCGTACAGGCAGCGGCGGGGAACACCACCGAAGTACTCGAAGGCGTTCAGATGGCACCTGATGAAGGTCGCCACGTCGGCGCGCCGGACGAACTCCACGTAGATGGTCCGAGACCAGCTCAGCACCATCACGAAGGCCCAGACCCGGTGCTTGCGCCCGTCCTCTCCGACATAGGCGAAGCTGCCCCAGTCCACCTGTGCCTGCTCGCCTGGCGCCGTCTCGAACCGCACCGTCGCACGGGGCTGACGCGGCCGACGCCGAGGCCGCACGTAGTTGGTCAGCGTCGGATAGCTGCCGTCGTAGCCCAACTCCCGGATCTCCCGCAGCAGCACCACGCAGTTGTCCACTCCCGCCGACAGCCGACCATCTATGTGACCCTTGTATGGGTCCAGCTTCGACCCTTGCTTCTCTCGCCGCTTGGCCTTGGGCACCTCGTCGGAGCGCACGTACTTGCGCACGGTGTTCCGGGAAATCCCCAACTCCCTCGATATCCCTCGGATCGAGCTTCCATCGCCCTTCAACTCGTATAACTCTCTCACTAACCCACCTCCTATCATTTGACTTGCTGCACCTCCTAATCGGTTTCCCGACGAAGATGCGTCCGCTATCGGGGTGGGTCAATTCCAAATTAGCGCTACTGGGTCAGTTTAGAGTTAGCACTAACATATGGGAGAGACGAGCGTTATCCCTCGGAAGGGGTCTTCATCCATGCAACCGTTTCATTCGTGATAGCCCCTTCCAGGGGATACCCGCCACGGGGCCTCCCGTGATGTCATGGGGTAGTACAGGGAAACGCGTCCGTGTACATGTTGTACATCTGGGCGGTTTGCAAAGCTGGAACAGGGGGAAAGCAGCCCCTATAGGACGTGAAAAGCGAACACTTTTTGTCAGGGACCGGTTGCGACAGGGTGGTACATCGTCCGTAGCTGAAGCGGTACATGTTGTACACCTCAGAGGATCGGCAAGCCGTGTACAAAACGGGTACATGTTGTACCGGAGGAGGGACTGATGGAAGCGAGTGAGGTGGTCGGGACTGAAGGTAGAGACGCCGAAGAGGAGCACGTCAATCGCCTCATGGCCCTGCTGCACGAGGTGGTGCGAAGAGAGGGCGGACGCAAGGGAGCGGCGCGGGCACTGGGAATAGACCGGCGGACCGTGGGTGCCTGCATGGATGGCGGCGGAATGACGTGGCGGCTCAGGGAAGCCCTGGAGCGGGGCCTCAGGGATGGGGTGGGTTCGTCCGCCGCCCGTCACCGGAGGCGTCACGACGCGCTGGAGCGTCGGGTGGAGGGGTTGGCGAAAGAGCTGCACGAGGGTCTGGACGCCGTCAAAGGCGAGGTGAAAGTCCTGTGTGAGGAGCAGAGCGGGGCGTTAGCGAAGATCGAGAAGAGGCTGTCGCGTGCGGAAGCCCAGCGAGAGTCCACGACGGGACCGACGGAGGCCCAGGACGCAACCGGAGACGCGCCGGAGGAGGCCCCGGCGACGGACAAGCCGTCGGCGAGGGCCAGGTACCCGAAGCGGCTGTATCCCGAACTGGTGACGAAGGAGCCCGCGCCCGACGACGAGGAGGTCTTCGGCGAGGCGTGGCCGCTCATCGAGGAGTGGCGCGAAATCTGGAAGGCGGGACACGTGGGCACAGGCAAGGGCCTGGCCTGGCTGGAGACCGAGGAACGGGTCCGTAGCCTGGAGGTGGCCCTGCTCGAAGAGCACGGGATGACCCTTCCGCCGGAGACGGAGCCGCTGCACGGACTCTACCGAAGCACACAGCTCACCTGGCGCAGGGACACCCTTTTTGATGTCCGCAGGGCGCTGGCCTGGAGATACCTGCTGTGGAAGGCGCTCACGTGCGGCCTGTGGCGAAGCCGCTGGTGGCCGGGGCGCGCTTAGGGTTTCGTGGAACTGGACAGAACACTTTGGGCGCAGGTGCCGCGAAACCCTTCCATCCGCTCAGTTGTTCGGCAATAATGGAGTCAGTTTCAGGCTTTTCCAGTTGTTTCGTGCCGAGAAACCTGGAGGGTTCCCGTCCCCCGAATCCGGGACAGGCTGCGTAGGATCGAGCACCGCGCTCTCTGAAAGCCACCCAGGGGTCAGACCGGAGGGATCGAGCATCGCGCTCTCCCGAAGGCAAACCCCGGAGGGACACATTCGCAGCGGCAGAGGCGCGTTTCGCTTCGGCCCCTCGGACACCCTGGTCGGAGTGCGCCCAGCGCCCCGGCTAGTCCTCATGCTGCGGCGCAATCGTCACGCGGTTGGGTCGCAGGTTCCACGCACGCCGTCCTGCGCGACCTCGCTGGACTGCGTCGCTTCATCACCGCGCCGGTCCACGGTTTCAAGTAGGTTGGCCGCACCACGTCTCGCAGTTCTCCCCCACTCGGTCGCTCCCCCGTGACGTGACTCTGGGCTGAGCTGCGTCCTTCTCATTCCCTTCGTCCCCGCGTCCGGCATCCGACCGTGGGCGAAGTGCGTCTCGCGTCAACCGAACCCATCACACAGACAACCCGCGCCCTGGATGCCGCGCGGGTCAACAACATCAACAACATCGAGGAGGTGAACATGCACGTCGAGTAACCGGTAGGCGAGGTCGAGGGCGTCGGAGTCGGCTTCGACAGCATTCATGCCCCGGCTCTCGCACGCAAGGCCCACATAGCGGTTGGCGAGCACAGGGCCGCGTCTCTTCCCAGGAGGAGTCGCGGCCCTTCCCTTTGCCAGCCAACACAAACCCACGGAGACAGTCCCGGACGCCGGGACGCCAATTCACAGCGGGACTGTCTCCGCCCCACGGGGGGTGGCGGCCGTCCCGCTTCTTCATTCACAGGAGGAAGCGACATGACGACGGCAACCACAACCACGACCACGACCAACCCGACGAAGACGACGGACACACGGACGAATGCGGCAGCGACCGCCGACCGCGTGGGCAGGCCCGAGAGCGAGCTCAGGGCTGCTGCCAGGAAGAAGGGCCTCACCGTGAAGGAACTGGCGGCCCTGATGGGCGTCAGCGCGAGCCACCTGTCGCAGGTGGGCACGGGCAAGAAGCCCTGGACCCCCAGCCTGCGGGAGAAGGCCATCGCCATCCTGGGCGAGGTCCCAGGACAGGGCGTCGTCTACCGACAGAACGAGGAAGTGACTGGCGAGAGCAATTTCATCCGAGAGACCGCTAGGGCGATGGGTATGACCATGCTGGAGCTGTCCGACCGGTCGGGCGTGAGTTACTCGTATCTCACCCAGGTAGCGAAGGGCCGCAGGACCATGGGCGTGAAGGCGCAGGCCCAGATCGAGTCCGTGCTTGGGGTGGCAGCCAGGGTCGCCCCCGCCAAACTCGCCAACCGCCAGAGAGAGGTCGTGAACGGCGACGCCAGCAGCTTCATCCGGGAAGCCGCACGCGCACTCGGCATCAGCATGAAGGAGCTTGCCAAGATGGTCGGCGTGTCCGCAGGCTACCTGAGCCAGGTGGCGCGCGGCAAGCGGTGCATGGGGGTGAAGCTCCAAGCCAAGGTAGAGGCCGTGCTTGGAGGGCGTGCGAAGGTCGCGTCCGCCCAGTGCCCCGACGTAGACCGGCAGTTCATCTGGGATCAGATGGACGCCATCGGGGTCAGCCAGAACGAGGTGGCGCGCAGGGCGGGCATCAGCTCCGGCCACCTCTCCCAGATCATGAACGGCCAGCGCAGCCCGTCGGCCGTTGTGCTGCGCAAGCTGCACGGGGCGCTGTTCCAGAAGCGGCAGGATCCGGAGCGGGTGATGCCTGTGGCGATGAAGGTGCTCGGCTGGAAGAAGGGCGAGCGCAGCGGCATGGTGGTGCACGGCGCACGCGGGAGAGACGGCACGTCCAGGGGCGGCGCGGTGCGCGTCGGCGGGCGCGTGCCCTGGGGAGCCGAGGTGGAGTACGCCTTCCGGGCCGGGTACGACGGCACGGGGAGGGTGTCGGTGGACCACGTGGTGGCCCCAAGCTACTCAGCATTGCTGATGCAGCCTGAGGCGGGAGCCGCTTAGGTGCATGTGAGGGAGACCATCAACTTCCGGTGGCCTCCCTCACTATCGGTTGTAGAGCAGCATCCCTACTCGGTGAATACGTGAGCGAGTCCCAGTCCCTGGGCCATTGCGAGCAGGGCCATCATGTGCTCGGTGTTGGGACGGCTGCGGCCATTGACCCAACGAAAGACCGTGTGGCGGTAGGCGTCGACGCGCTGGGCTATCTCAGACCACGACAGGCCGGACTCCTTCTGGAATCGCTTGAGGCGTTCCGTGAAGTCGCCAGGGAAGTCATAGGTGGTTCTGTGGTAGTCGGTGCGTTGTCTCGGCATTGCGCCGGTCCTTCAGAGACTTACGCCCCGTGTTTCTCCTCCGACGGGAAACTTTCAGATTCATGGGGCATCGGCAGACTGGTCGGAACCTCATCAGTTCGCCCAATACCGCGCCTATGCGCCGACGGTCGTGTTCGCTCCAGCGTAGGTCAATGCGAAGATCATGTCGGAGAGTTCCCGGCGGAACAAGTCGTTGTCGCTGAACTGCTTGTACAGCTCTGCGTGATCCGCGAGATAGTCGGTGATGGCCCGTTCCAATGCCCGATCATGCTCGATCCGGGCGTTCTGCCGATCGGAATTGGCCTTGGCGTTCCGGTAGGCCCTGTCCTGCTCCACCTTGGCGGGCAGTTCCTCGGCAATGACCCTCTCGATCTTGTCACGGTCCTTCCATTCGATGTTGCCGAAGCGGTCGTTGAACTCCCTTATGATGCTGGAAAGGCGGTCCATCTCCAGCTCCGGCTTCTGACCGCCGCCCTCGGTTGGGACCGGCCCGATCTCGGCGTCCTCGTCGGCCAACTGGATGGCCTGCACCGCCTGCTTTTCCACCCGGTAGCTGTCCATGTCGATGGCTTCCAGAATCCCCTTCGACAGGTCGTCCTCCTCCGGGGCGGGCAGCTTGGGCACCAGGAACGTCAGGAAGATGGATAGCCTCTCCCACTCAGCGTTGGTGTAGGGCAGGATTGCGGCCAGGAATCCGTAGGCCCGGAGGAACGCCTTTGCCTTGCCCTTGAAGTCCACCTGCCCGTCCTCGTCCAACTGCTCTCTGTATTCGGAGACGCAGGCATCCAGGATGGGGTCAAGACGCTCTCGGATTTCTTCCTCCAAGAACCGCTTCACCAACTCGTCCACCTGTGCAGGGCCGTAGACCTGGTAGCCGTCCAGGGCCGCCTTCAGATCGTGGAGCCGGTCGGGGTCGGTCTCCTCGGACAGGATGGTGGTGCGGTAGTAGTCGGCGAAGGCGCGCTGGATGGTGTCGGCGTCGTTGGCGAAGTCCAGCACGAAGGCGTTGTCCTTCTTCTGATGCGCCCGGTTGAGCCGCGAGAGGGTCTGCACGGCTCTCACGCCCGACAAGGGCTTGTCCACGTACATGGTGTGCAACAGCGGCTCGTCGTAGCCGGTCTGGAACTTGTCGGCGCACACCAGGAAGCGGTACGGCTCCTCCTGAATTTTCTCGGCGATGAGGTTCGACGAGAAGCCGTTGAGGGACGTCTCGGTGACCTTCCCGCCGTTGTACTCTGGCTCGCCGGAGAAGGCGACGATGGCCCTGTATGGACTCTTGCGCTTCGCAAGGTAGTCACGGATGGCGAGGAAGTAAGTGATGGCCCGCTGGATGCTGCTGGTGACCACCATCGCCCGCGCCAGTCCGCCAATCTTCTGCAACCCCGCCACCTGCTCATGGAAGTGGTCCACCATGATCTCGGCCTTCAATCGGATGGCGTGGTCGTGGTCTTCCACGTAGCGCCGCAGCTTCTTCCCCGCACGCTTGGTGTCGAACTCCGGGTCCCCCTCCACCGTCTTCACCAGCCGGTAGTAGCTGCCGACCGGCGTGTAGTTTGCCAGCACGTCGATGATGAACCGCTCCTCGATGGCCTGCTTCATGGTGTAGGAGTGGAAGGGAACGTGCCTGGCCTTGCCGCCCTCCGGGACGGGCGCGCCGAATATCTCCAGGGTCTTGTTCTTGGGCGTGGCGGTGAAGGCGAAGTAGCTGGCGTTGGCCAGCATCTTCTTGCTCTCCATGATGCGGTTGATCTTGTCCTCGGTGGTCTCGTCCTCCTCCTCGCTACCAGACTCCCCAAGCGCCCTGGACACCGCCGCAGAAGTCCTACCGCCCTGGCTAGAATGTGCCTCGTCGATGATGATGGCGAAGCTGCGGTCTCGGTGGTCGTTGCCGATGGCGTCCAGGATGAAGGGGAACTTCTGCACCGTGGAGATGACGATACGCTTGCCTCCCTGAATCAGACTTCTGAGGTTGGCTGACCTCTCCGCGTGGCCCACGACGGAGCCGACCTGGGAGAACTGCCTGATGGTGTCCCGTATCTGCTTGTCCAGCAACCTGCGGTCGGTGACTACGACCACGGTGTCGAAGATGGGAGCGTTGTCCCGCTCCAGCCCTATCAGCTGGTGGGCCAGCCACGCGATGGAATTGGACTTGCCGCTGCCCGCCGAGTGCTGGATAAGATACCTGGCTCCCACTCTCCTGACTGATGCATCGGCCAGCAGACTCCGCACCACCTCCAACTGGTGGTAGCGGGGCCATACCTGTTCCCGCCTCTTCTTGCCCGTCCTGTCGTCCTTGCCCTCAACGATCTGGGCGTAGTTCTCGATGATGTTGACGAGACTGTCCCGGGTGAGGACCTGCTTCCACAGGTAGTCGGTCTTGATGCCGTTGGGATTGGGCGGGTTGCCCTTGCCGTCGTTCCAACCCTTGTTGAAGGGCAGGAACCAGGACGCCTTGCCGTCGAGTTTGGTGCAGAAACGCACTTCGTGGTCGTCCACGGCGAAGTGGGCCAGGCAGCGGCCAAGCTCGAAGAGCCGCTCCCCGGGGCTGCGGTCCCGTTTGTACTGCTCTACGGCGTCGTCCACCGTCTGCTTGGTCAGGCTGTTCTTCAACTCGAAGGTGGCGACGGGCAACCCATTGACGAACAGGCACAGGTCCAGGGCAAGCTGCGCGTTGTCGTTGCTGTAGCGCAGTTGCCGGGTCACGCTGAAGCGGTTCTGCTCGTATAGGGTGGCAGCCTTCTCGTTCCCAGGCGACGGCGTGCCGTACATCAGGTCGATCTGGTGCGGGCCATGTTTGATACCCTTACGGAGAACGTCGATGGTCCCTCGCTTGGTGATCTCGCCTTGCAGACGAGCCAGAAACCTCCGCCGGGTCGGGTTCTCATCATCCAAGTTGAGCGCATAGACGACCTCCGGTTGGGTGGCACGGAGGAACTCGGAGATTTGCCCTAGGTCCACGCAGTATTCCCGGTCGTAGTCCTGAGGCTCGCCGCACGTCCAGCCCGCGCCGTAGCTCGACGGCCGTTCGGTCGCCACGTCACCACTCTGCGACGGCTCGCAGTCGGCACCCGTCAGCGCCTCGCAGATGAGACGTTCAAGGCCTCTCTCGCTGGTGTCGGTGGTCACGTTAATTCTCGTCTCTTCGCCTCACCATGTCCTTTACTTCAATATGAACATGGCTGCCGCTATTCCAACGTTGACTAAGGTGGCTACGGTGACGACCAACGTCATTACCGTTATCCACTTTGTGTATCTGTGCATGGCTTCCGTGTGCCGCTGCTGGTAACGACGATTGAGTTCGTCCTCCCAGTAATTGAGACCGACGTGAGTTTTCTGCGCTTGGCGGTCATGCCGTTCGATGACTTCATCGTCGGTGAGTGCCCGCAATTCGGAAAGTGATTTGGCCATCATGCGATCACTCCCCCGGCAGGAGTACGTCTTGCGGTGATGGTCATGGCGCTCACGCTAATCCTCATTTCGCATTGGGATGGGAACTTCTCGTACTTCCCCCGGATGTATGCCGTCTATGGCGGCGCGGATGCGTTCCGTTTGACGCGATATTCGATTCCAATTGGCGTTCATCAGCACCACCACGGCTATTCGTCTATCCGACATGTCCTGCTGGTACCGGAGGCTCTGATCGGTAGTGAGCAGGACATCGAAACCAGCTCCTTCGGCCCTGTCCAACAGCTCTCCATTCGACAGGGTGTCCCAGCCGCGCCCCCTAGCCTCTTCGACTTCATGGTTGAAAAGGCGGGGTCGCAGCTGTCTGGGCGTGCCGTTATCGAACAGGATGCGCATCGGCAACCACAAGATCGGCACGTAGTTCCTGTGCCGCGAACTCCAGAACCTCACTCACTTCAGATTCTGATACTCCTCCAAACCAGTCGATGAAGTCGTAGACGGTCGCTCCTCCGGCCAGATTGTCGAAGAGGACATATAGGGGCAGTCGGGTGTTCTTGAACACCCAAGCCCCGCTCACCTTGCCTGGAATTTGTTCAACCGTCGGGCATTTGCTCCAATCGATCATATTGTCACCTCCTCTGCGATTGCGATTTCTTCCTCAGCGACGTGGAATACTTCAGCCAAGCCGTTCTGCTGCGGGTCGCTTTCTCCTATCGGAGTGTCGTCCTCGGCTTCGTCGGGCAGGTACTCCGCCGCCTCGCGCACGTCCAGCTTGCCCGTCACCACGTCGGCAATTAGGCGGGTGCGGTACTCCTGCACCAACTCAATCTGACGGCGGGTGCGCCCGATGGTGGCGTCCACACCAGCAAATTCGCGTCTGACCTCTGACACAAGACGGTCTTGTTCCTCTCTGGGTGGCAGCACAACCTTGAAGCGCTTGATGTCCTCACAGGTCAGCGCACCCTTAGTGCTGCCTGAATCATCGCTGATGGCACGAAGCTCGCTATAGGCGGCGGTCAGACACATTTGAAGGTAGTGTGATGACACGCGTGTCATGTCCGGAGTGATGAAAGCCATGTGCTGATTGATTGTCGCGTCTATGCTGAGGACAGCTGCCATTCCTCTGGTCTTGCCTTGCCCTGTAATCCCAACCAACACGCTGCCAGGATGTAAGCGTGGCAAGTGGCACTCACGTAGTGCCAAGTCAGTGACGAACTGGTCAGCCCTCGTAATGACCCCTTGGTTGACGCTTGAACTGTTCAACCAAGGATGTACCCCATCGGTCCAGTACGCGGCATTGCCACGTGAAGGTGTCGAACCGTTGCCTATTTTGGAAAAGCGTCCCACTCGCAGGACATCCCAATGCTCAGGCACGTCCCCAAGCCACTCGGCGCCGGAGGGCTTGAGGCGGACGTTGGGGTCGAGGCCGCGAGTGACGGCCTGGTTGATGACGGCCTGTTTCTCCTCCTCAAGCAGCGTAATGAGCTTCCGCTTGGCGTCCACGTATCGGCGGATGCGCCGGTCTACGTGATCCAAGTACCGCACGATGGTCCACTGTTCTGGTAGCGGTGGGAGGGGGAGAATGCTTTCGTAGGCATCGTTGCGATTCAGTCCCGGCACGGCGGAGTCATGGGAAATTGAATCCAAGCCCAATAGCGCCAAGGCGTATGCCAACCATCCCAGGTCAGCATCGGTATAGCGGTCATCAATGAAGAACGTGGTATCAATGGCAAACGCATCCCTACCGAGGTAAGTGACCTTACCAAAGGAGCCCTTGCGTCCGACGATGATGCAAGGGGAAAGTGTGTTGGCAGCGTTGTGGACGCCGATCTGCCCGTTAGAGCCGTAGACAGGTACGTCTCCCGCTATACGGTCTTCTGCGCTCAGGCTGTCTCCATAAGCCAATTGACAGACCTGCTTCAACCGTCGCACCTCCCAATGCTCCGGCAGGTAGCCCAGCCAGTTCACGTAGGATGGCCTGTAGTAAGGGTAAGGTTGGACGTTGGTCAGCATTGGCTCCGTTCTCTATCACATACCACGGGGCGTTTCCGGATTTCCCTGAGGATTCTATCCATATCAGTGCTTGACGACCAGAACAGCAACACTGTATGTGTTCTCAAGGTCTCGCCGGAATTCCATCTCGTCTCTGTATGGCCTAGGTCATATACCACAAAGAGAAGGTGGGCGTACTTCTTGGAGTAAGATGCTATATCGGCATTGATTTCGTCTATGACGTCTCTAACCCGCTGTTGCGTCTTGGTCAGCTTAACCTCTAATGCGAGCGACAGCTTTTGTAGAATGAAATCTGGAATCGCTTCCTTTATGGAGATCTTTACCCGACCAACTTCGCGATCATAGTCCTGCCCTTTGAACAGTCCCCGCCCTATTAGAAGTTGCTCAATCACATCTTGCACTTCACTTTCTTGCGCTGGTTTCTTGAGCATGGCACTCCTTAGTCGGTACTGAAGGAAATCTCGAAGGGCGCGAACCTCATCATCAACTACTCCAATGTTCGTCTCAAGATGACCTCGCAGTAGAGCTAGCTCCATGACAACGGTTTCGAATATTGCTTTCTGCTCAGAGGGCAGGAGATTATCAGGGCCAGGCATCTTATCAATGTCGAACTCATCAAGCAGTGGCGAAAGGCTTGTTTCTGTGGCCACTAGACGAACAAGCTGGGTATATTTCTTGGCGAACTGCCTATAGGAAACCCAGTTGTCGATACGATACATGAGAGCTGCACTTGATACATCAGTCATCGCCCGCTGCAATGACCGCACCGCGTTGAGTAGACTGCGCAGCTTCTCTTTGTCTGAGTCATGACCAGTCATGGCATTAGCCGCCCACGATACTCCTTAGTGTGGTTTCGGTCTCCTGCTCCAGGGCCAGAATGTCGGCTCGGATCTCCTCTAGTGGTCGGAGCGGCTGGGGCTTGTAGAAGTGACGGGTGAAGCTGATTTCGTAGCCGACCTTCACGCTGGCGGGCACGTACCAGGCATCGGGAGCGTAGGGCAACACTTCACGGCGGAGGAACGCCTCAACGCCGCCCTCTTCCAACAGCGACACCTGCTCAGTGTCGCGCAGGTCCGTGTCCGGCTCATATTCGACGACGGCGGGCTTGCCCTTGATGGTAGCCGCAAACAGCCCGCGCAGCGGGTCAGCCTCTGCTCCCTCTTTGTGAATCTTCTTGATAACCGGAGATGCGGTCTCAGACCGCTTGCCGCCATCTTTGAGCGCCCTTATCTCTTTCGCCGAGTAGACTTGCTCAGGATTAATCCCCTCTATTCTCAGGGGCCTCTCAACAGTTACCTTCCAGCAGCCGAATGCTTCGTTCGGAAATATCTTCGACTGCTCCGTCTCCTTGAAGGCAAGGAAGGCGTCACAGATTCGGCGAATGTCCTCGTCCGATAGCTCGCAGTTCTTGTTGCCCAGGTTCTTCCGAAGGGGGCGTAACCACTGGGTGGCGTCGATGAGCTGCACCTGGCCCCGACGGTGAGCCGCCTTGCGGTTGCTCAGCACCCAGATGTAGGTGGCGATGCCCGTGTTGTAGAACATGTTGAGGGGCAGTGCGACGATGGCCTCCAGCCAGTCGTTCTCGATGATCCAACGACGAATGTTGCTCTCTCCCTGCCCTGCGTCACCGGTGAAGAGGGAACTACCGTTGTGCACCTCGGCGATGCGGCTGCCCATGTCCGTGTTCCGCTTCATCTTGCTGAGCATGTTGGCCAGGAACATCATCTGGCCGTCGCTGGAACGGGTGATGAGGGAGTAGTCGGCATCGCCGCCATGCTCGACGAGGAAGCGGCGGTCCATGATGCCGGACCGGCCGCCCATGCGCTCCAGATCGGTCTTCCAACTCTTGCCGTAGGGCGGATTGGAGAGCATGAAGTCGAACTCTTCGGCAGGGAAGGCATCGGCGGCAAGGGTGGAGCCGAACCCGATGTTGTCGGCCTCGACGCCCTCTCCCTTCAGGATCAGGTCGGCCTTGCTGATGGCGTAGGTTTCCGGGTTGACCTCCTGGCCGTAGAGGTGAACGGAAACCTCCTTGCCCTTCTCACCAGCCAACTGCGTCAGCGTCTCCTCGGCGACTGTCAGCATTCCACCTGTGCCGCAAGCGCCGTCGTAGACAAGGTAGGTGCCGGAACGAACCTGCTCGGCTACGGGCAGGAAGATTAGACGAGCCATGAGTTGCACCACGTCCCTGGGAGTGAAGTGCTCTCCCGCCTCCTCGTTGTTCTCCTCGTTGAATCGCCGGATGAGTTCCTCAAACACCGTGCCCATTCCGTGGTTGTCCAGGCCGTTCAGCCGCACCGAGCCGTCGCCGTTTAGGACCGGCTGCGGGCTGAGGTTGATGGAGCTGTCCAGGAACTTCTCTATCAGGAATCCGAGGGCGTCAGCATCAACGAGCGTCGGTATCTGGTTGCGGAACTTGAACTTTTCCAGCACCTCCTGGATGTTCGGAGAGAAGCCGTCGAGGTACGCCTCGAAGTCGGTCCGCAGTTGCTGTTGCCGGCCGCGTGATGCAAGGTCGCGGAGGCGGAAGAGCGAAGTGTTGTAGAAGGCTTGGCCGGATGCCTGGCGAAGGGCGGCGTCCTGGTTGGTGATCCCCGCGCTGTCCAACTGCTCCTTCATCCGCAGAACCGCATCCTTGGTCGGCTCCAGCACGGCGTCGAGCCGTCGGATCACCGTCATAGGGAGGATGACGTCGCGGTACTTGCCGCGGACGTACACGTCTCGCAGCACGTCGTCCGCGATGCCCCAGATGAAGCCGCTGATATTGAGTCCGCTCACCGGCTCGTCATGCTCCTATAGGCTGCCTTAACCATCTGGTCGAGGGCGACGGCGGCTCGCTCGTTGAGACGGGGGTCGGAGTGCAGACAGGAAGATATCACCGCCAGCGGCTCCGGTTCTTCCCCGGCGGATGGGTTTCTAAGGAATCGGTTCACGTCCAGACCCGACCAGGTCGCCAGCGCCGCGAGGCCGTTCACGTCGGGGTGTCTGCCTTGCGCCATACGAGTCAAGGTGGAGGCGCTGATGCCGCATTCCTCCGCCACCTGCTTCCAGGTGCA